>NZ_JBIDBG010000023.1:0-99228 GCF_043202855.1 Micromonospora sp. NPDC048063 | reverse complement strand
ATCGACCGACGGGCACTGCCCGAACCCGGCTCGCAGCGCCCCGACCTGGACGTGGCGTACGTGGAGCCGACGACGAACGAGGAACGGCTCGTCGCGGGGGTGTTCGCGGCGGTGCTCGGGCTGGACCGGGTGGGCGTACGGGACGGCTTCTTCCATCTCGGTGGCACGTCGTTGCAGTCGGCGGCGGTGGCCGCGGGCATCGACGAGGCCGCGGACGTCGTCGTGCCCGTGTCGCAGATCCACCGCACGCCCACCCCGCACGGGCTGGCCCGCTGGCTGGCCACCGCTCCCCGTCGTCCCAGGGTCGAGCCGGCGCCGGCCGTCACCGGCCGCTCCGGCCCCGCCAAGCCCGTTCCGCTGACCCTGTCGGTCGCCAAGTGCGTCTGGCTTCCCTTCGAACTGGTCTGCCCGACCACCTGGTGGATCGAGGGCGAGCTGGACCTGCGCGCGCTGATGGCCGCGCTCGGCGACGTGCACCGCCGACACGAGGCACTGCACGCCCGCTACCGACGCGTCGACCCGCCCGTCGCACTCATCCCGCCAAACCCCGGCATGCCACAACTGCGACTGCTCACCGACGCCACCAGCGAACAGGAAGCCCTGGACCAACTCGCCGAAGCAGTGCAACAACCACTCGACTACACCCAGGGCCGCAACTGGCGAGCCGCCCTCATCCGCGAGAAATCCACCAACCGGACCCTGTTCGGCATCGGCATCCACCACATCGCCTTCGACGGCTGGTCACACTCGCTGCTGGTGCGCGACCTCGGCCACGCCTACGCCGCCCGGCTCGCCGGGGCGGCCCCGGTGTGGGCGGGGCCGGCGACCACACTGCGGCAGTCCTACGACGAATACACCCGGCTGCGTGACGCCGCCGACCTCGAAGCCCAGCGAGCGTACTGGCGCGAACAGCTCCGCGGCCTCCCCCGCCAGGGCCACGGCCAACCTCAGGCGCCCCTGGAACAGGCCCTCGCGTGGGGCCCGAAGGCCGGACACATCGTCACCGTCACCCCCGAGGTCATGCGCCGCTGGGACGACGCCGCCCGGCAACACCGGTTCAGCCGCTCCAGCTACTTCGTCGCCGCGTACGCCTCCGCGCTGCGCGCCATCCACCAGCAGGACGACATCGGCCTGCTGATGATCGTCGCCCGGCGCGGAAGTCGCATCCTCGACTCCGCCTTCACCACCCGGATCAACTCGAACTGCGTCCGGGTCCGGTTCGACGGGCCGGAGTCGGGCCTGCTCCAGCACGTCCAGCAGACCGTCGACGAGCTGATGGCCGCCCAGGACATCCCGTTCTCGGAGACCGCCGCCGACCCGGCCGTCGGCCTGCCCGGCGAGGTGGTCGCCAGCGTGCCCGGCTTCGCCTACCAGGACAACGTGGTGCTTCCGCTGGAACTGCCCGGCTGCCGCACCGAGGAGGTCGTCGAGCCGTACGCCCGGGAGGTGATGAGCGGCCTCACCGTCGAGGCGATCCCCCGGGACGACGACGCCCTCCTGCGCATCACCATCCGCACCGACCTGATCCCGTTCACCATCGCCGAGCAACTGGGCGCCCACATGCTGCGCTTCCTCGAAGCCGGCCCCACGGTGCCCCACACCACCGCCTGAAGGTTCGCCCGTACCCCTCATGCCGTGGACGCGGACGGCCGCGCCGACGGAGTTCCTGGTTCCTGACCCGGCCGTTTCCCGTGCGGGTGACGCCGGTCCTGATCGGAGGTTGGCCCATGTCTGTCGAGTTCCTTCCCGCGCGGGCACAGGCCGCGGATGTCGGCGGGACCGGAACCGACTTCGAGGTCCTCGACCTGGTGGGTGACCTGCGTCGGCCGGCGGTGTGGCCGGCTCGGGCGGCGTCGGTGTTCCGGGCGCTGTCCCCGTCGTTGCCTGGCGGGGCGGCCGGTGAGGTGGTGGTGGCGGGGCTCGTGGCGGTTCTGGCGCGGTGGACCGGTCAGGGCGAGGTGGTGGTGGGCCTGTCGTCGGGTGGTGTGTTGCGGGTGGGCGTGGCGGGTGATCCGGGGTTCGGGGTGTTGGTGTCGCGGGTGGGTGCGGCGTTGGCGGCCGGGCCGGTCGCGGTCGATGCCGGCCTGGTGGGTCCGGTGGTCGTCGGGTTGGTGGACGCTCCGGTGGCCGAGACGGGACCGACGGCCGTGGACGTGGATGTGGTGGTGACCGTCGCCGGGGACGGGTCGGCGGTGCGGGTGGACTACGCGGCGGACGGATTCTCGACCCAGTGGGCGCAGGGTCTGCTGGACCAGGTGGTCCTGGTGACGTCTGCCGGGCTGGCCGCCCCCGAGGATGCACTGTCGGGGTTGCCGCTGGTGGGCGACGCGCAGCGGGAACGGTTGCTGGAGTGGGGCCGGGGCCCGGCGCGACAGGTGCCGGGCCAACCGATCCACGAACTGGTGCTGGAATGGGCGCGGCGCACCCCGGACGCGGCAGCGGGCGTCGCCGACGGCGAGGTGTTGACATACGGCGAGCTGGACCGCCGCTCAGAAGCGCTGGCCCGACATCTACGGTCCCTGGGCGTGCAGACCGGTGACGTGGTGTCGCTGGCCCTGGACCGCAGCCTCTGGACCTTGATCGCCACCATGGGCGTAATGCGAGCCGGCGCGGCATACACACCGATGGACGTGTCCTGGCCGACAGAACGAATGCGCATGCTGCTCGGCGACCACGGCGCACGGATCGTGCTCACCGTCAGCGCCGTCGCCCCCCACGTCCCCGCCGAGAACGGCGTGACAGTGGTCGCCCTCGACGACGACTCGCCCACAGTCGAAGCAACCCAACCGGTCGACCTACCGGTGGTGGACACCTCCGCGCCGGCGTTCGTCATCTACACGTCGGGGTCGACCGGGAAGCCGAAGGGCGTGGTGTTGACCCATGCGATGTTGACGAACTTCCTCAGCTGGATGCGCGAGGAGTGCGAGGTCGGCCCGGACAGCCGGATGCTGCACTGCTGCGCCCCCGTCTTCGACGTGGCCCTCGGCGAGATCTACACCGCGCTGACCTCCGGCGCCCGCGTCGTGGTCTGTTCCCGCGACGACCTGCTCGACGCCCGCCGGTTGACGGAGCTGATCGCCAAGGAGCAGACCAGCCACGCGTTCTGCCCGCCCACCAACCTCGCCGCGGTCGACCCCGCCGACTGCCCGAGCCTGTCCTGCGTGACCCTCGCCGGGGAACCCATCCCGCCCCACATGGCCCAACGCTGGCTGGCCGCCGGCACCCGGCTGATCAACGCCTACGGCCCGGCCGAAGCGTCCGTCGCCTGCACCTGGTACGACGCATCCTCCGGCTGGGGCGGCGCGTACGTGCCGATCGGACGCCCTATGCCCAACCGGCAGATCCGCGTCGTCGACGCGCAGTTGAACCTCGTCCCGATGGGCGTCCCCGGCGAAATCCTCATCGCCGGGAAGGGCGTAGCCGACAGCTACCTCAACCGCCCCGAGCTGACCGCACAACGCTTCGTCACCGACCCGCACGGCGGCGGCCTCGCCTACCGCACCGGCGACCTGGGCCGATGGAACGCCACCGGGGCACTGGAGATCCTCGGCCGCATGGACCACCAGGTCAAGATCAACGGCATCCGCATCGAACTCGGCGAGATCGAAGCCGTCCTCGAACAGCACCCCGACGTCGGCACGGCCGTGGTCGTCCGTCGGGAAGATCAGGGTGTCGCCCGGTTGGCGGGCTATGTGACCGGACGGGACGGCCGGACGCCGATCGTGAGCGAACTACGCGCACACGCCGCGATCGCCCTGCCCTCGTACATGGTCCCGGCCGTGATCATGGTCCTCGACAGGTTCCCCGTCGGCGGCACCGGGAAGATCGACCGCCGAGCGCTACCGGAGCCCGGCTCCCAACGCCCCGACCTCGGCGTGGACTACGTCGAACCCGCGACCGACGAGGAACGGCTGGTCACGGGCGTATTCGCCACCGTGCTGGGCATCGAGGGCATCGGCACCCACGACAGCTTCTTCGACCTCGGCGGCACCTCCCTCCAATCCGCCGCCCTCGCCACCGCCATCGACGAAGCCGCCGGCGTGGTGGTACCCGTCTCCCAGATCCACCGCACCCCCACCCCGCACGCCCTGGCCCACTGGCTCACCACCGCACCCCGCCGCTCCCAGACCCAGCCGGAGCCGCCCGTCGCCGGACGCCCCGACCCGTCCGGGCCCGTCCCGCTGACCCTCTCGGTCTCCAAGTTCGCCTGGCTCCCCTTCGAACTGGTCTGCCCGACCACCTGGTGGATCGAGGGCGAGCTGGACCTGCGCGCGCTGATGGCCGCGCTCGGCGACGTGCACCGCCGGCACGAGGCGCTACACGCCCGCTACCGACGCGTCGACCCCCCGGTCGCCGTCATCCCGCCGAACCCCGGCATGCCCCAGCTCCGGCTCCTCACCGACGCCACCAGCGAACAGGAAGCCCTGGACCAACTCGCCGAAGCGGTGCAACAACCACTCGACTACACCCAGGGCCGCAACTGGCGAGCCGCCCTCATCCGCGAGAAGTCCACCAACCGGATCCTGTTCGGCGTCGGCATCCACCACATCGCCTTCGACGGCTGGTCACACGCCCTCCTCGTCCGCGACCTCAGCCACGCCTACACCGCCCGGCTTTCCGGCGAGGCCCCGATCTGGGAACGGTCCGCGCCCACCCTGCGCCAGTTCCACGACGAGTACACCCGGCTGCGCGACGCCGCCGACCTCGAAGCCCAGCGGGCCTACTGGCGCGGGCAACTGCGCGGACTCTCCCGCCAGGGCGAGGGCCGGTCCCAGGCGCTCCTGGATCAAACCCCGGCCTGGGGCCCGAAGACCGGGCACACCGTCACCGTCACCCCCGCCGTGCTGGAACGCTGGGACCGCGCCGCCCGCGAACGCCGGTTCAGCCGCTCCGCCTACTTCGCCGCCGCCTACGCCGTCGCGCTGCGCGCCATCCACCAGCAGGACGACATCGGCCTGGTGGTGATCGTCGCCCAACGCGGCAGCCGCATCCTCGACTCCACCTTCACGAGCAGGATCAACACCAACTGCCTCCGGGTCCGGTTCGACGAGCCGGGGAAGGATCTGGTGCGGGCCGTCCAGCAGACGCTGGACGAGCTGATGGCCGCCCAGGACATTCCCTTCCTGGAGAGCGCCGCCGACCCGGCCGTCGGCCTGTCCCGCGAGGTGGCCAACAGCCTGCCCGCCTTCGCCTACCAGGACAACGTCGTCCTTCCGCTGGAACTGCCCGCCTGCCGCACCGAGGAGGTCGTCGAGCCGTACGCCCGGGAGTGGTCGGGCGCCTGCCTCGTCGAGGTGCTTCCCGGCGAAGAGGACGTCCTCCTGCGCGTCACCGTCCGCACCGACCTGGTCCCGCCCCCTGTCGCCGAGGTGTTGGCCGCGTCCATGCTGCGCTTCCTCGAAGCCGGACCCCAGGTCGACGACGACCCGACACACCGAGCGGGCCGTCACGACCTTCGCACATCTCACCTGTGAGGGAAGCCAGCATTGTCGCCCGGATGGCCGATCGCCAACGGCGTGGCCGAAGAAGCCTGCCGGCATCTCATCAAAGACCGGATGGACATCACCGGCGTCCGCTGGGGGCCTGGCCGGTGCCGAAGCCGTCCTCAACCTGCGGGCGCTGAACAGCAACATCTCGCCGCGATCACAACGTGGCCGGCGCAATGATCGGAAAAGTGGCGAAGTAGCGCCAAGGCGCAGAACCGCCAGCCGTGATCCGTTTTCCGCGAGACGATGCGCTGCCACGATCCGTGCAGACCACGCATTCGCGGAAGGAAATCCCATGTCTGTCCACCACCGATGGGCCCGGTTCGGCCGGGCCGTGGGTGTCGTCGCCTTGACGGTGGGCGTTGCCGCCGCCGCGGCGCCCGCCGCCGCGGCGGCGCCGCAGCGGCCGATCGTCGGCTCGGCGTCCGGCACGGCGACCCCGGCCGGCACACCGGTCACACTGATCACCGGCGACCTCGCCGTGTACTCCGTCGACGCCACGGGCCGCCCGTCGGCGTCGCTCGTCCCGGGCCCGAACGCCGACCCGGACGGCTACATCACGCGCGTCTTCCGCGGTGACGTCTACGTCGTCCCAGCCCGCGCGGTCCCGATGATCTCCGAGGGAATTCTCGACGAGCAGCTGTTCAACGTCAGCGCGCTGGTACGCCAGGGCTACGACGACCGGTCGGCCGCGGCCCTGCCGTTGCTCGCCACCTACGGGGGCGCGGTGACGCGTACCCGCCAAGCGCCGCAGGCCCCGCAGGGCGCGACCGTCGAGGCGACCCTACCGGTCGCGGACGCCGTCGCCCTGTCGGCGGACAAGGACCGCGCCGCGGAGTTCTGGCGCGACCTGACCGACGGTGACGGGCCGGCCATCGCGAAGCTGTGGCTGGACGAGCGGGTCAGCGTGGCGATGGCCGAGAGTGCCGCGCAGATCCACGCCCCGCAGGCGTGGGCGGCGGGCTTCGACGGGACGGGCACCACGGTGGCCGTCCTCGACTCCGGCTACGACGGCAAGCACCCGGACCTCGCCGGGCAGGTGGCCGGCGCGAAGAACTTCACCACCGACTCCGGTGGCGCCGACGTGGACCTGCACGGGCACGGCACACATGTCGCGTCAACGGTCGCGGGCACCGGCGCTGCCTCCGGCGGTGTCGAGAAGGGCGTCGCGCCCGGCGCGAAGCTGCTCATCGGCAAGGTGCTCAACGGTTACGGCCAGGGCCAGGAATCCTGGATCATCAACGGCATGCAGTGGGCCGTCGACCAGAAGGCCGACGTGATCAGCATGAGCCTCGGCGGCAGCGTCGGCACCGACTGCACCGATCCGATCGGCGTCGCCGCGCAGGCGCTCGCGCAGCAGAGCGCCTCGCTGTTCGTGGTCGCCGCCGGCAACGCGGGCCCCACGCTCCAGACGATCAGCGCGCCCGCGTGCGCGAAGGACGTTCTCACCGTGGGCGCGGTGGACTCCGCGGGACAGACCGCATGGTTCACCAGCCGTGGCCCGGTCGCCGGCACCCACACCGTCAAGCCCGAGATCGCCGCGCCGGGTGTGGAGATCCTCGCGGCCGAGTCCGGCACCGGCGGGTACACCCGGATGTCGGGCACGTCGATGGCGACCCCGCACGTCGCCGCGGTTGCCGCGTTGCTGAAGCAGAAGCACCCCGGCTGGACGGCGCAGCAGCGCAAGGCGGCGCTGATCTCGGCGGCGACGCCGAGCACCACGGGCCGGGTGCACGAGGTGGGCGCCGGTGTCGTCGACGCGCTGCGCCCGTTGACCGCGACGGTCGTCGGCCCCGGTGTCGTCGACGCGGGATCGTACGCCTGGCCGCACCTGCACCAGCCGAAGACCACGACGACGGTCACGCTCACCAACACCGGTGACGAGGCGGTCGCGTTCGACCTCGCGATCGCCGGAGCGACCGCCGAGAACGGAGCGCCGCTGCCGAAGCGGACGTTCGCTGCCGGGATCGGCACGGTCACCGTCCCGGCGCACGGCACGGCCGAGGTGCCCGTCGTCCTCGACCCGGCCGTCAATCTGAGGGCCGCCGAGTACGGCGCGATCGGGGCCCGGCTCGTCGCCACCGCAGCCGACGGCAGCACCGTCGTCACGGCGATCGCGGCGTACCTGGAGCCGCACGCGGTCACGGTGAAGCTGAAGCTGATCGACCGCCGCGGCGAGGCGCCGGCCACTCCGTCGTTCGTGGACGTCGTGGACGCGGACCGGCTGACCGCCCTGCGGTTCGCGTCGTTCACGACCGAGCCGACGCTGCGGCTGCGCGAGGGCCGCTACTCGATCAACGCCGTGATCGCCAGCCGTGACGCGGGCACCACCGGGGCGGACGGTCTGGTCCACTCGGTGACGTTCATGGGCGACCCCGAGTTGGTGGTCAACAACGATGACGTCGATCGGACCATCACCTACGACGCCCGGACGGCGATCCGGCAGAAGGTCACCGCCGAGCGGCCGATCGAGGCGCAAAGTGCCGCGCTGGAGTACGGCCGCTGGTGGGACACCGCGTACATCAGCGGCGGCTACACCGGCGGGAAGTCCGTCGACGAGGTCTACGTCGGCCGGACCACGCCGGTCACCGACGGCGGCTTCCAGCTGGGCAGCTACTACCGGCTGTACGCGCCCGAACTGGTCCTGCGCACTACCGGCGGGATCGCTCTCAACCCCGTCTACATCGGGCCGAGCCGGCTCCAGGCCGGCGTGCCGACCCGTTTCGACGGGTCCGGAACCGCCGAGCTGGTCGACGCCGGAGCAGGCAGTGAGGCGGAGTTGGCCACGGCGACCGGGAAGATCGCGCTGGTGCACTCGACCGATGTCGCGAAGGTCCTCACCGCCGCCGCGGCCGCAGACGTCAAGGCCGTCCTCTTCGGGCGGGACGCGCCGGGCCGCTGGTCCGCGGTCGCCGCGTCGGCGATCCCGGGTCTGACGGTCACCGCCATGGAGGAGTCCGCCCTGCGGACTGCGCTGGCCGCCGGACCGGTGACGCTGGCCTGGGACGCGGTCGTCACGAGCCCCTACGTCTACAACGTGGCGTTCGCGGACGAGCGGATGACCCAGCCGGACGTGCCGCTGCAGGTCAGAGAGAAGAAAATGGCCCGGGTCGACGAGCGGATCCATTCCACCCGCACCGACCGGGTCATCGTCGACGGAATCCAGTTCTTCCCGGCGAACTACCCCAGCGCCGTGTCGCTCGTCTCCGACACCTTCGCCGTTCCGGTCGAACGGGCCTCGTTCGTGACCGCCGGTGTGCAGACCCAGCGCCTCATGGCCGGGGCGAGCGTCCGGGACGAGACGATGTTCGCCGCGCCGCGGACCGCCGAGGCGGGGTCCGTCCGGTCGGAGGACTGGTACCGCGGCCCGATGCGCTCGACCGGCATCCGGCGGGCGGACCTGTCGCCGGAGCGCATCGCCGAGAGGCAGGAGGGCCAGATCGGCGCGGCGATGCTGGTGTGGGGTGACTCCGACCCCGACCATTACGGCATCGGCGGCTTCGGCGACGTCGGCAACGCGGAGCTGTTCGCCGACGGCGTCAGCCTCGGGCGGAGCGCCTGGCCGCAGGGGATCTGGGACGTGCCGGACGCCGACGCGGCCTACCGGCTGCGGGTGACGACCACGCGGTTCAACCCCGGGCCGCCCAGCCATCCGAACTGGAGCCTCTTCTACGGCACCGAGACGGAGTTCCGGTTCCGGTCGCAGCGGCCGTCCGACAACGGCCTCTACGCCCTGCCGATCCTGGTCCCGTCCTACGGCATCGCCGTCGACACGCGGAACCTGACCCCGGCGACCGCCGGGTTCGAGATCGGCTTCGGCGGCGCCGGTCAGCGCGACTACGACGCCGGGCAGATCACGGCGGCGCAGGCGTGGGTCTCCTTCGACGACGGGACGACGTGGCAGGAGGTGACCGTCACCCGGAAGGGGGCCGGATTCGTTACCACCGTGGACCAGTCGGCGGCCGCCGGTAAGAACGTCTCCCTGCGCGTCGACCTCACCGACGAGCACGGCAACGGCGTGCGCCAGACGATCATCCGGGCCTACGGCGTGCGGTGATGTGGTTGGCGGGGCTCCGGGACGCAGCTCGTCCCGGGGCCCCTTCCGGCCACCCGGACGGCACCCGGGACTGTTCAAGATCCATGAGCATGGCCCATACTCTCCGCGTCGTCTCGGGCGGAGGGAGGCAGCCACCGATGCTGGGCGCGTTGGGCCTCGGCCCCGAGGACGAGGCGGTCTACGGCCTGCTGGTCCGGCGCGCGCAGGCCGGCCCGGACGAGTTGGCCGCCGCCCTGCGGATGCCCACCGCGGCGGTCGAGGCGGCGCTGTCCCACCTTTTGGCCTGCGGCCTGGTGAAATCCGGACCGGACGGCGCGTTCTCGGTGGCGCCGCCCGCGGTGGCGCTCGGCGCGCTCATCAGCGAGCAGCGCAACGCGCTCCGCAGCGCCGAACTGGCGCTCGTCACGCTCGCCGAGGAGTACCGCGGGGCGGTCGCGGGGCGCACCATCGACGAACTGATCGAGGTGGTCACCGGCGTCGACGCGGTCCGCCACCGGTTCGCCCAGGTGCAGCAGGCCGCCCGCACCGAGGTACGCAGCTTCGTCACACTGCCCTTCATCGCCGTACCGCCGGGCAGCAACGCGGTGGAGTCGACAGCGGTGAACCAGGGGGTACGTTTCCGGGTCGTGGTGGACCGCCCGGCGCTCGCCGAACCCGGGGTGGTCGCCGAGACCCTCGAGTCCCTGCGCAGCGGCGTCCAGGTGCGGGTCGTCGAGTCGTTGCCGATCAAGCTCATCCTGGCCGACGCGGAACTGGCCCTGGTGCCGTTGACCGCCACGCCAGGCGGCGAGCCCGCGGCGGTGCTGCTGCACCGCACCGGGCTGCTGGCCGCGATGGACGCGCTTTTCGAGGTCGTGTGGCGGCACGCCCACCCACTCGAACCGACCGACCTCGGGGGCGTGACCGAAGCCGCCGGAGACGGCACCGACGGCCCGACCGACCTGGACCGCAGGATCCTGGCGCTGCTGCTGGCCGGGCTCACCGACCAGGTCGTCGCCGCCCAGCTCGACCTGTCGCTGCGTACCCTGCAACGGCGCCTGCGCCACCTGATGGACCTGGCGGGTGTGGAGACCCGGATGCAGCTCGGCTGGCACGCCGCCCGCCACGGTTGGGCGTAGGGCGCCGCACATCCCGTGCCGCCTGGCCGCTGTCATCGACTTCGGCGCACTCGGTGTCGGCGATCCGGCGCCGGACGTGGCTCCGGCGCTATGCCAACCCGCAGGGGTCGGCCGCCACCTACGGGACATGGCCACGCGATGGATCCCGAAGGCTCAGCCCCTCGGGCTACCCGACCAACACAAAGATCGTCTAGCCGGACGTGTAACGAAGCATCTGTGCGCAGTCCGTCACATGCGTCAACTGGAGCCCGACGCCCGGCGGCTGGCTCGAAGTGCCGCCCAGCGCGACGTCAGGGAACGAGCGCCGCCGGGCAGTGTTCGAGCAGGTCGCCCGGCGCGTGCGCGACCAGGTCCGGCCCCGCCGCCAGCAACCCACTCACATCCCCGCCGTGCCATGTCGTGGCCACCGTGGTGGCCCCCGCCTCGCGCCCGCTCAGCAGGTCGATCACCGCGTCCCCGACCATCATGGCCTGGTTCGCCGGCACGTCCATCAGCCCCAGCGCCTGGAGCACGATGTCCGGCGCCGGCTTCGGGCGGGCCACCTCGTCGGACCCGATCACGTGGTCGAACAGGCCCAGCACCCCGAGAGTGTCGAGCAGCGAGCGCGCCCGCGGCCCGCTCTTGCCGGTGGCGATGGCCATCCTGATGCCCCGGGCGTGCAGCGTCTCCAGCGTCTCCCGTACGCCGGGGAACAGCGGCACGAGGTGCGCCATCCGGTAGCTCTCCCGGACGAAGGGCTCCTCCATCTCCAGCGGCAGCCCCATGAGCCGCATGATGTCCGGGAAGTACCGGCCCATGTGCCGGTTGTACTCCTCGAACGGCGCCGGCCCGGCGCCCACCACCTCGGCGTACGCGATGCTGAACGCCTCCCGCATCACGGCCGAGCTGTCGACCACGACGCCGTCGAGGTCGAACACGACCGCGCGGATCGGCCCCCGGGCCGGCGCCGGGCGGGCCACGTCGACAAGAGCCGGTGTCGCGTCGACAGTGGGCGGTGACTGGGTCATGGCTGCTCCCCGGGGCGAGTGAGGTCGCCGGTGGTTCTCACCGGCCGCTGTCGCCCGCGAGGGCGTGCTGCCGCTCCGGCGTGGTGGGCCGGGCGGAGTCGTAGATCCGTTCGATGATGTCGATGGTGCGGCGCGCCTCGGCGACGGCCGCGCCCCGGCTGGCGGGGTCGGCGAGCAGGCCGGGGAGGGCGTCGAGCTGGCGGGCGTACTCGGTGCCGATCGGCTCGGCGGGCAGCGGCAGCCGGACGGTCTCGCCGTCGCGGGTGCGGGTCAGCACCGGCTCCGGGTCCCGGTTCGGGCTGAAGCCGAACGTGCAGCGCAGGGTCGCCGAGCCGGCCGCGCCGTGCACCGTGATCGTCGTACGGTCCAGCGCCTCGTGGGAGGCCCAGCACGCGTGCAGGGTGACGGACGCGCCGGTGTCGGTGAGCAGGAAGCCGCGGGCGGTGTCCTCGACGTCGCCGGGGGTACGGCCGGCGGTGTCGGCGTCGCTGCGCCAGGCGGCGTGGGCCGCGCTGTCGTTGACGAAGTCGTCGGAGACGCTGCCGACGGCGTGGGTGATCCGGGTCGGGCCGAGCATCGGCAGCACCGTGTCGAGCAGGTGCCAGCCGAGGTCCACCAGCGCGCCACCGCCGGAGAGGTCGCGCCGGGTGAACCAGCCGCCGGCGTCGGGCACGCCCCGGGCGCGAACCCAGGCCACGTCGACGTGCCGGATCGGCCCCAGCTCGCCGGCCGCGTCGGCCAGCGCCCGGACGTCGGCCCGGTAGCGGGCGGCGCTGCCGGCGAGCAGCACCGAGCCGCCCGCGCGCTCCGCGTCCGCGAGCAGGGTCGCCTCGGCGGAGGTCAGGCAGACCGGCTTCTCCAGGAACACCGGTACGCCCCGGCGCAGCAGCCGGGCGGCGACGGCGGCGTGCAGGTGGTTGGGCACGGCGACGACCACCAGGTCGACCGCGCCGGCCGGCAGCTCGTCGACGTCGGCGTACGCGGCGGGGACGTCGTGGCTGTCGCGGGCCCGGTCACGGACGCCGGGCTCCGGGTCGACCACGGCGGTCACCGTGAACCCCGGGTGCGCGGCGAGCCGGGGCAGCCAGATCTCCCGCCCGGCCCACCCGAGGCCGGCGACCGCGACCCGCACCAGGCGGTCGGTCGCGGCGGCCGGGGGCAGGCCGGTCATCCGGCGAGGATGTCGGCGAGTACGGCGGCGATCTCGTGCATCTGCTGCTCCGTGCCGAGCAGGGTGCGGTGGTGCAGCCAGATGCAGTCGGAGTGGATCTGCTCGACGTTGGGGCAGCGGGCCGCGATAGCCTCGACCGACTCGTCGGGGGCGCCGGCCTTCCAGAAGCCCTCACAGCGGTAGATCGCGCGGAACGCCACGAACGCCGGGATGCCCCGGGCGATCAGCTCGTCCACCACGGCGCGGCGGTGCTCCAGGGTGATCCCGGGGACGCGGAACATCGCCATGTAGTGCGGGTTGCGGTCGGTGCGCGGGTCGGTGGCCTGCGGGACGACGCCGGGGATCTCGGCGAGCAGGCTCGCCAGCAGCGGCCAGCGCTGCTCGCGCACCGCGATCTGCTCGTCGAGCCGGCCCAGCTGGGCGCGCAGGACGGCGGCGGTGAACTCGCCCATCCGGTAGTTCGAGCCGGTGGTGCTGTGCAGGTAGTCCCGGTCGGTGCGGGGCCGGCCGCAGCTGTGCACGAGGAACGCCCGCTCGCGCAACTCCTCGTCGGGGAAGAGGATCGCGCCGCCCTCGCCGGCGGTCATCAGCTTCCCGTTCTGGAAGCTGAACGCGGCCACCGAGCCGAGCTCCCCGGCCCGCTTGCCCTGCCACTGCGCGCCCTGGGCGTGCGCGGCGTCCTGGAGCAGCGCCACCCCGGCGTCGGCGGCGACCTTGCTCAGCGCGTCCATGTCGGCGAACTGGCCGGCCATGTGCACCGGCATGATCACCTTGGTACGCGGGGTGATGGCGGCCTCGACGGCGGCCGGGTCGACGCAGTAGGTGTCCAGGTCGACGTCGACCGGCACCGCGACCGCGCCGAGGCGCTGCGCGGCCAGCGAGGACGAGATGAACGTGAAGGCGGGGACGATCACCTCGGTGCCGGGGCCGGCGCCGAGCACCTCCAGGGCGACCTCGAGGGCGTGGGTCCCGTTGGTGACGGCCAGCGCGTGCGGCGTGCCGTGGTAGGCGCCGAACTCCTGCTCGAAGGAGTCGACCTCGCTGCCGCCCATCCGCCACCACTGGCCCTGCTCGAGGGCGCGGATCAGTCCGGCGCGCTCCTCGTCACCGAACTGCGGCCACTCGGGGAACTCCGACACCGTCGAGGGCTGACCACTCATGACTTCCCACTTCCCAACTCGGGCAGACCAGGGGCTTCGCCGGACATCGGGCAGACGACCCGGGACCGCCGGTACGCGGTCCGGGCACACCGGGGCGCCGGATGGCCGGTTCGAGGTAGGTGACGCCCCCGTGGAGCCGGCGGCATCGCCTCAGCAGGAGGGACGGTAACCGAACCGGGCGCCGGGTCACCGCCCCTAACAGCCCCTACGCACCCCTTAGTCCACCCGCCCCGGGGCCGCCGCCGGGTCGCCCGACGCCGGCCGCGTAGTAAGACTGCGGAGGACCAGTCATCGGGTCCTGTCGGGACAGGGCCGCGCCCCCGCGAGGTGAAGCGTGTCGGACGTGCTGCTGCTGAACGGCCCGAACCTGGGCATCCTCGGCAGGCGGGAGCCGGAGATCTACGGCACCGACACCCTCGACGACATCGAGCGGGCGGTCGGCGAGGAGGTCGCCGCGCGGGGCTGGCGGGTGGTGGCCGAGCAGCACGACTGCGAGGGGGCCCTGATCCGCGCGATCCAGAACCGGTACGACACCGTCGGCGCCATCGTCAACCCGGGCGCGCTGATGATCGCCGGCTGGAGCCTGCGCGACGCGCTGGCCAACTATCCGCGGCCCTTCGTCGAGGTGCACCTGTCCAACGTCTGGGCCCGGGAGAGCTTCCGGCACGACTCGGTCATCGCCCCGTTGGCCAGCGGCGTCATCGTCGGGCTCGGGTCGCTGGGCTACCGGCTGGCCGCCCGCGCCCTCGTCGCGACCGTCCGGTGAGGATTCGGCGCGCCGCCCTCCGCCGCCGACCGCGCCGATCCGGCGCCGGTACGGTCGTCCGCATCCTGCCACCTCACCGTAAGGACCTCACGTGCACATTCCCGTCATCGTCCTGACCGCCATCCTCGCCGCGGTCTTCCTGGGCACCGCCGTGCCGAAGCTGACCGGGCAGGCGCAGATGCGCGAGCGGATGGACCACCTGGGCGTCTCCCCCGGCCTGACCCGCGTGCTCGGGGTGCTGGAGCTCGCCGCGGTCACCGGTCTGCTGCTCGGGCTGCTCTGGGCGCCGCTGGGCATCGCGGCGGCCGTCGGCCTCGCCCTGCAGATGGTCGGCGCGGTGGTCTACCACGTCCGCGCGAAGGACCCGGCCCCCATGACCCTGACGCCGGTGATCTTCGCCGTCGCCGCGGTGGCGCTGGTGGTCCTCCACGTGCTCAAGGGCTGAGCCGTCGTGCCCGACCCGCAGCGTCCCACCGTCGGGCTCGACCCGCAGCGTCCCGCCGCCGGGCTCGACCCGCAGCGTCCCGCCGCCGGGACCGACCGGCAGGGCTCCGTCGGGGTGCTCGGCGTCGACGTCGGCGGCACGAAGGTGGCGCTGCGCGCCGAGGCGGCCGGCCGGCCGGCGTACGACCGGACCTTCCGCTGGCCGCACGGCGCAAACGCGGCGGCGGACCTGGCCGCGCTGGCCGCCGAGGTGACCCGGCTGCGCGACGCGTGGGGGCCGGTCGGCGCGGTCGGGGTGGCGATGCCGGCGACCACGGACACGGCGGGCGCCGTCACGACGTGGCCCGGCCGGCCGAGCTGGGCCGGCCTGGACCTCGCCGGCGCGCTGCGTCGGCTCTTCCCCGGCGCGGCGACGGCCGTGGCCGACGACGGTGACCTCGCCGCGCTGGCGGAGGCCCGGCACGCCGGCCGCGACGACGTGGTCTACCTGGGCGTCGGCACCGGCATCGGCGGCGGCGTGGTGCTGGCGGGACGGTCCGTGCCCGGCCGCTCCTCGGCCGAGGTCGGGCACATGGTGGTGGATCTCGACGGCCAGCGCTGCGACTGCGGCCGGCGTGGCTGCCTCCAGTCCGTGGCCGCCGGCCCGGCCACCCTCCGCCGGGCAGCCGACGGTCGGGGGGCCGAGGTGAGCTTCGACGACCTGCGCGACGCGCTGCGCGAGGGCCGCGACTGGGCGGTCGACGCGGTCGACGTGAGCTGCCGCGCCCTGGCGGCGGCGGTGGTCAGCCTCGGCGAGCTGCTGGACCCCGCGGTGGCGATCGTCGGCGGCGGCTTCGCCGCCGGGCTGCCCGGCTTCGTCCCACTCGTGGCCGAGCACGCCCGGTCGGCGGGCCGGGCGGGCCGGCCGACGCCGCCGGTGCTCCCGGCCGCCCTCGGTGCGCTGTCGTCCCTGCACGGCGCGGTGGAGCTGGCCCGGGGCCTGAGCGCCGTGCCGGCCCCCGCCAGCCCCGTCCCCACCCCGTAGAGGAGATCAACCATGGTCAGGATCGGTGTCATCGTCGGCAGTACGCGGCCCGGACGCAAGGCCGACGTCGTGGCGCGCTGGGTGCGGGACCTCGCCGCCAAGCGGGCCGACCTCACCGTCGAGCTGGTCGACATCGCCGACTACCGCCTGCCGCACTTCGACGAGGTGCTGCCGCCGTCGATGGCGCCGTCGACGCGTCCGGCCGTGCGCCGGTGGGCGACGACGGTGGCCGGGTTCGACGGCTTCGTCTTCGTCACCCCGGAGTACAACCACTCGATCCCGGGCGCGCTGAAGGACGCCGTCGACTTCCTCTTCCAGGAGTGGCAGCACAAGTCCGCCGGTCTCGTCAGCTACGGCGTGCACGGCGGCACCCGTGCGGCGGAGCACCTACGGCTGGTGCTCGGGCAGCTCGGGGTGGCCGACGTCCGGTCGCAGGTCGCGCTCTCCCTGGCGACCGACTTCGTGAACTTCCGCGACTTCCGGCCGGCGGCCCACCACGAGGAGGCCGTCAGCACCATGCTGGACCAGGTCGTCGCCTGGGCCGGCGCGCTCCGCATGCTCCGCCGACCCTGACGCCGGCACCCGCCGACGTAACGCCGGCACCGCCGGCTTGACCTCGACGCCGCCGACCCCGGTGCCGACGCCGACCCTGACCCCGACGCCACCGGCTGACGCCGACGCCGCCGGCCTGACGCCGACGCCGACCCTGACCCCGACGCCACCGGCTGACGCCGACGCCGCCGGCCTGACGCCGACGCCGCCGTGCGTGGCGGCGTCGGCCCGGTCGGCAGGAGGACGCGGGCTCAGCCGGCCCGCTCGGCCCGGCGCAGCAGCGTGGCGGCGACGCAGCCGCCGGCGAAGACGGCCACCGCGCCCACCGTCTGGCCGGTCTCCAGGGCGGAACGGAACGCGTCGGCGACAAGCCCGCGTTCCGCCTCGCTCCCGGCGGCCGCCAGGGCGGCGGGGAACGACCCGGCGCCGGCCAGCGCGGCGGGCAGCAGGGCGGCGAACCGGGCGTTCAGGATCGCGCCGAGCACGGCGACGCCGAGGCTGCTGCCGACCTCCGTCATGGTGCCGTCCACCCCCGCCCCGGCCCCGGCCTTCTCCGGCGGGATCGCGCTCATCACCGCCTCGACG
Organism: Micromonospora sp. NPDC048063; assembly: GCF_043202855.1. Lineage (NCBI taxonomy): Bacteria > Bacillati > Actinomycetota > Actinomycetes > Micromonosporales > Micromonosporaceae > Micromonospora > Micromonospora sp. NPDC048063. Next base: position 81,858 of record NZ_JBIDBG010000023.1, on the reverse strand, counting down.
ATGGCCGGGTTCGCCACGGCGCAGCCGGCGCCCATCACGAGCAGCCCCGGCAACAGCACCCCGTAGCCGTCCGTCGGGGCGTGGGTGACGAGGGCGAGTCCGGCGGCGAGCAGCGTCATCCCGAGCGCGATCGACCGGGGCAGCCCGAGCCGGCGGATCACCCGGGCGGCGACGCCGACCACGTTGAGCAGGACGATGGAGAGCGCGAACGGCACCATCCGCAGCCCCGCCTCCCAGGCCGGGTAGCCGCGCACGAACTGCAGGTGCTGGGTCAGCAGGAACAGCGCGCCGGTGGCGCCGAAGGTGATCAGGACGACCCCGGAGACCGCGCCCACGAAGCGCCGGTTGCGGAAGAAGTGCATGTCCAGCATCGGGTCGGCGACCCGCCGCTCCCAGGCCACGAAGGTGGCGAGGAGGAGCACTCCCGCGCCGGCCGCGCCCAGCACCGGGGCGGCCGTCCAGCCGCGCTCCGGCCCCGCGATGATCGCGTAGACCACCGCGGTCAGGCCCGCCGTGGAGAGCAGCACCCCGCCCAGGTCGAGGCGCCCGCCGGTCGCACGGCGCGACTCCGGCACCAGCGCCCACGCCGCCACCAGGCAGACCAGCACGATCGGGACGTTGACCAGGAAGATCGCCCCCCAGGGCAGGTGGGCGAGGACGAGCCCGCCGAAGGGCGGCCCGGCCGCGAACCCCAGCGCGCTCGCCGCGGCCCAGAGCCCGATCGCGCGGGACCGCTCGGCGTCGTCGAAGACCTGCATCGCCACCGCGAGGGTGGCGGTGACCAGGAATGCGCCGCCGATCCCCATCCCGGCCCGGGCGGCGATCAGCTGGCCGCCGGTCTGCGCGAGCCCCGCGGCCAGCGACCCGAGCCCGAACAGCACGAGACCGGCCAGCAGCATCCGGCGGCGGCCGTACCGGTCGGCGGCGCTGCCCGCCGTGAGCAGCAGGCCGCACTGGACCAGGGCGTACGCGTTGATCATCCACTGGACGTCGGCGGTGCTGGCGGACAGCTCGGTCGTGAGCACCGGGATGGCCACGGTCAGCACCGTGTTGTCGAGCACCACGGTGACCTGGGCGAGGCAGAGCACGCCGAGGATCAGCCACCGGCCCCGCACCCGGCCGACCGCTGTCCCGCCGGCGGGCGCGACAGTCGTGGCGGTCACCGGGTCGGCGCGAAGCGGGCGATGGGGTTGGCCAGGGTGCCGACCAGTTGCAGCGCGGCCGACGGGTCGGCGAGGTCGACCATCTGCCGGTTGTTGCGCAGCTGGAGCCGGTTGAGGCAGGACAGCGCGAACTCCGGGGCGAACAGGTCGTAGCGCCGCAGCCGCTCAGCCAGGTGCGGGACGCTGTCGGCGTAGTCGGCCGCGCACCGGGCGACGGTGCGCCAGAAGGCGTCCTCGTCCAGCACGCCCTCGGTGACCAGGATCGCGTTGAGGTAGCGCAGGAAGCAGTCGAAGACGTCGGTGAAGATCGACAGCAGCCTCATGTCCTCGGGCACGTCGGCCCGCACCCGCCCCACCTGCGGGGGCAGGTCGGCGTCCGGGTCCATCACCACGATCTCCTCGGCGATGTCCTTGAAGATGGCCCGCTCGACCGTCCCGCCGTCCAGGACGAGGATGACGTTCTCGCCGTGCGGCATGAAGGCCAGGTCGTGGGCGTAGAAGCTGTGCAGCAGCGGGGTGAGGTAGGCGTCGAGGTAGCGGCGTAGCCACACCTGCGGCGCCAGCCCGGACTGCGCGATCAGCGCGGCGGCGAACGACCGGCCGTCGCGGTCGGTGTGCAGCAGGGACGCCATGGTGGCCAGTCGCCGGCCCGGCTCCAGGCCGGGCACCGGGCTCTCCCGCCACAGCGCGGCCAGCATCTTCCGGTACGGGGAGTACCGGTCTGTCGCCGCCTCGTACTCCAGGTGCCGGTACCCGATGGCGGCCCGCTCGCGGATGATCGTCAACCCGGTGCGCTTGAGGATCTCGTCGCCGTCGATCAGGTCGGCGAGCCAGTCGTTGATCGCCGGGGTGGCCTCCATGTACGCGGCGGACAGCCCCCGCAGGAAGCCCATGTTCAGCACGGACAGCGCGGTCTTGACGTAGTGCCGGGTCGGGTCGGTGACGTTGAAGAAGGTGCGGATGGACTGCTGGGCGAGGTACTCGTCCGGGCCGGGGCCGAGGCACACCAGCCGGCGCTGCGCCACCTCGGCGGCGAACGTGACGGAGATCCGGTTCCACCACTGCCACGGATGCACGGGGATGAGCAGGTAGTCGGCCGGGTCGAGGCCGAGCCCGGTCAGGGTGCCCGCGAAGGCGGCGAGGGTGTCGTCGCCGAGTTCGGCGCGGAGCAGGGTGTCGTAGTCGAGGTCGGCGGCGCAGGTGAAGGTCGTCCGGTCCCGGTGCCCGGCCAGCCAGACCAGCCGGACCGGGCGGGCGGCCTCCGGCGCGTACGCGCGGTATTCGTCGATGCCGAAGCCGATCCGGCCGTTGTTCGCCACGAAGCCCGGGTGGCCCTCGGTCATCTCGGTCTCGATGGTCTGGAAGTCGGCGCGGGCGAGGTCGGCGGCGCGCACCGCCGGCTTGTCGAGCTTGTACGCGGTGCTGGCGAGGGTGGAGCTGATCTCCTCCAGGTAGACGGGGAGGATCTCGTCGCGCAGGCCCAGCGCGCCGCGCAGGTCGAGGCAGAAGTCGAGGGCGTCCAGCGGCAGCTCGGTGTCGCCGCGGTGGCGGGTGATGCTGTCGGCGTCGATCCGCCAGTGGTCCAGGGCCAGCAGGCTCGCGGTGAACCGGTAGACCACGTCGCCGTCGTCGCCGCGCACCTCGTACCGGCGCTCCCCCGCCGCCGGGCCGTCCGCGTCGGCGGGGACCGGCTCGGGTGCGAGCAGCCGTTCGTGGGCGAACTCGGCCAGGGCCTTGCGGACCAACAGCCGGTTGGCGCGGGCCCAGCTCGCCGGCGTCAGGTGGGCCACGGATGCGGAGGGGTTCACGTGCGCAGGTCTCCTCGGGTTGCGGCGGGGTGGGTGTCGGTCGCGCCGGTCGCGGCCTCGAACTGGGCACGGGTGCAGACGCTGAGCAGCGCGTCCTTCTCGGGCTTGGCGATCGGGCCGACGACGGTGAAGCCGACGGCCGCGTTGAGCCGGTGCACCGCCGTGTTGCGCACGTCGGGCTCCACGACGACCCGCCGGGTCGCCGGGTCGGCGAACAGCCACGCCAGCACGGTGGTGATCACCGCGCGGGTGAAGCCGTGCACGGGCGCGTCGGTGGGGGCGCAGAGGAAGTGCATGCCGACATCGCCGTCGACCGTGTCGTACAGGCCGACGAGTTCGACGCGGGCGGGGTCGTACCGCTCGGCGAGGAAGGCGGGTCGCCCCTCGTGCAGACCAAGGAACGCGGCGTGGTGCGGGTGCGCGGCGATCCGCCGGTATTCCTGCGCGACCCGGGCCACGTCGGCGTCCTGCATCAGCCAGAACGCCGCCTTCGGGTGGGTCACCCAGCGGTGCAGCAGCGCGGCGTCGGCGTCCGGGTCGAGCGTACGCAGCGCGAACTCGCCGAGCCGGTCGTCGACGCGGCGGTGGACGACCTCGGTCACGACGCGGCTCCGGCCGGCACGCCGAACTCCTGGAAGGTGATGCTCTTCTCGACCGGGTAGTGCTCGCGGCCGAGCAGCTCCCGGATGATCCACGAGTTGCGGTACGGGCCCATGCCCAGGTCGGGTGAGGTGATGCTGTGCGTGTGGGTGCCGGCGTTCTGCAGGAAGATGCCCCGGCCGGTGTGGTCGATGCTGTAGTTGCGGGCCACGTCGAAGCGGCCGTGGCCGTCCCAGCGGATGCGGTCGCGCACCGGCTCCAGGAACTCCGGGACCCGGTAGTGGTAGCCGGTGGCGAGCACGAGACCCTCGGTGTCCAGGGTGAAGTCGCGGTCCTGCTCGACGTTGCGCAGCCCCAGCGTGTACGTCCCGCTCGGCTCGTCGTACGCGGCGGTGGTCAGCGCGGTGTTGGTCAGCAGCCGGGTGCGTACCGGGCCGCCGATGCTCTTGGCGTAGAGCAGGTCGTAGATGTCGTTGACGAGGTCGGCGTTGATGCCCTTGAACAGCCCCTTCTGCGCGGACTCCAGCCGGTAGCGGGTCGCCTCCGGCAGGGCGTGGAAGTAGTCCACGTAGTCCGGCGAGGTCATCTCCAGGGTCAGCTTGGTGTATTCGAGCGGGAAGAACCGGGGCGACCGGGTGACCCAGTTGAGCTGGTAGCCGCAGGCGTCGATGTCGCCGAGCAGGTCGTGGTAGATCTCGGCCGCGCTCTGCCCGCTGCCGACGACGGTGATGCTGCGCTTGGCGCGCAGCACCGCCCGGTGCTCCAGGTACTGCGAGTTGTGGATCGCGTCGCCGCCGAGCCCCCGGCAGGCGTCGGGCACGTGCGGCGGGGTGCCGGTGCCGAGCACGAGGTGCCGGGCGCGGTGGGTGACCCGCTCCCCCGTGGCGGTCACGGTGGCCCGCACGACGTAGTGCTCGTCGGCCGGGTCGAACTCGACGGACGTGACCCGCTGTCCGAACCGGACGCCGCGGAGCTTGCCGGCGGCCCAGCGGCAGTAGCCGTCGTACTCACTGCGCAGCGGGAAGAAGCTCTCCCGGATGTAGAACGGGTAGAGCCGCCCCGACTCCTTCAGATAGGCCAGGAAGGAGTACGGGGAGGTCGGGTCGGCGAGGGTGACCAGGTCGGCGATGAACGGCGTCTGGAGGCGGGTCGACTCCAGCAGCATCCCGGGATGCCAGCTGAAGGTGTCCCGCGCCTCCAGGAAGAGGCCGTCGAGGTCCTCGATCGGTTCGGTCAGGCAGGCCAGGCCCAGGTTGTACGGGCCCAGCCCGACGGCGATGAAGTCGTGCGTCGACATGCGTTCTCTCCAGCGGGGACGGGTCGTCAGCCGACGGGGCAGGTCAGCGCGGCGGTCGCCCTGGTGTGCGCGTACCAGCCGGCGTGGTCGGCGACGAGGTCGAGGACGTGGGCGATGTCGTCCAGCGTGGTCTCGGGGTTGAGCAGGGTGAACTTGAGGTGGTGCGCGCCGTCGACCCTGGTCCCGGCGACCAGCCCGGCGCCGGAGGCCGCCAGCGCCTCACGGGCGTACAGGTTGGCGTCGTCGACGAGGTCGCGGCCGGGGCCGGTCGGCAGGTAGCGGAAGACCACGGTGCTGAGCTGCGACCGCGTGACCACCTCGAAGCGGGGGTCCTCGGTGAGCAGTTGCCAGGCGTCGGCGGCCCGGTCCACCACCTCGTCGAAGAGCGCGCCGATGGCGTCCGGTCCCATGATCCGCAGGGTCAGCCAGAGCTTCAGCGCGTCGAAGCGGCGGGTGGTCTGGATGCTCTTGTCGACCTGGTTGGGAATGCGCTGCTCGACCATCCGGGCGGGATTGAGGTAGTCGGCGTGCCAGGTGGCGTGCCGCAGCACCCGCCGGTCGCGCACCAGCAGGGCGCTGGAGCTGACCGGCTGGAAGAACGACTTGTGGTAGTCGACGGTGACCGAGTCGGCCCGTTCGATGCCGTCGAGCAGGTGCCGCCGGGTCGGCGACACCAGCAGCCCGCAGCCGTACGCGGCGTCGACGTGCAGCCAGACGCCGGCCGCCGCGCAGACGTCGGCGATCTGCGGCAGCGGGTCGATGGTGCCGAAGTCGGTGGTGCCGGCGGTGGCCACCACCGCCATCACCACCAGCCCCTCGCCGCGGCAGCGGTCGATCTCGCGGGCCAGCTCGTCCGTGCGCATCCGCCGGTCGGTGTCGGTGGGCACGGTGACCACCGCGTCCGCGCCGAGGCCGAGCAGCCTGGCCGCCTTCTGCACGCTGAAGTGCCCGGCCGCCGAGGTGACGACGCGCAGTCGGGACAGCAGCTCCAGGCGGGACGGCTGCCCGGTCTCCCGGCCGGTCACCTGGGCGCGGGTCTCCTCGCGGGCCAGCAGCATCGCCTGGAGGTTGGACTGCGTGCCGCCGCTGGTGAAGACGCCGTCGGCGGCTGGCCCCAGGCCGATCCGCTCGGCCGTCCAGTCGACCAGCCGGCGCTCGATCAGGGTGCCCCCGGCGCTCTGGTCCCAGGTGTCCAGGGAGGAGTTGACGGCGCTGAGCACGGCCTCGGCGAGCAGCGCGGGAATCACCACCGGGCAGTTGAGGTGTGCCAGGTAGCGGGGGTGGTGGAAGAAGACGGCGTCGCGCAGGTAGACGTCCTGGAGTTCGTCGAGCGCGGCGCCGGTGTCGCCGAGCGGCCGGTCCAGGTCGATGCCGGCGATCCGGGGCGCGAGCTCGTCCGGTGTCACGCCTGTGAACGGCCGGTCCGCGCCGGCCACCCGGGTCGCCACCCGGTCGATGCCGGCAGCCAGCACGCGCCGGTAGTCCTCGACCGAGCCGGCGGTGAACAGGTGGGCGCGGGCGCCGTTCGTCCCGGGGGTCACCCCGGTCGACGGCGCCTGGACGGTGGATCCGGGCAGGCTCATGCGGGTCCTCAGCGGTCGGGAGTGGACACGGCGGCGGGGGACCTGGACGTCGCCTTCCGCCGCGATCCGATGATCGAGCGAACTTAGGTTACCCTAACCTAAGTTCGTGTCAACGATGTTGCCGTGTCGCATCGATTTCGCTCAGTTCGACGTCCGTCGCCGACGTCCGCTCCCCTGGCACCGCCCGGCGGGGCGCCGGAACCGGCGCCGGTGCGCCATGCCCACCGCGACGCCGAGTCCCACCAGGGGCGCCAGGCTGAAGGTCCACCACCGGCAGCCGGGCCGGCCGGCCAGCCCAGTTAGGGGAGGGTAACCTAAGTTGATGGCCCTGTGGCAGGCGGCACGGCCGCCCATCCGACCCGCGCCGCGATGACCGGCGTCTATCGCGACCGGTGGGGCGTCCCGCACCTGCGCGCCGACACCGTCGACGGCCTCGCCCGCCTCCAGGGGCGGGTGGCCGCCGTCGACCGGGCCTGGCAGATCGAGGTCGAGCGGTGGCGCTCGGAGGGTCGCCTCGCCGAGCACGTCGGCCCCGCGGAGCTGGGCTGGGACAGGTTCGCCCGCCGCGCCCGTCTCGACGACACCGCGCGGCGCTGCTTCGATCGGCTCGCCCCCGACACCAGGCGGTGGGTCACCGCCTATGTGGACGGGGTCAACGAGGGGCTCGCCGAGGGCGCCGCGGCGACGCCCGAGTTCGCGGCGGTCGGCTGCGCGCCGGGCCGGTGGCGGCCGTGGTCGCCGCTCGGCGTCTTCCTCGTCCAGCACGTGCTCTTCTCCACCTTCCCCAACAAGCTGTGGCACGCCCACGTCGCCGGCGCCCTCGGCCCGGCGGCGACCGGCCTGTTCGCCGTCGAGGGGCCCGGCGGGTCGGGCAGCAACGCCTGGGCGGTGCCCGGCGACCCGGTCACCGGCCGGGCGCCGGTCGTCGCCGGCGACCCCCACCGCATCCTCGAACTGCCCGGCGTCTACCAGCAGGTGCGCCTCGCCTGCCCCGAGTTCGACGTGCTCGGCCTCGCGTTCCCCGGCGTCCCGGGCCTGCCCCACTTCGGGCACGCGGGCGAGGTGGCCTGGGCGGTCACCAACGCGATGGCCGACTACCAGGACCTCTACCGGGAACAGGTGCGCCGCGACGGCGACCGGGTGCTGGTCCGCGAGACGGACGGCTGGGCGCCGGCGCACCGCCACGTCGAGCGGATCGAGGTACGCGGCGGCGAGCCGGAGTCCGTCGAGGTGATCGAGACGCCGCGCGGGCCGGTCGTCGACCACGACCGGGACACCGGCGAGGCGATCAGCCTGCGCACCCCGAGCCGGGTCGAGGGGCGTCTCGGCTTCGACGCGCTGCTGCCGCTGCTGCGGGCGACGAACGCCGACGACGTCGCCGACGCGCTGCGGGACTGGGTCGAGCCGGTCAACAGCGTCCTCGTCGCGGACCGGCACGGGACGGTGGTCCACCTGGTCGCGGGGCTCGTCCCGATCCGCGACGACCGGTGCCGGCGGGAGCCGGTGCCCGGCTGGGATCCGCGGTACCGGTGGCACGGCGGCTACGCGCCACCGCGCCGCACCGCCGTCGACGGGACAGCGGTCTGCGCCAACGACCGGCGCCCCGACACCGCCGACCTCGGCGCCGACTTCGCCCCGCCACACCGCGCCCGCCGCATCCGCGCCCTGCTGGCCGGCGGTGCCGGCCCGGCGGCAGTGCACATGGACACCCGGCTGGAGGCCGCGGCCCTGCGCGGCGCGCTCGACCGGCTGGACCCCGACGGCCTCGGCGAGCCGGCGCGGCGCCTGCGGGACCGGTTGCTCGCCTGGGACGGGCGGATGGGGGCCGACAGCACGGACGCCGGCGCCTTCGCCGCCTGGCGCGCGGCCCTGGTCCGCCGGCTGCACGACCACCCGTGCCTGCGCCCGCTGCGCGCCCCGAGCGCGTTCGACCCGCTGTTCACGCCGTGGACCGACCCGCTGGCGCGCATCGGCCACGCCCTCGACGGGGTGGTCGCCGGGCTGCACCGCCTGGGCGGGGACGTCGGCCCGGTGGCGGCCGGGGCGCTGGCGGAGGTCGCGGCGGGCGACCCGCCCGGGCCGTGGGGCCGACGGCACGTGCTGCACCCGGTCCACCTCGGCGTGGCGCCGGCGGTCGACGTGGCCGTACGCGCGATGCGGGAACGGGTCGCGCTGGCCGGCGACACCGACTGCGTGCTGTCCACCTCCAGCGTCCCGGGCGTCTCCGACGCGTGCTGGCGCGGCCCGGTGGCCCGCTACGTGTGGGACCTGACCGACCGCGCGGACAGCCGCTGGGTCGTGCCGTTCGGCGCCTCCGGAAGGCCCGGTGACCCGCACTTCGACGACCAACTTCCGCTGTGGGCCGGCGGCGAGCTGGTCCCGGTGGTCACCGACTGGCGGGAACTCACCCCGGAACCAGGAGCACAGGCAGCAGCTCCGCCCGGGCCGGACGCAACCGGCCCCGGGCCACGAGTTCGACGGTGATGACGACCGCGACCGCCTCCACCGCGAGGAGCCCGACCAGCACGACCAGCTGCGTGATCCCGGCCGTGAGTGGACTGGCGCCGCCCAGCAGCATTCCGACGAACGCGCCCGGCAGCGTCACCAGGCCCACCGTGCGGGTCTGGTCCAGCGCCGGCACCAGCGCCTGCCCGGCCACCGGACGGCACACGAGCAGGACGGCGTCCCGTGCCGGCAGCCCCAACGCCAGGGCGGCCTCCACCTCTCCCGCACGGGCGGTCAGTTCGTCCAGCACCCGCCGGCCCGCCAGCGACGTCGCGGTCATCGCCCCGCCGATGAGGATTCCGGCCACCGGGATGACGGCGATTCCCCGCATCGGCACGAGCCCCGCCGACAGCAGCCCCGCCACCACGGCCATGCTCCCCGCCGCGATCGGCACACCCGCCCACCAGTTCCACCGGCCGGTGATCCGCCGGCCGGAGGTGGCCGCCGCCACCGCACACATCAGCACGACGAAGGCCGCCGTCGCCCACAGCGACACCACGATCGCGGTGATCAGCAGCGACACGGCCGCCAACTGGATCGCGGCGCGGGCCGCGGCGACCAGCACCTGCCGGCCGTGCCCGAGCGCACCGGCCCGGACCACGACGGCCGCCACCACGGCCAGGGCGACCAGGGCGGCGGCCAACTCCGGGCCGACCACGAGCATCGTCGAGGACATCCGGCAAGTCTGCCGGCGCGCGGACGGCCGCGGGGCGGCGGCCTCGCACCGACCGGCGCCCGGATCTGGGCGGACGACCCCGCCGGCGGCGAAGAGCGGCCCGGACACGGGCCGGCCCCGGGGCGGGACGCCTCGGGGCCGGTGCGACCGTTCCCGCCGGAGCCGTCAGGCCACCGGCGTCGGAGGGTCAGAAGGTCGGAGCGAGGTAGAGCAGGCGGTTCGGCGAGCCGCTGCCCGGGTTGGTGATCACGTTGGTCGTGGCCTGGCTGACCAGGTACGAGTGGACCTGGGCGGGCGTCCAGCCCGGGTTGACGCTGAGCACCCGGGCGGCCGCGCCGGCGACGTGCGGCGAGGCCATCGAGGTGCCGCTGATGGACGAGGTGGCGGTGTCGCTGGTGGACCAGGCCGACAGGACACCCACACCGGGGGCGAAGATGTCGGTGCAGGTGCCCCAGTTGGAGAACGAGGCCCGCGCGTCGTTGCTCTGCGAGGCGTTGACGGTGAGCGCCGTCGGGACCGAGGCCGGCGAGTAGTTGCAGGCGTTGGCGTTCGAGTTGCCGGAGGCCACGGCGTAGGTGATGCCGTCGGCGATGGAGTTCGCCACGGCGGTGTTCAGGGAGCTGTTGTAGGAGCCGCCGAGGCTCATGTTCGCCACCGCGGCCTGGCCCGCCTGGTGGTTCGACGTCACCCAGTTGATGCCGGCGATGACCTGCGCCCAGGTGCCGCTGCCCTGGCAGTTCAGCACCCGCACGGCCACCAGCCGGACGTTCTTCGCGACGCCGTAGGTGTTGCCGCCGACGGTGCCCGCGACGTGCGTGCCGTGGCCGTTGCAGTCGGCGGCCGGCAGCGCGTTGTCGATCGCGTCGTAGCCGTCGACGGCCTGGCCGGCGAAGTCGACGTGGGTGGTCCGGATGCCGGTGTCGATGATGTACGCGGTGACGCCGGTGCCGCTGCTGTTGTAGGTGTACGTGCGGCTGAGCGGCAGGGCCCGCTGGTCGATGCGGTCCAGGCCCCACGGCGGGTTGCTCTGGGTGGCGGTCGTCGTCACGGTGTGGTTCTGCTCGACGTAGTCGACGGCGGGGTGCGCGGCGAGGCGCTTGGCGGCCCGCTCCGACAGCCGCACCTCGAAGCCGTTGAGGGCGTCGCCGTAGACGTGCCCGACCGTCCCGCCGAAGCGCGCGGCCAGCGAGCCGGCGCTGCTGCGCACCTCGGCCTGCCGGGTGCCGGCGCGACCGCCGACGCTGCTGTCCTTGAGCACCACGATGTAGCTGTCGGCCACGGCCGTCGCGCCGCCGGCGCTGCGGATCTCGCCGGTGCCGGGGGCGGCTGCCGCCGGGGCGCCGATCATGGTGGTGACCATGGCGGCGCTGGCGAACACGCCGACCGCGCCGGCGAGGGTACGCCGTCGAGTGCGAGGGAGTGTCATCTCCCGGTCCTCCTACTGTCGTGGCCTTCGGGTGGCTCGTGGCGCACCCGGCAGGCGGTGGACGATGAGGAAACCTTAGCCATCATATTCATGTTCGTATATTTTCTTGGTGTTCACGATGTGAGGACGATGTTGAAGAACCGCACGTGAAAGGCTTGCGCGAACAAGGATCCAACTGAGACAGGCCGGCATCCATGGCCGTCCGGGCCGCCGACCGGGCGACCCGTCACGGCGACGGCGGCGACGACACCCCCGCGCCCGACGCGGGCGGCGCCGCGGACCGACCGAAGCGCCCGGCCGCGCGGCGCCGCCCACATCGCGGACCGACGGAATGAGTGATCCTCGTCACGGGGGCGGCGCGCCCGGCGCGGCGTCCGCACTTGAGCGGCGCGAGGAGCGGAATCCCGCTGCACGGCCCGGATCCGCCTCCCCGACGCTGCCGGGCCGCCGCCACCCCCCTCGACTCAGGGCTGCCGCCTCCTACACGGAGGGTGATGGCCGGTTTCTCGGCTGCCATGACCCGGACCTCGACTGGATCGCCGGCAACTGTCGAGATTTGGAGCGCTCACTACCCTGTTGCATGATCCCCGTGCCTGGGCACACATCGACAGCGATAAGGGCTTCAGATGACCGACAGTCACCCTCCGTATGGAGGGCAGCCGGATCCGAACGTCACCCCGTGGAGCGGGCCGCCGGCCCCTCAGGGTGGGTACCCCGGATACGGCCAGCCAGGGCAGCCACCGCAGTTCGGGGCCCCGGTCCCGCCGCCGCAGAAGTCGAACAAAGGCCTGATCATCGGCCTGTCCGCCGCCGCCGTGGTGGTCCTGCTCGTGCTCTGCGGCGCCGGCGTCGGGTTCGTCCTCGTCAACGACGACGACGTTCCCACCCCGGTCGCGTCCGCCACCCCGAGCGGGTCCAGCGAGCCCGGCACCGACGCCACCCCCACCCCGGGGCAGTCCGAGTCGCAGGATCCCGGCAACAGCAACAACGCGGTGACCGCCCGCTACTCCAGCGACCTGGGCGACGTCTGCGAGGGCAGCCAGATCCTCAACGCGGCGCCCTACAACGGCGGGGCCGGTGCCAAGGCGTACGTCTTCTCGAACAACCCCGACCGGCTGACGTTCTGGTCGTCGAAGTCGATCGCCTCGAACAAGCCGTACTACGCCAAGAGCGCCGACTTCGAGTCGGTCTCCGTGGTCGGCTGCCTGAAGTTCGTGGAGGGCAGCGAGGGCACGCCGCGCCAGTGCCAGTACAAGGACAGCTCCGACAAGCAGGTCACCATCGACTACGTCTCGTCGCGCTACGAGCTGACCTTCTACGCGGCGAAGACCGGCGAGAAGATCGGCGACGGCGGCACCGTGAGCGCCCCGGCGAACCGGTGCCCGAGCTTCATCTCGTACAACAAGAACACCATGAAGGCGTACGCGTCGCCGGACTCCGGCACCATCGAGGCGGCCCTGGACAAGTTCCTGTCCTGAGGCGGCTCGTTCGACATCGGGGAGGGACGGTCACCGTCCCTCCCCGATGTGTTTCCCGCGTCCGCCCCACCCGTCGCGGAACAGGCTGCCTCGCCCTCGACCACGCGACCGTCCTGCGGGTGCGGGCCCGGCGCCGACTCCACCTCCCCGCCGACGAACGGGGCCGCCGCCGTAGGAAGACGGCGGCGGCCCCGGCGGGCGTGGGGCGGACCTCAGCGGCGGGCCGACGCCTCCTTCGCCACGGCGTCCACGTCCACCTGGTCGAAGGCGGGAGCGCCGTCGACGGCGTCGGCGGCGACGGCCGCCGAGGTGGCGGCGTCCGGCAGGTCCAGGCTGGTGCGGAGGGTGACCGGCTTGAGCAGGGCCGCCGCGAGGACGCCGACGACGGCGATGGCCGCGGAGATCAGGAAGATGTGTCCGGTGGCGTCGCCGTACGCGGCCCGGACGATCTGCTGGACCACGGCCGGCATGGCGTCGATGTTGAGGCTGCCGGTCCCCCCGCCGGAGGTGGGGATGCCCGCGGTGGCGAGGTCCGTGGTGATCTGCTCGGTGACCCGGCGGGCGAGGACCGCGCCGAGCACCGACACCCCGATGGTGCCGCCGAGGGAGCGGAAGAACGCCACGGTGGAGCTGGCCGCGCCGATGTCCTTGAGGGAGACGGTGTTCTGCACGGCGAGGACGAGGTTCTGCATGGTCATCCCGACCCCGACGCCCACGATGAACATGGCCGCGCCGACCAGCACCAGCGACGTCTCGTGGTCGATGGTGCCGAGCACGGCGAACCCGGCCACGAGCACGACCGCCCCGACGAGGATGTAGGGCTTGACCTTCCCGGTCCGGGTGATCAGGCGACCGGCGACGATCGACGAGCCGAGGACACCGGCCATCATCGGGATGGTGAGCAGCCCGGCCTCCGTCGGGCTGTAGCCGCGGCCGATCTGGAAGTACTGGCCGAGGAAGACGGCGCCGCCGAACATGGCCATGCCGACCGCGAGGCTGCCGAGGATGGCGAGGGCGGTGGTGCGCTGGCGGACCAGGTCGAGCGGGACCACCGGCTCGTCAGCCCGCGCCTCCACCCAGACGGCCAGGGCCAGCAGCAGGGCCGAGCCGCCCACCATCGCCGCGCTCTGCCAGGAGACCCAGGCGAACGAGTCGTCGACGAAGGAGATCCAGATGAGCAGCACGCTGACCCCGGCGGCGATCAGGGTGGCGCCCAGGTAGTCGATCTTCACGTTGTCGCGGCGGACCGTGGGCAGGCGCAGGGTGACCTGGAGGAGGATCAGCGCGATGACGGCGACGGGGACCCCGACGAAGAAGCACCAGCGCCAGCCGAGCCAGGACGTGTCGACGATGAGCCCGCCCAGCAGCGGGCCGCCGACCGTCGCCACGGCCATGACGCCGCCGAGGTAGCCGTTGTACCGGCCGCGCTCCCGCGGCGGGATCATCGCCGCGATGGCGACCTGGACGAGCGCCTGGAGGCCGCCGACGCCGATGCCCTGGAACGCACGCGCGGCGATGAGCTGGCCGGCGGTCTGGGCGAGGCCGGCGACCACCGAGCCGGCCAGGAAGACGACGATGGCGACCTGCACCAGGAGCTTCTTGTTGAACAGGTCGGCGAGCTTGCCCCAGATCGGGGTGGTCGCGGTCGCGGTGAGCAGGGTGGCGGTGACCACCCACGTGTACTGGGTCTGCGACCCGTTCAGCGCGCCGATGATCTTCGGCAGCGCCGTCGAGACGACGGTGCCGCTGAGCATGGCGACGAAGAGCACCAGCAGCAGGCCGCTGAGCGCCTCCAGCGTCTGCCGATGCGTCATCGGCGTGTCGCCGGTCGTCGTGGTGGGTGCGCTCATCGCGCGGCCTCCAGGTTGTCGTGGTGTCCGAGGGCGGTCTCGATGTCGCGGGTGAACCGGCCGAGCGCCCCGCTCAGCGCCGCGATCTCGTCGGGCGTCCAGTCGGCGAGCGCCCGGTCGAGCACCCCGCCGTACCAGTCGAAGATCTCGGCCAGGGCGGCCCGGCCGTCAGGGGTGACGGCCAGGACCCGGGCCCGCATGTCGGTCGGGTCGGCGCCCCGCTCGACCAGGCCGAGCCCGACGAGCGAGGCGATCGCGCGGCTCACGGTCGACGGGTCCAGCCCGGTGCGGGCGGCGAGTTCCCGCGCGTGGCAGCCGGCGGGAAGCCGGTTGATCTGCATGAGCATGCCGACCAGGCCGAGCGGCACGAGCGGCCGCACGTCGGCCCGGCGCCGCCGGATCAGCCGTACGGTCCGGACCAGTTCGTGCAGCCTGGTGCCGAGTTGACGAGCGGTGCCGTCCACCGTTTCCCCCACATCGCAGATGGTTGCCGCATACAAGCATCTGCCGATCTTGCCCAATGAGCAAGTTTGCGCAATGAGAAACGAGTCACGTCGGCACTAGGCTGACGGCATGGACGAGGCCACCGGACTACGGGAGCGGAAGAAGGCGGCAACCCGCCTCGCCCTGCACGAGGCGGCCCTGCGCCTGGCCTCCGAGCACGGGCTCGACCGCGTCACCGTCGAGGCGATCGCCGACGCCGCGAACGTGTCCCGCCGGACGTTCTCCAACTACTTCTCCAGCAAGGAGGAGGCGATCTTCCACGGCGACGCCGTACGACTGCGCCGACTGCTGGAGCTGGTCCGCCAGCAACCGCCCGACGCGCCGCCGTGGCGCGCGCTGAGCCGGGCCGCCGAGCACCTCGCCGAGGAGGTGTACGGCAACACGCCCCCCTCGTGGCTGGTCCGCCGCCGCCAGCTGCGGGGGCACCCGGGACTCGTCGCCCAGCAGATCGCGGCGTACACCACCATCGAGCGCGAACTCGCCGACGAGTTCGTCCACCGGCTGGTCGGTCCCGACCCGGAGCTGCGGGCCCGGGTCCTGGCGGCGACCTTCCTGGCCACCCTGCGCGTCGCCGTCCAGCACTGGATCGAGCACCCCGACGGGCCGCTGCGCGACACCCTCCGGGCCGCGCTCGCGGGGGCGGCCTCCGCGCCGGCTGTCGAGGCTGCCGTTCCCCCACCTGACACCACCTGAGCCCGCAACGGACGGTGCGTACGCATCCGTGGATCTCGCCGCACCACCGCTGCCCGGTTCCGCCTCGCTCCCGCCGGGCGGTGCCGGCCCGGCGGGAGCCCGCGTCAGGGCAGGTCGGGCGCGCCCAGGAAGGACCAGGTGTTCCCGTCGGCGGACCACCACGTGCCCGGGGTGTGCGGCCAGCCGCGCTGCGCGTATCCGCCCGGTACCGGTACGGCCGCCGCGCCGGGCGCGGGCTCCACCGGGGACAGGCGCTGCCCCCCGTCGCCGCTGCTGAACATCAGCGGCCTGTCGTCGGCGACGAAACCGGCCTGGATGACCAGCGTTCCGTCGGACCGGACGGAGGCGCGAAGCTGCCGGTCACCGACGGCTGCGCTGCCGGCGGTGCGTTGCCAGGTCCGGCCGCCGTCACCACTGCGATGGACGACCAGTGTGCCGTCGATGCTGCCGACGGCGTAGACGGTGCGGCCGTCCCACGTGGCCACGTCGAGCGCGACGTCGTGGCCGGCGGTGAGCGGCCCGGCGAAGACGTGTCGCTGCCAGGTACGGCCTCCGTCGCGGCTCACCGTGATCGCGCTGCCCCGGCCGACGAGCCGGCCGTCGATCGTGTCCACGGCCGCGTAGCCGCTGCCCCAGATGCCCGCCTCGGGCGGCACGTCTTCCGCGAGCGCGGGCAACTCCAGCCCCGTGCTCTGCGCCACCTGCACGACGTCACCCGTGGCCGGGTCCGCCGCCACGATCCGGTCGGCACGCGGGCCGAGCATGTGGTTGAGCACGCGCCATCCGTCGGGCACCTGGACGGCCGTGTCCGCCGTCACCTCCCGCCACCGTTCGCCGCCGTCGACGCTCGCGAGCCAGCCCTGCCGGTCTCCGGCTCCGACGTCGATCTGGTACGACGCGATCAGCGTGCGCTGCCCGGCCGTGGCGAGGGCGACCAGCGCGTTGCCGGACAGTGGAAGCTCGCGGCTGCGCCAGGTCGCCCCACGGTCGGCGGTGCCCGACACCATCAGCACGCAGTCGTCCTCCCGGCAGTTCTTCCAGCGGAAGTAGAAGTGGTCGAGGTCCCCCGCGACCACCGGACCCGGGCGAGGGGTCCGGGCCGCACCGGGGACGGGGCTGGTGGAAGGCGCTGGCGTCGGGATGAAGCCGGGCGTCGGGGTCCCGCCGAGGCCGGGAACGGACACCTGGGGGTCCGCGCGGTGCAGACTGGCGGAGGCGATCCCGGCGACAGCGACCAGCGCGAGCGTGGTCAGCGAGGCCGCGGCCACGCGGGTGTGCCGTCGACAGCGTGCCGCCCGGCGCCGCACCTCGGTGAAGTCCGGTCTGAAGGCCGCCTGGGCGGCCCGGTCGAGCCCGGCAAAGTCCAGGTCAGGCATGGAGAGAACCTCTCTCGTTCACGATCGCTGGTCGAACGGTGGTGCTGTCAGCGGTGTCGTCGAGGCCGACGGCGAGGGCACGACGGGCCCGGACGAGGCGGGTCTTGACCGCCTCCACGGAGCAGCCCAGGGCCTCCGCCACGTCGGCCACCGCCATGTCCGCGATGTGGTACAGCACGACGGCCTCACGGGCCGGGCGCGGCAGCCGCTGGAGTGCGGTGACGAGGGCGACGTGGTCGGGCGACATGCCTGCGGTCCCCCGCTGTCCACCGTCGAGCTGGCCGGAGCGCGCCAGCCGGGCGAAGACCATCCGGCGTCGGTGCCGGCTCCGGGCGATGTTGAGGGCCACCGTACGCAGCCACGCCTCCGGATGCTCCACCTGGCCGAACCGACCCGGCCGGGCCAGCGCCCGCACGAAGGCGTCCTGCACTACGTCCTGAGCCTCCGCGTAGTCACCGGTGATCGCGAACAACTGCGACACCAGGCGCGACGCCGCGGCGGCGTACAACTCCCGGATCTGCTCCTGGATCTCCGACACATCGTCTCCTCCTGCTCAGCCTCTGCACCCCTTGAGACCAACCAGCAGCCGCCCCGGTGACACCTCCGCTCGGCGAATCGCCGCTCGCTCGCGCACCGCAGCGACCGGCGAAGCGTCGCGGGGCAGCGACGGGTCACTGTCCAGGTTCTGGGTCAGACGGAAGTCAGGGCAGGGATCCTGCCCGCCGTGTCGGCGGCGGTGCTGATGCTCTCCGGCCGTGTCGGATGGGGCAGAAGGAATGTGCGCCGACTTCGAGTGCGAGCTGGTCGAGCTCAACGGTGAGGCTGAACATGCGCACCTGCTGGTCAACTTCCCACCCACGGTCGCCCTCACCCGGCGCTGCTCCGACGTCAGCACCGACAGACGGGTCGGGGAGATTTTGCCGCACGGCAATCGGAGGGCAGAGTCAGACCCTGAATACGCTGCAGAGTCCCGACGACCGAGAATGGCATAGGAAAGATAATCGGGTCAAGGGTCGCCGGGCCCGACAATCGACATTCGTCTGATTGCCCCGCCGGCAGGCACCCCTCGACACAATCCCCGAACCGCGGTCCCCCGCTTTGGCCACGCCCCACACGCCAACCCCACAGGCACATCCGTGATCTCGGCCCCGACCCAGCGGTGATCAATTTCCTGCGAAGCCGATGCCCCGATGGGCATCGAAGTCGCGGGATTTCCTGCGGGCCCAATTCTCGTTGCCGCGCCTTCGTCACCCGCCCCGCCGACCGCCCACGGGAAACTCGCCTGGCACCACGCATCAACGCGAGCCCGCGCCGCACCGGCCGAGTTCGCCGTCGGCCCGGCTGGCCGAGCGAGGAACCCACCAGCACTTCAAGGCCGATCCGCAGCCACCCGACCAGTGGCAGCCACCAGGATCTTCACGGCCCTCGGAACACCGACCTGCCCCGCCGCGCCTCCACCCGCCACGGCCCACGGTCCACGCCGCCGACGGCCAGATACTCTCCACGATTGCTGAACCAAGCGACGAATCATTGACGTATCCGCTTGCGTAACACGATTATCTGACGCAGTCGCGTTGTCGGCGAACCGTCGCCCCGAAAGGACGACAGATGAAGCCAGAGGACTTCCGCGACCTGATGCGTGAACTCTCCCGTGGTTGCCATTCTCGCCCCGGCGGGTCGCGCTGGTCGGCGACGGGCAACGACCTGCTCGCCAGTGGAAATGCGCTCCTGCCGCGGCCACTTCTCGGCGGCACGCGAACGGCGGACGCGACGTCCGGCGCCGCGCCGAGTTGCGCGAATTCCTCGCTCGACCTGCCGCATGGCGGCGGTGCGACGCGCACGTCCACACTCTGGCAATACCAGTTCTCGCGCGTACGGCCGCGAACCTCGCCGTCCGGAGGCTGTCCTGGCCGGCCGACGGCGCGCGCGCCACCGCGGACCTCGACGTGGTGCCCCACCCGTCCGGCCGGCGATCACCTCATGGTCATCGGCGAACTGCGCGGCTCCCGCCGGTGCCGGCGTCGACCACCGCGGTACGGCCTGCGTCAGTTCTTCCTGCCCGCACCCCAAGCCTGCGACCGCCGAGGTGACGATGCCGTCGAATCTCGCCCTGTCCCTGCACTTCTTCCTCCAACTCGCGGTAGTGCTGTTCACCTGCTGGTCGGTCGGACTCCTCCTCCGCCGACTGGGTCAGCCACAGGTCGTCGCCGACATGGTCGCGGGTTTCCTGCTGGGACCGACGCTGCTCGGTCTCCTGCTGCCCGCCCTGCAAGGCTGGCTGTTCCCGACCACGCTGCATCTGGGCGCCGGCGACGCCGGTAGCCGCATCGCCCACCCTTCGCTGATCGTGCTCTACGTGGCCGGTCAACTCGGTCTGGTCCTCTACATGTTCGTCGTCGGGATGTCGTTCCGCACCGACGTGCTGACCGGACACCTCCGTTCGGCGTTCGGGTCGTCCGTCGCCGGCGTCATCGCACCGATCGCCACCGGCGCGGTGCTGGGCTGGATGCTGGCCAGCGACCGAACCTTCTTCGACGAGAAGATTTCCGCATGGCAGGCGGCCCTCTTCGTCGGCACGGCAATGGCGATCACCGCCTTTCCGATGTTGGCGCGCATCATCCACGAGAACAATCTCGGCGGCAGCCCCACCGGGACGGTGGCGCTGGCGTGCGCCGCCGTCGACGACACCGTCGCCTGGGTCCTGCTGGCCGTGGTGGTCTCCTCGGCCCAGGGTGACGCGTCGGTCGCGCTGCTCGCCCTCGGCGGTGGTCTGGTCTACGTCCTCGTGGTCCTGACCGTGGGTCGCGCCCTGACCGCCAGGCTCGCCCGCTGGGCCATGGACGACAACGGACTGCGTCCCGCCGGGCTCATCACCACGATGATCATCCTGCTGCTCTGTGCCGCGTACACCGAGGCGGTCGGGATCTACGCGGTGGTGGGGGCCTTCCTGTTCGGCGTCGCCATACCCCGTGGCCGCTTCACCGAGGCCCTGCGGGCGTGCATCGAGCCGGTCACGGTCCGGCTGCTGCTACCGACCTTCTTCGTCTACTCCGGCCTGGCCACGCAGTTCAGCGTGTTGACGGATCCCGGTGTGCTGCTGGTCCTGGTGATCGTGGTCCTGGTGGCCTTCCTGAGCAAGGGTGTGGCGTGCACCATCGGTGCCCGCACGGCCGGCCTACCGTGGGGCTCCGCGGCCTCGGTCGGTGCCCTGATGAACGCACGCGGACTGATGGAACTCGTCCTGCTGAACATCGGCCTGGAGAAGGGACTGGTGACGCCGGCGCTGTACACCGTCCTGGCCCTGATGACCGTCATCACCACCCTGGCGGCCACACCGCTGTACTACTTCATCCAACGTCGGTCGGGATCACCGACCCCACCGGTCTCCGACGGCGACATCGTGGCGGAGACGGAAGTCGGTCACCCGACCGGGGCGCCACGGGAGCCGTCCGCTCAACCTCGTTGAGCCGGCTCCGGACGCGCACGCGGGGCGTGGTCCTGCCCGCGCTCGGAGTGTCGGCGCGCCAACCAGAGACGGTGGGCGAACAGCATCCCGTAGCCGGCGAGAACCGCGCCGAGCACGGCCAGCGCACCACCGTCCGCGGAGCGGCGCGCCGCATCCAGGATCACGCCCAGCATCGCCGCCGCGACGATCAGGGACACGTGGTTCGAGGCCCAGAACACCACCGGTGTCATGCGCCGGGGGTCGAGGTCACGCATCGCGCCGCCCCGGAGCTGCCCGACGAGCCAGGCCGACAGCGGCGCGGTGGTGGCCATCGCCGCCCAGACCAGCCACGGCACCCAGCCGAGCAACGCGAAGACGGTGAGCGTCGCGTACCCGACCAGCTGCGCACCGACGATCACCCGCACCGCCGGTCGGTAACCGATGATGACGGGCAGCGTGCGCTTGCCGACCATCGCGTCCGATCGGCGGTCGCCCAGATTCATCACCATCATCCGCGCGACCTGCAGCACCGCGGTGGGCGCCAACACGGCCAACAGCAGCATCGGTACGGTGCCGGTCTGGAGCACCACCGCGACGGCCGGCCACAGGCCGTTGAGTATCGCGGCGACCGTCATCTCCCCCGCGCCCCGGTAGTTCAGCCGCAACGGTGGCGCCGTGTAGAACCAGGCCAGCAGCACGGCTGCGGCGGCGAGCACGCGCGCCTGCCAGGACGGCATGACAGCCACCATCAACGCCGACACTCCGAACAGGACGACTCCGGCGCGCAGCGACACCACGGGTGCGACCACCCCGTCGACGAGGGCCCGGCTGCCGCCCGTCCACGGCGTGAAGTAGACGTTCGCCCGGTCGGCCGCCAGGTCGAAATACTCGTTGCAGTAGTGCGTCATGACGTGGACCGTCCACGCGAACAGTTGCGCGACGGCGTACCACGTGAGATCGAGCGGATGGCCCTGGTGTACCGACACCGCCACGGCGAGACCCACCGGCAGGAGGTTGTACAGCAGGAAGCGGAGTCGGGCCAGTCGGACGAAACCCCGCCACGGAGTTTCGCCCTGCCCTGCCGGCGGCCCGGCCGCAGGCCGGCGAGGTCCCGCCACCGACTGCGATTCCGACAACGCGTCCATCGTGTAGCGCCTCCCCCGTGTTCAGACCGCGACCACAACCTTCGTCTCCGCCAACGACAATCGCCACGATCTGTCGGGTAAGCGTCCATCGCCACGGCGGCACGACGCCCGACCGGCTCGTCCGTTGCGGTGGTATGGCGACCGGCGTGCCGTGGGCGGCATTCGGGGAGTTCGGTCAGGTGCCAGCGCTCCCCCGCCCACCGGCTGCCGCAGGTGGATCAGCGGCGGATCAGGCGTCGACACGCTGGCCAGGCGGTCCTTGAAAAGCTGCCGATCCACGTGGGTCGCGGGTTGAAGTGGCGGTCCTCGCCCAAAGAGAGCACGGACAGCCTTGTGCGGACTGCTCGCCGGCCGAGGCCAGTACGCAGCGTCAGCTTGGGGAATTCCACAACGCCGGGAGTCCGGGCCAGTCCGACCACTGGCCACGGCGGTCCCGGATCGTCAGCGCCCCGGGCCACCGGTCCGGGTTGTGCCGGGGCGCGGCGTTGTGGCAGCAGGGGTGGCCGGCGGGTTGGGCCGGGACGAACGCACGACCCACATGGCGATGCCGCTCGCTATGGTGCTGAACAGCGCGACCGTGGCCACCAGCACCTCGGCCAGGAACACCGTCCGCCAACTCAGCGCCTGCGCCAGCATGCCGCTCGCGACGGGTCCGATCAGGAGAGCGGCGCCGAGCGCGAGGCCGAGCGCCAGCCGGGCCCGGGAGCGCCAGCGGACCAATTGACCGGACAGGGCGAGGGCGACACCGGCCACGGTTCCGGCCCCCAGCCCGACGATCACCCGCCCGACCGCCAACAGTGCCGGCCCCGGCGTGAACGCGCTCACGACGCAGCCGACGATAAGGAGTGCCAGCGCAGGCAACGCGATTGCAGTAGGCCACCGCCGGCCGAGCAGGTAGCCGGGCGCGACCAGGGCCACCGCTGCCACCACGTACTGTGCGACCACGGTCGTTGTCATGCCCGCGGTGGACAGTCCGAGGTCGCGCGTGATCGCGCTGACCAGCGGCCCGAAGGGCGCGGTGAGGAGTCCGGCGGCGAGCAACGCACTGAGCGTTGGGCCAGCAAGCGACCAGAGCGGGCGAACGATCGATGGTCGGGCCTGTGCGGGGTATCCGGGCGGGATCACGCGGTGAGTGTATGGACCCGACCCTCGGTCGCCAATAGCTCGCACAGAGCCCGGCGGGGCCGCTCGGCCGTCGGCGGCAGCGTCCCGGCCCGTCCATGAGTGTCCGCCGTGATCGTCACCCAGTTTGTCACTCACCGACTCCGGGCCGCTCCGAGCAAACGCCCACCATCCAAGACTTGCGGTGGAGGGGTCTGGTGGAGGGGTCGTTCTGGGCAGTCGCCATACCGCTCTGCGGTCTGCTGGGTTGTCTGGTTCCGTGCGCCGTCCCAGAGCTCCTGCACAGGACGTGACAGCAGGCAGAACTCGTTGCCCTCAGGATCATTTTCACCCACCCGCGGCGAAATCGCGGGCTCGGTGTGCGGAACGCACGGACGGCGTGTGCATACCGCATGGCCGGGGCATGACACGGCGTGGATTGGCTCTGTCGCCGGTCAGCGGCAGCCTCGGAGGCATGGACGACGTCGTAATCGAAGTGGACAGCCTGCGCCGCAACTACGGGCAGTTCGAGGCGGTCCGGGGGGTGTCGCTGCGGGTCCACCGTGGTGAGCTGTTCGCCCTGCTCGGCACCAACGGAGCGGGAAAGACCACCACGATCGAGGTGTTGGAGGGGCTGCAGCCGGCCACCTCCGGCCGGGTCCGGGTGCTCGGGCTGGACCCGGTGCGGGACCGGGCCGCGCTGCGCCCACAGACGGGGGTGATGCTCCAGCACGGCGGATTCACCGGCTCGCTGACGGTTCGGGAAACGGTGGAGATCTGGCGCTCGCTCACCGTCCGGCCGTACAGCTCCCAGCAGGTGCTGGAACTGGTCGAGCTGACCCACCGGAGGGACGTGGCGGTCGAGCAGCTCTCCGGGGGCGAGGGGCGGCGGCTGGAGCTGGCCCTGGCCGTGCTCGGCCGGCCGCAGGTGCTCTTCCTCGACGAGCCGACCACCGGCATGGACCCGGCCTCCCGGCGGCGCACCTGGAACGTCGTGCGGGAACTCCAGCAGAACGGCACGACGGTGCTGCTCACCACGCACTATCTGGAAGAGGCGGAGGTGCTCGCCGACCGGGTGGCGATCATGCGCCGTGGGCACATCGTAGCGACGGGAGCCCCGCACGACATCGTCCGCACCCTGCCCGCCCGGATCACCTTCCGGCTGCCGAAGGCGGACGTGCCCCCCGGCCTGCCGCACGCCACGCGCTCGGTCGAGGGCGACCGGGTCACGTACGAGTCGCGTCAGCTCCAGGCCGACCTGACCCGGCTGCTCGACTGGGCCAACACGAGCGACGTCCAACTTTCCGCGCTGTCAGCGCGACCGGCCACCCTGGAGGATGTCTTCCTGGACATCGCCGCCGACCACGATCCGACCAACCAGCACGCGGATCCGGAGACCGCCCGATGAGCGAGACGATGACGACGCGGACCTCGACCACCGCACCCGGCGACCGGGCCACCCGGCCGTTCTGGCAGGTGACCGCGCTGCTGAAGATGGAACTGTTGGCCCTGCGCCGCAACTGGACGGCCACTGCCATGTCTGTGTGCACCCCCCTGATCATCGCCATCCTGCTCGTCAGCGGCTACGCAGGTCAGACAGTGCCCGGCGTCCGCAGGGTCGTCAGCGTCACCACCCTGGTCATGGTCTTCCTGGTGCACCATCACCTGACGACCGTGTACGCCTCGCGCCGCCAGGAACTGGTGCTCAAGCGCCTGCGCGCCGGGCTTGCCTCGGACCGCACCATCCTGCTCGGCACGGCCAGCAGCACCATCCTGATGTTCCTCGCCCAGTTCGTCGTGCTGGCCTGCTACGCCGTCGCGGTGCTCGGTCTGCCGGGGCCGACGAACCCGCTGGTCATCGCGGTGGCCCTGCTGCTGGGGTCCGCGATCATGGCGGCGTTCTCGGCCGCGCTTTCTGCGGTCACCCGCACGTCCGAAGCGGCCATGCTGACCACCCTGCCGACCATGGTGATCTTCCTGGCAACGCCAGGTGCGATGCTGCCGCTCGGCGCGCTGCCGGAGTCGCTGGAGCGGGTGCTCTGGTTCCTGCCCAGCGGGCCGTTCACCGAGGTGATGCGGGTCGGCTGGCTCGCCCACACCGACGAGGGCCAGGCGCTGACTCTCGCCGAGACCTTCGTCGCGGTGCTGCCGTCCCTCGGTGTGCTGTTGGCCTGGCTGGTGGTGTCGCTTCTCGTGGCACGCCGGTACTTCCGCTGGGAGCCCCGGCACAGATGATCGAGGGTCCCGGCATCGTGCGCGCTCCACTCGCGAAGCGCGTCCACGGCGAGCAGCAACCAGGCGGGCGCCTGCCCGCATACGACAACCAGGGGACCGAGCTGTGCCACGAACCGGACGACCATCGGGCGACCCACGCGGCGCCCGACTTCGACACAGACCCTAGCGGCGCTGGCCACCTGGCCCAGGAAGGATGACCGTGGAGAGGGGTCAGACGTTGAAGCGGAGCTAAGAGCCGCTCGCCCGCCACCAGCGGTAACAGCCCTCGGCACTTGTTCACAGGGTGTTTTCGGCTGTCATCGTTGGTTGCTGGTCGACGACGTTTCACGCTGTCTTGTGCCCCGCGCCCAGGCGACTCCTTGGCCCCAGGCAACGATCATCTCGGCGACGAGGTCGACCGCGATCAGTGATTCCGGCATCTTCGGTGTGGCCGGCTGCCACACTCTGCCCTGTGGTAAGTGGGAACGACGGGGCGTCCGATGACAGGTCAGTGCGGGCGCCGCGCGGCATTCGACCGCTACGCGAGGGCGTCGGCGTAACCAGCGTGGAGCTCTTCTTCGATCTGGTGTTCGTCCTCGCGTTCATCCAGGTCGTTGCGTTGATGGAGGACGACTTCACCAGCCACGGCGTGCTGAACGGAATGCTTGCGCTGGCCCTGTTGTGGTCGACGTGGTCCATCTATGCCTGGTTGGGCAACAGCCTCCAAGCTCGGGTCGGGCTGATCCGGATCGCGCTGCTGTTCGTGGCGGTGGTCACCCTTGTAATGGCGGTAGCGGTCCGGCAGGCATTCACCGACCTCCGTGGCGCGGCTCTCTCCGGCCCGATGGTGTTCGTCGCATGCTTCGTGGTCGTTCGGCTGGTGCATCTGGCGCTGCGCTGGTACGCCATTCCAGGCACGGGGCCGCGCGTCGTCCTGCTGATCGCCGCGCCACTGTTTGTCGCCTCTGTCCTTCTGTTCTCCGCCGCCGTCCTGCCGCAGCGACTGTTCCACGACCCGTGGCTGGTCAAGGCGAGCCAGACCGGGTTCTGGATCCTCGCCATCGTCATCGACTACGGCCGCGCCCTGCTGATGCGGTCGTGGGGGTGGCACATCATCTCGGCCCGGCACTGGGCGGAGCGGCACGGCCTCATCGTGCTCGTCGCCCTTGGCGAGTCGCTCACAGCGGTTGGCCTGATCAGTAGCAGCGTGCCGATGACTGGATCGCTCATCGCGGCCCTCGTCTTCGCCATCGTCATCGCCGCCGCATTGGGCTGGACCTATTTCGACGTCGTCGCGATCGCCGCCGAGCGGACGCTGATCCAGAACCCCGTCCAGCGCCGGGTCGCCTACGCCCGCGACGCCTACAGCTATCTGCACCTGCCGATGATCGCCGGCATCATGCTGCTCGCCCTCGGGCTGCACAAAGTGGTGACGATCATCAAAGACAACGAACTGCACCATTCGGCCGCGCGACTGGAGGGCCTGGGCCTCCACGCCCTCTACGGTGGAGCAGCCCTGTTCCTGTTCTCCCACGTCGGCTTCCAACTGCGGATCACGCGCCTGCTCAGTCGGGTCATCTGGCCGCGTCTGATTACCGTAGCGCTGCTGGTGGCGCTCATCCTGGCGGCCAGCCAGCTTTCGGCGGTGGCAGCGCTCGGCCTGTTGGCGGCTGTCTGCGCCAGCCTGGTCATCACGGAGGTCCTCGTCGCCGGCAGGCGGCGTAGAGAACTGCGCGAGGCGGCCCTAGCTGGAGGCTTTCGGCCAGAAGGCCCCTAGATCGGCCCGGAGCCGCCCCAACTTCCGCATGACCTTGCGCTCGGGTGCCATGCCGCCCGCCTGACCGGTGACATGCAACTGCCGGGGCCACCGAACCGGCCGACGAATCGATAACGACAGCAACGTCGGCCTATCGGTGAGTCAGACCAAGCTGGCGACCCACCCCACCATCCTCACCGTCTGCCATCGGCCCGCCCCAGGGGAGCGGGCCGCCGCCCGGCCCGCCACGTCCAGCGGACCTTGACGGCTCGCACGGACGCTGGCGGGCGGGAATGGTTCAGGTCCGCGAGGTATCCCAGTTGCCGCAGATGACCTGGTTGAACGTCCCGTACCGGCTGCAGACCCGGATGGTGATGTATCGGTTTTCCGCCACGTCCTCGTCACAGCCGATCCGCCCGCCGATGCTGTCTCCGCAATAGCCGGTGCGCCCGTAGTTGGTGTACCACTCGGCGTACGACGCATAGACGCCGGGATATTCTTCGTAGGTGAAGTGGGTGAGGGTGATGTAGTCCCCGTTGCTCTGGAAGTTCGCCGACCCATATCCGTTGTACGAGTACGCGTCGGCGCTTGCCGGTGCGGCTACGCCCAGCACGAGCGCGAGGGTCGCCGCCACGAAAACGGCCACTGCGCGTATCGACTTCATTCACTTCTCCCTGCTGCCGGCGAGTCCTGCCCTGCTCTGGTCCAGGAATCTTGAAGGATCACTGTCGGTTCTTGCGGCTCCGGCCGTAGTCATCTGGCGTATCCGAGTAGCAGCGCCCGGTGCGGCGCTTCCTCTCATTCGGCCACCAGCATCGACACTTACCGCGGCCGCGACGCCGTCGGTCCAATCGAGATGATTGTTTGGCCTCTGTTCCGCATCGGGCAACACCGTTCGGCCCTACCCGAAGGGTCCGGGTCGGGGCCTACGCCCATCGACGGCCTTCCGTAGGGTCGGGTAGCAACGTGGGCGCCGGCGCTCGTCCGCCGGCCACTACCGTTGCCGGTACGGGTCAGGGAGGTCTATCAGTGCTCACGGTCGTCAGAACCGCGGACACACCGGCAGCCGAGCGGCGCGAACGGTGGCGGTCCATCGTCTGCGACACCCTCGGCCCACTGGACATGCGGATCGACCCGGATGTGCCGTTGGACGGTGAGATCACGACCGGCCGGCTGGGCGATGTGGGCGTGGCGAACGTCCGTACCAGCACGCCCCATGGTGTCCACCGAACGCGCGGCCTGATCCGCAAGGGTGACGCGGACCTGTACCGTGTGGTACTGCCGATCAGCGGCCACCCGCGCCTGACCCAGGACGGCCGGGAGACGGTCCTCGCCCCCGCCACGTTCGGCGTCTACGACTTCAGCCTCCCATACGATCTGGTCTACACCGACGCGGTGGAGCTGGCGGTGTTCGGGTTTCCGCGCGAGCTGCTCCCGGTGCGGCCGGGCGTGGTTGCCGGGCTCACCGCGGTGGCGGTGCCCGCAACCGGGGTCGGCGGACTGCTCGCCCCGATGCTGGGTCGCATCGCCCGGGAAATCGGCCAGTACGATCCGACCACCGCGGCACGGCTGGCACCGATCCTGCTCGACCTGCTGGGCACCGCCCTCTGCGAGTACACCGGGTACTCCGACCCGGTCGAGTCGTCACAGCAGGCGCTGCTGTTCCAGGTGAAGGCCTTCATCGAGCAGCACCTGGGGAACACCGACCTCACGCCCGCGGTGATCGCCGCGGCACACCACGTCTCGCTGCGCCAGCTGTACCGGCTGTTCGCTCCGGAGCAGACCTCGGTCGGCGCCTGGATCCGCCAGCGGCGCCTCGACCGTTGCCGCAAGGACCTCGCCGATCCGGCACAGAGCGGCCTGACGGTCGGCGTCGTCGGGGCCCGGTGGGGTCTGCCCGACTCTGCGCACTTCAGCCGGCTGTTCCGGGCCGCCTTCGGCGTGCCACCCAGCGACTACCGGCGCAGGTCGCTCAAGCCTGTTGCCGCCAGTCGGGCTCTGGGCGCCCACGTCCACGATCCGGTCGCCGTGCGTGGTCACACTGACGGTCATCATCGCGACCCAACCGTCCCAGGTGGTCGCCTCCGGCATGAGGATCGACTGTGATGCCTGATTCCGCCCCGCCGAAACGTCCAGGGGCTCGGAAACCGGGCGGCGCTGGTGCGCGGCAACGCCGCCGGCGTCGTCGTTCAGGCAGATGCCGCAGCCGCGCCCTGCTCGTTGATCGGTGCGTAGGTCAGCACCACGACGCCGGACTGGAACGTGGTGGTGTCCAGCAGCCGGAACGACGCCATCCCGTCGCCGTCGGCGAACAGGCGCGTGCCGTCCCCGACCACGACCGGGTAGGTCACCAGGCGGATCTCGTCAATCAACCCGTGTGGCAGCAGCCGGGTGACGAGCGCGTTGCTGCCGAAGACGAGCAGATCCCCGCTCAGGTCGGTCTTCACCTTCCCGATCCGGGTGGCCGGGTCGTCGGCGATGACCGTCGTGTTGTTCCAGGTGGGCTCGTCCAGGGTGGTGGACACCACGTACTTGGGCATCGTGTTCATCTTGTCGGCGTATCCCGCCTCGTCGGTCATGTTCGGCCAGGACGCCGCGAATCCTTCGTACGTGACGCGGCCAAGCAGCAACGCCTCGGCGTCGTGCAGCTGGCGCAGGCCCTGCTCCATCGAGTCGGCGCTTGCGAACTGGAACGCCCAGCGATCCGGCCGTTCAATGACACCGTCGAGCGTGGTGAACATCGAGACGACGAGCTTACCCATGGCGTTCCTCCAACAGTTGGCGCGTGTAGCGGGGTGACGGCACGAGTCTGCTCGCCGGCACCGGTTTGGTCTTGGACGTGCGCGCCAGGGACTTGACCGACCGCGCCACGTGGACGCGCCACCGGGCGGAAACGCTGCCCGGTTTGAAGGTCCGGGTGGAGGCAGGCGTCGAAGCGGTCGGTGCCGCTGCGCGGGCCGGTGCTGCCGGCCGGGTCGGTCCCGCCCGCGCCTCGGGCATGATCTAGGAGGCCACGCAGCCGGGATCGCGACCGTCCTCGGGGCCGCCGCCGACCTGGCACCATTCCCCTACCGGACGAACGACCTCGGCCCCGTCCGCGGAGGCTGGCGGCCCTGGTGATGCACGGCCAGGCGCTCCGCGACGGCAGTCGCCTGGGACGGCGCGGCGACGGTTCCGCTGAGCATCTGTTCCCCCAGTGCGGTGAGGTGGTGCCGCACGGTTCGACCCTGACGGACGGTGGAGACGAGCCCCGCTCCGCGGAGCACCGTCGCGTGCTCGCTGGCGCTCGCTGCCGAGATCGCCAACCGATGGGCGAGCTCGCCGGTGGTGCACGGCGCGGTACCGATGCTGTGCAGGGCGTACGCCCGGGTGCGTCCGACAAGGTCGACCAGCGCGGACAGCCGGTCCGCTCCGGGGGGCTCGGCCAGGACGGCGGCCAGGTCAAGGGGTCCGCGCATCGCGGGCAGAAAGAGCATCGACGGTGCCTCTTCGTCCAGCCCGCTGGTCCACAAGACAGGTCGTGGGTCGAGGAATGCCGACGGCACGAGCAGCAACCCTCGTCCGCCGAGGTGGATGTCGGTAGTGGTCGCACCATGGCCCACCTCCAGCACGGGGTAGCGCCAGCGGGCGAAGGGCATCAGCCCGGCCAGTAGGCCCTCTACGCCACTGATGGCGAGCAGGTGGGTGAGGGCGGCGTGCTCGGTATCGAGCCGAGCCTGGATGTGAGACCAGTGCGGCGCCACCGCGACCTTGTGGTAGTCATGCAGGAAGGTCGCCAGGCGATGCCGGTCGGCCCGGTTGCCCGCCGGGTCACCCACCCCGGCTGGCCAGCGACGATGGTCCCCGTAGCGCCACCTGGCGTCCGCCGCGGCGACCAGCTCGGCGCGCAGGTGTTCCGGGCGCACGGCGAGCAGCGCGGTCAGTCCCTCCTCGATGGACTCGGCCGGGCCGGTGAGGGTGAACAGGTCCAGCCACCTGTTGTCGAACAGTGAGGCGCACGGATGCACCAGGCCGGAAGAGGACCGAGCGACCCGTGTCGACCAGCCCCGCAACCCGTCACCCGGCTGGCCGCGCCGCAACCGCCCGAGGCTCAGATACGTCTCGGCCAGGGGCCCCCAGCTCCGCATCAGCCGGACCCGGGCCAGGTCCTCGGCTGTGAACTGGACACGGTACATGAGCCCTCCGACATGCGCTCCGATCGATTGTCACCCTACGTGCAGGCTGCGCTCACCGTCACGCCGGGTCGGATCCTTCAGGCGAGAGCCATAGGCGTCGCCGATCTCGGCCAGCACTTCCGATCCTGCGTCGGTCAGCCGAATGACCGCCCCCCAGGATCGATGTAAAGTTTTCTAGACACGAAGTCAAAGATTCGCTACCTTCGGGATGTCAAAGATTCCAGACATCCGGAGGGCTCGTCATGACGCACGAAGAGAAACGCGCGTGGATCAGGCTGGTCGTCGCCGTGCTCGGCTACTCCGCCTACGTGGCCCTCACCGTCAGCCGCGCCGATGGTCGTTCGCTGCCCGACGTGCCGTACGCGAGCGCCCTGTTGTGGACGGTCGGCGCGGCCATCGTCGCGTCGATCGTGGCGGAGATCGGCATGGCCGTCGTGAATCCGGGCGCGCCGCGCGTCAAGGACGTGCGGGACCGCGAGATCGGGCGGCTCGGCGACCACGTCGGCCAGTCGTTCGTGGTCGTCGGCGCGGTCGCCGCGATGCTCATGGCCATGGCGGACTGGGACCGGTTCTGGATCGCCAACGTCATCTACCTGTGCTTCGTGCTGTCGGCGATCCTCGGCGGCATCACCAAGGTCATTGTGTACCGCAGGAGCCTCCCGCAGTGGTGAAGCCGACGCAGGTCACCAACCGCATCCGCGCGTTGCGCTTCGCGCACGGCGAGATGACCCAGGCCGAGCTCGCCGAGCGCATCGGCGTGACCCGGCAGACCCTCATCGCCATCGAGCAGGGCCGCTATTCGCCATCCCTGGAAATGGCCTTCCGGATCGCCCGGGTGTTCGGCGTTCCGCTCGACGACGTGTTCCAGTACCCCGACTCCCCCGAGGAGAAGTCATGAAAGCGATCGTCCACGACGTGTACGGCCCGGCCGACGTGCTCGAACTCCGCGAGGTCGACAAACCCTCGGTCGGAGACGACGAGGTGCTCATCGAGGTACGCGCCGCCGGCCTGGACCCAGGCGTGTGGATCTTCATGACCGGCCGACCCATGGCGGTGCGGCTCGCGGCCGGGCTGCGCCGGCCCAAGGTCGCGGTGCTCGGTCGGGCCGTCGCCGGTGTGGTGGTGGCGGTCGGCGCCGGCGTGACCCGCCTGCGCCCCGGCGACGAGGTGTACGGCACCTGTCAGAGCGGCTCGTTCGCCCAGTACGCGACAGCGCGGCAGCACCGGCTGGCACCCAAGCCGGCCAACCTCACCTTCGAGCAGGCGGCGGCGATGCCCATCTCCGCGGTGACCGCGCTACAGAGCATCCGCGACGCGCGCGTGCAGCCCGGACAGCGGGTGTTGATCACCGGCGCGGCCGGGGGCGTCGGGTCGTTCGCCGTCCAACTGGTCAAGCTACATGGGGCAAGCGTGACCGGCGTCTGCAGCACCTCGAAGATCGAGCTGGTGCGTTCCATCGGTGCCGAGGACGTCATCGACTACACCCAGCACGAGATCGACCGTGGCGGCGCGCGATACGACATCATCATCGACACCGCCGGCAACCGACCGTTGTCGCTGCTCCGGCGCGCAACCACACCGCGCGGAACGATCGCCCTCGTCGGTGGCGGCCACGCCACAGGCTGGCTGCTCGGCGGCTTCCAACGCCAGCTGGCCGCGCCGTTGCTCTCACTGATCGGCAGCCAGCGAGTGCGCGGCGTGGCCGCTCGGGAGCACTACGAAGATCTCGACGAACTGACCACCCTCACCGAGGCGGGCTCGGTCACCCCGGTCATCGACCGCACCTACGCTCTCGCCGACGCGCCCGACGCGATGCGCTACCTCGCCCAGGGCCATCCCGCGGGGAAGATCGTCGTCACGGTGCAGCCCAGCCGGGAACGGCACAGCACGATCCCCGCGACCGCGATATAGCTGGCGCTCGCGTGAAATGACCCCTATCGGCCGGGCACCAGCATCTTCCTCGGGGTCCCGCCGCACGCGGGCGCCCCGGCGCTCTGTCAGCGGCATGGGCGTGACGGATCATTGAGCGGTGATGAACCCTGCCGCGCTGCCGGCCCAACCCGGTGCGTTCTCGTTGGCCGTTCCGCCGCTGTTTGCCGCGCTGGCTCCGGCGCGGAGCATCCTCATCGCCGGAGCGGGCGGCGGGTTCGACGTGTACGCCGGCCTGCCCTTGGCGTTCGCCCTGTGGCGCGGTGGCGCACAGGTGCACCTGGCCAGCCTGTCCTTCTCCGAACTCGAACTGATCGACCGGGACGCGTGGGTAGCGGAGCACGTCGCGGCGGTGCAGCCGGACACCACCAGCCCGGACTGGTACTTCCCCGAACGGACGCTCGCCCGGTGGCTGGCAGCTCAGACGCTGCCGTCGACCGTGTACGCCTTTCCGCCGCTCGGTGTCCAGCCGTTACGGGCCGCGTACCGACACCTGGTCGAACAACTCGACATCGATGCGGTGGTGCTGGTCGATGGCGGCACCGACGTCCTGCTACGCGGCGACGAAACCGATCTCGGCACCCCGGTGGAGGACATCACCAGCCTGGCCGCCGTGGCCGTGCTGGACGTGCCGGTCAAGCTGGTGAGCAGTCTCGGCTTCGGCATCGACGCCTACGACGGCGTCAACCACGTCCAGGTGCTGGAGAACCTCGCCGCACTCGACCGCGACGGCGGCTACCTCGGCGCCCTGTCCATCCCCGGTTCCAGCCCGGAGGCGGCGCTGTACCGCGATGCTGTCGCCGACGCCCAGGCCGCCACCCCGGACCGGCCGAGCATCGTCCAAGGACAGATCGCCGCCGCCACCAGCGGCGCGTTCGGAGACGTCCGGTTCACCCGGCGCACCGGCGGCGGCGACCTGTTCGTCAACCCGCTGATGGCGATCTACTTCACCGTCGACCTCGACAAACTCGCCGCCCGATGCCTGTACCTCGACCGCATCGAAAACACCGTCGGCAGACGACAGGTCATCACACGCATCCAAGCGTTCCGCGACGAACTCCTCAACGCACGCGTCCCTCGCGCGTTCCCCCACTGAACGGCCGGACGGCGGCACGAGCGGAAGCCTCAGGGAAGCCGTTCGGTGAGCGTTTCAGCGGGGTGCACGTCTGGCCTCGACGAGGGTCCGAGTCGAGTGGGCCACGAAGGAGCCGTGGTGGCGAATGTGGGCGTCCAGTCGCTCGAGGGTGTCCCGGTACCGCTCCACTGTGAAGTCGGGCACCCACCAGACGCATTTACGCAGGGTGTAGACGACCGCGCCGATGTCGAAGAACTCCATCCGGCAGCGAGCGGTGCGCAGGTCCACGATCTCGAGCGCGGCCGCCCGCGCTGCCGCGGCCTCACGATCGGGGTGACGACCAAGCCGCTCCTGCGGCAGCGGGCCGAGGAAGAACTCGATGAGCTCGAACGCGGATGCCGGCCCGACGTGCTGGGCGAGGTACGTGCCGTCATCGGTGAGCACGCGGGCGATCTCGCTCCAGTCGGGGTCCACTGGATGGCGGCTCGTCACCAGATCGAAGCTGGCGTCGGGGAAGGGCAGGGGCCGGCCTTGCTCGACGGGCACGACCTCGACACCGCGGGGCGACAACGTCTGACGGGCACGCTCGACGTTCGGGCGCCAGCCTTCGGTGACGACCATTCTCGGCGGTAGGTGCGGCACCTCGGCGATGATCTCGCCGCCACCGGTGTCGATGTCCAAGGCCGCGGTGACGTGGGGCAGGCGCGATGCGATCAACCGCGAGTACCCCCACGGCGGCCGCTCTTCCGTTGCCCGGCCCTCAAGCCAGTCGAAGTCCCAGCCGGACACGTCCACTGCGGCGGCCTCATCGACCAGCTCACTGAACGTACGCACACCGAGAATCCTGCCGGAATCGTCAACTGGTTTGCGTGGCCACGCGTGGCCTGACCGGCGACGTTCGACACCCCAGGCGAGGCAGTGCGTGTCGATGGTGATCCCGGCGGCGTGGCGATCGAGTACGCCCTGCACGACCGCGGCGGGCCGGATGCGGGTTCCTCAAACCTGCATCCGGGCGGCCAGGCCCGACTCGCGCAGGCGGCGGCGCTGCCCGTCGGCCACGATGACCTCCACGACGATCAGAATGAAAGAGACAGCCGCCAGCAGGCCCAGCGCACCGATGGCCGATATCCGCCGTGCGACAGGGACGAGCGCGGCCAGCACCAGAACGGCGGCCACCCGGGTCCAGATGATCGTCCTGATCGTGTGGGCCATCCGCAGCTGGTAGGCGACGTTGGCCAGGAGGAAGAGGGCTATCCCCCCGTAGAGGCCGAAGAGACCGATGGCGGAGAGCCGTT
This sequence comes from Micromonospora sp. NPDC048063, assembly GCF_043202855.1. Classification (NCBI taxonomy): domain Bacteria; kingdom Bacillati; phylum Actinomycetota; class Actinomycetes; order Micromonosporales; family Micromonosporaceae; genus Micromonospora; species Micromonospora sp. NPDC048063. Next base: position 46,764 of record NZ_JBIDBG010000023.1, on the reverse strand, counting down.
CGTCGGGGTGGTGTCCTTCGATGTGGCCGACGTTCTTGACGAGCTCGCGTATCCCGAGGGCCGGCAGGAGGATGCCGGCGACCATGGGAAGGTGCAGGTAGCTGTAGGCGTCCCGGGCGAGGGCGAATCTGGTCTTTGGGTCGGCCCGCTCGAGGACCTGCTCACCGACGAGCGCCACCACGTCGAAGTAGGTCCAGAGCACCGCCCCGGTGACCGTCATGGCCAGCATGACGGCGAGCAGGAGCTGCCAACTGAGCGACACGTTGGAGCTGGACGTCCCGATCGAGATGATGTTCTCGCCCACGGCCACGATCAGGATCAACCCGTACCGCTCGCACCAGTGCCGGGCGGAGAAGATGCCGATCTCCCAGACGGGCAACGTGAAGCTGCCCACGTAGTCCACGAGCACGGCCAGCAGCCAGAGGAGGGTCACGGCGATGGCGACCTGTCGCTGGTCGGTGAGGAGTCGGTGCGGCACGAGTGCGGCGCAGACGAGCAGGGCGGTGCTGGCGACCATCGGCACTGCGGGCACCAGGATGTGCCGGGCCAGGCGCCGGGCCGAGACGGCGTACGCGTACAGCGCCAGGTGCAGCGACCGCACGAGAAAATAGCAGATGGGGAAGACGAGCGGGCCGTACAGCCCGCCGGGCCGATCGGTGAACGTGACGAGGGTCGACAGCGCCATCACGAAAGTGATCCCGGTGACCACGAACAACCCGAACCGCATCACTCCGAAGCTGGCCTGCAGGTTGTTGCTCAGCCACGCGAAGGCGCCCCAGGACCACCACAGCAGGGCCAGCACGAGCATTCCGCGAAGCACGCCCTGAGGGGTGTAGTCGCTTCGGATCAGCGCGACGAGTTGGACGAAGGCGAACACGAAGACCAGGTCGAAGAAGAGTTCCTCGGTGGCCGTGCGGGTGCCTTCGCGTACCCGCCGCCTGCCGAGCAGGCTGACGACGGCGTCGCGCAGGTGCGCGCGTACGGACTTGCGCCCTGTGGTCTTCCCCCTGTCACCTCCGGCCGTCGGTCCTTCCTCCGTCACCGCGCCAGTCTGACAGGACGCCCGGCTCGGAATGGCCCGTTTCGTACTGGTCGGCCGGATCCTATGCGGGTCGGCCGGGTGGCGCCGCCGAACGGTGGCTGGAGAAGCACAGGAAGGACCCCGAGGGGATGTCACGAGTTCGGGGAACGACTCGCGGGCACCGGATGCGGGAGGCGGTTCGCTCACGACTGCGATCCGGAAGCCGGCTGCGGTGAACTCGCTTTCACTACCTGTTCCGCCAAAAGTTGCTGCCCTTCTCCATACCCGCATCCCGTCAGCGCTGCCGGCGCGAGCGTCAGTTTGGAAGAGCGTGCTCACCCGGCCGGGATGCCCGAAAGCCTGCGGTCAGCAGCAGAGCCTCGTACCTCTCGTGCCCGCTCACGACCGTTGCGCTCCACGGTTACCGGCCCGTGGATGGCCCAGACGAAACCGGGCTGCAAGGTCATCGACAAGGTCAAGAACGTCACGCGAGCCATCGATGGACACCACCGGCAGGTGCAGTTCGACGGCCTGGCGCCGGACTTCAGCGTCCCACAGTTCGTCGCGAGCCAGTCGCAGAGCGAGCGCCTCGCTGTGGTGGCTGTCTCCCCAGTTCGCTCGGGCCCTCGCGACGTCGGCGAATCGAGCCCGCAGTGCCCGATCCCGAAACTGCGGCGTTGGCAGGAGGAAGGCTGCCTGCTCTGGCCACGTCAGCAGCGGAGCGACGTCGCCGGGCAGAGTTCGGAAATCATCGACCAGGACCGGACGGTCGGTGGGCATCGCGAGCAGGTCATCGACAACGAACCCGAACGTTTCCCCGTGCAGGCTCGGCATCGACTCGAAGATCTCCTGGGCGCTGCGGCTGTTCCATCTCTGCGCCGGCGGAGCTTGCAGCAACGCCCAGAGGTACGGCTGCTCGTGCGCGGTGCACCGGCTGGCGTAGTTGCGCTCCGCGCGATCGCCGTCGTAGATCAGCACGTCGTAGCGCTCGGCTAGGGCTTGGGCGAGGGTGCTCTTGCCTGACCCGGTACCGCCGGCCAGCCATCTCACATGCGAGAGGCGGCGAGCAAGATCTACACCTTGGTTATCAGCAGCCACGCCACGAGAGACTGCCGATATCGCGGGCAAAGAAACAGTCTTGTTCTTTCCTGGGCGGCCGGCGAAGATCAAGAAAGGGAGCTTGGTATGCGGGTGCGGACGCGGCGGATCGCTGAGGGCTGGGGTTCGGGGCGGAGCCCCGAGGTTTCAAGGTCTGGCAATCCCGAAGCGTGGCCGGTCGGCCCGGCCGATGCCAGCCGGAGGCCGCCAGCAGGTCGGGGCCGAACCGGCACAAGCCCGCTGTGCGGGCCGCCTTGATGCGTCGAGAGAACAACTCGGCAGGCAGAGACCGGTCGCTGGAACCTGACCGACGGTCAAGCAACGCCAGCCAACTCCAACTTGACTGATCTTGGTCTCCAGAACGCCGAAAAGGGCCGACCCGATGTCCGGATCAGCCCTTTGACCTGCGTCGGGACGGCCGGATTCGAACCGACGACCCCTTGACCCCCAGTAGTCCGGCGGCCCAGCGGCATGCTCGCGCACGTTTGCCCAGGTCGTCTGAAGCATAAACCGACCGAGTAAAGGAGTCCTCGCACCACTCCCCCGCCACCATCCCTCGGCTTCCCTGCCCAGACGAGGAGGTCGTGACCTCCCGCCGACTGACGTCGTGGGAGTCCATGTCAGATGATCGACACGAGGCCAATACCAACACGGCTGTGCCTTCTCGGCGCCATCCCGCTCGACTAATCGGCGCTCTACCTGGATCGAAACGGGGTCCGGGCTAGCTGCGGGGCCCGCCCAGGCTGGAAGGGATTCTTCGACGGAGGCAGCTGGCGGGCTAACTCCGCCTTCGGCCAATCGGCAGCGACGGTAACGCAAGCCGCTGCGGCACTCTCTGGCGGTGGCCATAACGACGCGCCAACTAATGCGAACCGCACTTCTACGACACCGAACCCGCACGCTTCGCATCGGTGGTATCCGGAGAGGCATGCGAGCCGTCACACGTTCACTCTCCGGGAGGTCGGCTTCTCGGGATGCGGGCGGTTTCGGGTCGCACCAGTGCGGGCGTGCGTCGCGTAGAGAGCGAGCCCCACGAAGACCAGGCCGCCGACCAAGTTGCCGACCACTGTGGGGATCTCGTTCCACACCAGGTAGTCGGCGATCGAGAAGTCGCCGCCGAGCATCAGGCCGGCCGGGAACAGGAACATGTTCACCACCGAGTGCTCGAACCCCATGTAGAAGAAAATCAGGATCGGCATCCACATGCCGATCACCTTCCCCGACACCGACGTCGAGATCATCGCGGCGACGACGCCGGTGGAGACCATCCAGTTACACAGGACACCGCGGATGAAGAGGGTCAGCATCCCGGCGGCACCGTGGTCGGCGTACCCGACCGTCCGAGACGTGCCGATCGCGCCGAGCCGCTGGCCGACCTCGTTCGGGTCCACGCTGAAGGCGAAGGTCAGGATCACGGCCATCATGAGCGCGACGGTGAGCGCGCCGGCGAAGTTGCCCACAAAGACCAAGCCCCAGTTACGCAGGACCGAACGCAGTCTGACGCCCGGCCGCCTGTCGATCAGTGCGAGGGGAACAAGGGTGAACACACCGGTCAGGAGGTCAAACCCGAGCAGGTACAGCAAGCAGAACCCGATGGGGAAGAGAAGGGCTCCGACGAGGGGTTGCCCCGTCTCCACGGTGATGGTGACCGCGAACGCCGCAGCGAGCGCGAGGATGGCACCGGCCATGTACGCACGGATCAACGTGTCTCGGGTGGACATGAACACTTTAGCCTCGCCCGCGTCGATCATCTTCGCGACGAACTCCGATGGGGTCACGTAGGACATGGACTCGATCCTTCTGGTGTGGGCAACCACGGACCTGCCGGTGTGCCCCAAGATCCGGGCTGTCCGGTCGGTCTCGGCACTATAGATGTCTTTCGTCGTAACACCATGAGGATCATCGAGGCGCGTCAGATCACCCCGTTTTGTCGGAGTAGGGGCTACCAGGCGCCCACCCTGCCCGCAGGCGATGCGGCGCATCGGGCGCCTGGCGTACGCGATCCTCGAAGGCACGCTGGTCCGCACCGACCGGCTTGGGCTGTGTCAAGGATCTTGGACAGGTCTTCGTGGATTTGCTGGTCAGGCTGCCATCAGGGTCTGGTGTTCGGTGAGGGCTTCGGCGGGGGTGCGGTAGTCGAGGGCTGAGTGCAGTCGTTGCCGGTTGTAGAACACTTCGATGTACTCGGCGATGGCGAATCGGGCGCGGGCGCGGGTGTCGAAGCGCTGCCGGTGATACATCTCGTTCTTGAGGGTGGCGAAGAACGATTCGGCGGCGGCGTTGTCCCAGCACACACCGGTACGGCCCACGCTCGTGCGTATCCGGGTTCGCACGCAGTAACGGGCGAACTCGGCGGAGGTGTGCTGGGCGGATTCAACCGGTCGTCGCAACACCGGGTTGTTGGAGCGATTGTAGGTGTTCGTCGAGGGCTTCGGCGGGTGTCTTCCAGCCGAGGGTTTTCCGTGGCCGGCTGTTGAGCGCGTGGGCGACAGCGTTGATCTCGTCGGCACTCCACCGGGACAGGTCGGTGCCTTTCGGGAAGTACTGCCGCAGCAGCCCGTTGGTGTTCTCGTTGGTGCCGCGTTGCCAAGGGCTGTGCGGGTCGGCGAAGAACACCGGGACGCCCGTTTCGACCGTGAAGCGTGCGTGCGCGGACAGCTCCTTGCCGCGGTCCCACGTCAGCGATCTGCGCAGCTGCTCGGGCAACTGGATGATCGTGTCGGCGAGGGCTTTGCTCATCGTGATGGCCCCGTAGCCGGCGAGAGCGGGGCCGTTCTTCGTCCGCGGGATCACACCCCAGCCGGCCTCACGAGGCAGGTGGATCAGCATCGTGAACCTCGTGGTCCGCTCGACCAGTGTCCCGATCGCGGAGCGCTGCAACCCGATGATCAGATCTCCTTCCCAGTGCCCGGGGACGGCACGGTCCGCGACCTCGGCGGGCCGCTCACTGATCAGCGTGCCGCTGGTGACGTGCGCCCACGCGCGTTGCTTCGCACGCGCCCGGGGAACACGAAGAGCCCGACCGGTCCGCAAGCAGGTGACGAGTTCACGCTTGAGGGCGCCACGGCTCTGGACATAGAGCGCCTGGTAGATCGCCTCATGGCTGATGCGCATGGACTCATCCTCCGGGAACTCGGCCCTGAGCCTGCGGGAGATCTGCTCCGGGCTCCACCCATTCGTCCATGCCCGATCGGCCCGGTGAGGCTTGTTGCGGCCCTTCCACTGCGGGCCCTGCGGCCCAGCGACCAGCCGGCCGTCCGCTGTCCGGATCGCACCCGCAAGCCGCTGCTGGACGTACTCCCGGAGCCGATCATTGGCCAGCAGCTTCGCGGTCTTCGGCCGGCGGGCTCGACGCTCAGCATGCCACTGCGCGGTCGAAGCCTTGTAGTCCAACCGGTACGTCCTGGTCGAGGCGTTACGCCGCAACTCCCGCGAGATCGTCGACGGGTCCCGGCCGAGCTGGCGTGCGATCGCACGAACACCCATGCCCTGCGCCCGCGACAGAGCGATGTCCTCCCGTTCGCTGAACGACAGATAGCGGCCCGACACCGTCGGCGGCAACGCAGGATTCACGCCGCCAGCGTGCCGGAACCACCGGAACCCGACCGGCGACGACACACCCGCCGCCGCGGCCGCGTCCTCGGTCATTACACCGGATCGGATCGCAGCCCAGAACTTGACCCGGTCCTCACGCCACGCCACCGTCGGCCGCCCCGGCGAAGGGATCTGACCCCGATACTCCCGAACCCGCTTCTGCCCCGGCCCAACACCCATCGCTTCACCTCTCCGACAGGGTGTTGCGACGACCGGTTGAATCCGCCCAATACGGCAGCGGCGGCTTCGCCGCCGCCTGCCGCCAACACGGCATCCGCCGCTCGATGGGCCGGATCGGCTCGTCGTATGACAACGCACTGGCCGAGGCGTTCTTCGCCACCCTCAAGCGTGAACTCGACGTCGACCACCGCCGTTGGACCAGCGAGGCTGACGCCCGTCGCGACGTGTTTCGGTGGATCGCCTTCTACAACCACCGGCGTCGCCACTCCGCGCTGGGCTATCTCAGTCCCGCCGATTACGAACAGACCCTTCAACCGACTACGCTGCACCAGACTGCGGCATAACCCGGTGTCCACATCCCGGGAGGAACCTCAGGCCTCCGGCCCAGCCTTGACCCCGACACCGCACACACGCCTGCCCGAAATCCTGCCGGAAGACGGGCAAAACAAATGCCACCGGGTCAAAACCCCACCCTTGACCGGCCCCGCTCCTTCATGGATGACACAGAGCAAAATCGTCAACGCCGATCACACCGGGCGTCCGCCCGGTGGGCAACGGGATGCGCAGCAGGGCGCGCAGGGCCGTGTGACGGGACAGGCCCATGGCGAGTATCGCCAGCAAACGCGACCCTGCCCGGCCCGCTAACTCCTTGACCACGGCTTTGACCTGCCTGTTCAGACGGGCCGTGCGGCGCTGGTATCGCTCCAACACCCCGGGAACCTGTTCCCGGAAGGTGTGGCGGCAGCCGCGCGTGGGGCACACCAGACGCCGCGCCCGCACGCGGACCACCACCCGGCGCCCGTCGACCGGAACGTCGGCCGCCGTCCGCCAGTGATAGCCGTGGACCCGTCCCGACGAGGCCCCGCACATCGGGCAGACCGCGGTGTCCTGCGGCGTCCGGGCCCGCACCACGATCTGCTCACCCTCGTCGACCACGTCCTCGATGATCAGCGGGGACAGCCCCGAGAACACCGCCTTTACAAGCTCATCGAGATCCTCCGCATAGGAGTCAACGACGCCTCGCCACCCTCCGTCACCACCGAATGTGAGACAGGGCCGTTAACTTGACACTCCCGCTTCACGATCGACGGCGTTTCGGGCACCTGACCGTAATCCAACCCGGATCCCGCAGGTCAAGCCGGCCCACTGACGAGCACCTGACCAGTCACTTGGCGCCGTACAGGTCAACCCTCGGCTTCCTTGATCAAGTCGGGTGCATAGCCGAAAAGGCCGGGAAGCCCTCCGGTGTGCAGGAACACCACCGTCTCTGTCGCGGCGATGTCGCCTGCGCGCGCCGCGTCAATGAGCGCTGCCGCAGCTTTGCCTGTGTAAACCGGGTCGAGGGTGATGCCCTCCGTGCGCCCGAACAGGCGAATGGCCTCCCATACCGCCGGCGAGGGCAGTCCGTAACCCAAGCCTAGGGCTCTTTCAGTCACGTGGACGCGTGTTAGTGCTGGTGCCGGGACGCCCAGCATCGTCGCCGTCTCACCGACGAGCTTATGGATGACGGCTGACGCGTCTGCCGCCGGCTCGGACACCGAAGCGGCGTCGATCCTCACCGGCCAGTCCAGCAGAGCCGCACCGATCGCCAGGCCGGCAGCGGTGCCCGCGCTCCCGATCGGCAGGACTATTCGGTCGGCGCCTTCCATCTGCTCTCTGAGCTCAGCGGCGGCGGTCAGGTAACCGAGCACTCCGAGAGGGTTGGATCCGCCCACCGGAAGGGTGACCGCACGCCGGCCTTCTTTCGCTGCCTCAGCGACGATCTGACGGTGGGTGGCATCCGTCTCTTCATCGCGTTCGCAGACGTGGACCCGGGCGCCGTAAAGGAGATCGAGCGCGACGTTTCCCGACCGCTCATACGCCTCGTCAGACCGTGGCGCGGTCAGGGCGGAGGATCCGGCGATGTGAGTCACCTGCTTGGTGAGGACCAGTTCGCAGCGAAGGCCGAGCCGGGCGCAGGCCGCTGCGGTCTGGCGGCCGTGGTTGCTTTGCAGGCCGCCGAACGTGATGATCGTGTCAGCACCGCTGGCAACGGCGGCACCCAGGAGGAACTCGAGCTTTCGCAGCTTGTTCCCGCCGACGCCCAGTCCGTTGATGTCATCTCGCTTCACCAGAATCCGCGGCCCACCGACCTCCTCCGTCAGGCGATGGCACGCCTCTAACGGCGTCGGCCAATGACCCAGCGCGACCTTGGGAAAGCATGACAAGTCAACGACCGGACGGGGCATCGCTGCCTCCTTGGGGATTGGGCGCGTACTGAGGATAACCTATGAGACGATCTCACAAGATTATTGACCAGAGCCGATTAGGCCGCCACAATCCATACATGGCTCTGGTCGCGTGGAAGAGACTGGTTAACGAGAGTCCAACTGGGCGCTTCGCCGAGGGCTACGTCTTCCCCTGGCCGGAGGCCGCGATTCCCCCTTTCGGTGCGATGACCTGCTGTATCTCGCCGGGTGAGAAGTGTGAGCCTGACCAGCACAACCAGGACGAGATCGCGTTCATCTACCGTGGTCACGGAGAGATCATCGCTGGCGGGGAGGTCTGGCACGTGAGCCAGGGCGATGCGGTTTTCATACCGCGCAATGTCGAGCACACCTTCAGCAACACTGATCCTGACAGGGATTTCGCCTTCTTCTCGGTTTGGTGGCCACGCATAGAGCCCCGAGACACTGTGGACGAGAGCTGAGATGGAGAGATCGTGGGCACCCCTGTGGTAGCTGAATACACGCTGTCGTCAAGTGAGGCCGAGCGGATTCAAAGCCTGGCTAGATCCCTCGACGGGGAAAGCGTCGAGGATAGACGGTTCCTGGCACGGGCGGCGGTTTGGGCCAACGAGCTTCCGCGTAACCTCCGTGCGTTTCTCGAGGACTTCCGGGTCACCGAAAGTTTCCCAGCTTGCCGCATCGGAGGCCTGCCGGTCGACAGTAAGCACATTGGACCGACGCCCACGGTCTCCAGCCGTTGGCGGGCGAAGGCAGCCAGCGAGACCCGGGCGGAACTTGTCGCCGTTCTGCTGAGCTCATGCCTCGGCGATGTCTTCGGTTGGCGCTTGCAGCACGACGGTTTCCTGATACACGACCTGGCGCCGCGGCCTGAGCACGAGGACACGGGTCTCGGCACCGGCAGCCGACAGCACATCAACTGGCACACCGAGGATTCGTTCCACCCCTGCCGGGCTGACTATGTCGGCCTTCTGTGCGTCCGCAATCCCGCGGAGGTGCCGACGACGATCGGGTTCCTCGACAGCAGCCTGCTAAGCGACGCCGACCGGCAGATACTTGCTCAGCCGGTGTTCACGTTCAGGCCCGACCCGTCCTATTTCGTCTCTGACGCTGAGCCCGTTCCCGGGCCAGACAAGGGAAGCATCCTGTACGGCGATTCCGCTGACCCTTACCTGCGGTTCGACCAGGACTACATCGACCTGCCGGCCGGCATCGAGGGAATTGAGGAGGCGATTGAATCCCTGCGCCGCGCAATCGAGGTAAACCTGATCGACCTCTCTCTTCACTCAGGGGACCTCCTGTTTCTCGACAACCGGCGGGCCGTCCACGGGCGGGCCTCATTCCAGGCAACCTATATCGAGACCGAAAGATGGCTAAAGCGTGTCAACATCACCTTGGACCTCAAGCGGTCACGGCATCTTCGTGACTCGGCCATCGATCGCGTGATCCGCGTCTGACCTGCTTCAGCCCAAAGAGTCCAGCTCCCGCTGGACCCGGTCCGCGTCGACCGGGCGCCCTTTCCCGCGGTACAGTCGGATTGCCTGAGACCAGACCTCACGGGCCTGCCCAGCCCGGCCGGCCGCGACATAGACCTGACCAAGCCGGTCGAGGGTGTTCGCCTGGTAGTAAATGCTGTTCAGCCTTCGGAAAAGAGCGAGGGCAGAGTGATAGTGCGTCAGCGCGTCATCTGGCCGCCCGGTGTGCTGAGCGATGTATCCCAAGCTGGCTAACGTATTTGCCTCTCCCACGCGATAGTCGTGCTGTCGGCACAACGCCAGCGCTGCCTCACAGCGGGCCTGGGCCTGGGCATAGTCGCCGACCCGCGCCTCGAACCAGCCGACGGCGTTGAGCATCGCCGCTTCCCGCACCTGCAGACCCAGCTCCCTGTAGAGCCGGAGCGCCTCCGTGGCGTGCCTGTGCGCAGCCTGGTCCTTGCCGGCCCGCCCGTTAGCCCACGTAAGAATCCGGTGCGCGTGCGCTTGAGCGGACAGGTCGCCGGCGTTCTCTGCCACCTGCAAGGAGCGCGCGAGCTGTGCCAGTGCCTCCTCGTGGTCGTCCAGGTTGAGGTTGGCGTCGCCAAGCAGGCGGTGGGCCAGGGAGATGACGGCGGGGTTTCCGACCTGCAGGGCCGACTCCAAGCCGGTCCGCCAGACCGCACGCCACTCACGAAGGTGACCGCGCCGGTAGTGAAAGGTATCCAAACACCACGCCAGCTGCCACGCGAGGTCATGCATGCCAAGCTCGGCCGCGAGCTGCTGCGCGGCCATCAGGTTTGCATGCTCAGCCTCGAGCCACGCCACCGCTTCAGCCGGGTCGGCTAAAGGCAGCGGATGGCAGTCGGGTGCAGGCGCGTCGATCTCGACCGGATGCCGGTGCGGGTCGAGCAGACGCTCGGCGCGGTGAGCCGTGTGCCGGTAAAAGTCGATTACCCGGCGGAGCGCCTCTTCGCGATTGCTGTCGGACAGGTGCTCGTGAGCCTGCTTGGTCGCATAAAGCCGGAGCAGGTCGTGCATGCGATGGCGACCAGCGACCTGCTGCACGACGAGATGGGCGGTTTCCAGCTCGTGCAGCAAGAGCCTCGCCCGCGTCGTCGGCAACCCAGCCAACTCGGCCGCAGCCGGCAAACTGATGTCTGGTCCGGGAGCCAGCCCAAGCAACCCGAACATCTCGGCTGCGGAGCCGGTCAGTGCCTGATAAGACCAGGAAAAGACACACTCGAGGTTTAACGGGATCTCACCGGCGTCGAACCCCTCAAGCCGGGTTCTCTGATCGGCCAGTTCATCGGCCAATCCGGACAGTGGGAGGGCTGGATGGGCGATCACGCGGGCGGCGACGATGCTCAGCGCGAGGGGCAACCCTCCACACATGGCGAGCAACATCGCAGTGGCTTCTGGCTCAGCTGTGAGCCTTTCATCCCCGAGGTGGCTGGCGAGCAACTGACGTGCCTCTGGCTCGGAAAGGGGTGCAAGGTCCACAAGCTGGGCGCCATGCTGTGTCACCAGGCCTGCCAGCCGGCGTCGGCTGGTGACCAACACCGTGCAGCCGGGCCCGCCGGGCAGCAACGGTGCGACCTGCGCGGTGTCGCGCGCGTTGTCGAGCACGATCAGGATGCGCCGGTCCTCCACCAGACTCCGGTAAAGACCGATTTGGGTGTCGAGGTCAGCGGGAAGTTTGGTCGGATCCTCGCCGAGCGCGTACAGGAAGCCGCGGACGGCCTCGGCGACAGACATCGGCTCGCCGGTCGGTGCGAATCCCCGCAGATCGACCATGAGCTGGCCGTCCGGGAAACGATCGAGGTGCTGCCTGGCCCAGCGTACCGACAGCGAGGTCTTCCCTATTCCACCTGCCCCGCCGATCGCCGAGATCACCACGGTCATGCCAGCATGCGTAACATGGTCTAGGGCATCGGTCAGCATCGCTAGCTCGGCCGACCGCCCGGCGAACCGCCGCGGTGCGGGTGGTAGCTGCCTGGGGATGGTCCGCCTTTGCACGCTGTCTACGCCAGAGGACGCGTTGCCGGTGCGCGTCGAGGCATATTGTGCCTCCGCGGCTTTGATTCGCCGCAATCCCTGGAGGAGGAGCCATCCGCCAATGCTTGCTGCGATGCTGACCGCGCCAGCCTGCCGGATCGCCTCCGTAACGTCACGACCCAACGCGAACTGAAGGTGACCGTCAATCCATGCCAAGGCCTCATCAAGCCATGCCTTCGCCAAGACGTATGTCAACCAGAAGGCACCGGCCGCAACGGCCAGCACCGCCAGCCGTGACCACACCCACCACGCGGCTTTGGACCGCCACATCTTCCGCCCCCTCGGCCCGGCCGATCGACACGACATCGCAAAGGAACGTTGTCCAAACTAGATAATGGTGTCGAGCCTAATACGGCAGCCGCCGTTCGGGATCATGGCTGAAGTTCGAGGTTGAGGCGGCGTGTGTAGTGGGCTCGTCGGGCTCGGGCTTGATGCCGGCGTCGCCAGCTTGACCAGTGCAATCGATGGGCGAGGTCGCTGATCGGGCGGATGATGCAAGCGTTGATCAGGCGGCGGACCTCGTTGACCGTGAGCTTGATCAGTCCGGTGTCGGTGGGGTCGTCGTGGGTCGCGTCGGCGGCGCAGATCGCCAGGACGGCGAGGGCGGCCAGGGCGAGGGTGGTGAATCGGTGCCAGGAGTCCCAGCGGCGGACCTGGTGCTGGTCCAAGCCGACCTGGCCCTTGGCGGCTTGGAAGCTCTCTTCGATGCTCCAGCGAATGCCCGCGACCCGCACGAGCTGCGCGAGGGTGGCCGGGCGTGGCGTCCAGCAGCGGTAGAAGGCCAGTTCGCCGGTGGTGGTGTTGCGGCGGATCAGCAGGCTGTGTCGGCCGCCGTCGTCGGGGTCAGCGTCGGTGCACACGTCATCGAGCCAGGCCCATTCGTAGAAGCGCGGCCCTTTCGACCCGGCGCCGGCTGAGCGGCGCTGCCACGCCGAGACGGGCAGGTCAGCGGCGATCCGGTCGGCGCGGATGCGGGTCTTGCCGCCGTCGAGCGGAACCAGGTGGCTGCGGGACACGGCCAGGACGTGGCCGAGCTGGTGTTCGCGCAGGTGGGCGCGGAACGCGGCGCTGTTGCCGTAGGCCTCGTCCGCGGCGGCCCACCCAGCCGGCACCCCGACGTCAAGGGCCGCGGTGATCATCTCAGCGGCCAGCTCCGACTTGGTGGCGAACTCGATGTCGTCGGGCACGCCGGCGGCTCGGCAGCGATCCCGGTCGTCGGTCCACGACGCCGGCAGATACACCCGCCGGTCGATCAGCGTGTGCCCGCCCACGCCGGCGTAGCCCAGGAACACCCCGACCTGGCTGTTCTCGATCCGCCCCGCCGTGCCGGTGTACTGCCGCTGCACCCCCACCGTGTGGGTGCCCTTCTTCAGGTCACCGGTCTCGTCGACCACCAGGACCGCGTCCGGACCACCGAACCGGTCGACGATCAACTGCCGCAGGTCGTCGCGGACGGCGTCGGCGTCCCACACCGCCCGGTACAGCAGCCGCTGCATCGCGTCCGGCCTGACGTGTCCGGCCTGCTCGGCCAACTGCCAGCACGTCTTGACCTCAAGATCGGACAGCAGCGCCGTCACGAACTCGCCCGCCGCACGGCGCGGTTCCACCCGCCCGAACCGGCCCGCGAAGCACCCCAGCACCCCGGCCAGCACCCGCTCCCACCGAGCAACGGCTACGCTGTGGCACGCGGCCACCAAGATCTGATGTTGTGTCCACAACGCACAGACGATCACGCGGTGGCCGCCTCGCGTCCACCCCACCCGAGCAGCAAGATCCCAAACGGCGGCTGCCGTACTAATACTCCAACGTCACTTTGCCTGTCTGCGCTGGTAGTGGGATCGTCGGGCTCGGGCTTGGGATTTCCGTCGCCAGGTTGACCAGTGCAGGGTGTGCGCTGGTGATAGCGGTGCGGTGAGGACGAAGGCGTTGAGGAGCCGGCGGATCTCAGCGACGGTCAGCGCGATGATCTCCGGGTCGGCGTCGGGTTGCTCGACGGTGATGGCGGCGAGGATGGTCAGGACGGCCAGGGCGAGCATGGCCAGCGTGATGAAGCGGTGCCAGCCGGTCCAGCTACGGACCTGGTAGTGGTCCAGGCCGGCCTGGCCTTTCCCGGTCTGGAACAACTCCTCGATGCCCCAGCGGGATCCGGCGACGGTCACGAGGGTGTGCAGCGGCACCGGGCGAGGTGACCAGCACAGGTAGAAGGCCAGCTTGCCGGTGCTGCGGTTACGGCGGATGATCAACCACCGATGCTCATCAGGGTGTGTGGCAATGGTGATCCAGGCCCACAGGTAGTCGCGGGGACCTTTTGCTCCCGGCCCGCAACTGTGCAACTGCCATTCCCGGGTGGGGATCCGGTCGGCGAGGTCGTCGACGCGCACGAGGGTGCGGCCGTCGTTGACGTGCACGCGTCGATCGCAGCCGACGGCCAGGACGTAGCCGATCCCGCGCAGCTCGAGGTCATCGCGTAGGCCGGGGTCGGCGCCGTAGACCTCGTCGCCGGTCACCCATCCTGCCGGAACACCGGCGTCCACCGCGGCAGCGATCATCTGCCGGGCCAGGGCCGGCTTCGTAGCGAACCCGACCTGCTCGGGGACACCAGCGGCAGCGAGCCGGCCGGGCCTGTCGCACCAGGTCGTCTCGGGTAGGTAGAGCCTGCGGTCGATCAACGCCCGCCCCGCGGGTGACACGTAGGCCAGGAACACCCCGACCTGGCTGTTCTCCACCCGACCGGCCGTGCCGGTGTACTGACGCTGCACCCCGACCGAGCACACGCCCTTCTTCAGGAAGCCCGTCTCGTCGGTAACCAGCACAGCCTCGGGGTGACCGAGCTGCTCGACCAGCCAGTTCCGCACGTCATCGCGGACGGCGTCGGCGTCCCACACCGCCGTACGCAACAGCCGCTGCATCGCCTGCGGATCGGCGTGACCCGCCCGTTCCGCGAGGGACCAGCAGGTCTTACGTTCCACGCCCGACAGCAGCCCTTCCACGAACTGCCCGGCGGTCCGGCGTGGCTCCGCCCGCACGAACCGGCCAGCGACACGCGTCACCGCCTCGTCCAGGATGACCCGCCACCGGTCAAGGTCTAGGCTGTGGCCCACGGCCATCGCGCGATCTTCGGTTGTCCTCACAAACCATCGATGATCAACGCGGTGGCCGTCCTCATGCCCACGCCACGCCCAACGCCGAAGGCAAGTGACGTTGGAGTATTAAGGGAGTTCGACAAGTTCTTCGCGCAGCATCGCCATCGCTACCCTGCGGTGAGAATGGAAGGCTGAAGGCGGACCCGGTCGCTGCCATCACACCCGCCCGCCGACGGCGTGGCGACGCTCCCTGCGGGATTGACCGGCGGCGCTATCGTGCCCGGGTGACCCGGACCCGCCTCACTGTCACCGCCCTACTGGCCGCTGCCGCCCTCACCGGCTGCGGCGGCAGCGCCGAATCCGCCGCGGCCCCGTCCAGTCCGTCTACTACCTCCGCGGCCCCAACGCCGTCGTCTACGACCGACGACCGGCGGGGATGCCGAGCCGTGATCGCCCTTGGCGACACCGACCCGACCGAGTTCCGCAATGCGGGCGCGCTCGCCGCCGAGTCCACCGTGCCCGGCATCAAGCAGGCCGGCATCGATCTGATCAACGCGGCCAACGACGCCGGCACGCTCCCCTGGCTCGACGCGAACATCGCCATGGACCGGGCGGCGCTCGCCGTGTTGGAGGCGTGCACTGACGAGTTCGGCGACGGGCCCTGGTAGACCGAGACGACGAAGTGGCCCCCCACCTCCCTGAACCAGGGCGCTTCGCTGCCGGGGCAGCAGGGACCGGTCGGCGAGGTGTTCGACTTCGGCTTGCCCGTTGAAGGTGATGTGCCAGGTGTGGAAGCGGAAGCCGATGCCCCAGCCGGGTCGCCAGTGCCAGTGGTTGCGGATGTGGGTGGCCGTGGGACTGCCATGGTCGCTCCAGGTTGTCAGGGGAGTTGGCGGGCTGCGCCGGTGGCGCAGAACTCGGTGATCGCTGCTTGGAGGCTGCGGGCTTCGCTGCTCGTGGGTAGCGACGGTGCTGGCGATGGTGCGGCCCACGTCGGGCATGCGATGGACTGGTGGATGGAGTCGCTGTTCGGGCGGCAGGGTGAGAACGGGGGAGAGGGCCGAGAGAGCGCCATCGAGGCTGTTGGCGTTGAGGTGTGCCGAGGCGGCCCAGATGCGGATTTGGGCGAGCGTGCCGTAGACGACTGAGGGGTCCGCTGTGGCTTTCGCGAGAGCGTGGTTCGCGTGTTCGGTGGCGCTGGCGGCCTCACCGATGGGGAGCAGCACTGCGCCGCGTAGTTGGGCTGGCGTACGGCAGCGCAGGCGAGCAGTCCGCGTCCGGAACCGTCCGGGGGAAATGGGCGTCTTATCCCGGACGGCGCAAGTTCGGTGCACACTGTCCGAGCAGGTGGTACGCGCCCAGCGGAGGAGGTTGACCATGAAAGCACGGACCTTGCTGCTGGCACTGGCGGCGCCGGCCGTCATGGCGCTGACGGCGTGCGGGCGACCGGCCGCCGGGCAATCCGCCGCCGGGCAGCCCGAACCGGTCGTATCTGACTGGCCGAATCAGGGGAGGCTCACCGACTGGGCGGCGGCCGTCGAGCGCGAGGGCCAGCAGAACCATCCTGAGGTGTACGCCGGTGTAGAAATCAACCTCGTCGCCGACGCGGTGATCGTGCACCGCGTACCCTCGGCCACGTTCGACGAGGCCGTACGCGGGTTGCTGCCGCCGGCCGCCATCGTTCGGTATATCGACGCCACGTACTCCGAGCGGCAACTCGCCGGTTGGGCAGCCGCGGTGGTCGCCGACACCGACTACTGGCGGGAGCGCGATGTCGAGTTGAACGCCGTCGGCGCCAAGCCCGGCAAGTGTGTCGAGGTCGGCGTCGATGACCCCGCCCGCGACGCCGCCTCGATCACCGCCCGATACCCGGCACGGCCGATCTGCGTGGAGCACGCCGGCAAGGCGGTACCTCTGACCGCCGTCGGGCAGGGCTGAGCCCACAACACACCACGTCGCCCTGGTGCTCGTTGACGAACGCCAGGGCGACGTGGTGACAGGTGCGGTGTGCCGGCCGACGTACGTCTACCAGCGCAGACTCGGCCGCCAAGCCAGCCGAAAGATAAGTGACGTTGGAGTATTAAGGACGGCGCGCCGGCTCACACCGTGCGCGCCGTCGGTCCTTTTGTTTTGTCGGCGCAACCAGCCCGGTCGGTCCCGGGATTCCCTGTCTCAGGCTCTGAGCCTGGCTAGCGACAGGTCGGCTACTCGATGGCAAGCAGCTTGAGGATCGCCGGTACGGGCACGAGGTACCGCCGGCCGACGCGCAGAAGGCGTACCGGGAATTCATTGGTCCTGGCCAGCTCGTAGGCCTTGGTACGCCCGATTCCCAGGATCGCTCCAGCGGTCTCCACGTCGGTGGTGACGCCGAGCTCCCGCACCGCCTCGATCGTCCAGACCTGGTCCAGCACCTGGCCCGGCTTGCGTCCGCCGGTTGTGGTCGTTGACATCGTCCGCCGCCCTCCCCTGAGGTCGTGAGCACGCCGATACCGGCGTCAGCTTTCACGATGCGATCACCCGGTTACTCGGCGCGTTGCCAAGTGAGAGCAACCGCCACGGTAACGGCAACGGCCACAGCCGCTGGCTACCGTGCCGATGCCCGAGCTGACTGTCCGGACGTCGGCTCCCTCACCGGAAACCTCCGCAGCCAGAAGTACTGCAATCGGGCGTGACCCAGCGCCTTCTTGCCTAGCTACCCCGCGGGCGACCAGGTCGCTGCGTCTCCGAGCACGGCCTCCATCAGCTCCGCGGCCTTGCGCTCGCTCTCCGGCAGCACGTGGGTGTAGACCTCACGCGTCGTGCGGCTGTCAGCGTGACCAAGCCGCCGCTGCATCACGTGCTCGGGAACACCGGCGTCAGCGCCGGTGGTAGCGGAGGTGTGCCGCGCGTCGTGCAGCGCGATCACCGGAACGCCGGCATCAGCGCACGTTTCGCCCACTGGTCGGTGAAGTACTTCGGGTAGTACGGCTCTCCGTCCTCGCGGCAGAACAGGTAACTGCCGTCGTGGTACAGGACGCCGGCGTCGGCCTTCTCCACGGCTTGGCGCTCCTGGTGGGCGCGCAGCTCCGCTACCAGGGCCGGCCCGAGCGCCACCGCCCGCTTGCTCTTGCCCTTCGGCGCCTTCTCCACCACCCCGTTGCTGGTGGTGGTGCGTTGCCAGTGCAGCAGCAGAACGCCCCGGTCGAGGTCAACGCGCGGCCACTTCAGACCGGCCAGTTCCCCTCGTCTGGTACCGACGACTATCGCCAGCACCCACGCGGCACGCAGCCGATGGTCGGCGTGAAACTTGAGGAACTTCGCCGACTGCGCCGGCGTCCATACGCCTTTGCGCCCCATCGTCTCCCGCTCGGCCTGCCGGGGCTGCCTTACACCGTCGACGTTGACCCCGAGGTCGCCCAGGGCCTTCATCAGGATCCGGTGCACGATGCGGACGGTGGTCGGCGACAGCGGCCCACCGTTCTTGCCGCCACCCTTCAGAAGCTTCTTGTAGAGGTCGTGAATGACCCGCTTGTCGAGCGCGTAGAGCTGCCGCCCGCCAATGTGCGGGACCACGTAGCAGCGGATGACATCCCGGTAGTTGCTGAGCGTTGTTTCCTGGACGTCCAGCTCGCGCTCGTTGAGCCAGCTCTCCAGCTCCGCGGCGACGCTGCCGTCCGCGCCGAGGTCCGCTCCGCCGTAGGCGGCGCGCGCCTCCTGCTCCGCCTTGAGCGCGGCGGCCTGGTTGGGAAACCCTTGCCGCTTGTGCTGGCGGCGACCGTTCGCGTCAGGCGGGAGGTCGATGATGAAGAACCAGCGGGTCTGGCCGTTGGCGAGGCGGTAGCTGTAGACAGCCACGGGCTGCACCTCCGCAGTAACGGGATCGGGGGATGCAGCCCACGTTAAGCGATCTCCGTTACCGCCAGCGTTACCGCAAGATCACACATGATCTTCTATATCCGCTGGTGAATACCAGTCGGGACGGCCGGATTCGAACCGACGACCCCTTGACCCCCAGTCAAGTGCGCTACCAAGCTGCGCCACGTCCCGATGCCCCCGCGCGGATCTCCCCGCGACAGCCGGTACAGCTTAGCGCACGATCATCCCGTCGTCCGCACTGACCCCTCCCGCCCCCGAGCCGCGTCGTCCACCTCACCACCCGCAGAGCGTCCTAGGAGGATAGGTGGGGAATGGGAGCGGAAAATGCCGGATGGGAGCGGTGCTCCCATCCGGCATCAGGTCCGGCCAGGGTCAGCCGTGCGCCTTACCGCGGCCACCTGGGCCTAGCTTCTTGCGGGGGCGTACCGAGATCTCGATCGGGCTGCCCTCGAAGCCGAACTCCTCGCGCAGCTTGCGCTCGACGAAGCGCTGGTAGCCCGCGTCCAGCGGACCGGTGGTGAACAGCACGAAGCGCGGCGGGGCCACACCGGCCTGGGTGGCGAAGAGGATCTTCGGCGCCCGACCGCCGCGCACCGGGTGCGGGGTGGCCTGCACCAGGGCGGTCAGCCACGAGTTGAGCTGCGCCGTCGGCACCCGGGTCTCCCAGCTCGCCAGGGCCTTGCGCAGCGCCGGCGCGAGCTTGTCGACCGCCCGGCCGGTCCGCGCCGACAGGTTGAGCCGGATCGCCCACGGGATCCGGCGCAGCTCGCGCTCGATCTCCTTGTCCAGGTAGTACCGGCGGTCGGCGTCGACCAGGTCCCACTTGTTGAAGGCGATCACCAGCGCCCGGCCGGCCTCGGTGACCATGGACAGGATCCGCTGGTCCTGCTCGCTGATGACCTCGCTGGAGTCGAGCAGCACCACCGTGACCTCGGCGGCCTCGATCGCCGACGCGGTCCGCAGGCTGGCGTAGTATTCGGTGCCGCTGGCCTTGCCCACCCGCTTGCGCAGGCCCGCCGTGTCCACCAGCTGCCAGGTCTCCCCGCCGATCTCGACGAGGCTGTCCACCGGGTCCACCGTGGTGCCCGCCACCGAGTCCACGACCGCCCGCTCCTCGCCCGAGAAGCGGTTCAGCAGGCTGGACTTGCCGACGTTCGGCCGGCCGACGAGGGCAACCCGGCGCGGGCCGCGCGGACGGTTCTCGACGATCTTCGGGGCCTCCGGCAGCGCGTCCATGATGGCGTCGAGCAGCTCGCCCGAGCCGCGGCCGTGCAGCGCCGACACCGCGTACGGCTCGCCGAGGCCGAGCGACCACAGCGAGGTCGCCTCCATCTCGATGGAGGTGTTGTCGGCCTTGTTCGCGACCAGGATCACCGGCTTGGCGCTGCGGCGCAGCATGCGTACCGCCGCCTCGTCCACATCGGTCGAGCCGACCATCGCGTCGACGACGAACAGCACCACGTCGGCCGTGGCGACCGCCGCCTCGGCCTGCGCCGCGATCGCGGCCGCCCGGTCCTTGGCGTCGGGCTCCCACCCGCCGGTGTCCACCACGGTGAACTGCCGGCCCGCCCACTGCGCGTCGTACGGGACGCGGTCCCGGGTCACCCCGGGGATGTCCTCGACGACCGCCTGCCGGCGGCCGATGATCCGGTTGACCAGGGTCGACTTGCCCACGTTGGGACGGCCGACCACGGCCACGACCGGCTGCGGGCCGGTCACTTCCTCGGTGTCGACGTCCGGCTCCCGCAGCTCCACCCAACCGTCTGCGTCGGTCATGCCACTCCCCGCTCGGTCAGCAGGTCACGCAACCGGGCGACGACCTCGTCGATGCCCAACTCGGTCGTGTCCAGCATCACGGCGTCGGCGGCCTGCGCCAGCGGGTCGGCCTTGCGGGTCGAGTCGAGCCGGTCCCGCCGGGCCAGGTCGGCCGCGGTGGCCGCCACGTCGGTGGCGTCCTCGGCGCTGCGCCGGGCGGCCCGGGCCGCCTCGGAGGCGGTGAGGTAGACCTTCAGGTCGGCGTCCGGCGCCACCACGGACCCGATGTCGCGGCCCTCGACCACGATCCGGCCGGCGTGGGCGATCATCTCGCGCTGCCGGGTGACCAGCAGCGCGCGCACCGCCGGCACGGCGGCCACGGCGGAGACCGCCCCGGTGACCTCCGGGCCGCGGATCTCGGCATCGACGGTCACGCCGTCGGCGGTCACGCCGTACCCCGTGGGGTCGGTGCCGATGCGCAGGTCCACCTCGCCGGCGACCTTGGCCACCGACTCGGTGTCGGTCAGGTCGACACCGGAGCGCAGCACGGCCCAGGTGATGGCCCGGTACATGGCGCCGGTGTCGAGGTAGCGAGCACCGAGGCCGACGGCGAGCCGCCGCGAGACGGTGGACTTACCCGAACCGGACGGCCCGTCCACAGCGACCACGCAGCGCCCGGCCCGTACGTTTTCCTCCACCGTTGTCCTCCTCAGCCCGTACCCCACGAAACGCCCACCGCGTCCCGCGAGCGGTTTCCACACGTCCTCAATCATGCCCGGCGGCGCGCGAGGTCGCCGCCGGCCGCCGGGCCGCCACGGAGCCTACCGGCACCCGTACCCGCGAGCCGGCCGGTCAGTCACCCACGGCCTTGAACAGGGCGGCGACCTCCGCGTTGGTCAGCCGCCGGGTGCGCCCGGCGCGCAGGTCACCCAGCCGGATCGGCCCGATGGCGGTACGCACCAGCCGGCTCACCGGGTGGCCCACCTCGGCGAGCAGCCGCCGGACGATGTGCTTGCGCCCCTCGTGCAGGCTCAGCTCCACCTGGGCGGTCCTGCCCAGGGTGTCCACCACCCGGAAGGAGTCGACCTTCGCCGGGCCGTCCTCCAGCTCCACGCCGGCCGTCAGCCGCTTGCCGAGGTTGCGCGGGATCGGCCCGGACACCTCGCAGAGGTAGGTCTTCTGCACCCCGTACGACGGGTGCATCAGCTTGTGCGCGAGAGTGCCGTCGTTGGTGAGCAGCAGCAGGCCCTCGCTGTCGGCGTCGAGCCGCCCGACGTGGTAGACCCGCTGCTCCACCCGGTTGCCGAGGAAGTCGGCGAGCGCCGTCCGCCCCTTCTCGTCGGCCATGGTGGAGACGACCCCGCGCGGCTTGTTCATGGCCAGGTAGACCAGGCGGGTGTCGGCGACGAGGCGCTCGCCGTCGACGTGGATGACGGCGGTGGCCGGATCGACCTTGTCGCCGAGCTGGGCGACCCGCCCGTTGACGGTGACCCGGCGGCGGAAGATCAGGTCCTCGCAGGCGCGCCGGGAGCCCACGCCGGCGGCGGCCAGCACCTTCTGGAGGCGCTCGGCCCCCTCGAAGACGGGCGCGTCGGGGCGGGGGGTGCGGTCATCGCGTGGCATCGGCAAGCTCTTCTACGTCGTCGGGAAGGAACGGGGCCAGCGGCGGGAGGTCGTCGACGCTGTTCAGCCCGAGCTTCTCCAGGAACATCGTGGTGGTCCGGTAGAGGAACGCCCCGCTGTCCGGTTCGGCGCCGCACTCCTCCACCAGCCCGCGGGAGACCAGGGTACGGATCACCCCGTCGCAGTTGACACCCCGGATGGCGGAGATCCGCGACCGGGTCACCGGCTGCTTGTAGGCGACCACGGCGAGTGTCTCCAGCGCGGCCTGGGTCAGCCGCACGGACTGCCCGTCCAGCACGAACCGTTCCACGTAGGTCGCGTATTCCGGGCGGGTGTAGAGACGCCAGCCACCCGCGGCCCGGCGCAGCTCGAAGCCGTGCCCGGCGGCGGTGTAGCCCGCGGCGATCTCGTCGAGCATCGGCCCGATCCGCTCGGCGGGCTGCTCCAGCACCTGGGCGAGCGTCAGCTCGCTGACCGGCTCGTCGACCACCAGCAGGATCGCCTCCAGCGCCCCGCGCAGCTCCGCGTCGTCGAGTTCCGGCGCCGGCGCGGGTGCCGGCGCCGCCCGCCGCCGCCCGGCCGGCTGCTTCGTCGGTACGCCCGCAACCGCGTCCCGTGCCGCGGTCTCCGCGTGCCCGGCGCCCTGTGCCGCCGGGTCAGGCCGCTCCGCGCCCTGTACCGCCGTCTCGCCCTGTTCGGCGCCCTGCTCCGCCGCGGCTGTCCGCTCCGCGCCTCGTTCCGCCGTCTCGCCCTGCTCGGTGCCCTCCCCCGCGGCGTCCCCGAGGGTCTGCCCCGTGCCGCCGACCGGCGCGGCGGGGACGTCGGAGGGATCCGGCACCTCCGGGGGCAGGTCGCTGCCAGGATCACCCGAAGGCGACTCGGCCGGCGGGGTGGGGCGCTGCCAGGGTGGGATCCAGGCGGCGGCCTGGTCCGCCAGGGAGTCCCGGCGCTCCTCGCTGCTCATCCGGTCTGCCCCTCCGTCGTCGTCGCCGTCCCGTCCCCGCCCGCCGCCGCGCCCGCCCCGGCCTCGTGGACCGGCCCCGCCGCACTCGCGTCGGCGACCGGCGGGCCCGCGGGCGACGTCTGGTCCGCCGGTTCGGCGGGGGTGCCGGCGTACTCGTCGATGTACAGGTCCGGGCCGCCCTCGGCGGGGCCGGTCCAGCGTACGGTCAACTCCTCCAGGGCCTGCTCCTGGACGAAGGCGACCAGGCCCTCCCGGTAGAGCTCCAGCAGCGCCAGGAACCGGGCCACCACCTCCAGGGTGGCGTCGCAGTCGGCGCAGAGCAGCGAGAAGGTGGCGGTGCCGGCCCGGCGCAGCCGCTCGGTGATGATCGCCGCGTGCTCCCGGACGCTGACCCGGACCATGTGCACGTGGGCGATCGACACCTCCGGCACCGGCTTCGGCGTCATCGCCCTGATCGCCAGCTTCAGCAGCCGCTCCGGGCCGATGCCGAGCACCAGGTCCGGCAGGGCCTCGGCGTACCGGGGCTCCAGGGTGACCGCCCGGGGGTAGCGCCGGCCGCCGACCTCCTCCAGCGCGGCGATGTGCGCCGCCGCCTCCTTGTACGCCTTGTACTGCAGCAGCCGGGCGAAGAGCAGGTCCCGCGCCTCCAGCAGGGCGAGGTCCTCCTCGTCCTCGACCTCGGCGGCGGGCAGCAGCCGGGCGGCCTTGAGGTCGAGCAGGGTGGCGGCGATGAGCAGGAACTCGCTGGCCTCGTCCAGGTCCCACTGGTCGCCCATGGCCCGGATGTACGCGATGAACTCGTCGGTGACCCGGTGCAGCGCCACCTCGGTGACGTCGAGCTTGTGCTTGCCGATCAGCTGGAGCAGCAGGTCGAACGGGCCGGTGAAGTTGGCCAGCCGGACGGTGAAGCCGCCGCTCTCCGCCGCCTCGGGCACGCCCCCGGGACCCGTCGGCACCTCGGCGGCCGGCACGGGCGGCTGCTCCGGCGTCTCGGGCGGATCGAGGGGTGGCGCGGTCACCGGAAGACCGTAGTCCACGCCCCGGACGCCTCGGCGCGAAGGTGCACCCCGGGCCTACCGCTCCGCCTGGGCGGCGATCACCTCGCGGGCGAGCTGGCGGTAGTTGCGGGCGCCGGACGAGGCCGGGTCGAGCGTGGTGATCGGGGCACCGGCGACGGTGGACTCGGGGAACTTGACGGTCTTGGTGATCACCGTCTGGTAGACCTTGTCGCCGAACGCCTCCACCACCCGCTGGAGCACCTGCCGGCAGTGGGTGGTGCGGCTGTCGTACATGGTGGCGAGGATGCCCTCGAGCTCCAGGTCGAAGTTGAGCCGCTCGCGCACCTTGTCGATGGTGTCCAGCAGCAGGGCGACACCGCGCAGGCTGAAGAACTCGCACTCCAGCGGGATGAGCACGCCGTGCGCGACGGTGAGCGCGTTGATCGCCAGCAGGCCCAGCGAGGGCTGGCAGTCGATCAGGATGTAGTCGTACTCCTTGCGGATCGACCGGAGCACCCGGGCCAGGGCCATCTCCCGGGCGACCTCGTTGACCAGCTGGATCTCGGCCGCGGAGAGGTCGATGTTGGCCGGCAGCAGGTGCAGCCCCGCCACGTCGGTCTTGATCAGGACGTCCTCGGCGGTGACGTCGTCCTGCATGAGGAGGTTGTAGACCGACAGGTCGAGGTTGTGCGGGTTGACCCCCAGCCCGACCGAGAGGGCGCCCTGCGGGTCGAAGTCGACCAGCAGCACCTTGCGGCCGTATTCGGCCAGCGCGGCGCCCAGGTTGATGGTCGTGGTGGTCTTGCCGACGCCGCCCTTCTGGTTGGCCATCGCGATGATCCGGGCCGGGCCGTGCCGGTCGGTCGGCATCGGCTCGGGGATCGGCTTGCGCATCGTGTAGGCCGCCGGATCCGCCGGGCCGAGATCCGCCCCGAGCGTGGCCTGCTGCTCGCGGAGCTCCGACGTCCAGGTCTCGGCACGGTCACCGTTGCCAGCCATGTCCTCGTTGCCCCCTCCCGACGACCACCCGGCGTCGGAGCCGTCCGACGTCCTGCGCGGCGCCGCTGCGCACCCCGTCTGCCTCGCCCCAGGAGGTCCGCGCCGATGCCGACTGTACGCCACCGGCCGACGGGCCGGTCGCACCCGCTCGGCGTGTCGCCGCCCCGCCGACCAGGCCACCCCCGGCGGACCGGCCGACGCCCACCGGCCGGACGGTCGACGGGTCAGCCGCGGGCCCGGGGATGGGCGGTGGCGTACACCTCGCGCAGCCGTTCCACGGTGACCAGCGTGTAGACCTGGGTGGTGGTCACCGAGGCGTGGCCGAGCAGCTCCTGCACCACCCGCACGTCCGCGCCGCCGTCGAGCAGGTGGGTGGCGTAGGAGTGACGCAGGGTGTGCGGGGAGACCGCCTGCGACCCGTCCACCGGCAGGCCGGCCCGCTGGGCGGCGCGGCGCAGGATGGTCCAGGCCCCCTGGCGGGACAGCGCGCCGCCGCGGGCGTTGAGGAACACCGCCGGGGTGCCCCGGCCGGCGGCGGCCAGCCCGGGCCGGGCCCGCACCAGCCAGGCGCGCAGCGCCTCGACCGCGTACCCGCCGATGGGGACCAGCCGGGTGCGGCCGCCCTTGCCGCGCAGGACGACGGTGCCCTCGCCGACGTCGAGGTCGTCGACGGCCGCGCCGACCGCCTCGGAGATCCGCGCCCCGGTGCCGTACAGGAACTCCAGCAGCGCCCGGTCGCGCAGCGCGAGCGGCGCTTCGTCGCCGGTGGCGGTCACGGCGCCGGCGGTCTCCAGCAGCCGGACCACGTCGTCCACCGGCAGCGCGCGGGGCAGCCGGCGCGGCGGGGTGGGCGGCCGGACGTCGCGGCTGGGGTCGCCGCCGGCCAGCCCCTCGCGCAGCGCGAAGCGGTGCAGCCCGCGCACCGCGCTGGCCGCCCGCGCCGCGGACGAGACCGCCAGCGGCGGGTGCGCGTCGTCGCCGGCCCGCAGCCGGGACAGGTGCTCCTCGACCTGGCCGGGGCCGACCGCCGCCAGGTCCGGCACCCCGGCCGCCGCCAGGGTGGCCAGGTAGCGCTCCAGGTCCCGGCAGTACGACGAGAGCGTGTTCGCCGACAGTCCCCGTTCGACGGTGAGGTGGTCCAGGTAGCCGCGGACGGCACGGCGCAGGGCCGGCGCGGGCTCCGCGCCCGCGCCGGCCCCGTCCGGTGTGCCGGTCAGCCCGCCGCCCCTCAGGCCAGCGCGTCGGCCAGCGGCAGGGCCCGCATGCCGTGCGCCTCGGCGACCGGGCCGTAGGTGACCTGGCCGTCGTGGGTGTTCAGGCCCAGCGCCAGCGCCGGGTCGCGGCGCAGCGCCTCCCGCCAGCCGTGGTTGGCCAACTCCAGGGCGTACGGCAGGGTGACGTTGGTCAGCGCGTAGGTGCTGGTGTGCGGCACGGCGCCCGGCATGTTCGCCACGCAGTAGAAGATCGACTCGTGGACCCTGTAGGTCGGGTCGGCGTGCGTGGTGGGACGCGAGTCCTCGAAGCAGCCGCCCTGGTCGATGGAGATGTCGACCAGCACGCTGCCCGGCTTCATCCGGGAGACCAACTCGTTGGAGATCAGGGTCGGGGCCTTCGCGCCGGGCACCAGCACCGCGCCGATGACCAGGTCCGCGTCGAGCACGGCCCGCTCGATCTCGTACGCGTTGGAGGCGACCGTCTGGAGGTGGCCGCGGTAGATGGCATCGGCCTGGCGCAGCCGCGCGACGTTCTTGTCCAGCAGCAGCACCTCGGCCTGCAGGCCGAGCGCGATCGCGGCCGCGTTCATGCCGGAGACGCCGGCGCCGATGACCACGGTCTTCGCGGCGTACACGCCGGAGACGCCGCCCATCAGGATGCCCCGCCCGCCGCCCTGCGCTTGCAGGTGGTACGCGCCGACCTGCGGTGCGAGCCGGCCCGCCACCTCGGACATCGGGGCGAGCAGGGGCAGCGACCGATCCGGCAGCTCCACCGTCTCGTAGGCGATGCCGGTCACCTTGCGGTCGAGCAGCGCATCGGTGCATTCCTTGGACGCGGCCAGGTGCAGGTAGGTGAAGAGCACCTGCCCCGCGCGCATCCGGTGGTACTCCTCGGCGACCGGCTCCTTGACCTTGAGCACCAGCTCGGCGGTGTCCCACACCTCGTCGGCGGTGGCCAGGATCTTGGCCCCGGCGGCGGCGAAGTCGTCGTCGCTGATGCTGGACCCGACCCCGGCACCGGCCTCGACGAAGACCTGGTGACCGCTGCGGACGAACTCGTTGATGCCCGCCGGCGTGATCGCCACGCGGTACTCGTGGTTCTTGACCTCGCGGGGGATTCCGACCTTCACGATGCAGACACCTCTCTCCGGGGCTGCTCTCCCCCGACTGCTCGGCGCCACGACGGCCCCTTTGCCGCCGCGGTCCACCGGTCCCGTCGGCGGCAGTCTAGGCGCGCCGCCGCCCGAAATGAGCCAGCACAGTGACATCCGGTGCCCGCCCACCCTGACGAAGTGTCAGGCGTCGACCCGGCCGACGGTGGGACGCCACCTCAGCCGTCAGGACAGTGTTCGTCCATTATCGTCCCATCCAGTGGGTCCCGCTGCGGACACGACGAGAGTGGATCACTAGGGTGTCGCCTCATGACCACACCTCCTTACCAGCCCGGGTACCCGGCGGGCGTTTCCGACAAGAGCAAGCTCGTCGCCGGTCTCCTCGGCATCTTCCTCGGCGGCTTCGGTGCCGGCCGGTTCTACATGGGCGACACCAAGACCGGTGTCCTCCAGCTCGTGGTGAGCCTTGTGACCTGCGGCTTCGGCAGCATCTGGGGCCTCATCGACGGCATCCTGATCCTCGTCAACGGTGGCGTCGACGGGCAGGGCCGGCCGCTGCGCGACTGACCCGACCGGAACGACGAAGGGGCCGTGCGGCGAACCGCACGGCCCCTTCCCGTGTACCGCGTCCGGCACGGCCGGCTCAGCGCGGCGGCGGCGTGTCCGCCCGACGCAGCGCCGACCAGCCGGCGTCGCGGCCCCGGGCGGCGGCGAGCAGCCCGGCCACGCAGGACGCGTTGGTGATCTCCCCCGCGAGGACCATGCCGACCGCCTCGTCCAGGTCGATCCGGACGACCTGGAGGTCGGCCTCCTCCTCGCTGCGCTCGTGGCGCCGCTCGGCCGGCACGTCGGTCAGCTCCCGGGCCAGGAACACCCGGACCAGCTCGTTGGTGAAACCCGGCGAGCTGTGCAGGTCGACCAGGACGTCGAGCCGTCCCGCGACGAGGTCGACCTCCTCGGCCAGCTCCCGGGCCGCGGCGGCGGCCAGGTCCTCGCCGGAGACGTCGGTCAGCCCGGCGGGCAGCTCCCACAGGTGCCGCCCGACGGGGTGGCGGTACTGGCGGATCAGCACCACCTGGCCGGCGGAGTCGAGCGCCACCACGGCCACCGCGCCGACGTGCCGGACGAAGTCCCGGACTCCCGTCCCGCCCCCCGGCATGGTCACCTCCTCGCTGACCACGTCGAAGATCCGGCCGCGGTAGCGCTCGGTGCGAGAGCGCACCTCGTAGCGGTGCTCGACGGCGCTGCTGTGCCCGGTGGCCTGCTCGCTCCGCTCGCTCACGAGGCCGACGCCGCCTTCGCGGCGGCGCCGCCGTTGCGGGCGGCCTTCTTCGCCGCCGCGTTCTCCGCCGCCTCCAGGTCCACCGGGAGCTGGTCGGCCTCGGAGTACGCCACGGCCGCCTTGACGAAGGAGGCGAACAGCGGGTGCGGCCGGGTCGGGCGGCTCTTCAGCTCCGGGTGCGCCTGGGTGGCCACGAAGAACGGGTGCAAGCCGCGGTCCAGCTCGATGAACTCGACCAGCCGGCCGTCCGGCGAGGTGCCGGAGAAGCGCAGGCCCGCCTTGGTGAGCTGGTCCCGGTAGGCGTTGTTCACCTCGTACCGGTGCCGGTGCCGCTCGCTGATCTCGGTGCTGCCGTACGCCTCGGCGACCAGCGAGCCCTCGGCCAGCTTCGCCGGGTACGCCCCGAGCCGCATCGTGCCGCCCAGGTCGCCCCTGCCGGCGACGATGTCCTCCTGGTCGGCCATGGTGGCGATGACCGGGTGCTTCGCCTCCTCGTCGAACTCCAGCGAGTTGGCGCCCTCCAGGCCGGCCAGGTGCCGGGCCACCTCGATGGTCATGCACTGCAGGCCGAGGCAGAGGCCGAGCAGGGGGATGCCGTTCTCCCGGGCGTACCGGGCGGTGCCGATCTTGCCCTCGATGCCGCGCACCCCGAAGCCGCCCGGGATGACGATGCCGTCGACGCCGGCCAGGGCGGCCGCGGCGCCGGTCGGGGTGACGCACTCGTCGCTGGGCACCCAGCGCAGCTGCACCCGGGCCCGGTGGCCGAAGCCGGCGGCCCGGATCGCCTCGCTCACCGACAGGTACGCGTCGGGCAGGTCGACGTACTTGCCGACCACGGCGACGGTGACGGTGTGCCGGGGCTGGTGCACCCGGTCCAGCAGGTCGTCCCAGCTGGCCCAGTCCACGTCGCGGAAGGAGAGGCCGAGCCGGCGCACCACGTACGCGTCGAGGCCCTCCCGGTGCAGCACCTTGGGGATGTCGTAGATGCTCGGCGCGTCCGGGGCGGCGGTGACCGCCTCGCGGTCGACGTCGCAGTAGAGCGACAGCTTCTGCTTGACCTTGTCGGGGATCTCCCGGTCGCAGCGCAGCACCAGCGCGTCGGGCTGGATGCCGATGCTGCGCAGCTGGGCCACCGAGTGCTGGGTCGGCTTGGTCTTCAGCTCCCCCGACGGCGCCAGGTACGGCACCAGCGAGACGTGCAGGTAGAAGCAGTTGTCCCGACCCAGGTCGTGGCGGACCTGCCGGATCGCCTCCAGGAACGGCAGCGACTCGATGTCGCCGACCGTGCCGCCGACCTCGGTGATCACGACGTCCGGCACCTGGCCGTCGTCGTCCGGGTCGGCCATGGCCAGGATCCGCGACTTGATCTCGTTGGTGATGTGCGGGATGACCTGGACGGTGTCGCCCAGGTACTCGCCGCGCCGCTCCTTGGCGATCACGTCCGAGTAGATCTGGCCGGTGGTGACGTTCGCCTTCCCGGAGAGTGCCCGGTCCAGGAAGCGCTCGTAGTGCCCGACGTCGAGGTCGGTCTCGGCGCCGTCCTCGGTCACGAAGACCTCGCCGTGCTGGAACGGGTTCATCGTCCCCGGGTCGACGTTGAGGTAGGGGTCGAGCTTCTGCATGACCACGCGCATGCCGCGCGCGGTGAGCAGGTTGCCGAGGCTGGAGGCGGTGAGGCCCTTACCCAGCGAGGAGGCGACGCCCCCGGTGACGAAAATGTGCCTGGTCGTCCGTGCTGAAGGGGCCAAGGCCTGCTCCCGTGTCGTCTGTCGCGGTCGTGCAGACCGCCGTGCCGATCAGCAAAGTGATCACGCGATCCACGGGATTCCACGGTAACACCTCACCCGACCCCGCCGCCCGGCGCACCCGTACCGGCCGTCCGGGTGTCGCCGGCCCGCTCAGGAGGCCGTGACCTCGGTCGATGGCCGGCCGGCCGGCGCGTCCGGCCCGGCGACCGGATCCGCGGTGCTCGCCCCGGCACCCGCCGCCCCCGGGCCGTCCGGGCCGCCGTCGTCCGATCCCCCGCCGCCGCCCGGCCCGTCGCCGGCCCCACCCGGCCCGCCGTCGCTCTGGCGGGCCGCGTCGGGCTGGGTGCGGTCGGTCGAGTGGTCGAGCACCCGCAGCGCGGCCAGCGCCGCCATCGGCACCACCAGGGCGCCGGCCGCACCGGCCACGTCCAGGGCGTCGCCGCCCAGCACCCCGCCGATCACCGCGGCGACGGCGGTGCCGGCCATCGCCGCCCGCATCGCCGGGTAGATGCCGAACAGCCGCATCAGCCCGCCCCACGGCTGGAGCAGGGCGAACCAGACCAGCAGGGCGCCGGCCAGGGCCAGCACGGTCAGCGGGCTGTTGACCAGGGTGTCGAAGTTGGCGGTGCTGGAGCGGTGCACGGTGAGCCCGCCGGTGCCGTCGCCGACGGCGGCCAGGAAGCGGCCGAGGCTGCCCCGCTCGGCGGCGGGCCGGCGCAGGTCCAGCACCGCGAAGCCGATGGTCAGCGCCAGCCCGGCCATGGTCGCCCAGGCCAGCCGGCTGATCGTCAGCCAGCCGCCGGCGCTGATCGCGGCGGCGACGCTCAGCCCGGCGGTCAGCGCGATCGCGCCGACCGGGTCGGACCCCAGGTACGGGCTGCCGACGACCACCACGGCCGCGCCGCCGACGACCACCATGACGGTCGGCCGCCAGGACCGGCGGACCCGCTGGGCCAGCCACCCCGCGCTCAGCAGGGCGCCGGCCAGGAACACGCCGAGCCCGACGGTGCCCAGCCCGGCGTACCGGCCGCCCTCCAGGGCCGAGTAGCCGACCACCCCGTTGAGCTGGAGGCGGGCGCCGGTGAGCACGTCCACCCCGACGGCCAGCGCGGTCAGCCCCGCCACCGCGCCGAGCGGGCCGAGGGTGCTCGCGTACCCCGGCGCCAGCCGGACCACCGCGGTCGCGGCGACCAGCAGCAGCACGGTCACCCCGGCGAAGTAGACGCCGGCGTGGTCGCCGCGCCACCACGGCACCGCGTCGGCGAGCAGGGCCGCCGGCACGGCCAGGGCGGCCCCGATCAGCAGCAGCTCGACGACCGACACGACCCGCCGCGACACCGGCTCCGGGCCGTACGGGCCGGCGTGCCGGCGGGCCCGGCGCAGCAACGGCAGCACCGCCACCGCCAGGACCACCTGGACGCCGGCGAGCAGGGCGAAGAACCAGTCCGCCACCCGCCGTTGGGCGGCCGCCTCCCGGTCGGCGTCGGCGGGCTGCGCGATCGCGGTGGCCAGGTCCGCCGGCCGCCCGGCGACCGATTCGGCCGGCCGACCGAGGAAGAGCCGCTCGGGCATCGGCCGGCCCAGCGCGGTGAGCGCGGTCGGTGCGAGGTCGACCAGTTGCAGGTAGCCCTCCCGGCCGGTGCTGGCCGAGGTGAGCCACCCGCGCTCCCAGCCCGGCCCGTCGGCGACGGCCACGTGCAGCCGGGACGGCACCTCGGTGTCGGACACCCCGGCGACGATCACCAGCGAGCGGGGCGGCCGGGCGGCGAGCACCCGGGCCAGCCGGGCGTCGGCCTCCCGGGCCGCCGCGGCCCGGGCCGCCGGGTCCTCGCCGGCGACCGTGCCGAGGTCGACGATGCTCAGCACGCACGAGCCGAGCAACTCGGCGGGGTCCTCGGGCAGGGCGGCGGCGTACCGGTCGACCCGGCCGAACGGCCGGGCGGCGGCCACCGCCGCACCGGGCCCGACCGCCACCGAGCAGCGCACCGACTCCGACAGCGCGCCGGGCACCGCGCCCCACGGCAGCCGCTCCTGGTTGTGCAGGACGACGCTCTCCTGGTCGGGCAGGTTCGCGCCGATACCGTCGGGTTGCTCCACGGTCACCGCCGTCGGGGGGCAGCCCCCGACCTGCCGGCTGCCGTTCCAGGCGGCGAAGCTGCCCGCCCCGAGGGTCAGCCAGCCGTCCACGGGGCAGGTCGGCCGGTGCGCGGAGCGCACCGAGAGGGAGCCGATGGAGCCGTCGCGGGCCATCCGCCACAGCGTCGGGGTGGTCTGCGGGTCGACGTCCTCCCAGCGCAGCCCGGCCACCCCGGCGAGCACGACGAAGTCGGCGGTGCGCTCCGGCGCCTCCCGGTCCGGCCGGGCGGTCAGCGCCGCGATGCCGAGCGCCACCACGACCAGGGTCAGCAGGGCCGGGGCGAGTCTGCGCAACATCACCGGCGTCCCGTCGACGGGGCGTGACCGTCACGTCCGGGTTCGGCGGGCCCGCCGTCGGCGCCGGGGGCCGCGGATCCTGCCGCGTCCGGGGCCAGCTCGGCGTAGAGCGCCGCGAGCTGGGCGAGGGTGTCCGCCTCGGTGGGCCAGGTCGCGGCCCGGGCGGCGCCCCGCCGGCCCAGCTCGGCCCGACCGGCCTCGTCGTCGAGCAGGGCGCGCACGGCCGCGTCGACCGCGTCCACGTCCCCGGGCGGCACCAGTGCCGCGGCGTCGCCGACCAGCTCCGGCAGGCCGCCGACGGCGGTCGCCACCAGTGGTACGCCGGCCCGCATCGCCTCCTGCGCGAAGAGCTGGCGGGCCTCCCAGTCGCTGGTCACCAGCGCCAGGTCGGCCCCGGCGAGCAGGTCGGCCACGTCGGTGCGGTGCCCGAGCAGGGTCACCGGGGCCCGGGCGGCGGAGATCCGGGCGGCCAGCGGCAGGTAGGCCGGGCCGCTGCCGGCGATCACCACGACCGGCGCCGGGGTCCGGGTACGCCACCGGGCCGCCGCGTCGACCAGCACGTCGTACCGCTTCTGCGGGTGCAGCCGGCCGACCGAGAGGATCAACTGCTGGCCCGGGCCGACGCCGAACTCGGCGCGGACGGCGGCCCGGCGGCGGCGCGGCGCGGGCAGCGCCGGCGCGGCGACCGGGGCGAGCCGGGCGTCCGTCGCGCCCAGCGCGGCGGCCCGCTCGACGAGGTCGGCGGAGGCGCCGAGGGCCACCCGGGCGCCCCGGGCGACGACCCGCTCGACGAGGCGGGACACGCCGCCGCGCAACCCGCCGGCGAGCACCGCGTTGTGCCAGGTGACCACGAGTGGCACGGCCGGCCGGGCGAGGACGGCGACCAGCCCGGCCCGCAGCCCGTGGGCGTGCAGCACGTCGACCGGCTCGGCGGCGAGGGCGCGGCGCAGCGCGCCCACGGCACGGGCGTCGGCAGGGGTCGGGCTGGCCGGGATGTCCACCGGCCGGAACCGGGCGCCGACGCCGGTGAAGTCGAACTGCTCCTGCGTCGCGGCGGGCCCACAGACCAGTACGGCGGCGCCCGCGGCGGTCAGCCCCTGGGCGAGGGAACGGACGTGCTGCCCGACCCCGCCGGTGCTGGAGGCGAGCAGCAGGGCCACGGTGCCGCGCCAGTTGGTGTCCGGTGTCGGTTCCGTCACCGGGACCACCCCCGCTCGTCGGTCGCCGCCGGCCGGTCACCCGTCCTGCACCCGCTCACCGGGACACCGTCTCCTTCCCGTCACCCCGTTCCGGGGGGATCTCGCCCTCACCCGTCCGTTCGGCGGGGGCCGCCGGCCCGCGCCGGCCCCGGCTCAGCCGCCGGAGCACCCCGGCCAGCAGCGGTCGCACGTCCCGCCGGTCGATCAGCCAGACGACGGCGAGGAACACGACGCCGACCAGGACTCCGGACAGCATGCCCTGCACGAGTGCGGCCGGTGTCGTCGGGGTGCCGTCGCCGGCCGCGTCCAGCCAGCGGGCGGCGGCCGCCCCGGCGAGCGCCGCCAGGGCACCGGCGAGCAGCCCGGCGGCGCCGGCCCGGCCGACGCCGGCGAGCGCGGCGGCCCCGGCCGAGCGCCGCACGGCGGCGAGCAGCAGGCCGCCGAGCAGCAGCATCCCGGCCGAGTTCGCCAGGGTGACCGCCAGCACCCGGTCCGCCACCGGGAGCAGGGCCGCCAGCGGCACCGCCGCCACCGGTACGGCCAGCCAGCCGGCGGTGATCGCCACGGTGGCGGGGCGGGTGTCGCCGCGGGCATAGAGGGCCCGGGAGAGCACCGCGAAGAGGCCGTAACCGAGCAGCCCCGGGGCGAAGCCGGCGATCCCGGCGGCCGTGGACCCGGGATCGTCCGGGTAGAAGAACGAGGCGACCGGCGCGGCGGTGCCGACCAGGGCCGCCGCGCCGAGGCAGCTGAACAGCAGCACGCCGCGCGCGGTCGAGGAGAGCGTGCGCCGGTAGTCCCCGTCGTCCCCGGCGGCCGCCGCGGTCGCCAGCGTCGGGTACGCCGCCACGGCCAGCGGCACCGCCAGCACCGCCCAGGGCAGCAGGTACATGGTCTGGGCCAGGTTGAACACCTGCGGCGAGCCGGTCGGGCCGCCGGAGACCCGGTTGAGCAGCACCAGCAGCGCGATCTGCTGGGCGGTGACGGTGACGGCGCCGGCCAGCGCCAGCCCCTTCACCCGCGCCCGGGCGTCGGCGGGGAACGCGTACCCGGGGCGCAGCCGCAGCCCCAGCCGGCGCAGCGGGATCAGCAGCGACAGCGACAGCACCACCACGCCCGCCGTGGTGCCGCCCGACAGGATCAGCTCGCCGCCGCGGCTCACCTGCGCCACGCTCGCGCCACGTCCCTCGGCGCCGCCGAAGGCGAGGTAGACCACGATCACGGTGAGGCTGGACAGCAGCGGCGCGATCACCGGCCAGGCGAACCGGCGGTGCGCCTGGAGCACGCCGGTCAGCACGATGCCGATGCCGTAGAGCGGCAGCTGCGGGGCGAAGACCCGCAGCATCCGCGCGCCGGCGGCCACCTCCGCCTCGGAGCGCCCCTCGCTGATCAGCGACACGACCGGGCCGGCCGCCACCGCGACCAGCACGGCCAGCGGCACCAGCAGGGTGACCGTCCAGGTGAGCAGGGCGCCGGTGGTGGCGGCCACCGCGCGCCGGTCCCCGGCCGCGACCGGCCCGGCCAGCAGCGGTACGACCAGACTCGCCAGCGCGCCGCCCGCGACGATCTCGAAGATGATGTTCGGGACCGTGTTGGCGATCACGTACATGCCGCCGAGGTCGCTCTTCTGCACGACCCAGGTGAAGACGGCGGTGCGGCCGAACCCGGCGAGCCGGCTGAGCACGGTGAGGACGGCGATGAGCGCGGCTGCTCCGGCGACGCGGCCGGCGCCGGCGAGGGGTGCCGGGGTCGTCACGTCAGTCGGCGCGACGGCCCAGCGCGTCGAGTTCGCGCAGCCCGGGGGTGCGCTGGATGACCTGGGTGAAGCTGACCTTCTCGCTGGCCGCGGTGAGACCGGCGAGCACGGCGAGCAGCCCGGCCCGCCCGACCGGCCCGGTACGCGCGGCCAGCGCCACACCCAGCAGCGCGCCGAGCGCGTTCGCGCCGCTGTCGCCGAGCATCACGTCCTCGCCGAGGTCGTCGGGGAGCAGCCCGGCGGCGGCGCCGACCGCGCCCGCGGCGATCCCGCCGTGCGGGCCGCCGGCCAGCGGGGCGCCGAGCAGGATGCCGGACTTCAGCGCCCGGCCGGGTCGCAGGTCCAGCAGGTTCAGCAGGTTCGCGGTGCCGGCGATGACGCCCGCGCCGAGCAGCACGTCGACGCCCCGGCCCAGCGTGCCCTGCCGCTGGCGGCGGCGGTGCCCGGCGACCCGGGGGTCGGCGGCGAGCAGCGCGGCGGCGCCGAGCCCTGCCGCGCCCACCCCGACGACCTTGACGAGCCCGGCGGTGACCCGGCCCTCGCGCAGCGCGGCCAGGTGACCGGCGAAGCCCTTGGCCGCCTTCTGCTCCGGCCGCGCCCCCACCACGTCGTCGTAGAGCCCGACGGCCCCGGCGCCCACCCCGGCGACCAGGGCCGCGGCCCCCGAGGACGCGCTGGAGGCGCCGAACGCGCCCGCCCCGGCGGCCCCGGCGGCGAGCGCCGGCCCGGCGGCCAGGGTCACCGTGCGGCCGCGGAAGTTCGTCCGGTCCAGGGCGGGGCCGGCCGGCGAGGTGCGCACCTCGCGCAGCGCGTACCGGGCGGCGGCGGCGCCCGCCCCGGCGATCAACAGTCGACCGAGCAGACTCACGCGGCCCCCTCCCGCTCATGCGTTCGGCTGAATCCGGACACCGGGGTACGTCGCTCGCTCACTGGGGCAGTCTAGGCAGCAGGGTGGCGTTGTCGCCGACGCCGTACTGCCCGGCCTTCTTCTCGGTCACCTGCTGCACCATCGCGAGGGCGGTGACGAGCTGGCCCTGGACAGTGTTGGCGTTGTCGACGGTGGAGATGCTCTGCACCAGCACCGGGTCGCTGCGGACGGCCGCGACCAGGTTGCCGCCGGTCGAGCCGTTGCCGGCGACGACGATCGTCCCGGCGCGGTCGAACTGCTCGGCGACCTTGAGCACCGACTCGTCCTTCTTCGCCGAGTCCTTGTCCACGTACGGCTGCCCGCTGACCACGACGACGGCCTCCGCCGACGCGCTGACCCGCTCCTCGGTGGTCAGGTAGTTGGCGTTGGTGTACGCGGCCAGCACCGCCCGCCGGTCGGCCTCGGTGACCGGGGTGGCGCCGGGCGCCCGGTCCAGCAGGACGCTGGCCAGCAGCGCGCTGGACGTCTCCACCCCGTTGCCGTTGCCCGGCAGGTCGGCGGTCGGCGCGCTGGTGGGGCGCGCGGCGGTGACCGCCAGTTCCAGCAGGGCGTTGTTGTTGTCCGGATTGATGAACTTGTCCTGCAGGTCGATGCGACCCGTCATCTCGGCCCCGCCGAGCTGGAGCATCTTGACCACGCCCTCGGTGTGGTCCCGCCCGGTGGGCAGGGTGACCACCACCACCCGCTTGCCGGCGAGCTTGCCCGGCAGGAACAACTCCGCCATCTGGGCCGCGAAGTCCTCCTCCAGCTCCAGTTCCTTCTCCATGCTCTGGACCTGCTGGCGCATCAGCTGGTTGTCCTTGCGCAGCCCGTTGACGTTCTCCTTGAGCGAGTCGGCGACCGGGCCGTTCAGGGCGGCGGTGCCGACCACCAGACCGATCGCCAACGCGAGGAAGACCGCGGTCAGGGACACCACGTGGTACCGGAAGTTGATCACACCTGCAGCCTCTTGATCGGTCGGACGCTAGAAAAGCTGTTCAAGCTGGAACACGAAATTGTTCCACCACTCGGAAACCACACCCAAATACGCCTTGCCGACGGTGGAGACCGCCACGGCGGAGGCCATCGCCGCGATCGCGGAGAGCACCAGCAGCAGCAGCGAGGACCCGGAGATGCTCTGCCGGTAGAGGCGGCTCACACCCTTGGCGTCGACGAGCTTGCCGCCGACCTTGAGCCGGGTCAGGAACGTGGAGGCCATGCCGCCGCGGCCCTTGTCCAGGAACTCCACCAGCGTGGCGTGGGTGCCGACGGCGACCAGCAGCGAGGCGCCCTTCTCGTCGGCCAGCAGCATGGCCAGGTCCTCGCTGGTGGCCGCGGCCGGGAAGGTCACCGCCGGTACGCCGAGCCCGGTGACCCGGGCCAGGCCGGGCGCCCGCCCGTCCGGGTAGGCGTGCACGATCACCTCGGCGCCGCAGCGCAACACGTCGTCGGTGACCGAATCCATGTCACCGATGATCATGTCCGGCGTGTAGCCGGCCTCCACCAGCGCGTCCGCGCCGCCGTCGACGCCGATCAGCACCGGCTTGAACTCGCGGATGTAGGGGCGCAGCACGTCCAGGTCGGCCTTGTAGTCGTAGCCGCGCACCACGATCAGGCAGTGCCGCCCCTGGATCTCGGTCTGGATCTCCGGCACGCCGACGCCGTCGAGGAGCAGGGCGCGCTCCTGCTTGAGGTAGTCCATCGTGTTGGCGGCGAACGCCTCAAGCTGGACCGACAGGCCCTCCCGGGCGTCGGCCATCGCCTTGGCCACCGTCTCGGCGTCCTGGAGGCTGCCGTGCGCCACCGGCTCGTCGCCGACGTAGACGGTGTTGCCCTCGATCCGGACCGTGTCGCCCTCACGGATCCGCTCGAAGATCCCCTCCCCCAGGTCGTCGAGGAGCGGGATGCCGGCGCCGATCAGCACCTCCGGCCCGAGGTTGGGGTAGCGACCGGAGACCGACGGCTTCGCGTTGAGCACGGCGGCGACACCGACCGCGACGAGCGAGTCGGCGGCGACCCGGTCCACGTCGACGTGGTCGATGACCGCGATGTCACCGGGGCGGAGCCGGCCGACCAGGCGCTTCGTCCGGCGGTCCAGGCGCGCGGTGCCGAGGATTCTGCCCGGTTCCGCGTTCCGGGTCCGGCGCAACGTGGGTAGACGCATCGTGACCATCCTGGCATGTGAGGCAGGCATTTCTGTCGCGACATGCCTGAGCAGGGCCGCCTACCCAGGGAAGCACACTAGCGCGCAGGCCGGTGTGCCTGTGCTCACAATCGCCGCCCTCACGGACGCCTTTCCCGGGCCGCCACGGCGAGAAGCTCCTCGGCATGGGCGATACCCAGGTCGGAATCGGGCAAACCCGCGAGCATCCGGGCCAGCTCCCGGGCCCGCTCCGTGTCCTCCACCACGCGGACCCCGCTCGTGGTGACCGCTCCGCCCGTGTCCTTCGCCACCACCAGATGCCGGTCGGCGAACGCGGCGACCTGCGGCAGGTGGGTGACCACGAGCACCTGGTGACTGCGGGCCAGCCGGGCCAGCCGACGACCGATCTCCACCGCCGCCTGGCCACCGACCCCGGCGTCCACCTCGTCGAAGACCAGCGTGGGCGGCCCGCCCGAGCCGGCGAAGACGACCTCGATGGCGAGCATCACCCGGGACAGCTCACCGCCGGAGGCACCGCGCTGCAGCGGCAGCGCGGGCGCGCCGGGGTGGGCCAGCAGGCGCAGCTCGACCTCGTCGCCGCCGTCCGGGCCGACGCCGACCTCGGCGCCGTTGACCGGCAGGCTCGGCTCCGCCCGGCCGGCCGGCCGCGGCAGCACCGCCACCTCGATCCGGGCGTGCGGCATGGCCAGGCCGGCCAGCTCGACGGTGACCTGCTCCGCGAAGCGGGTCGCCGCCTCCTGCCGGGACGTCGACACCCGGCCGGCCAGGTCGGCCACCTCGCCGGCCAGCCGCGCCGACTCCCGCTCCAGCTCGTCGAGGAGCTCGTCGGAGGTGTCCAGGTCGGACAGCCGGGTGCGGGCCCGTTCCGCCCAGGCGATCACGCCGTCGACGTCGTCGGCGTACTTTCGGGTCAGGGCGCGCAGCGCCGCCCGGCGCTCGTAGAGGGCCTGCAACCGGGCCGGGTCGGCGTCGAGCGCGGCGAGGTAGGCCGACAGCTCGGCGGAGACGTCCGCCACCAGCGTCGCCGCCTCCTCCAGCCGCCCCGCCAGCTCGCCGAGCGCCGGATCCGTGCTGGCCTGCGCCTCGAGGGTGCGCCGGGCGGTGCCGAGCAGCGCCGTGGCGTCAGGGGTCTCGTCGGCCGCCTCCACGCCGCCGGCCACGCACTGGTGGGCCAGCTGCGCCGCGGTGCGCAGCCCCTCGGCGTGCTCCAGCCGCTGCGCCTCCGCCTTCAGCTCGTCGTCCTCGCCGGGCTGCGGGTCGACCCGGGTGATCTCGTCCAGGCCGAGCCGCAGCAGGTCGGCCTCCTGGCTGCGCTCGCGGGCGTTTCGCCGCCGGTCGGCCAGGTCGTCGACCACGGCGCGCCAGCGGGCGTACGCCTCGCGCAGCGCGTCGAGCAGCTTCTCGTGCTCCGGGCCGGCGAACCGGTCCAGCGCGGCCCGCTGCTCGGCCGGACGCAGCAGCCGCAGCTGGTCGGACTGGCCGTGCACGGCGACCACCTGCTCGCCCACCTCGCCGAGCATGGCCACCGGCATGCTGCGCCCGCCCAGGTGTGCCCGGGACCGACCCTCCACCGTGACCGTGCGACTGAGCAGCACCGAACCGTCCTCGTCGGGCTCGCCGCCGGCGTCGACGACCCGGGTGTGCACGGCGGCGGCGACCCGGCCGTCGAGCCGCAGCCGCCCCTCGACCACCGCCCGGCCGGGCTGGGCCCGGACCCGCCCCGCGTCGGCACGGCCACCGAAGAGCAGGCCGAGGCCGGTGACCACCATCGTCTTGCCCGCACCGGTCTCGCCGGTGATGACGTTCATGCCGCCGGTCAACGGCAGCGTGGTGTCCTCGATGACGCCCAGTCCGGTGATGCGCAGCTCTTCCAGCACAGCAACCGACAGTAGACGCGGCCCCCGACAGTTGACCAGCCGGCGCGGGCGTACCGGGGCGTCGCGCCCCGCCCCACCACCGGCCGGGGCGCCCCGGTGAGACCGGTCACCGCCGGTGCGGACACGCGCCACGGGCGCGCCGTCAGCGGCGGTTGCCGCGCCAGCCGTGCACGGGCAGGTCGAACTTCGCCACCAGCCGGTCGGTGAACGGGCGGTCCCGCAGCCGCACGATGCGCACGGGCAGCGCGCCGCGCCGCACCGTGACCCGGGCCCCGGGCGGCAGGTCGTAGACGCGCCGGCCGTCGCAGGACAACACCGCGAGGGTGGTGAACGGGTCGACGGTGATGACGAACGTGGAGGTGGGCGCGGTGACCAGCGGCCGGCTGAACAGCGCGTGCGCGCTGATCGGCACCAGCAGCAGGGCCTCCACCTCGGGCCACACCACCGGCCCGCCGCCGGAGAACGCGTACGCCGTCGAGCCGGTGGGGGTCGCGCAGACCACACCGTCGCAGCCGTAGCGGGACAGCGGGCGGCCGTCCACGTCGACGAGCAACTCCAGCATCTGGGCGCGCTCGCCCTTCTCGACGCTGATCTCGTTGAGCGCCCAGGACTCGATGGTCGGGCCGCCGTCGAACTCGGCGGTCACGTCCAGCGTGAGCCGCTCGTCCACGGTGTAGTTGCGGCCCACCACGTCCCGCACCGCGCTGTCCAGGTCGTCGATCTCCGCCTCGGCGAGGAAGCCGACCTTGCCGAGGTTGATGCCGAGCAGCGGCGCCTTCGCCGGCCGGGCCAGCTCGGCCGCGCGCAGGAACGTGCCGTCCCCGCCGAGCGCGAAGACGATCTCCGCGCCCTCGGCCGCCTCCAGGCCGGTCACCGGCACCACGCCGGGCAGGTCGAGGTCGTCGGCCTCCTCGGCGACGACCCGTACCTCGAAACCGGCCGCGATGAGGTCGGCGGCCACCGCCCGCGCGTGCTCGGTGCTGCGGCGGCGGCCGGTGTGGGTCACCAGCAGGGCCGTGCGGCTC
Organism: Micromonospora sp. NPDC048063; assembly: GCF_043202855.1. Lineage (NCBI taxonomy): Bacteria > Bacillati > Actinomycetota > Actinomycetes > Micromonosporales > Micromonosporaceae > Micromonospora > Micromonospora sp. NPDC048063. The sequence goes on along the minus strand of NZ_JBIDBG010000023.1, from coordinate 5,125 downwards.
ACCGGGACGGCCGTCCCGTCGCGCCCGCCCGGCACCCGCACGGCCCAGCCACGACTGCGGGGCTCGCCTGCTCGCTCACCCGGCCACCTCCTCCGTCGCCGTGTCCGGCAGCTCGCCGGACGGCACCGGGCCCTGCGGCCCGGCGGTCACCACGGCACGCACCCGATCCGGGTCGGCCGGCGGTGCGTCCCGGCGTAACCATACGAAGAACTCGACGTTGCCGCTGGGCCCCGGTAGCGGGCTCGCGGCCACGTCGGCCAGACCGAGGTCGAGCCGCGCCGCCGCGGCGGCGACGTCGAGCACCGCCTCGGCGCGCAGCGCCGGATCGCGGACCACCCCGCCGGCGCCGACCCGCTCCTTGCCGACCTCGAACTGCGGCTTCACCATCAGCGCGAGGTCGCCGTCGGGCCGGGTGCAGCCGGCCAGCGCCGGCAGCACCAGCCGCAGCGAGATGAACGACAGGTCGGCGACCGTGAGGTCGACCGGCCCCCCGATGGCCTCCGGAGTGAGCGTACGGACGTTGGTGCGCTCGAAGACCCGCACCCGGGGATCGTTGCGCAGCGGCCAGGCGAGCTGCCCGTAGCCGACGTCGACGGCCACCACCTCGGCCGCGTCGGCGCGCAGCAGCACGTCCGTGAAGCCGCCGGTGGAGGCGCCCGCGTCCAGGCAGCGCCGGCCGGCCACCCGCAGCCCACCGGGGGCGAAGGCGGTCAGCGCGCCGGCCAGCTTGTGCCCGCCCCGGGAGACGTACTCCGAGCTGGGGTCCTCGCCCGTGACCAGCAGCGGGTCGGCGGGGTCGACCATCGCGGCGGGCTTGCGGGCGGGCACCCCGCGCAGCTGGACCCGGCCGGCCTCCACCAGCGCGGCGGCCTGCTCCCGGGAGCGGGCCAGGCCGCGGCGGACGAGTTCGGCGTCCAGCCGGTTACGACGTGCCATGCGTGGTTCTTCTCCGGTCCGGTCAGGCCTGGTCGATGGTGGCGAGGGTTTCCCGCAGCGTCTCGTACGCCGCCTCGTACTGCGCGATCTGGTCGGCCGGGGCGAGCGTCGCGGCGTTGGCCATCGCGCGCACGGCGGCGTCGACGGCGGGGTGGCGCGCCTCGTCGAGGTCGTCGAGCGGCTCGGGGCGCGGCGGCCCGGGACGCGGTCCGGGCATGGGGCCCGGCCGGGCAGCGGGCAGCGGCCCGGGACGGGCACCCGGCGGCGGGCCGGGACGGTGGGGGCCGGTCACGATCCGCTCCCGGCCGCGGGGCGGATCACGCCTCGCCGCCCGGCTGCTGCCTGCGGGCGGACGTCTTCTTCACCGGCCGGGCCGGCCCGGCGTCGACGCCCTGGGCCTTCTCCGGCTGGACCTGCTCGACGTCCGCACCCTGGGCCTTCGCCGGCTGGACCTGCTCGCCGTGGCTGCCCTCGGCCGGGGCGACGGCCGACGGCGCCCGCTTCGCCACGGCCTTCTTCGCCACGGCCTTCTTCGCGACCGCCTTCTTGGCCACGGCCTTCTTCGCGACCGCCTTCTTGGCCACCGCCTGCGTCGGGCCGGGCGCGGCCGGCCCGACCGTGGGGGGCGCGGCCGGCTCGGCAGCGCCCGGGGCCACCGGCGGGGTGGCGGGGGCCGCGGGGGTCGTCCTGGCCTCCCGGAGCTGGCGCTCCAGCTCGTGCACCCGGCGGGTCAGCTCGGCGACCTCGTCGGCGGTGGCGAGCCCCACCGCGCCGAGGGCCCGGTCGACCTCGAACCGGACCAGCTTGGTCAGCGCCTCCCGGTTCGCCGCGCCGGTGGAGACGAGTTCCTCGGCGAGCGCCTGCAACTGGCCGGCGGTCGCCCCGCCCGAGCCGACGAGGCGGCGCACCGCGTCCTGGGCCTTCTTCCGGGGCGCCTCCGTCAGGCCCATGGCCAGCTCGAGGTAGGCGCGCCACGCGTCCTGCATGCCTGAGTCCTTCCGCGGGGCGGGGGTGTGCAGGTGTCACGCTACCGGGCACCCCGCAACCCCCTGTGCGGTACGGTGCCGGGGACGGCGTGGCGAACGGCGAGGGGGCGACAGTGGCCAGCGTGGACGAGTGCCGGCAGGCGTTGCAGGAGCTGGCCGCCCGGCTGGACCGCAACGCGGAGACGGTGCGGGAACGGATCGACCTGGACCGCACGCTGGCCTGCCGGATCACGGACCTGGACACCGCCTTCCACGGCCGGCTCGCCGACGGCCGCCTGGTCGACCTGGCCGACGGAGACGACCCGAAGGCGAAGATCGCGCTGAGCACGAGCAGCGACGACCTGCTCGCGTTGGTGCGCGGTGAACTCGACATCACCCGCGCGGTCACGTCCCGGCGAGTGTCGATCAAGGCGAACCCGCTCGACCTGATGAAGCTGCGCAAGCTGCTCTGAGCCGCGGCCGAGGCAGCCTGCTTCGAGCCCTGGCCGGGGCGGCCCGACCACCGGGATGAGACCGGGCCGGGGGCGTTCGGGCCGGGGAGGGCGGGACCGTTCAGGCGGACAGGCCGAACGCGGTCAGCGCCTGCCCGGCCGCCGCCGACCCGGCACGCACCCGCGTCGCGTCCCCGGTCCAGGCGGCCGCGCACAACGCCGCCAGGGCGTCCAGCGGGCGGCCCGCCCCGGACAGCTCCAGCGCGCCGTCCCGCGACGCCACCGACCACCCGTCCGCCGGGCCCGGGACCCGCACCACCGCCGCCGGGTCGAAGAGCCCGGCGAGATCCATCGCAACGTACGTCGGCCGGTGCTCCGGCGGGGCGGCGAGCAGCTCGGCCACGTCGCTGACGCCGGTGAGCACCAGCAGGCTGTCCAGGCCCGCCCGCCGGGCGCCCTCGATGTCGGTGTCCAGCCGGTCGCCGACCACCAGCGCCCGGCCCTCGCCGGCGCGGCGGGCCGCGGTGGCGAACAGCGCCGGCTCGGGCTTGCCGACGACCACGTCGGGATCCCGCCCGAGCGCGGTCCGCAGCGCGGCGACCAGCGCGCCGTTGCCCGGTAGCGGTCCCCGACCGCTGGGCAGCGTCCGGTCGGTGTTGGTGGCGATCCAGGTCGCCCCACCGCGTACGGCCACCGACGCCTCGGCCAGGTCCACCCAGCCGACCTGCGGCCCGTACCCCTGCACGACGGCGACCGGCGACTCGTCGGCCCGGGACACCGGCGTCAGCCCGGCGGCGCGGACCTCGGCCCGCAGTGCCTCGGCGCCGACCACCAGCACCGCGGCGCCGGGGGGCAGCCGGTCGCGGAGCAGCTCGGCGGCGGCCGCCGCGGAGGTGAGCACCTCCTCCGGCCGGGCGGGAACGCCCATCCCGGTGAGCAGGGCGGCCACCTCGCTGGATCGGCGCGAGGCGTTGTTGGTCGCGTACGCGACGCCCCGCCCCTCGGCGTGCAGCCGCCCGACCGCCTCGACGGCGCCGGGGATCGGCCGGTCGATCAGGTAGATCACCCCGTCCAGGTCGAACACGACCAGGGCGTACCCGTCGACCAGCCGCTCCCCGGCGTCCGCCGTCATCGCTGCGGGGCGTCCGACTCGCCGGTGCCGGCCGACTCGCCGCGGGCGGCGGCGTCGGTGGCGTCGGTCCCGGTGCCGTCGGCGGTGGGACCGGCCGCGACAGCGTGCGCCTCGTCGTCGGTCAGCTCGTCGTCGGCCAGGTCGTCCGTCGGCACGTCCGCGCTCCCGGCCTCGTCCCGCTCGCCGGCGGTCGGGCCGGCCTCGTCCCGTCGCCCGTCGTCGTCGCGCTCGGCGTCGCCGGTGAGGTCGGCATCCGGACGGGCCGGCACCGCACCCGGGGCGCCGGGGCCGGCGGCGATCGCCTCGGCGGACTCCTCGTCCTCCTCGTCCCCCTCGATCACCACACCGTCGAGCTCCAGCAGGCGCTCGGCGGCGTCGGTCTCGCCCTCGGTGTCCACGTCGGCCGCCCGGGAGAACCACTCGCGGGCCTCCTCGCGACGACCGACCGCGAGCAGCGCGTCGGCGTACGCGTAGCGCAGCCGGGCCGTCCACGGCTCGGCCGCCTCGACGGTCAGCTCGGGAACCTGGAGCATGGCCACCGCGGCGTCCTTCTGGCCGAGGTCGCCGCGTGCGCCGGCCGCCACGATCAGCAGCTCGATCGCCACGGCCTGGTCCAGCTTCTCCCGGTCCGCACCACGGAACAGGTCGATCGCCCGCTCCGCCCGGCCCAGCGCCCGCTCGCAGTCCGCGAGCACCGCCAGGTGGCTCTGCAGCCCGGTCATCCGGTGGTACGTGCGCAACTCCGCGATCGCGGTCTGCCACTCCCCCGCGTGGTACGCGGCCAGGCCTACCGCCTCGCGGACGGCGGCGATCCGGGACGCCAGCCGACGGGCGGCCAGCGCGTGCGCCAACGCCTCCGCCGGGTCCTCGTCGATCAGCTGACCCGTGGCCACCAGGTGTCGGGCGACCGTCTCGGCGACCGGCTTGGCCAGCGACAGCAGCTCAGCCCGGACGTCCTTGTCGAGGTCGGTGGCGACGATCTCGTCGGGCAGCGTGGGAGCCTGGGTGCGCTCCCCCTCCGCCTCCGGACGCTCCCGCCGCTCGTCGCGGCGCTCACCGCCACGGAAGCCGCCCTCACGGTCACCGCCACGGAGGCCGCCCTCACGGTCGCCGCCCCGGTAGCCGCCCTCACGGCGCTCACCGCCGCGGTACCCGCCTTCGCGGCGCTCACCGCCCCGGTAGCCGCCCTCGCGACGCTCACCGCCGCGGTACCCGCCCTCGCGGTCACCGCCCCGGAAGCCGCCGCCCTGGCGCTCGCCGCCCTCACGACGGAACCCACCGTCGCGGCGCTCTCCACCGCGGAAGCCCTCACGGTCACCGCCGCGGAAGCCACCCTCGCGGTCACCACCCCGGAAGCCACCGCCGGGCCTGTCGCCACCCTCACGGCGGTCGCCGCCACGGAAACCACCCTCGCGACGCTCACCACCGCGGAAGCCGCCCTCACGGCGCTCACCACCGCGGAAGCCACCGTCGCGGTCACCGCCGCGGAAGCCACCCTCGCGACGCTCACCGCCGCGGAAGCCACCCTCGCGACGCTCACCGCCGCGGAAACCGCCCTCGCGGTCACCACCCCGGAAGCCACCGCCGGGCCTGTCGCCACCCTCACGGCGGTCGCCGCCACGGAAACCACCCTCACGGCG
>NZ_JBIDBG010000022.1:0-104635 GCF_043202855.1 Micromonospora sp. NPDC048063 | reverse complement strand
GTTGTCGCGCCGGCGGCGGGCGCGGCCCCCCACCCGGGCCCGCGCTGATGACCCGTGCGCGGGCGGGGGGGGGGGGGGGGGCGGCCGCGGGGGGGCCCCCCCCCCCCCCCCCACGGCCGTGCAGCTATCCGCCTCGGCGCAGCGCCTAGCAGACCTGCAACCCGGCTCCGGAATCCACGGCGCTCGGTGGGCCGGGTACCTCGCGGTGACGGCCGCCAGCGAGACCGAGCTGAACCGCGCGTGCACGGCACTCACTGACGCGGCCGGCGAATGCGGGATCAGCAACGTGGACTGGCTCGATATGCGCCACGACACCGCGCTGCCCACCACGTGGCCGGTGTGGCGTGGACTGGAGGCTCAACGGTGACACAACCTGGCCGACCCGTGCCCGCCCCCCCGACCCTGCCCCCGCCGCCGCGGATCGCAGCTCCGCCCTCCACCGTGGGCGCGAACCCGCGGGTGATGCCGGCGGCATCACCCCGCCTGCTGTCACCGACCGCTGACGGTTCTATCCCGGCCCCGGTGATGCCGCCGGCATCACCGCCACCGGACGCCCTCGCAGGGCAAGAAGCGCAGCCGCATTCCCTCGCTCCATCCCCGTGGCGGTGGCGCAGGTCTCCGGTACTGGGCCGCCTCGGCCTCTATGCGCCCCGGGTACCAGGAATCCTGAGCACCACGAGGCAAAGCGAGGTCCTGTGCACCGCCATCTCCGCGCCTCCAACCCACACCGACGGGATCCTCAACGGTATCGACTTAGTCACCGGCCAACCGGTACACCACGACCCCTTCAGCGCCTATCAACGCAAGACGGTGTCGTCGCCGAACGTCGTGGTGCTCGGCGACGTCGGGAAGGGCAAGTCGGCGCTGATCAAGACGGTCTACGTCTACCGACCGTTGGCCTTCCGCAACCGGCGCACCGTGGTGGCCGACCGCAAGGATCAGGGCGGTGAGGGCGAGTACAGCGAGTTGTGCCGACAGCTCGGCGGCAGCCCCATCCGGTTTGAGGTAGGCCGCGGCGGCAGCCGGATCAATCTGCTCGACCCCGTGATCGGCATCTCGGCGGAAAGCTCCACTCAGGTGGCCGGACAGCTGCAACTGCTCCGGGCCGTGGTGCACGCCGCCTCCGGCGCCGAGCCTGACTCCTGGCAGGGAGCGGCCCTGCGCATCGCGCATCTGCGTGCTCTGGCCAAGGCCGAAGCCGCCGAGAAAACGCCCGTGCTCGATGACGTGATCGACGCGCTACGGCTCGCGCCTCCAGCAGACCTGTTCGGTGAGGTGCCGGCTACGAGCGCGACCCGCGACCGTTTCGCCGAGGCCGCACTGAGTTTGGCCTTCGACCTAGAGCGGGTCTGCGGTGATGACCTCGCGGGCCTGTTCGACGGTCCGACGAGCCCTGACGTCCGCCTCGCTGACCGCCTCACCAGCTTCGACCTATCGCAGCTGCCTACGGAGGGACCAGCGATCCCGCTGGTCATGACGGTGCTCAACACGTGGTTGACCAACCTGTTGCGGCGTCACCGCGGATGGCAGACCACCTTCATCGCCGAGGAAGGATGGCACCTGGCCGAGGGCGTCGGGGCGAGGTTGTTCCAGCGCAACTCCAAGCTGGCACGAGGCATCGGCTTGGCCAACGTGGTGGCGCTGCACCACCTCGCCGACATCCCGGAAGAGTCGCCCGCAGTGAGCATGCTCAAGGAGGCCGAGACCGTCTACATGTACGCCCAGGCCCGCCATGACGATGCAGCCCGGTGCGTGCGTCTGTACTCGCTTCCACCGCATCTGCTCGATGACCTAATGCAGCTCCAGCAGGGGGTTTGCCTGCTCAGGATCGGGGCCAACGCGCCGATCCTGATGCAGCACCTTCGCTCGTCGACCGAGATCGCGTTGACCGATACGGACACGGCCATGACCGGCCCTCGGCTGACGGGTGGGCAGTGATGCCGGCGGCATCACCTCCGCACGGGCCTCGGTCGGGGTTCGGGGTGCTAGCTGCTCTGGCCGGGGCGTTCGCCGCTTGGCACGCTGCGGTACTGCTGGCCGGGCTCCTCGCCGGCGCGTCTGGTCACCCGGGGATCGGTGAGACGATGGCGGCGTTCGTGGCCTCGCCGACCAATCCGGCCGCCGGGTACGTCAACCAGGTCGTCGCCCCCGCCCCGCTGATCTGGACGCTGTTCGGCGGCGAGCTGCTGTGCGTGGCAGCAGCCGTGGGCTGGTGGCGCACGCGGCGGGAGCGCCGACGACGCCAAGGGTTGGCAGGGCACCGGCAGTGGGCGCGGTACCTCGGTAAGCGAGTGGCCCGACGGTCAGCCGCCCAGACTCGTCCGAACCTCGCCCGACGCCGGGCACCTCTGGAGGAGCTGGCGATACCGCTGGCAAAGGCCGCAGGGGAGGGACACCGCCTCTACCTTCGACACGAGGACTCGATCGCGGTCATGGCCCCGCCCCGTGCGTTCAAAACCGCAGCTGTCCTGGCGGGGCTCGTCCGCAGCGCGCCCGGCCCGGTCGTCGCCGGATCCACTAAGGGAGACCTGCTGTCCATCACGTACCTCGCCCGCAGCGCCAAGGGTACGGTGCACGTGCTCGACCCGGGCAACGTCGTCGGGTGGCCCAACCCGCTACGGTGGTCACCGGTAGCAGGTTGCGATCAGCCACAGGTGGCGATTTCCACCGCCGAGGCGTTCGCCGCCGCCAGCCCTGACGATGCCCACACCTCGAATGCCAAGTTCTTTCGCAAGCAGGCGCGAGACGTGCTGCGCTGCCTCCTGCATGCCGCCGCACTCGACGGTCGCGACATGGGCAGCGTGGTGCAGTGGGCGCTGCGGATGGACAGCCCGACTCTGCCGGCGCGGGAGATCCTGCGGAGTCATCCCCGGGCGGCCCCGTCGTGGGCTACCGCCCTGGAGGAGGCGACGTCGGGGGATCGCGGCACCGGGCCGCTGGACTCTACGAAGAAGACCTTGGCGGACATGCTGACGATGTTCGCCGACCCAACAGTCTTGGACTCTTGCTGCCCGCCAGCCGGCGAAGCGTTCGACATCAGCCGGCTCCTCACCTCGACCGATACCGTCTATGTCATCAGCGGCGACCACGACACTGTGGCGCCGCTGATCACAGCCTTCGTCAACGAGGTCCTGAGACAAGCCCGTGCGGCGGCCGAGCGGAGGTGGCCGGCCCGGCTGGATCCGCCCCTGCGATGCGTCATCGACGAGGTCGGCAACGTTGCCCCGGTGCCTCGACTCGGCAGCTTGATGTCACGGCTGGGCGGTCAGGGCATCACCCTGGCCATCGGTGGCCAGGGGCTCGGCCAGGCGCGTGACCGGTGGGGGGAGGCGGGAGCGGCTGAAGTGTTCGGCTCGGCAACCGCAAAGATCGTCATGGGTGGCACGAGTGAACCCGAATTGTTGAGCATGATGAGTGCCCTCGCCGGGGTGGTCGAGGTCCCTGCCACCTCTACCACGGTCGCCCACGGTCAGGTCGTCTCCGCCACCGCGAGCGACCGGGAACGTCCGATCCTGCATCCGCACCAGATCCGCGAGCTGCCCCCGTCACACGGCCTGTTGATCTACCGTCAGGCGCCGCCAGTCGTCGCCGAGTTCGAGCCGTACTGGGACAGCCCGTGGGCCGATGAAGCGCAGCGGAGCGCGGAAACGGTCGCCCGGCTGACGGGGCGGCTTGAGTGACCGCGGACGACGACCTCACCGAGGACGGCGGTCTCCTGCTGGAGATCGGCAACGCTGTCGCGGCCATGGACACCAGGCTGTTCAATGTCGAGTCGGCGTTGACCCAGCCCGCCCGCCGTCGCGCCCCGTTACGGGCGTCGAGGGCTCCCACCATGCTGGCTCCCGTCGGGCTGCGGCGGGGAAGCCGGGCCGCTCAGGGTGATGCCGGCGGCATCACCTGGTCGGTGTGGGCCTTCGACCGCCTTGCCCGCCGTGACCAGGTGGCCGCCCTGATTAGGATCCGGGACTTCACCGACTGGCTCAATGAGGCGTACGAGCTGCCGACATCGACGTTCGCAATCGCCTCCTGCTGGTACCGCCATCCCGGGGTCGTCCGCGAGCTGTGGGCCCTACTCGGGTCCTATGAGTCTGAGTTCGGGACACAGCGGGGTTCACCGCAGCGGAGCCGGGACGGGCCCGCATACTGGCATGATCGCCTCCTATGGCCCGCGCTGCGGCGCCTGCGTGAGGAGCATGGGCTGCGAGAGTGCATTTCGTCGGGGCACACCCCGCGGACGGTCGGGGAATCGCTGAGGACGGACGACGGTTTCGGTCGCGAGATCGAACGCTTGATCACGGATGGGAAGCATGATCACCGCCACGGTGAAGGCCGTCAGGGACGGCCTCAACAAGTACCTTGACACATGGCGTTCCGGAGCTGCCGACGTCGTCTACCTCGGCCTCTACGGCACACATGAGGCTGTGCTGTCCCCGCTGCCCGTGTGGATTGCTTTGATTCAGCGGCTCGCCAGGGAAGTGGATCGGTGGGGCGTAGCGAAGATCCACGAACGGCTGAGGCACGGCGCCGGTCCGCAGCCCACAACGATTCTGGAGCTAACCCGGCTTGCTCGGCTGTCTGAGGCCCCGGTGCAAGTGCTTCAGGTGAACGGGATGCCGCGCGGAAGCGCTGACCTAGTGGCATGGACTCCGGCTCTATCCGACCTGAAAGCCATTGCCCGTCGGGGTCGACAGACGGTCGCTGCACTGCTGCGGGGCCTGAGCGACATCGTATTGGACCGGGCGGCGTATCAGAATTCCGCCGCCGGCGAGGGGGTGAGGTATGCCGCGTTCGACGTCGACGGGTTCCACGCGGTGATGATCACCTATCGCGTGATGACGCCTGGGCAGCGCGCTGGGGGGCGCCGGGGCCTCGCCCGGCGGCCGAGCGTCGAACTGATCAGTCTTGAGGTGCTGCGCTGGTTTGACAGCGAGGACTGACCACATCGTCGTTGCTGGCTCGCGGATCTGTCAGGCGCAGGGTGAATGGCGGTGGGACCGGCGACTCGGTGACTACCCACGGCAGCCGGGCGGCGGGGCCCACGGTCTCCCCGGCTGCCGTGGCCGAAAGGTGAAGGCCGGGATCCGCTGAGCCAGACATGACGTAGAAACGTCCCAACTCGGATGCTGGGGTGGCCTGGGTACGAGTTCAGGCGTGTCCGGTCTCCGCTGACGCCACCGCGAAGCTCGTCCTCGCCCCAGAGCGCGGGTAGGTAAGGTTCGCTGCATGTCTGAGGAGACGGCCGCCCCGTCGCAACTGTTAGCAGTCTTGAACGCAGGCGGCCAGCAGGCATTGGCCGACGCCATCGGCGACCGGGTGCGCAACTGGTTCATCCGGCATGGATGGGTGGACAGCCTTGACCAGATCGGGTTCAAGACCTATCAAGATCATTTCAGCCTGCCTCCGCGCGACTGGCCGGTCGCCGCAATCATGTACAACAACAGCCAGCAGGTGGAAGACCGCCTTTGCACGGAAGGGGAGGACGACTTCTGGGAGTGGTTCGGCTCGCTTGGCCTGTTCTTCTCGACGACGTCCCCTGGCCTACACGAAATCTGCGTTCCTGACGACTCACCGCTGAGCCTGCAACTGCACGCCCGGCTGGCCTCGCTTCAAGCGTTCGAGTGGCACGCTCACCTGGTGGCGCCCGACTACGCGACGATCTACCGCACTGTCTTTGAGCACTTCGGCCGCCACCCCGAGCATCTCGCCAATCTCCACTGGCGCAGGTTCGAGGAGCTGTGCGCCTCCGTGTTCGAGGCCCAGGGCTACACCACCGTCCTCGGCCCGGGAGCAAACGACGGCGGAGTCGACATCCGCCTCACCGAGCATCCCGTATACGGCCAGCAACTCACCGTCGTGTCCGTGAAGCGCTACCGGGAAAAGATCGACCTCGAACTGGTCGCCTCTATCCTCGGCGTGGCTCATGCTCAAAGCGCCGATCGAAGCCTCTTCATTACCTCAAGCACCTTCCTGCCTTCAGCCCGAAAGTTCGCCCAGACCAACCAAAGCGCGATCCCGCTTCACCTTGCCGACGGACAGGACATTGCCGAATGGTGTCGTGGACTGCTGCCCAATCCTGACTGGCTCGTGCAACAGGCAGCATCCTGGAATCTCGGCAGCGCGAAGATCATCGTCGCTGACGCTGGCGTCGGGATGACCTACTCAGCCTGGGCGGCTGTGGTCGCAGAAACTCCCCTGGCTGCCCGCTTGGTCCCACTCAGCGGTGTTGCCATCCCACTGCCCTCTGATCCCATGCTGGGCACGGAATCCCCCGATCTCTCCCGCCCCCTGCCTGCGGCAGACCAGTCCTTCACTGCCCGACGCAAGGGCGATGTGTATGTGGCCGACGACGGCAGCTTCTACCACGCCTGGGACGGGACGCCCCGGCGCTTCAACCACGCCGACTGAGCGCTTGAGCGCATCCATCCAGCGGCAGCCGGCGATGCTGACCGCAGAGCCTGGCCAGCTCAGCGTCGTCGCTGCGGTGCCGTCATGGCCGGCATGAAGTGATGCCGCCGGCATCACTCACCCTGACTTCCCACACACACAACACCCTCAGCTAGGCATTTACTAGACGTTCAGACTTGATTAAGGGGCCTAACTCGCGCTTGAATGGCAGCACCAGTGCGCTAGAGCTGCGGGGGCAGAGATGCATGGTCGGCAGGGGGGGCATGTCCGACGTCGGGGAGAAGCGGTCGTCGCGTCCGCTCCGACGGCGGTACAGGCGGTGGCGGTGCTGTGCTGGATGGCGGCAGGCACCGCCGTTGGGGCAGCGGTCGCGTTGGTCAGCGCCTGGGATGCCTCAACCTCGCCTTCGGCGATGGTCGTTGACATCGGAGTCGTCGTCGTCCTGATTGGGCTCAGTGTCACGGTGGCCACTGCCGCCTTGTCCACGCTCCAGACCGGCTACGTCACGACCGCGCGGTTGGCGGCCGTCGGGCTGGCAGCCGCAGGCATCGCTCTGGCACTGGCTACCGATGGTCTGCCTGTCGCGGTCCGGCTCGTCGTCTGCGGGGGCCTGGCGGTGCAGGGCCTACTTCTGCTGTGGCTGCTGGGAAGCAAGCAGGCCCGCGCGTGGCTTGCTCAGCAGCAGTTGGCCTCTGCGCGCCGCGACCAGCGGGAGCTCTGGCAATTGGCACAGGCGCCTTGGTTCTAACTCGGGCAGGCCGCACCGCGACGGTCCGGCCGGTGACAAGACGGGGGAAAGATATTGGCACGCGGTACTCAGGGCACACGGGTGGAAGTGCTCGCCGAGCTGACCGCCCACAGGTACTTCCCCGGCCTGTGGGCGGTCCGCACCCAGGGAAGGCCCGCTTCGGGAGGGCCTGCAATGGGCCAGATCGCCGTCGCCCCCGCTGCGGCGACGGCTGGCAAGGCCCTTGCCCGTCGACGAGTGGGTGCGGCATGAACGCCATCGGGGCCGTGGAGCAATGGCTGGAAGGGGACCGGCACAGCGCCGACTTTCCGTTCCGGGAGGTTGTCTCCGCCTTCCAGGAGTCGGGGAAGCATTTCGTGGCAGCGCCGCTGCTAGCGGCCCTGCACGAAGCGCGGATGGTGGCCACCGCATCGGTGGGAACTCAAGCTAGCAACCGGCTGCTGCGCTCCTGGCTGAACGTGGTGCTTGATAAGGCCGACGGCCGATACGACTACCGCACGTATCTCGCTATGGATCTGCTGCCAATGCCTGACGTGGCCGACGGTGATCTCGTCGCTGACGCCGCAGCAGCGTTGCGATGCCGGGACCGACTGGTCGTGGCCCTGATCGCAGATGCGATGAGATTCGAGCAGGATGCCGAACGCAACGAGCAACAGCCCTTGCCCGAGATGCGGCCCGCCCCCGTGGTGACGCGTAAGCGTCTGCGGCTCGGCACACGCCTGCTTCGGCCCGCACTGCTCCGCCTAGGGATGTGCGAGGCGGAAGTCATCGATGGGCTGAGCGCGCAGCGGTTGTGGAAGGTTGTCGAGGACTCCCTCGATGGGGAGGAACGCCGAGCGATAGCCCTGTCGATGCTGCCGGTATCCCGGGTTCACGACGAGTACCTGTTCTTGCGGGTGCTCCAAGCCTGCGAGGCGACGGTCGCGTTGGTGGCGGTGGATTTGTGCGGCGTCATCAAACTGCTCAGCAGCGGCCATTCGCTGCACGGTGGGGTGCGGCTGGACGCGGCTACCAGCATCTTGCGAGAGTCGTCGCCGCTGCTCGGTCTGCTCGCCACATTGCAGGTTGAGGCGGCCTGGAGCTTCAGCAGGTGGACTGGGGGCACCAGCGGTGTCCAGAGCTACAGCTACAGACTCGTCAAGTCACTTTGCCGCCGGCCGGCGCTGTCCCAGCTGAACTCAATCACCAACCAGGCCGTACGCACCATGCAGGCGCGAGCGGTCTCCGCCGAGTCCACGGAGTCGCGGGTACGGGAGGCTGTGTCGGCCAGGTTGCCAAGCTCGGTCGATGGCCAGTTGGCAATCGGGATGGACGCCTTTGCCACAGCGCTGGCCGTGTGGGGCGACACTCATCACTCACTCGCGGTGCGGATGTTGGGCAATCGTGCGGCCAGCCGCTCACCCGCTCGCACCGCCTACCTGAAGGACGTTAAGGACATACCCGGCTTCAACCGCGGGCGCGCGGCCGTCGATGATCGCGCCGACGGTGTCGGGTGATGGGCCATACAAGCAATGCCGCCGGCATCACCCGGGGCCGGACGGTGATGCGGCGGGAAACCCTTCGCAACCTCCGCAGAACTTAGGCCTTCGGGCCCAACTGGGTCGGCGTGGGGGTGGGGGGTCACCGCGCCGACTCGGCCCGGCCTCCGAACCGCCCCGGAGGCCGGGCCCACAAACAAGCAGAGGTGCCCTTGACCGTTTCGACGGGCCAGGTCCAGCCGAGGTCAGCCGTGAGCAGCTCGGTGATCGCCCAGGTCGCTGTTGCACACGGAACGCTTCTCGGGTTCTGGTGTTGCCTTGGTTCGCTGCTGCTGCGACAGACCCCTGTTCAGGTGTTCATGTCGCGGACCGGCGACGTGTGGCGAAGCGATCCAGCGCCGGTGGTTGGTCTGCGGTTTCGAGTCAATGGAGGTGGTAGCGATGCCGGACGGCAAATTTTCGGGGCTGCTCACCCGGCCCTCGCCGATTGGCAGTTCCGAAGCGGAGCTTTCCGCGTTGCTGCGAGCCTGGCGCCGGCGGCTGACTCTGGACGACCTACCGAACTTCGTCCGGTATCCGCATCGGCGCAGACAAACCGTCAGCCAGGACGACATCGCCCGGGTCGTGGGAAGCACCAGTTTCTGGTACGGCGAGCTGGAACGAGGCCGGCTCGGCCGATACTCCGACGACTTCCTCGACCGCGTCGCCGAGGCGCTGCGCCTCTCCGAACCCGAGCGGGAAGTTCTCTACCGCCTCGCCGTCGGACGTCAGCCGGTGCGTCGGCCGCGGCCCGCCGACGCAGAAGAGGTGACCCAGACAGTGCAGCGGCTCGTAAGCGTCCAGCGGTGCCCTGCCTTCATTGTCGACAGCACCTTCACCGTCCGTGCATGGAACACGCAGGCAGGAAGCTGGTTCCCGGGGCTGATCCTGGACGACGCCAACCTAATGCGGTGGGCTTTCACGCACCCCGAGGCTCGGCGGCAGCTCGCCAGTTGGGAGGAGGACTGGGCACCGTCACTGCTGGCACAACTACGCATGGCACATGCGCGCGAGCCCAATCACGGGGCGCTGGCCCAGCTCATCCGTGAGGTCACTGCGGGCAACGAGCATGCTCGATGGTTTTGGGAGAACGAGCCCAGCGTCGTGGACACGGGGAAGGCTGTGCGCGGCATCAGGATTCTGGGCCGCAGCACACCGATCAAGGTCGAGGTCATCACCTGCTCGCCGCTTGGGTATCCCGGCATCAAGATGGTGATCCTCGTACCGGTGGAGCCGGACTATGCACCCGAAGGGGTCCTAACTGCCGCGGCACTGGCGGCACCTGCAACCGCCCGTGACTGCGCCGCCTAATTCGGTAGAGGCAAAGAACGGAGGGCGCCGTTTCCTGGGTAGCGCGACCCCGGCTGGTGATGCCGCCGGCATCACCGTCGGACGTATGTGAAGCGACGCGAGGGCCTTGTGGGTGATGCCGGCGGCACCAGCCGTTCGTTGGTTGTTGACGACGGTCCGGGTGTTCGAGGTTTCATGCGGTGTAGAACGTCCGCAGGTGAGACGGGGGTGGCTGATCAGGTTGCTCGTAGGCGCTGGAACATGCCCGCGGGGTACAGCTCGGCGCCGAGGGCGACTTCAAGGCTGGCAAGGGTCCGTAGGTCGGCGTAGCGGTCGCCGTTGAGAACCGAGCCGATGGTCGGGTGGCTCACGCCGGCGACCCTGGCCAGTTCTCGGTTGCTGATCGGGCGACGACGCATTTCCGCAGCAAGCCGGCGCGCAAGCTCCTGGGCGTAGTGGGCGCTGGCTGGCGCCTCGGGCCGCAAGATCGCCTCGGGCCAGTCGCCGTCCTGGACGTAGGTGTTGGGCGCTGTCTCGCCGTGGCTGCGCGCCACTGCTACCCCTTCATCATGCCGTCGCCTCTGCCCTCGCCAGGGTGTTGATCGAATCGCAGGTGGGCCACTCGACACGCTTGGTAAATTTATTTACCATGGGTCTTGGTGATCTCCGGACGCCGGCTGGCCGGGCCATGCCCCTTGTGATCCTGGGCCTGCGAGCCCTCGGGCGAGATCGTGCTCCCGGCCAGCACCAAACAGCGACGCAGCCGGGCACGGGGGAGCATGAGGTACTACGCAGGCCTTGACTGGGGTGAGAGCCATCATGACTTGGCCGTGGTCGACGGCAGTGGTCACCTCGTCAGCCATGTGCGCGTGACCGACGACGCCAACGGGCTGTCCCAGGTGCTGGCGGCGCTCCGCGAGGTGAGACGCAACCGGCGGGTGATCCCGGTTGGGATCGAAACCGGCCGGGGTCTGATGGTCGCCGGGCTACGCAAGGCGGGCCAACCCGTCGTGGTGCTCAACCCTACCCAGGTCGCCAACTACCGCAGCCGGCTCACGTCACAGCGGAAGAAGTCGGACAGGGGCGACGCCCGCCTATTGGCGCACATTCTGCGGGTCGACGGTGACGCCCACCGTCCCGTGCCGGCGGTGTCACCACAGGTCGCGGCGCTGCGGGAACTAACCCGCGCGCACCGACGGGCCCTGCGCGCCAGCAGCCTGGTGGCCGGACGGCTGCGGTCGGTGCTGCGCGACTACTACCCGGCCGCCGTGACAGCGTGGGCGCACCTCCCCGGCGGGATCACCCGCCCGGATGCCCGCCTCGTCCTAGCCGCCGCGCCCACGCCGGCCCGGGCTGCCCGGCTGACCCCCCGCCGCCTGGAAGCGCTACTCACCACTGCCGGCCGCACCCGCCTCATTGCTGTTGAGGCCGCCCGCTTGCACGCCCTGTTCCGCACCCGCGCCCTGCGCCAGCCCTTCGAGGTCGAAGACGCGATGGGCCGGCACGCGGCCGCGCTGCTCACTCAACTCGACGCAACCCTCGCCAGCGCACAGGCCCTGTGGACGCATATCGACAGCCTGGCCGAGCAGCACCCGCATACGCCGATCTACCGGAGCTTCCCGGGCCTAGGGCCACTGCTGGCCGCCCGGATCCTCGCCGAACTTGGCGACGACCCGGATCGGTTTCCCAACGCACGGAACCTTCGCGCCTTCTGCGCCGCGACACCGATCACGTGGGCCAGCGGCACCTCCCAAAAGGTCAGTCACCGCCGCAAGGCCAACCCGATCCTCGCCGAGGCCGGCCACCTGTGGGCGTTCTCCGCGCTCACCCGATCCCCGGGCGCCCGAGCCCTCTACGACCGCCGGCGCGCCGCTGGCGACCGCCACGCCGCGGCGCTACGGCGCCTTTATGCCCACTTCCTCGGCGGCCTGCACCACTGCTTGCGGACCCGCGCCCTCTACGACGAGGGCCGTGCCTTCACCGCCTCACCCGACCGCGACCTGAGCGGGGCGGCCAATGAGCCGGGAGCCGGGACAACGCCTAGGATCACCCCGGGCCATGAGCCCTCGCGCGGGTAAGGCGCTCCCGGCTCCCTCTTGACGACGGCCGAACGAGTACGCGCCACCGGGTGAGCCAGGGGCGGCCCTGGCTACCGGCGCGGAGCCGCCACCACCGAACGCTAACTTCCAGGTGGCTGCTCTTGTCTCCGGACACATACCTCTTTCGATCGCGAAAGTGTCCCGCAATCGCCATCGGGCCAGTTTCTGGATCAAGACGCCGCAATCGCCGTCGGCATTTAGCCCTACTGCTAGTTGGCCTACTGTCCGTGCAGCTCTGTGGAGTGGACCAAGGGCGCTGAGCTCTAGACACAGTGGCTGGCAAGCGCTGGCGGCGGCAATGAGGCTGGCGGTGGCCGCAAGCGTTTCATTCGGGGCACGTCAATTCGGTGGGGCCCGTCCTTTACCCCGTTCCGCGCCTGCGGCCGGGTCCCTCTAAAGGTCATCTGCCAAGAGAGGTATTCATGCGCGGAATGATCCGCAAGTCCAAACCGGCACAGGCCCTGCTGCTCACTGGGGCGGCGGTCGCCGCGACCCTCGGCGCCACGACCGCTCCCGCCCAGGCGGCGTACTCAAGCTGCACCACCCCCTACTTCTACTCGGGTTGGTACCGGACGTGCACCACCGGCTCCATCCCGGCCAACTCAAGCCGGCACTTCGTCGACGTATACGTCAACGCCTGCTCAGGGTCGCCCTGGAAGGTGTGGGACACCCGGACCGGCGTGACGGTGGCAAGCGGAAGGGACGACGCCAACCGCCGGATCTACGGCCTCTACGGGAGCTCCTACCGGGCGAAGTTCACGGACGCCTGCTGGAGGGACACCATCAGCATCGACAACAACCTCTGACGGGGATACCAGCCGACAGACGTCGTCGCTGACCTAGCCGCTCAGTAGCCGGCGCGTAGGCGCCGGCTACTGAGCAGACACGTCCTGAGCTTGCGACGCCCTCATGGCCTTCCTCCACCCAGGCGATGGTGGCGCGTCCCGTCTGGAGGCGTCCCGCCGCTTGCTCCTGCGTCAGGCCGGTCTTCCGCCTCAGCGCCTCCAGGCGGTGTCCGATGTACCAACGTAGCGGCGCCGAGCCCACGACGTCCGACAGAGCCGGTCGACGAAACCGGGCCGCGCGCCCTCGCGCGGGTAAGGCGCTCCCGGCTCCCCTCTGACAATTACCGATGCGCCGGGATGTCCTGTCACCACCCCGATTCAAACGAGGAGTCCTACCGATGTCGCGGCCGACAACGGGTAGGCGGCGATCCGAACCCCAAGGTGCAGAAGCCGGCCGGCATCAACATGGAACCCGCTCCGATCGGGGGATGCCGGCGGCATCAGTCGCGTAGCTGGCAAACAGCCACATCGCTGTTGGCTCGGACGGAGAAGGCCAGGGAGACTCCCGACGGAGCTGGGGATGCGCTGCCGGGAGTCTCGTCCAAGCACCACGTGCCTGACAGATGATCGATAGCTGGTAGAGGGCTAGGCGTAGGACGACATGGCGGAGTCGTACCGAGGTACGGAACGTCTAGTCATCGCACCGAATCGATGAACTCCTTCCACGCGCGGTCAGGAAACACCAGCGTCGGGCCGGCGGGGTCTTTGCTGTCCCGGACAGCGACGATGCCCGAGAGGTTGTCGGCCACCTCGACACAGTTTCCGCCGCCGTTGGCACTGCGGGTGCTCTTGCGGAAGGCGGCGGAAGTCAGATCAGCCATGGGTGGCTGCCTCCAATGCAGTAGTGATCATCGTCCTCGACTTCTCCTCGTCGAGTGCTTGGCTGCCCAGATCGTCCCAGGCGAGCTCGTAGGCCCTGACCTCGGTGGGCTTGTTGAGGTGCAACGCCGCAGTGAGGCTGTCGACGTACACCAGCGGAGGCTCCAGCGGCTCCCTGCTGCGTGGGGCTGTGGGGAAGTTGAGGATTGTGAACGCTGAGGTCATGCCGCCGTGCACACCTACGGAGAATGGCACCACTCGGATCGTCACTCCCAGCGTTTTAGACATGTCGAGGAGATGACGCAGCTGCTCAGCCATCACCACCGGGCCGCCGACCTGGCGACGCAGTACGGCCTCGTTCAGGATCGCGACGAGGTGGGGTGGCCTTGGATTGGACAGCAGCATCTGCCGCTCCAGGCGTACCTTGACTCGCCGGGCAATCTCGTCTGTGGTGAGAAGCCCGGTGGGCGCGCTGATCACCGCTTGCGCGTACGCCTGGGTCTGAAGCAGCGCCGGTACCAGCTCCGGCTCGTACTGTCGGATCTGCTCCGCATCGTTCTCCAGGCTGACGTAGAGCCCGAACCCGCCTGGCAAGGCTGTATCGGTGTAGTCCTGCCACCAAGACTTCTTGGCCCCGTTGCGCGTCTCGGTCGTGAGCGCGAGGAGCTGCTCGCGATCCTCGGGGCTTGCCTTGTAGAGGTCGCACATCGCCGCGATCTCGATGTCTCTGAACTTGACCCGCGGATCTCCTGCCTCCATGCGGTGGATCGTCGTGTTGCTCCGCTGCAACTCCGCTGCGGCCCGCTCCTGGCTGTAGCCAGCTTCGAGTCGGAGCGCGGCGAGCAACCGTCCAATGTGCCTTCTCAGCAGAGCTGAGCCGACCATGTCCGTCACTGAAGGCCTCCCTGTCACAACTTTGGTGGACGCAGGCATCAAAAGTAAATCGCGCCCTCCTGGATTATGCAAACTGCCTGGTTGTCTCTGACGTTGGGCAGACTAAATCTTAGAAGAGTGAGGGTACCTCTTTGATTCGTGCAGTTGGACGTATTGCATTTTGCTACTAAGCATCGGACGATGGCTAGGCACGGTAAGTGAGTGGCAGCTGACGAAGACAGACCGCTCTTGGTCCATGTCGGTGCTCCCAGCAAGGGAGCAGGCCGTAGCGCCCAATCGGCAGGCTGGGGTGCAGCGGTCTCGCATGCCACTGCGATCACGACCCCGTCTAGCTGGCCTTACAGCCATCTCGACGGGAGCTGCTGATGCCGAGGCTTGGGAGGAAGCATGAGCTACGCCTTAACAGTCGGCGCGCTGGTGCTCGGCTTGGTAGCCGGGATGGTCACCGGGTGGGTCAGCCGAAAGCGGGTCAGCCAGTGGTGTCCGGGCTGTGGAGGCTCCAACGCGCCGACCTCGGCTGCGACAAGGACCTCCAGGTGAAGGGCGTACGCAGCAGCGGCGAGCCTGGCCTGTCGTGGGGGTTGACTCAAGCGACGCTTGACTGGGCCTCGGACTACTTCTGGGCTCATCTGGAGGACCGCAGCATCCGGTTCCTTCCGCAAGCGGCGGCTCCGGTGTTTCTTGCAAGTCTTGGCCAGCTGATCGCGCGGAGAGATGATCCGGCCGGTCGACGGGCGCTGCTCGCCGTTCTCGGTCGGGCGTACCAACGTTACGGATTGCAGTCCTATCACGACACTGTCATCGCGGCGGCGATGGTCGGCACGATCAGGCACCTCGCTGGATCGTTGTGGGACCCGCAGTTCGCCGCAGCATGGCAGCTAGGGTGCCGTCGGGCGCTGCGCCTCGCGAATCGGGCAGCCGGGCATATGGGAAGCGGCCCACCATTCACGTTTGCGGAGGTGGAGTCGCGCGACAAGGCAGCCGACGGTGTGACGACGCTGACGGTTAGGCCACAGAAGCGCCTGCGCTATCTCCCGGGGCAGGCCATCGCCGTCTGCACGCCGCGACGGCCGGGAGTGTGGCGCTGGTATTCGCCGGCGAATGCACCTCGGCCGGATGGAACCGTCGAGCTGCACGTCCGCGCTGTCGCCCAAGGCGTCGTCTCGCCTGTGCTGGTAGAGCAGGTCCTGCCAGGAGAGATGCTGTGGCTTGGCCCAGCGCTCGACACGGGCCTGTCCTTGGATGCAGCCGGCGAGGCCGATCTGTTACTTGCCGCAGGAGGGACGGGGCTGGCACCGCTCCGGGCGCTGGTGGAAGAGGCAGCCGGTGGGTGGTGGCGGCGGGTGACGCTTGTCGTCGGGGCGCGGACCGTGGCTGATCTCTACGACGCGGTGGCGCTCGACAAGCTGCGGGAGGCACACCACGGCTGGCTCGAAGTGGTGCTCGCGTTCTCGCACGACAGCGAAGTCGACGCGGCCAGTCAAGCTGACCTGCTCACCATGACGCTGAATCACCACAGGCCGGGACAGGCCGTTTACGTCTGCGGCCCTCCGGGCTTGATTGAGGCAGCACGATTCCGTTTGCCCGCTGCGGGTGTTGCTTCGGACCGGTTACATCTCGCTCCCACATTCCTGCGCCGTAGCGCCGTCGGCGGCCATCGGAAGCCGAATCATCGAACGCTGGGGAGCTGACTGTGCAGGTCGCAGAGGCCGGGTTGGCAGTTCGTCGGGCTGGTAGCGGCGACGCCCGAGTGCTCGCCGCAGTGCTCACTGATGCACTCGTGGACGGAACGGTCGCCGCATGGCTGGTACCCGATCCGGCTCGACGCCGGTCAGTCTTGCTGCGTTACTTCCTGTTCGTCCTGCTGCACGGGCTGGAACACGGCCAGGTTGATACGACCGACAACCTGTCGGCCGTCGCTGTCTGGTACCCGCGCATCAGCCCGTCGCGATCCTCAGTTGAGCTGTTCGGTGCTCGGTTTGGCCTGCTCCGCGCCTGTGCCAACGGCGTCCTTCCGCACACGCCGCATCACTACCTCGCCCATCTCGCGGCTCGCCCTGGGCAGGACGGGGCCAGCAGGGCGTTGCTGTCCAGCTATCACCGGGTCTTGGACTCCGAGGGGCTGCCGGCGTACTCGGAGATCAGCAGTGATCAGCCCCGGGACAGTGTGCTTGCTCAACTCGGTTATCAGCCGCGGTCGCCAGTCCTGTTAGAGCCTGGCGGCCCCGTCCTGTGGCGGATGTGGCGGTCCCAGCCCGACGGTGCGCAGCTCGGCGGGTTACCGCGTCGGGTACGGCTGCGCCGCATCGCGACACCGTTTCTCGGTGGGGTGATGCCGGCGGCATCACCACGTTCTCCCTGACCGCACCGGGCACACCAGTTCATTCACCCTGCTGGCCATGACCTCGCGGCCAGCGGGCCACCCTTTTGCGCCGATCAAAGGAGGCACCTCTCATGCTGTCCACAGCCACCGCATCCGTCATCACGTCTCCACCTCGAAGGCTCAGGGCCGGGCGGTGGTTGCCGGCCTTGCTGACCACCGCACGCATCGGTGCCGCCGTCACGGACGCGGGAGACGTGACGTCGGACGCCTACGCGTGGGGGTACGCGATCCGGCGGGAGTGGCCGGACGGCACTCACGACCTGTTCGGGTTTACGCCCGACGCCGACACCGCGCAGCGCCAGCTCGACCGCGACGGAGGCTACTGGCGTAGCGGTCCGGTACGGCCGACGGCCGTGTACCTCGTGGCCGCCAACGCCGCAGACGTCAACCAGCACCCGGTGGACGGCTGCCGGACGACGTCGTGCCCGAACTCACCGAACCAGGGGGAGTGGCGGTGAAGTCGACGCATGTGCAGGTGGGCCTCGCTCGGCGGACGGTGACTCCGTTCGGGCTGTCGGTGTTCGGGGCGGCGGCGTCAGCGCCGATGGTGGTGCTGGCCGGTGGCATCGTGGCGATCTACGCGACCACGGAGGTCGTCGCGCTGCCGCTGACGTTCCTGCTGGTCGCGGGGGTGGTGGCGCTGTTGGCGACCGGGTACGCGACGATGGCACGTCAGGTCGGGCATCCGGCGGCCTACTACGGCATCCTGGCAAGAGGCCTGGGTCGTGGGTGGGGCGTCGCCGCCGGCCTGGTCGCCCTGGTGGCCTACAACGCCATTCAGACCAGCCTGTACGGGCTGTTCGGGGCGACGATCGCCGCGCATCTCGGCGGCGCCTGGTGGGTGTGGGCGGGAATCGCCCTAGCGGTGGTCGGGGTGCTGGGCGTACGGGCGATCCTGCTGTCCACCCGGGTCCTGGTCGCCGTGCTGGCGGTGTCCCTGCTGATCGTGACCGCGTTCGTGCTAGCCGGTGTCGCACAGCCGGCCGACGGTGGGCTGTCCTGGGAGGGCTTCAACGCCTCGGGGTTGGCGGTCAGCGGCATCGGCGGCGCGGTCGCCTTCTGCGTGGCCGCGTTCATGGGCGTCGACGGTGTGGGGTCGTTCGTCGAGGAGGCCATCGACCGCAGGTCGGTCAGCCGCGCCACCGTCGGCGGCGTACTGGTGCTCGGCGGGGTGTATGCGGTCGCCGCGTGGGCGATGGGAGTGGCGGTCGGCCCGCGGTCCGTCGCCGAGGTGGCCGCTGATCCGGCGGCAGGACTGCCGTTCTCGGTCCTGGACCGTCTCGGCGGTGGGTGGAGTTTCCTCGGTCAGCTGATGCTGATCGGCGCCGCCATCACCTGCATGCTCGCGTTTCACGCCGTAATTGCGCGGTATGTGTTCGCGATGGCCCGCGAAGGCGTCCTGCCCGCCGGCCTCGCCCGGGCCAGCGGCGGCACTCGCGTCAGCGCACCGCGCGGCGGGTCGCTGACGCAGACCGGTATCGCCACCGTGGTGGTGGGCGCGTTCGCGCTCAGCGGCACTGACCCCGTCACGGTGATGTTCACCTGGGCGTCGACGTTGGGTGCCATGGGGCTGCTGTGCCTGCTGCTGGCCGCCTCGGTGGCCGCGTTGCGGGCACCGGCCAGCGTGCGCGGGCAGCGGCCCGGGATGTGGGAGTGGCGGCTCGCGCCCATGCTGGGTGTGCTCGGTGGGGTGGTGGTGCTGGCCCTGATGGTCGGCAACGTCGGCTCGCTGCTCGGTGCCGCGCCCGGGTCGTTGTATCCGTTCCTGCTGCCCGCGATCCTCGCCGCCACCGCTGTCATCGGTG
Source organism: Micromonospora sp. NPDC048063 (assembly GCF_043202855.1). Classification (NCBI taxonomy): domain Bacteria; kingdom Bacillati; phylum Actinomycetota; class Actinomycetes; order Micromonosporales; family Micromonosporaceae; genus Micromonospora; species Micromonospora sp. NPDC048063. Next base: position 85,830 of record NZ_JBIDBG010000022.1, on the reverse strand, counting down.
GGATCTGGGCGGCGAGTCTGCGGCAGTCGCGACCCGAGGTCTACGCCGGCATCGGCCGTGGCACCCCGAAAACCCACGCCGTGCCCGATGCCATGAGCATCTCGATCTGAGGGGGAAGCGATGACCAGAACGTACGCTGCCATGCCCTCACATGGTGGGCACTATGGCGTCGATCCCCTGGACCCCACCTGGCGGCCGGCTCACCCGCCGGCGGTGCCGCCCGCCGGCCAGCAGGGGCCTGTGGCTCACGTCCCGCCGCCGGGATACGGGGCCGCCCGGGTTCCTGCCGAGCACCAGCGGCCCCCGGCCGCCGCCGTTCCCCCGCCCCCGCCCCAGCCCCAGCCCCCGAGTCCGCCCCTGTCCCCAGACGGGCCGAGGCACTTCGATGACGAGCCGTCGGCTGGGGCCCGCCGCCAGGCTGATCTGCGGATGCAGATCGCGTACCGGTGCAAGCGGGCCAACGCCAGCCACATGATCGCGGCTGACCAGGCGTTCGGCCGGCGCGACGCGGTCAGCCCACACGCCGTAATGCTGTTCTTCACCTGCGACGCCTTGGCCGAGCCACATGGCTACAAGCTGTACACCGCCACCCGAACCTGGCCGCAGTCACCGGACTCCGACAACCTACCCAGCCTGCTGGGCGACCTGAGGGAGGTGGCAGCGGACAACATCGCCACCCTCGGGCGTGCCTGGAGTCCTCTCGGGCCGCAAGGCTCCATGGTCAACGGCGGGGACATGACCCTGCCCGCAGGCGCCACGTACGTCGGCGTGGGCGTCAGCACCCTCGACTCGGACCGGGGACGCTGGTACCAGGTCGCCGCAACGCTACGCGACGCGGCCGCCGCCGGCCGCTACATGTCGGCCTTCAACCTCAAGGGCCAGTGCTACGCGGCGATGGTCGACGGCACCGCCATGCACATCGACCGCGATCCCGAGGCCCGCATCGGCGACAACGGGATCCGCTGCAACAAGACCCTCGACCCCGATCGAATCACCTACCACAATCCCTACTCCAACCTCCCAGAGCAGGGTGACGACGAGACCCGCTTGATGTGGCGGCAGCTCATCGCGCTGAACAACATCCTCGCCACGCACCTGCTCGCCAGGCGGCCGGCGTGACCCACACTCCGGCCCTCAGCCTCACCGCTGCCGCGGACCTCAACCACTCGCCGCTCGACATCACCGCCGTCCTCGACCACCTGGTATGCGAGGCCGACGCCGCCACAGCGACAAGCATCGGCTTCCCCGGGGCCGTGGACCTCGACCAGACCGAGATCATGGCCCGCCTCGGTGGCCGGCTGTGGAACAACATCGGCGACCCGGGGGACCCGGGCGGCGTTGCTCACACGCGCGCGCTGGAGCGGGCCGTCATCGCCTGGGTCGCCGACATCCTGGCCATGCCAACCGACGACCGGTGGGGCTACGTAACCACAGGCGGCACCGAAGGCAACCTGTCCGCCCTGCACGCCGCCCACCGCCGCTATCCCACCGCGCGGATCTACTACTCCACCGCCGCGCACTACTCGATCCCCAAATCGGTGGAGATACTCGGGGCGCGCGGCGTGGTCATCAGCGCCCGCCCGGACGGTGAGATGGACTACGCGCATCTGGCCGCGCAGGTCCGCAAGCGTCGGCGGTGGCCCGCCATTGTGGTGGCCACCGCCGGCACCACCCTCACCGAGGCAGTGGACGACAGCACCCGCATCCGTGCCGTCCTCGACGAGTACGGCGTTGCCGGGCACCTACACATCGACGCGGCCCTGTCCGGTATCCCCCTCGCCCTCGACGGCCAGCTGCGCTTCGATGATGCCGCCAGCATCGCGATCAGCGGCCACAAGTTCCTCGGCACGCCGACCCCGTGCGGGGTCGTGCTCATCCGCGACAGTGCGCGCCGCCACGGCAGCCACGTCGCCTACACCGACACCGTCGACACCACGATCACCGGTTCCCGGTGCGGCCTGGCCGCCGCGCTGCTGTGGCACGCCATCGCCACCCACGGCCGCGAGGGACACCGGTGGCGTGCCAGCGAAGCACGCACCCTCGCTGCCTACGCCGTCTACCAGCTCACCGCCGCCGGTTGGCCCGCCTGGCGGCATCCCCACGCGTTCACCGTTGTCCTTCCCACCCCACCAGAGCCGGTACGAAAGAAGTGGCTGCTGGCCACCGACGGCGACACCAGCCACATCATCTGCATGCCTGGCATCACTCGCGGCCAGATCGACGCGTTCGTCGCCGACGTGGCCGCCGCCGCACCGCCGAGGTGGATCCCGCAGCCCCGGCTCTCACCCGAAACAGACGTCAGTACCGCTGGGCACTGACCGTTCTTCTTCCGGCACCGTCTACCGCTTCACGAAGGCGATCACCATGACTACCCGGCTACGTCTTCTACCCGGAGTACCTGTGGTACGGCACCAACACCAGCGCCGGCCTGCTGCCCGCATTCTCCTCGCACGCTCTGGCCCTCAGCCGCCGCTGGTAGACCACACCGTCATCGAGCGGGCCCGAACCACGTTCACAGTCCACCGGGGCGGCGATGACGGCTTATGCCACGGCTGCGAAGACCTCGGGCAGTTCGCCTTGACGCCCTGCCCAAAGGCGCGAGACGCCCTCGACATCCTCACTCACCAGCTGCCAGCCCAGTACGGAGAGCCCCGAAGCAGCAGACCGCTGTAGCCAAACGGCATCCCAGCCGATAACCCGGCTAACACCCATCCTCTGCTGCACGAGCCCTCACTAGCAGGCATGACTGCCGCTTTCGTTCGACAGGAGATGCTCCATGACCAACCCCGCCACCGCCCCGCCCGGCACCGCCGCTCAGCCTGAACGAGCCCGAGCTGAGCAGCCGTGGCTGATGCGGCTACGCGCATCGTTCGACCCGATCATTCGCCGGGAGTTGGCCGCCGTCGGAGTCCAGCCGGGCCAGCGGGTGTTAGATGTAGGCGCTGGCGACGGCACAATCACGGCCCACCTAGCCGAGTTGGTCGGCCCCGGCGGTTCGGTCGCCGCAGTGGACACGGATACACGGCTACTCAACCCCACCCACATCATTGACGTATATCAACGTAACCTGGCAGGGGAGAGACTGCCGGGTGACCCTGGCAGCTTCGACGTCATCAACGCTCGATGCCTACAGCAGCTGCCCCGTCCGGCGGACGTCCTGAAGCAGTTGATCAGCCTGCTGCGGCCCGGCGGGTGGTTGGTCCTCGGCGAGCTCACCTATGCGCCGCCGATGGTCTACCGGGCCAACGACGAAGCTGACGCCGCCTTGGTCAACAACGTCATGCACGACATGATCGCCACCATCATCGGCTTCGACGGGCACCTGAACTGGGTCAACGACGCCCCTCCCTGGTTGCTCGATGGCGGCATGGACCACGTCTGCACGGTCCAGCGCACCGAGACGTGGACCGGCGGCGGACCGGGGTGTGCGCTTCTGGCCGGCGCCGCCCGGGACCTCCGCGACGCCCTGTTGCAGGAAGGGTTCACCGACGCGCAGCTGGACCAGTTCGCCGACCTCATGACCAGCCCCAACCTGCTTCTGCGCTCCCTCCAATTTGGGGCGGTCCATGCCCGGAGAGCAGATACCTGACCCATCAGTGGGTGCGGACGCTTCCGCCCACTGGTGAATGCCCCAGACCCGGCAGTGGTTCGCACCCAGGTGCCGAGGTTCGGAACGGCGGCAGTCAACCCGAATGACTGCCTGGCCTGCCCTGTCAGCGGTCCCACGCGCGCAGGGATACCACCGGCCAGCGGCCGGCGGCGGGCACTTCCTCCACTCCCCGACGCCGGCCGCGCCAGCCGCCTAACTGCCAGCACTCGTGCCCGAACCGGGAACGCATGACCCCCCGTCCACCATCCCGCTCGCAGCCGCTCGTCTGTCAACAATCGTCGATCTACTTCGGGAGCGTCGAATGGCAAAGGCCCGTCTGGTTCCTCGCGGAGGGCCGAAGCTGCGGATATCGTCGTCCTTTCTTGTTCGGCGTTCGTCGTGGCCGTGTCGGCGCGGCCGGTGAGCATTTCTCCTCAGCCTGTGCCTGACAACCGACGTCGCGTCTACAAGGCGTTGCTGGGGGACCCGGCGCAGGCTTGGACGGTGCGGGAGCTGTACGACACCGTGGCGACGGTCCCGGAGGGTTCCGTCCGGGACACCGTCAACCTGCTCCTGGCCGCGGGGCTTCTGCGTCAGGTGCCACATCGGCGTGTTCTTACGACTGCATTGACCGACCACGGCCGACGAGCGTTGGACCTAATGCTCCGCTGCGACGACGCGCGTGCCCTGCGCGATCGTAGATAACTCCGCCCACCTCACCGTGCCATCCCCGGAAGATGATGCCGGCGGCATCACGCTGTTATCGGGATGCGATGTCGCCGGCACCGTTCCACGAGCGGGTGATCAGGGCCCGCCGGGGATCGCGCGTGGGCGACGGGTGTCGGCGTACGGGCAACGTGCACAGGGAGGTACAGCTGAACGTGCACAGCCTCGCGCAGATGGCGGAGCCACGTCCGAGCCTTCAACCGTCAGCGAGCCGGCCACCGGATTCAGCGAGACCCACAGGAACGGACGGGCGGCCATCGTGACGTCCCGTTACGTGCGAGCCGGCATCGACCGTATGGCGTATCTGGCTTCTTGCCGATGAGCGCGCACCCGGCAGGGGCAGCGGCACCGCCCCGCCAGGCTCATCACGAGCCGATGGGGCCCGGTAGGGTCCCGGGAGGCTCGTCCGCGCGGCGGCAGTGTGTTACGCCTGTGGCTGGATGAAGAGTGGTCGGCAGAACGACGCCTCTTCGGGATCGGCGTGAAGGTGCCGACGCCAACCGAGAGATGACCAGAAGCCGTCGGCGCCCTCGGAGAAGGCCACGAGCCGACGGTCTGGGTAGCGGTTGTGGAGGAGGTCGATGACAGCGTGGCCGATGCCGCGGCCGCGGTGATCGTCGTGCACCTCAATGAACTGGATCTCAAGTGCGGTGGCTCCAAGTGGCGGAGCGTCGGCGTAGTGATCGATTTCGACCTCGTTGTCCAGATGAACCCGCGCGACCTCGTTGTTGTTCTCTAGGACTCGCAGAAAGACGCTTTTGGAATGGGGATCGACGGGGTCTCCGTACCACCATTGGTTGTTGAATCCGAGGCCTGCTTCCTCGTACGTGAACGGGAACCAAAACCGCTCGCCCACTGGACGATCGAGTTCAACCAGAGTGAGGCTCATACCGTGATTCTGCCTCAGGAAGAGCTGCCGATGCTCAGGCAGGGAGCCGTCTCGTAGCTGAGGCGCTTCGGTACCGCCTGTACCGCTCGTCGGGCAGATGCCCGCGCATGAGCCCCTGCTCAACGAGCGCTACTGACGGATCAGTTCGCGGCTACTCGGGTACGACCCCAGCCACCGCAGTAAGGAGAACCTCGCCCTCCAACAGGTCGTCGAGCGCTTCGTGGACGACGTCGACCCGTTCGGCCGCGTCGGCTGGGCCGCTCAGCGCAAACAAGTCATGCGGGTTGAGTTGGTCGGGACCAGCAACTAGCAGCACGCGCTGCCGGTGGCGGGCGAGTTCGAGCCATCGCGCCGACGGCTCGACGGGTCCAAGCCACAGGTGGTCACGCGGGCCGTTGGCGTCGACGGGTTGGCGTACCGCGAGCCATGGCCGCTCGTCGGCTGTAGCGATCCGGATAGCCCATCCGTCCGCGCCGCTGATGCTGTCGACGGGGGAAAACCCGAGGCTGCGCAGATATTCGGTCAGGGCATCCTGCCAGGCGCGTACTGGCTCCCCGTGGGTCTCCATGACTTGTCCGATCAGGACGAAGGCGGCCCACGCGGAGACCTCCTCGTCGTCCTGGTCGTCGCCCACGGGGGCGCCGTCTTCCCACAGCACCACCGGTCGCACGCTCCATCGGTACTCGCCGGGCTTTTCCTCGTACCCAGGCACCGCGAGGTAGAACGCGTCGGTCGATTCAAGGAGCACGGGGCGGGCCCAAATCACCTCGGACGGGTGGCAGCCGGGGTGGTGCAGCTTGCTGGACAGCATCTTTGTCATCGGGTTCATGTCCGGGTCGTACGCGGCCAGGATGAGTTGGATGTTGGTGTCCTCGCGGCGCGCGTCGATCGGTTCATCGCATGAGTCGCAGTACCCGGTGGGTGTGCGTTCTTGGTAGAGCCAGGTCCACAGGTCCGGGTCAAACACCACACCGCGGAGGTCGTGTCCGTCGAGCACAGCCTCGATCTCAGGAGTCAGCAGATAGCGGCGGCCGGTGGGGTCTGGTCGGGGCGATGACGCCGCCGTCAGAGCGTCTGGATGGGGGCCGGTCAGCGTTTCGGCCGGGGGCGGGCCAGCGCTGAGGTCAATGACCGGCAAATCGGCCAGGAGCGCGATTCGACGCGCGATAGTGCTCCAGTCAGCCGCGGACGCCCGAATGGCCCGGTCAACCGGGCCAGGCAGGGGATCCTCGAACAGTGCCGAAGGGTCAGGCCCGAACAGCGAGGGCGGTTTCGGGAGCCGGTCGAGCACCGTGCGGAGCCGGCCGGCCGCAATGCCGGGGTCCTCGCCGGGCCCGGTGGCCGGGGTCAGGATCACCTCGCCGTCGAGCTGAGGGTGTCGGATAACCAGGCGACGGCCGGTGGGGTCGAGCCGGGCCCGTAGCCCGAGCCGCCCGTACAGGTCGCCGTCGCCTTCGTCCCATCGCAGCAGCGCCGTGACCACCCGGTCGAGGGAGGCCGGTGCCGGGCGAAGGGTCAGGCGCGTGGGTTCTGGGGTGACGGAGGCGAGCCCGAGGGGGCCGCCGGCATCGGCGGGGGAGTGGGAGCCGAACTCTGCGGCCAGGGTGTGGACCACGCGGGCGTCGAGGAGCATCTGCTCGGGGTCGATCGCTGCGGGTACGGCACCATACCGGCGGCCGTGCTCGCGGATCCCGGCTAGGGCCTCGCTGTGAAGTTCGCCTGTGTATCGGGCCCGGGACCGGGCAAGGCGGGTCTCTCGATGCTGGGCCATCACTGAGCCTTTCCGCAGTGCGCGCGGACCCGGCGCTGGCGCACCACGACAGGTCAGGGGGTGATCGAGATTAGGCCGTGACGGGTTGCGTGGTCGAGCGGTCAGGGCGAGCTGTGCTCCTTCGCCGGGTCGACGCGGGCTGCCGGGTAGCAAGTGGGCGTCGCGGCTGGGCCGCCAGCCGGCCCGTATGGAGAGCCTACGACGTGGCACGGACATCTCTCTAGAGCGGGTACACACCTGGGCGGGATCGACGTGCCGGTGAGAATGATGCCGCCGGCATCGGCGACGGTGGGGCACCAAGAGCGAAGACGCAGGCCGCTCCGAGCTCTGGCAACGGCTTCGCGAGCTGCCACCTCAACTGGCGCTTGGTCAATTGCTCGCAGTGCAACATGCCGTTGCTGGCGATCCCGCAGCGAGGTCATGAGACTGACGCCCGTGCCGCGAGCGTCGAAGGCGCGAGCGAGTCGCTACCGATTGCGCGTTACCCGCCGTCTTGGGTTCTGCCGTCATCGTCGCATCAAGGCCGTACGAGCACGAGCGCCCGTGCGGTGCCCAGAAATATGAGGCAAGGGATGCTCCTCCGTTCCACCTCCTGCCGACTGTCCCCAGAGAGATGGGTGTGTATATGTACACGACGATGATGGGTGTGGCTACGGGGGCTGCACTCATCCTGGTAGTGCTGCTCGGAAGGGAACTACACCGCGGCAAGGTCGCCAACCTTGACGGGTGGGCGCTCACGTTGGGCAGCACCGGCGTCCTGCTGGCTGTCAGCGGCCTACACATGGTCCTCACCCAGCCCATCCAGCTTGAGGGCGAGAAGTTTAAAAACGAGTTCTTCGGCGGGTTGGTGGGGCCGTTCGGTGTCCTCCTGATCGCCGCAGCGATCTACCTGTGGCGGCGCGGCGGGGGGCTGCTGGCCGGACCCGATCCGGTCGGCCGTTTGTACGCCGTAGCCGGCCCGCCGGCCGTCCTGGTCTTCGGTTTGGGACTGAGCCTGATCGCGGTCACGGTCGCCGCCTTCCGGTACGAGATCTTCGCCAGTGCGCCGGTCCAGGAGCCGATCTTCGGTACCGCCCCCAAGTGGCTGGTCAATGCTGGCCTCAGCAGCCTGTTCGGCCTGCCCGCCCTCGGGGCGACCCTAGCGCCGATCGGGGTATGGCTGCGCAACCGCTCGTTGATGGCCGCCTCCGGGGTGGCGCTCGCCGCCGCCGGGGCCGGCTGGATGCTCACCGGCGCGACGGTCTTCTATACCCACATCGGAATGGCCTTCAACTTCATGGGAGGCTAATCGGTGGTGTGATGCCGGCGGCAACATCGCGGCGGGACCGGAATCCGACGCTACTGCGGGAGCGGAGCGGTGGGGGACCCGGTTGACTCTGGGCCGTCAGCCGGTGAGCGCGCAGGGCGGTCCGTGGCGGCAGCAGGTGACAGTGCACGCCATGATCCCCGAACACACCGACGATCAGTAGGCGCACACGTCGCGGCGTCGACCATCCGCACAGATGTCATGCTCGCTGGGTCCTATCGGGCCGTGGCCTGACGTTGCTGAGAAATTCACCGATCGAGTCGTGACGGCGGCGGTGCGGTCGTAGTTCGGCGGCGAGTTCGCTGAAGCGCTTGTCGAGGCGGCGGGACGTGATTCCGGTGCGGTCTTGTTGGGCCTGTAAAGCAACCCTGCCGGCTTCGGCGGGTTCGGCGGCATGAAGCAGGGCCTGGGCGAGGCTGATCTGGTCGAGCACGCGGTTGCGGGCTGCCGACTCGCGGCGCAGCTCGATCGCGCGGGTAAGCCGGTCGATGGCGGCTTTCGCGTGCTGGGGTTCGCGCCGGGCGAGGTCGACGAAGGCAGCACCGGTGAGGCTGTAGAGCTCGGCCTCGGTAGCGTGCTGTGCGGCCCACGTCGCCGATGGCTTGCTCGGCGTGGAGGCGAAGGCGTTTTCCGCGGCTTCGACTGAGCGTTTGACCTGCTCGATGGTGCCGAGCTGTGCGTGCGCCCAGGCACGAATACAGGCTTGGTTTGCCCAGTCTCCTGGGGTGAGGAGATGGTGGGCGCGCTGGTGAGCGGCGTCGAGGAGGCTCAAGGTCTGATGGGGTTGGCGCAGCTCTAAGCTGTGCCCGGCCATGCGAACGATGGTGTGCGCGCCGATGTCCGTGCTGCCGGCTGCTGCGGCGGCGGACAGAGCTAGGTGGGCGTGTTCGGTGGCACTGGAATGTGCGCCGAGGTCTCTGGCGATGTACGCGCCGAGGCCCGCGAGGTCCGCAATGGCGATGAGCAGGTCGTGCCGGATCTTCGAGTCAGTGGCGGCGGTGTGCAGGCCGGCCGCGCGTTCGAGGAGCTGGGCGGCCGGCTGGCGAACGGCTGCGCCGCCGTGGCGGGTGACCCAGGCCCGGTAGATAGCTGTGGTTTCTACCACGTCGGCAACGTGCTCGGGGCCAACCCGGCGGGGTAGGTCAGTGTGGCTGGCTGTACCCCAGCCCGTCACGACCAATCCGGCGGCGCCCAGGGCTCGCAGCACGGCTCGTCGCTGCATGTCGGCTCCTTCTTCCTGGTCGTTGACGAGTGCGAGCAGCGCGCCGTTGGCGTGCAGGGCGGTGTCGAGTTGCGCCGCCATGGTTGGGGTCGGCTGTCCGACGCCGTTTTCCATCTTGCTCAGCCATCCCACCGAGCAGGGAACCTTGCCGGCAAGGGTTCGCAGGCTGAGCTTCGCGGCCGTCCTGCGGTGTCGCAGTTCCTCGCCGAAGCTCCTCGCGATGTTCACCGCATCCTCCGAGTGTTGCCTTGTCCTAGCGACAGGAAACGCATAGACCGGCTTCGTCCCGCCTCCGACGCTGATCCTACGGCCGGTGACCGACTCGCCGACCTTTAGACGCCCACAGATGGAGGGGTGCACCCAGGATGTCGGATCAGAGCGTTATGGCGAGGATGGACACCGCGACCCCGTATGACCGGCTCGCCGAGGCCGTCGAGCGCTGCACAGCCGAACCCGCGCCAGCGTTCTTGGGGCTGGTGCCGTTGGAGCAGCCGGAGCGGGTGCGCCAGGTGCTCACCGACCTGGTGCCGGGCCGGGTCGTGGTGACGGGAACGGTCGAGCGGCGCCTTGTGTTCATCGAACATGGCGCGCAGTGGATGATCGCGGACCTGTCCGGGCAGCCGCACGCCAGCCGCCGGTGGCCGGCCTGGGCGGCGCGGCAACTAACGCTGGAAACGCCGGAAGCTTGGCTGTCCGTGGCGACGATCGACGAGGAGGGCGTCCACCGCCTGTGCCGGCCCCGCGTGCTGCTGACCGCCTTGTACCGGCCCGAGATCTTCCCACTGCCCCGGTTCCCCCTCGCGATCTCGGATCTGGCGCGGGCGGCACGCTCGGCGTTAAGTGGTCAGGTTCGGCTGCTGGACATGCAGCTCGGTGTCAGCCTCGATAACGTCCTCGCCGAAATCACGCAGAACCAGCCAGACATTCTCGGCGTGTCGGCGACGTTCGGGCAACACGACCTGATGACCCGCCTGCTGGACGAGGTGTTCGGTCTCGACACGCCTCCACTGGTCCTGGCCGGTGGAAGCCTCACCGCCCGCAACGAGCGCCTGCTGCTAGACCGTTATCCGCAGCTTCTCGTCGCACGTGGCGCCGGCGAGCCGACCATGCAGGACGCGATCAGCTACTGGCACGGCGACCTCACGCTGCCCGACATCCGCGGCATCGGCTACGCGGGAGGGACCGAAACGAAGGGAACCGCCCTGTTGCAGGTAAGCCGCCATCGGCGAACCGCGACGATCGCCAATCGCGTGCAGACGGACACACTTCCGGAGCTGGATCTGCTCGATGCCACGTTCTCGCACCAAGGCGTCGCGCAGCTGGAAACCTCGCGAGGCTGCACCAACTTCTGCTCGTTCTGCCCGCGCGGGCACAAGGGCACCTGGTCCGGTGCGACGCCGCCGGGGCTGACGCAGATCCTGGCCGCCATGTCCGAGGTCTACGACCGGCACCCTCAGACCTCCCGAACGCTGTATCTGGTGGATGAAGAGTTCATCGGCGGCGACGCCGACGCGGTGACCCGGGCGCTCGCCGTAGCGGGCACCGTGCACGAGGCGGGGTTCCGGTGGGAGTCGTCGTGCCGGGTCGACCAGGTGGTCAACCCACGCCAGGACCGGGAGTGGCACATCGAACGGGCCCGCATGTGGCGGGGGCTGCTCGATCGGGGACTCCGCCGCATGCTGTTCGGCGTAGAGTCCGGGGTGACCTCGGTCCTGGAGCGGTTCAACAAGGAGACCACCGCCGAGCAGAATGCGCTGGCCATCCGGACACTGACCGCGCTCGGCGTGCCGACCCGGTTCACGTACATCACCTTCGACCCGCTGATGACCCGTGACGAGTTGGCCGCGAGCTACGCCTTCCAGTCCCGCACCGATCTCTTGCTGCGGCCCATGCCGCACTTGCCCGTCGAGGCAATCGTGGACGGGGTCCGTGACGAGACGTTCGTCGCCGCGCACACCACGGGCCGGGCCCTGCACTCCGGCATTTCATACATGCTCGTGTCCATGGAGTGCCTGATCGGCGCCGCCTACACCCGCCGCGCCGAACAGGCAGGCCTGACCCGCACAGTGCGCCCGTCGATGGGCCGCGTCGACGCTGAGTACGCCGACTGGCGCATCGGCCGTGCCTCCCACCACGCGCAGCTCTGGATCGACCGGAACTTCGCCTTCGACTACACCCTCAAGAGCCTGGAAAAGATCCTCGACGGCCGGCCGCGCAGGCAAGTCCGCGCCGCGCGGGTGGTCCTCAAGGATGCCGCTGCGGCCCTGCTCGGCCGTATGCTCGACGTCATCGATGAACAGACCCTGGGCACCCCCGCCACGGCCGGCCTCGACGCGGCCCTGATCGGCCTGCTGAACCGGGGGCTCGACGAACTGCGGGAAGCCATGGAGCCGACTGTCATCGCCGTCGTCGCTGCCCTTCCCCCCGACCACGGCGCCATTCTTTACACCGCTCACTCCCGCTGGGTCGACCAGACGGGCTGGGAACTGATCAATGCGGCGGACCCGTGCGGAACATGAGCGCCGCCGAGTTACCGGCGCGCACGCTGACCCGGCTCGGCCGCACCGTGCCGGCCCTGGCCGCCGGCTGCTGGCCCCTGGCCGGGCCCTGCGTCAACGGCGGGGCGGACGTCGGATGGGCACCCATCAACGACGCCACCGCCCTGCACGCGCTGCGCGCGGCCTGGGCGACCGGCCTGCGGCTGTTCGACACCGCCGACATCTACGGCCACGGCCTCGGCGAGCAACGCGTGGGCCAACTGCTGGCGGAAGTCCCCCGCGAGCAGATGCTGGTCATCACCAAGACCGGCTACGACCGACAGGGCGGACACCCCTACCAGGCGCTTCAGATGACCCGCCGCCTAGGTCGATCCCTGGCCAGGCTCGGCACCGACTACCTGGACATTTACGCCTTCCACAGCGGCGACTTCGGCACCGACGACCAACACCTCGCCGAGGCCGTCGCCCAAATACGCGAGTTCAAGCGCGAAGGCATGATCCGGGCCATTGCCATGCGCGCCCCCCACGAGTTCGCTGCCGAGTGGGCGACCGAAGACACCCCACGTGGCCAGCGCGCGAAGCGGTTCCTCCACTTGTTCGACCAGATCCAGCCGGACATCGTGAGCGTGCGCCACAACCTCCTGAGCCCAGCCTACGGGCCAAACGAGACCACCGTGCTCGACCTGGCCCGTCGACGCGGAGTTGACGTTCTCCTCAAGCAGGTCCTCGGACAGGGCCTACTCGTCCACCACGATCCGCCACCAGTGTTCGCCGTCGGCGATCATCGTCGCCGCCACGCCTGGTTCAGCCCGCTCGGTCGGCGCCTGATCTGGGACGGCCTACACCCGGTCCGCGACCGCTACGGTCAGACACCGGCCGACCTCGTCCGCGTAGCTATCCAGTACGCGCTGGCCACCGCCCCGGCCTCCGTCGCGCTCGTCGGCTTCCGCACCGCCGCGCAGATCACCGCCACCGCACACATCTCCTCGCCGTTGACCCCCGAGGAGGTCGCCGATCTGGCCGCCATCGGTGCCCGGATCCGTGCCACCCTCGATGAGGTATTCCGCGTCCCGCAACCGGCGCTCAACTCGATTGGAAGGCTCACGTGACCGAACCCGCACCCCACCGCTTCCCGGTCGACGTCCTCGTCCTCCTACAACGCCCAGACGGGCAGATCCTGCTGACCGAACGAGCCGGCGGGATCTACCTAGCCGGCATGTGGGCCGTCCCTGGAGGCAAGGTCGACGCTGGCGAAGACGTCGTGAAGGCCGCCGCCCGGGAGGTCTACGAGGAGACCGGCATCATTCTCACCCGCAGCGAACTCGCTTTCATCGGAGTGACCCACCACTGCCCGCCGCACCGCGACTCCCGGATCGGTTTCGGCTTTCTCGCCACCGGCTGGACCGGCGAGCCCCGCAACGTCGAACCCGACAAATGCTCCCAGCTCGGCTGGTTCCTTCCGGATGAGCTACCGCAGCCGACGATGCCGTACACCGCTGAGATCGTCCGTCTTCATCGAGAGAAAGAGGCCTTCTCCGTGCACGGCTGGACGAGCTAGTACACCACCGGCGTCGGGAGGTGGAGCATCCGCGGTGGACGCATCCCGTTACGTCCCTATATCTGTGGTGATGCCTGCGGCATCACCACAGAGGGGGTAGCGGCCGAGTGAGTGCCGGACCGGCGGCGGGGTGATGCCGGCGGCATCGTCGCCGGCTGGGGTGCCGGACTGCGGCGGCAGCCGGCCACGGATACGCGGGGCGGCCATGGCAACTGGGCCGCCCCGTTGCTCAGTCGGTTACCGGCGGTCGCCCTGGCGGAGAAGTGTTGGGGTCATCGCAGCGACCGCTGCAAGCGGTTGCGGCCGGGACATCCTCGGCAGTGCTGTGCGCCTAGGGTCTGTGTCGAAGTCGGTCATAGCCATTCGTTGATGGCGGCGAGGTGGATTGTGGCCTCGTAGCGGACGGCCAACGGTTCGCGATGAACTCCTTGCACAGCTCGCACCCTCGGCGGCGGCAGAGGAATCGGCAGGTTGCCGACGTCGTGCATGTGCTGAAGCCCCCGGCTACCAGAGTGATCCGGTAGCCGGGGGCTTCAGCCGTTGCTACTTCTGGTCCGGGTCCCGGTCTCGCCGCACGAGCTGGTTCAGCACCGTGAGAACGCCCACCGCGACGAGGGCTGGGGGCCCGGCCTGCGGGTACTCCAAGGCGACGTAGCCGGCGAAACCGGCCGCGACCAGCAGCGCGAGCCCTCTGGGCGACACATCACGGTTTCCAGGGCCGTTCTTACCCTGGCTCTGGTTCCGTCGTACAGTGCTCACAGACGAGCCTCCTGGTTTCTTCTTGGCGGAAGTGCTGGTGATCTCGTTACGGTTTGCACTCGTTGGCGCGAGTGCGACTTTCGACGGCACCCGTTTGGCGCGGGTGCCGTCGTCGTTTACCGGTAGGTCCGGCCGCCCTCGGCGTCGGTCGACCACGGCACGTCGTCCGGGGCCTCGAAGTGGGTCCACGCGATGAGCCTTACCTGGGGCTGCACCATGTCCGGCATGCCTCGGACTGTAGTGGCCCGGCGGTCGCGGGGGAAAGTTGGGCTCACGGGCCGAACGGGTCGTTGAGCTGCGGACAGTCGCCACTGTCCCTACTCGACTTATTCCCAGGCGGCCATAATCTCTACAGATCCACCCTCGTCAACGTCTACCTACATGGACGCCCCCGCCCGGACCGCTCCGGGTGGGGGCTTTCTGCGTTTACACGCCTACGGCCGTCGGGCCCGCCGCAGCCCGTGGGCGAAACGGCCCGGCGGGGTTCCGTGCGCGACCAGCTCCCAGCCGCAGACCCGCCTATGCGTTACGGCGCGTCACTAGGACGCCTCCTCGGCCTTCCGCTGACCATCTCCGGCACGCCTCGCTTCAATAGAGCCAGCACCACCAGAACCTCGTTCGAGCAGGAGCGGCTTAGCAGTATGACTAAACAGGCCCAGAGCTGCATCGCAGATGAGGCGAACCACGAGGGTTGGGAGGATTAGTCGTTGATGCCCGCCGATGATCAGCCCGGGGCGTCGCACCAGGATCGGGGCGGGCTTGCGTGGGCAACCACGATGCTGGCTCGCGAAGCGTGTCGCCGAGTTGGCCTTTCCGCCGATGGCCTCCGGCCGGTGCGGCTGCATAGCAATGGAGTGTTTCGGCTCCCGCGACAGAGAGTGGTGGTGCGGGTCGGTTCTGGGGCGGATGCGGGAGCTCGCGCGGGTAGGGCAGTCGCGGTCGCCCGCTGGTTGGGCGAGCTTGAGTATCCGACAGTGTTGCCGACGGCCATCCTGGCGCAACCGGTGCTCCTCGACGACCCCGCCGGAGGGCAGGTCGCGGTCACCTTCTGGCGTGAGGTCGAAATCGACGCCACTCCCGTTAGCCCTGCGGAGCTGGGACGACTGCTGCGGCACCTTCATGGTCTTCCGAGGCCAACGTGGAACCTGCCGCTGTTCCGACCTCTCGACCGGTTGGTCGAGCAGACGCGAGTGAGCTCCTGGCTGGACGAAGGAGATCGGCGGTGGCTGGCCGACCGCGCAGCCGAGCTGCAACGAGCCTTGGCCTCGTCAACGTTCATGCTTGGTCCGGCGGCAATGGCGCACGGCGACGCCCAACTTGCCAACGCTCTGCGGGTGACAGGTGTCGGGCCGGTGCTGGCTGACTGGGATGGCGTCGCTCGGGCTCCCCGCGAGTGGGATCTGGTGCCGACCGCGGTGGAGAAGCGGTTCGGTGGGTCACCGTCCCTGCTCACGGAGCTGCTGGACGCCTACGACGTTGACCCGACCGGTACGGACGGCTGGCACGTGCTGCGAGACATCTATGAGTTGCGGTCGGTGGCGGCGCATATCCGACGGGCGCCAGTGTCGCCGCCCCATGCGGGGGAGGCGGCGCGGCGGATCGCGTCGCTGCGCCGTGGTGACCGAGATGCCCGCTGGTATGCGGTGGGTTGAGGGGGGATCAGGTGGTCAGCACGGCCACTGTCTGGTTGAGCCGATCACGGAAGTCACGCACGTCCGGGCTGCCCGCGTACGGAGCGGAGTGTTTGAGGAGCGTTCGGAGCCGTTCGAGGACCCGGACGGACGTGGTTACCTCTTCCGCTAGGTTAAGAGCGCTGTGTCCGTCGGCGGCAGCCTGGTCTGCTTCGGCGAGGGTGAAGCGGGCGGCGGTGAGGCTGATCTGGTCGAAGACGGTGGATCGGCTGTAGCCTCCGGGTCGGTATGCCAGGGCGTGTAGGGCCTGTTCCTCGGCATGGCGCGCCAAGGCCGGGGTGTGGGCGGCGGCGTCCTGCCAGGCGAGCGCGGCGTTGCCGGCCAGCTCCGCAGGATCGATGAAGGCGAGGGCCGCCGCGTCATCATCGGCCTGCGCGAGGAGATCGACGGCGAGAGCAGTAGCGTGCCGGATCTCCGGTACGGCGGTGGCTCCGAGCGGAGCGAGCATTCGGGCCTTGAGGTTCCACAACATTGCGGCCGCAGCCGGGTGACGGCCCCGGGAAAGCAGGGCGAGCGCGGCGTCGACCAAGCGTAGCCCGGTGTCGGGCTGGTGCAGAGCGCGCATCTGTCGGGCCATGTCGGCAAGAAGGTTGACCTGAAGTAGCAGGGCACGAGGATCAGTCGATTCACGAGCGGCGTGTAGGCCGAGGGTGAAGTAGCGCTGGGCGGGGCCGTCCATGCCGACGTCGTGGCTCATCCAGCCAACCATGCCGGCGAGTTCGGCGACGGCGGCGAGCATGCGGTTGCCGACCGCGTCGGTGTAGGAGGCGTCGCGCAGCAGGTCGACGGCGTGCTTGAGCTGGCCGACGGCGGCCTCGCGGCTGAGGCCACCTCCGATTTGCGCGTCTTGAGCGCCGAAGTGGGCGGTGGCGGCTTCGATGCCGGCGACGGTGGCCATGGTGAGGCTGCTTGTGGTGGGCTCGGCGCGTGCGGGCAGGCCGATGGTCGGGGCGTCGAGCCAGCGCAGCAATGGCCCGGTCAGTGCCACGCCGACAGCCACGCCGGTGGCGTCGTTGAGGAGTGCGCGCCTGGTCAGCATGTCGCTCCCGATGTATGCGGCTAGCTCATCCAGCGTACGAGCTGCCACGCAGGGGGTGGCGTGGGGCGGCGGGGGTGGACTGCCCTTGCGGAGCTGCGGCCAGATCACCCCCACGGGGATGGGCACGTTCCAGGCGTAGCTGAGGGCCTGGGCGACGACGTGTGGCTGTTGACAGGTACCGCCGGTGAGCCACCGTTTGACGGCGACGTGGTCGTAGTTGAGCCGAAGCCCGTGGGTGCGATGGCCAAGGGTGTTAACGGCTGCGGCGAACTCGTCGAGGGAGTTGTAGCCGCTGTGCTGGATCAGTACGGCCAGGACCGGGTTGGCGATCCGCGCTGGCAGTCTCATCGATACCCCTAGTGCGCCTGCCGCAGCGTGACGAGTCCGAAGGGGCAGCGTACATGCGTGAGGCTCGATGGGCGAGCGGACGCACCTTTCGCGCACCTCAGTGCGCTCCACTGACGGTCTGCCGTCGATTCCGAGGTTCATGCCAGGCTCGATGGGCGTCGCGTTGCGGGGCCGCTGACCCGAACGGCGAGCCCTGGCAAGGCGTTCCGGCCGGGTGCATGGCCACCGGGCCAGCTTTCCCGGCGCCACCCACCATCCGAAGGAGTGGATGCATGCTCACCTCACCCCAGCCGCTCGACGTCAGTGAGGGCTCCGGGACCGGGTCCGGCAGTGGCCCGGCCACGGCCTTCGCCCTGGACGTCACGGTGATCGAGCAGGGCGACCTCGGCGGGCTCGTCCAGCTGACCGACGACGGGTGCGGCAGCACCTGCACGGCCTGCACCACGGGCTGACCTGTCGTTGGTTCTCCGGGTGCCGGCCGGCGATCACGTCCCCCGTGGTCGCTCTGGCCGGCACCCGGTCGGTCTCTGGAGGTGTACGTGCAGTCTTCAGTCTCGCCCGTGTCCTACAAGGTTGCGGGTCCTGCACTGGTGAGGGCCTGCGCCCATCCGCAGGTCCCGCTGCCGGCCTGGCCGATGGGTGGTGACGCCTCCGACCAGGACACGGCGGCGGCTCGGCAGGGGTGGCTGCGGCGGGTCTGGGCACTGCCGGCTGTCGCCGAGGCCATCGGCCACGCTAGTCCTGGCTTGGCTGCGGCGGTTCGCGCATGCTGCGACGCCGATCCGGACGGATTGGACCCGCGGAAGGTCCAACGCAGCATGCTGGCGGTGCTGCGGTACGTGCTGCGCATGACCGGCCGCCCGACCCCATTCGGGCTCCTCGCCGGCGTGGCTCCCGCGACCTTCGGGGATTGGCCTGGCGCGACGTGGGCGTCGATGCACCGGGCCGTGGCAGCACCGGCAGCCGGATGGCTCGCTGCCGTGATCACGGACCTTGAGCGCGACCCCGCAGTGTTCCGCCGCCTCCGGATCGTGGTCAACTCTGCGCTGACGGTACGCGGGAATCACCTTGTCGTTCCGCACCAGCCGATGGCCGACCAGCGGGGCGTCGTGCCCACCGAGATCGCGATCCGGATGACACCTGCGCTGCGGCTGGTCCTCGACGCCGCGCAGACGCCCGTGCACGTCGCTGACCTGGTGGCGAAGCTGCACGCCGAATTTCCGAGCGAGCCGGTCGCACCGATCGTGGCGATGCTGTCGACCCTGGTCATACGGCGGGCGCTGATCACCGACCTGCACGCGCCCTCCACCGACCTGGACGCCCTCGGCCACCTCATCCGGGCCCTGGCCGATGCCGCCAGCATCACCCCCGGCTGCCTATCGGAGTCCTCGGTTGCAGGCGAAGGCCGGACAGGCGATGCCGCCGGCATCAGCCCGACCGACGGCACCGAGGAGGAGGCTCCGCTCGTCGGTCTGATTGGGCAGCTCCGCGAGATCGCCGCACTGCTGAGCGAGCACAACGACAGCACGCCGAACTACCAGGTCGCGGTCCGCGACCGTCTCACGGCGGCGATGCGGCGGGTGCACGCGTCGGTGTGCCATCCCCTCGCGCTCGACCTCCACTTGGACGTCGAGGTGGTGCTGCCAAAGTCCGTGGCTGTTGATGTGCAGCGCGCGGCCCTCGCGTTCGCGCGGCTGAGCGAGTATCCCTACGGCACTCCGGCCTGGCGTGACTATCACCGAGCGTTCTACGAGCGCTATGGGGTCGGATCCTTGGTTCCGCTGCTGGACGTCATCGACCCGGACAGCGGCATCGGTTTCCCCGCCGGCTATCCGGGGACCCTCGTTGACCCGCCGCCGGCAAAGCTGAAGCCTCGCGACGAGCTGCTGCTGGCGCTGGTCCAGGACGCGGTGCTCGACGGCCGTGAGGAGATCGTGCTTGATGAGGCGCTGATCGATCAGCTCGACGCCGGTCCGAGTCCGGCGCGGCTGCCGTCACACCTAGAGGTGGCGGTGCGGGTCAACGCCGGCAGTCCGCAGGAACTTCGCCAGGGCCGCTACACCCTGGAGGCGGTGCAGATCTCGCGGAACGTGGGCGGGTTGACCGGCCGGTTCCTGCCAGTGCTGGAACCAGACGATGCGGCGGCGCACCTGGCGGCGCTGGCGGATCTGCCCGCCTCGGACGCGGACACCGCACTGGTTCAGGTGTCGTTCCCGCCGCTGGATCCGGCGACGGCGCATGTGACTCGGGCACCACAGGCCCTTCCGATGGTGCTCAGCCTCGCCGAGCACCGGCCGGTGGGGGACCAAACGCTGACGGTGCGGGACATCGCGGTCGGTTGTGACGGGCGGCGGCTGTTCCTGGCCGTGCCCCGGCTGGGACGCCGTATCGAGGTGAGCGCGTTGCACGCGCTGAACCTGCGGACCCACACGCCGGGGCTGGCCCGGTTCCTGATCGAGCTGACGCGGTCGCAGTGCGCTCAGGTCACCGGGGTCCGCTGGGGGGCGGCGGCGAAGCTGCCGTACCGGCCTCGGCTGCGCTACGGGCGCGTCGTGCTGGCGCCGGCGGCCTGGCGGGTAACCGCGGGCGAGCTACCCGACCCGCACTGCGCGGGCGCGGTGTGGGACGCCGGGCTGGCGTCGTGGCGGCAGCGACGGCGGATGCCGGAACAGGTCCGGCTCGTCGTGGACGACAAGCGGTTGCTGCTGAACCTCACTGAGCCTGGCCATCGGTCGCTGCTGCGCCGGCACCTGGAGGTAGCGGGCCACGCCGTGCTCACCGAGGTGGTGGACCCGGCAGGAACAGGTTGGTGCGGCGGCCGGCCGCACGAGGTCATCGTCCCGCTGCGGGCCAGCGCACCGCCACCGTGGCCACGGCTTCCCGCTCCCACGGCTGCGCGGCTCATCGGCCGCGACCACGGCGACGTTCCGGGCCTCTCCACGACCGTGTACGCGCAACTGTTCGGTGAGCTCCGCCGCCAGGACGTGATCCTCGCCGAACACCTACCGCGACTGCTGGCCGACTTCGACACGGAGCCGGACTGGTGGTTCATCCGATACCGCGACGCGGACCGCTTCGACCCGCATCTGCGCCTGCGGATCCTCCTGCCCCACCCCGATGCCTTCGGGAATGTCGTGGCCAGGATCAGCGGGTGGGCGGCCGAACTGCACCACGATGGGCTGCTGCGCGAGATCCGCTATCCGACGTCGTACCCGGAACCCGGCCGGTGGGGCTCCGGAGCCGTTTTCCGCGCGGCCGAGCAGGTGTTCACCGCCGACTCCCGAGCCGTGGTCGCCCAGCTCCAACAGCCCGACCGGCCACACCGCCAGGCGCTGATCGCCGCACACACCGTCGCCATCGCGATCGCCTACCTCGGCGGTACCGCAGCCGGCATGCGGTGGTTAATCGAACACCTTCCCGCCACCGCGCCGCGCGAGCCGACGCCCCGGCCGATCTACCGCGAGGCCGTACGCCTCGGCAACCCGGACGACGACTGGGCGGCGCTGCGCGCCACACCCGCCGGCCAGGCGATCCTCGGCACGTGGCTGGCCCGAGATGCCGCCCTCACGAGCTGGCGGCGGCTGCTCAGCGTAGCCGGCCCGAACACCGACGGCGTCAACCCCGACGATGCGCTACGGCATGTCCTGCACGGCCACTACATCCGCGCACACGGCGTCGACTTCGACGACGAACCGGTCTGCCTGCACCTGGCCCGCGCCGCCGCCCTCGCCTGGTCGGCCCGACACCAGGGGGAGCGCCCATGACCGGCGAGCACCCGATCCTGCACGTCGTCGACGCGGTCGCACGACAGCTGGCCGACCCCGCCATCGCGCCGACGTTGGCGCGCGGGCGCGCCTGGTGGCCGCACCACCTCGCCCACGGCGCTCCCGGAATCGTGCTGCTGCACGCCGAACTCGCCACCCTCGGCACCGCGCCGTGGAGCCGGGTACAGGACTGGCTCAGCTACGCCGCCGGCACCACCGTCACGTCCGGGGCCGATAGCCACCTCAACTACGGGGCACCAGCCGTCGCGGTGGCACTGGCCACGGTCGCCGAGCAAATCCCTGGCGCCTACCAACCGGCCCTGAAGGCCCTAGACGCCACGATCGCCGACGACACCGCACGCCGCGTCGCCGTCATCACCGGCCGGCTGGAGCCCGGCCAGCGACCGCTGCTGGCCGACTTCGACGTGGTACGCGGGGTCACCGGCGTCGGCGCGTACCTGCTGCGTCGCAGGCCGGAGCACCCCGCCGTGACGGCGGTCCTGTCCTACCTGGTCCGGCTGACCAGCCCCGTCAGGTATCGCGGGGTGGTAGTGCCGGGCTGGTGGACGCTCGTCGGCCCGCACGGTGACCTCGATAACCGGTACCCCGGCGGGCACGCCAACGTCGGCGTCGCCCACGGCATCGCAGGCCCGCTCACTCTGCTCGCGTTGGCCGCCCGCGCCGGGGTCACCGTGCCCGGCCACACCGAGGCCATCGCCACCATCTGCGACTGGCTGGACCAGTGGCGCACTGACACCGACGCCGGCCCGGTCTGGCCCTACTGGATTACCTGGGACGAACACCGCGATGGCCACCCGATCCCGCCGCCACATCCTCGCCGCCCGTCGTGGTGCTACGGCACGGCAGGTCTGGCCCGCGCACAGCAACTCGCCGCCTTCGCCCTCGGCGACCCAACCCGGCAGGACAGCGCCGAGCAGGCCCTCCTACACGCGCTTACCGACCCTGGCCACCGCGCCGCCGTGACGGACCGGTCCCTGTGCCACGGCTGGGCCGGCATGGCCCACATCGCGGCACGGGCGGCTGCCGACGCCGCCCCCCACACCGCTCCCGCGCTACGGGCGACGGCAGTACAGCTCCTCGACGCCATCCACGACCCCGCCACCGACCCGCAGGACACCGCCACCACGCTTCTCGGACCGGCTGGCGGCGGCCCCGGCCTGCTTGACGGCGCCGCCGGCAGCGCCCTGGCCAGCCTCACCGCCGCCGGCGTCCCCACACACACCCGCTGGGATTCCACTCTGCTCATCACCTGACCCTGCCCGTCCGCACTCGGGGAGACCTTCGTCATGACCGCGCCAACCTGGCACCAAGCAACCATCCGCATCGACACCGACCGGCGGGCTGTCGCGGTGCACGTCGCGCCCGAGCTGGACCGCCTCGTGCGGCTCGGCGCCCTAACCGGCTGGTGGTACATCCGCAAGCAACAGTGGCGGCTGCGCTTGCATACCGACGACGCCGGCTACACACAGGTCACCGACCTGCTCGACAAGCTGACCGCCGACGAGCGCATCACCGGCTGGCATGGCGGCATTTACGAACCGGAAACCCTCGCGTTCGGCGGCCCGGACGGCATGGCGACCGCTCACCGACTCTTCCACGGCGACAGCAGCAACCTGCTCGCGTGGGAACGGGCCGCCGCGCAAGCCCCGCCGGCCCTCGGCCAGCGAGAGATGACTGCTCTGCTGTGCGGGGTCCTGCTGCGCAGCGCGGGCCTCGACCGCTACGAGCAGGCCGACGCCTGGGCCAAGGTCGCCGAAGAACGACCGCTCAGCTACGCCGACCCGGCACTGCACGACGACCAGCACCGCGAACCGCTGGTGCAGGCCATGACGAAGCTGCTCACCGTCAACCCGACCAGCCTCTGCGCGCCGCCGGACGGCCCGCTCGCCGCCTGGGCGCCCTGGATCGGCGCGTTCGAGAAGGCCGGCCAGGAACTCTTGGCGCTCACGCAGGAGGGCCGACTGCACCGCGGCCTGCGCGCAGTGCTCGCCCACCACATCATCTTCCACGCCAATCGGGCCGGAATCACCGTGCCCGACTTGTCCGCCATGGCGGCGTTGGCGATGACCGGCACCCTCGGTTTCAACGCCGTGGTGTCGTTCGCCGCCGACCCGTCACCGACCACTAGGGTTGCCCAAGTGACTACTGTCAGCGATCACGACTCCGCCACGCCCGACGCCTTGCGCGCCATCATGACCCAGCGGCTGGTTGACGAAAAGATCATCCGCACCTCCGCCGTCCGCGACGCGTTCGCCACCGTCCCCCGGCACCTGTTCGTACCAGGCGTCACCCCGAAGGCCGCCTATATCGACGACGCGGTCTACACCAAGTTCGCCGCTGACGGCACCAAGATCAGCGCGGCGAGTCAGCCGCGCATCGTCGCCATGATGCTCGAACAACTCGACCTGCTACCCGGCCACAAGGTTCTGGAGGCCGGCGCTGGCACCGGCTACAACGCCGCACTCATGGGCCAACTCGTCGGGCCCGCCGGGCGCGTCTACACCATCGACGTCGACGCGGACCTTGTCGAGGGCGCCACCGCCCACCTCGCCGCCGCCGGCGCCGACAACGTGACCGCGATCCTCGGCGACGGCGCCCTCGGGCACGTCACCCGCGCCCCCTACGACCGGATCATCGCCACCGTCGGCGTCTGGGACATCCCCGCTCCCTGGCTCGGACAGCTCGCCCCCAACGGCCGGATCGTGGTGCCGCTGCGTTTGCGCGGCGCCACGTCCCGCTCGATCGCCTTCACCCGCAGCCCCGACGGCCTCGTCAGCGTCGACAGCCAGCTCGCCGTGTTCATGCCCCTGCGGGGGAGCTTGGACGACGCCCGCCGCATCGTCGCGATCAACGAGCAGCAGGACGTCACCCTGGCCGTCAACAAGGACCAGATCGTCGACGGCAACCAGCTCGCCGGAGTGCTCGACACACCCGCGCACACCCAGTGGACCGGCGTGATCTTCCCGCCGATGGTGCCCTACGAGTGGATCGAGCTGTGGCTGGCCCTGCGCCTGCCGAACTCGATCATGCGGATGAACACCGACCGCGCCGCGATCGATCGGGGCCAGGTCACCCCGATGCACCCGCAGTGGGGAGCCATGGCCACTGTCGAAGGCCCCAGCCTGGCCTACCTCACCCTCCGACCCGCCGAACCCGTCGACGGGCAGAAGCGCTACGAGATCGGCGTCATCGGCCACGGCCCCGACGGCATCGCCCTGGCCGACATCGTCGCTGAGGAAGCGGCGCGGTGGGACCGCGAGTACCGCTCCCGCAGCGTGCGCTTTGAGATCCCCACGGCGCGTACCGGCGAGCACGCCCCCGACAAAGGCCGGTTCGTCATCGACCGCCCGCACCACCCGGTCACCGTCATCTGGGAGTAGATGATGTCCGCCGGGCCGACAGCACACCGCTTTCCCCTCGTCGCCCGGTCACGGCCGATGTGCACCGCTCTGCCCGCGAGGATCGGCGCCCTCGCCGACCTCGCGGGCAGGGCGCACCAGGACAACGACCTGACCGCCGCCGCACGCGTCTACAACCAGGCCGCACTCATCGCCTCTGACTGCGGCCAACCGGACCTTGCCCGCCAGTGGTGTCACCGCCACGCCCGAGCATGGCTCGACCGCGGAAACCTCGACAACACCCTCGGTCGTAAGGCCCTCGAACCGCTGGTCAACCTCGCCCGCTTGCACATCCGAGCCGGCGACCACGACGACGGCCTCACGCTGCTCACTAACCTCTACCAGGCCATAACACACCGAACCGACACCACCATCGACAGCATCCCATTACCCGCCGCCGCGCTGACCCCCACGCAGGAGATCCATCGCGACCTCAGCCGGTGGCTATGGGGTGTTCACCTGGCTGACGGCACCCGCGCGCTCACCAGCGCTGGCCGCTGGGACGAGGCCGAAGCCCACCTTCAGCAACATCACGGCATCGGCCACCGGATGCTCGACGGCCGCCAGGTCGCCATCATCGCCCGCATCCAGCGCGACCAACACGCCGCCGCGCTACATCTGATCAGCCAAACCCATCCTGGTGAGGCATGGGAAGCAGCGGTGACGGCTTGTCTCGCGGCGATGTGCCAGCCCGACGGACAGCTACGATCCGAGCACATCAACCTGATGGCTACGCGCTATCGCGAAGTGGCCTATGAACCTTCGCTGATCGTGTTCCAGACGCGACTCGCCCTCACCATGATCGAAGTAACTGGTAGCCCTTCTGCCCCTGAGCTGGAGTCCATCGGATACCAGACGGCCCAAGCAGCAGTCAGGGCCGCAGACGGGTATGCCGCCCGCGAAATCCTGGCTTCCTCGACGTGGACAGCGTCCCTAGGGGCTGAGACGCGGCAGGCACTGATCGACGTGCTCGCCGCGAGCGGACTCGGCCGCCCGCTGTCGTCACCACTCATGGAGCTCCTGACGGCCGCATTCGGTCAGTGTGATGCGGCGATCTCTAACGCTGCTGGTGGTTCAGCCGGACCCATCCGAATAGCGGCTGGCCCCGCTGCGCGTCTCAGTCACCGGTGACCTGATGCCGACGGCATCACGCGGCACGGTACAACCAGGACGTTCACGCCGTGCCGGGGGCCATGTGCCGCTCCTGCGCCTTCCTTACGTCAGTAAGGCCGCGGCCAGTGCGTTGATGCCGGCGACATCACCTCGGCAAAGAGCGGGCGTCATGGTTCTCCATTCGGCCAGAGATGCTGTCCCTGTCGCCGCGTTCAGCAGCACGGAGCGCGGCGGCGGTTTCGCGGGCTATGCGGCGAGGACTTCGGCAGGTCCCGTGCTGCCGGAGTCGAGCGGATGCGGGCGGGGATGCTGCGGTAGAGGTCTACGGCGCGAGCGTCTACCGGCCTTCGAACGGCAGGCGCCGCCGCCGCGGTCCTGCCGGCGGCTCGGGTGGTTTGGCGACGTGCGACGAGTACCAGCGGCGCCAGGTTCGGGTACCTCCCGCGTCCTCGTGGCACTCAAAGTAGAAGCGCACGTTCAAGGGGATCGACGCTTTGTACTCCAGCATCAGGACCAGCTTGAAGGCCTCGCCAGGCGCGAGATCCCTGCGCGTAATCGATGTCTGCATGCCATCCCAGCCGCCGCCGACGCGGCTCACGAAGCCGCGTACGTCCGGCGAACCAGCAACGCTGATGACGACCATCGCCAAGGGCTTGCCTGACAAGAGCTTGACCGGCACCTCGGCATACTGCTCGTCGATGATGTGCCACACCCCGTCGTCAACCTGGAACTCAGGTCCCTCAGCTTCGTCGCGGGCGTCCAGCTCGCTCTGAAGCTGGCGACGCGCGAGCGCAAGATGCTCCTCGGCTGCCACCGCCTGACGCATTGCCGTGGCGGCCGAGTTCCGCGCGGCGTCGGCTTGTTCTTCGGCACTCTTGGCCTGACTCTTGGCGCTCTTGGCCTGGCTCCTGGCGCTGAACGCCGCCCAGCCCGCCACCGCGGCGCTCACGACCGCGAGGGCGCCCGGCCCCCATGTTTCCAGGTTGATGTCGATGCCCACCGGCCGCCTCCAAAGCCGCGTCGCTTCGGTGGTGCAGGCTACGCGACCGCGTGCCCGGCGTTGGGCTCAGCCGGGGGCGATAACGGGCCGATGCCCGGCCGTCGAGGTCGGGCATCGGCTGGTGCGTGGGTGATGCTGGCAGCATCACTCGCCGCGCTTGACGTCTTTAGCGGCACGGTCCGGCGAGCGCCCCTGACCGCCCGCTGCGATGGGTTCTACCGTGGAAGCTGCCTGCCGTCCCGTCGTGTCACCAGATCCAGCTGGGTGTCACGCATACTTGCCGTCATGTCCTATTCGGAGCGTGACGTCGACGGTTGGTCCGAGGCGGTCGCGAACTTGCACGCTGGCACTGCCCAAGACCCGAGCGACGTACAGCGGGCGTACGAGGCGATGGCCAATGTGTGGTCGGCTTACGGCTACCAAGACGCCCCGGTCGAGGTGCTGCGGCTGCTGGTGAACGCCAGCGAGATCGGCTACATGGCGGCGCTGAACGACATCCGTGAGGGCGGCCTCGATGGCGAGATCGCGATGTGGAGGCCCGACCTGGCCGAGCATTAGATGGGCTGGGGCTTGGCTGTGCCCTGGGCGAGTAGCCTCTGCCATCGTGGCGATACGTTGGTCATCCATACACGAACAGCTTGGCGAGCAGCCCCGCGACCTGGACTTCGACCTCGTCGAGGCAGCCGTCGAACAGGGTGCGTTCGAGACAGACAGCCTCGACTGGAAGCAAACCCTCCCCGGCAAGGAAGAGAAGCAGCTTGAGGAGTTCGCCAAGGATGTAGCGGCCATGGCGAACACCCGCGGCGGTCTGATCGTGTACGGCGTCGCGGAGGAACGCGGCAAGGGGCGCGCAACAACCGTACTCGGCGTAGACGCGTCCGAGGGCGCGCAGCGGCGGTTGAGGGCGTTGGCGGCGAATCGGGTCCATCCACTCGTCGCGGGCCTTGACCTGGTGCCCCTGACGAGCGCGGACGGGGCGTTGTCGGTGCTGGTGTTGTCGGTGCCCCGAAGCGCGGACGCCCCGCACCTGATCGGCCAGAAGGAACAGATTGGAGCGCCTTACCGGTCGGGCCCCGAAACGCACTGGATGCGGGAACGGGATCTTGAACGGGCGTACGCGGACCGCTTCGCTCGGCGGGCGGCTGACTCGACGCGGCTCGCCGAGATGGTGGACGAGACTGCCGACCTGCTGGATCTCTCCAAGTCGTGGGTTGTAGCCGCAGCGCTTCCAACGGCCCCGTTGAGTTTGGTCAGCGGCCCGCCGACCCGTCAGGACGTACAGGGGGTAATGCAGAGCGCGTTAGGGCGAACCCTCGACATGCTGCCGAGCGCGTCGCCAGACGATCGCTGGATTCCGATCCACGAGTTGGGTGATGCGGTCCTCAATCCGAGGGTGGGGCTGCGCCGCTGGGTCATGCGGAGGACGTCCGCGCAGGAAGACCCCGACCTGTCGGTGTACGTGCATGCTGAGCTGCATCACGACGGGTCGCTCGTGATGGCCTTTGAGACGGAGGGCTGGGGCGCACGCGCGCTGCCTGAGGACCAGCATCAGGTGGTGTGCACGATGGTGGAGGCCTTCGCGGCGGACTTCGTGGCGCTTTCCGAGGTGTATGCGCGGAGCCTTGGCGGGCAGGCGCCGTTGATGTATCGGGCGGAGATGCGGAGAGCTGACCCGAGTAAGCCGCTGGTGGCAGTTGACTTGGGTCGGTATGCGGGCGGGTTCAATAATGGCCGGTACGAGCAGGTTCGGGGTTCCCAGCGTGTGCGTCGATTCGTGCCGGTAGTCGGTGAGACGCCGGTGGCAGCCGATGCCGATGTGCTGCGTATCGTCGGCCGGGATCTCGCCAGCGACATCCTGAGCCAGTTCGGTGTGGCGCGGCTGATCCTGTTTCGCGCATAGGCTGACTCGGTCAGTCCAGCCGCCGCACAGCCCTCGGCCATTCAGCCCAGCCGCCCGGGCGTGACCCGGTCTTGAGCGAGGCCGATGCCTAACACCGTTACCCAACCCACGGGCTCGACCAGAGAAGTTCACACTCGTTCCCGAGTGATGCCGCCGGCATCAACGACGAGGCCATCGTTCAGGGATCGAGATCGGTTCGCCGCCTGGGCCACCAGACGCTGCTCGGCTCGCTGATGCTGCCATGAGGAGCCCCGAGGCCCCAAGCTGCGCCCACCTCAAGCATCGGGCCTGCGATAGCCTCACTGTCCAAAAAGGTCGAGAGCCACGTAGCGCTACGCCAGAGTCGGGGAGTAATGACAGATCGTAACCAAAGCGATGCAATGAGTGGCCGTGCGACTGTCGCACGGATCTATGACTATTTTTTGGGAGGCAAGAACAACTTCCCGGCAGACCGGGAGGCCGCCGAGCGCATTTTGCAGGCCGTCCCGGAATCGCGGGCGATTGCTATCGCTAACCGCACCTTCCTCAGGCGCGTTGTGCGGAGGCTGGCAACGCAAGGATTTCGACAGTTCCTTGACATCGGGTCGGGTATCCCGACTGAGGGTAACGTGCATGAAATCGCTCAGAGCGTCGACCCGCATTGCAGAATTCTGTACGTGGATATCGATCCAGTTGCGGTCATGGTATCCAACGAGATGCTGATCGGTAATCCATACTGCCGGGCGATAGAGGGCAACTTCAATAGGCCGGACCAGTTGCTGACCGCACTACAAGAGCCGGACCTGGCGGACATCATCGATCTGGACCAACCCACAGCGCTGCTGTACTTCAGCGTCCTACATCAGGTGCCAGACGATCAGCTGTTGGGCGTTGTCGAGCCAATGAAGGCCCAGCTCGCAGCGGGCAGCGCGTTAGCGATCTCGCATGCCAGCCCTGTTATCGCCGAGAGACACGGCGACAGCCCTGTTAAGACTGGCATCGACGTATACCGCACACAGGCTGCGACTCAGGTCACGCTACGATCAGCAGAACAACTACTCCCACTTTTTGATGGCTTTGAACTAATGGAGCCCGGCCTAACCCGCACCTCAGCATGGCATCCGATCCCCGGCGATGGTGATCCGTACTGCGACCAGCCCGATCGGTCGCCAATGCTCGGTGGGGTGGCTATCAAACCCTAGTGGAGGCGCAGTTCCCAGACAGCCGAAGCAGCCGAAGTTAGTTCGCGGCCGGCACCGGCTACCGCCGCCCTGAGCAGTCACAGCTGGGCGGGCAGGCCATCGGCGCTGTCCGCCCAGTGGGGCAGGCAGGCGCAGTGAGCGCGCCGGGCGAATGCTCCAGCCCCGCTCAACGTCGAGCGCTTCGTAAGCGCAAGATAGCGCCGGTCGGCCACTTTGTGTCACAGCGAGGTGCCGCAGTGTGCATAAGGTGACCGATACGACCCTTTATGGTTGATAGCCGACTATGCACGGTCATACGTTCCCGGGCGTTGCTCAGCGGAGGGAGGGATCGCCGTGCGCAAGGGCGTCGAGTGGGGATGAAAGTTGCCTCTGGGCTGCTAGGGTGGTCGATCTACTTGCAAGAAGCCCGGAGTGAGCTATGGGGGACTAATTCATGTCAAACCGGCGCGGCGGTTGGGCGCTGGCTCTGCTAACTCTCTCCGTGTCTGCGATGGCGCTAACCTGCGTAGCATGGGCTGCAATCCACGCGTCATCGCCCGGCGATCTTGCATATCCACTGATGGGCACTGCCCTCATGGCAGTGGGCGCCGCCTTCTCCGTGCCACTGCCGTCGCAGATGCCGATCCGAATCACCTTAACACCGACCGCATGCTTGGTGTGCGCAACGGCACTGCCGGCACCATGGGTCATTCTGTGCACCGCGGTTGGCGTCACCGCAGCGCGCTTGGTGACGCGGTATCCACAATCGTCGGGCTTTCACAAGACAATCCACAACACCAGCATGGACATTGTCGCCGCCGGGTTAGCCGGGTTGGTGATGTATGCCTTCGGCATCCGCCTCAGTTTTGACGCTGCGCCAGAGGATCTGAACCTGCCGCGTCATTTGCTCGGGTTGATCGTCGCGGCAGTCGCAGTGCTGGTGTTCGAGGAGTGCGTCACCACCATGGCCGTGCGGTGGGCGACAATGAATCCGTTCCTGACGGTGCTGCGGTATCTCTGGCGTACGCGACTTATCGTCGGTGTCGCGGAGATCATTATGGCGGCGGCGGTTACGGTCGTGACGGGCCTCGATAAGCGGGCCATGATAGCGCTACCGGCTCTCATGCTCGCGTTGCACCTTGCCGTTACCTTTCGGCTGCGGATCCGCCAGGAGCGGCGTGCGTGGGAGCATCTTGCCGCGTTGAGTGACGCGCTATCGGCGCGAGACCTCGATGTAGTGCTGCATACCGCCGCCGCCGGCGCGGTGGACCTGGTGAACGCTCAGTCGGCGGAGATCGAGGTTTCTGATGGTAGACGACTGGTACGCGCCAGCGGCGACGCCGGCGATGCCAGGGTGGTCTACGACGGTCCTGCGGCTGACGTCCCGAGTCATGCCTCCGATGTGCGGCTGACAATGCGGTACGAGATCGGGAGCGACACGTCTAGCCTGCACGGTGAGCTAAGGCTGTATTTCAGCGGCCCGCGCCGTGTCCTGCCGGCTCACGAACGTGCCACGCTGCGAGCGTTCGCCGCGACCCTTTCAACGAGCCTGGACACGGCCCACGCATACGGTTTGCTTGCCGAGGAGGCACGACGACACGAGACGGCAGCGACTCACGACCCAGACACATCGTTGCCGAACCGAGCCGCCTTGCTGAGCCGTATGGCCGAGACCTCCGCCAGCCCGGCCCACGTCGTGGCTATCCGCTTGGAGAACTACCACTTCCTGGTCGACGCGATCGGTCGAGACCAGTCTCTGGAACTGCTCAACGAGCTCGCGGTGCGGCTGAACAACGTGACGAGGGATACCGCCTCGGCCGTTGCTCGCGTCGGTGACGCGGAGTTCGCCCTTGTGATGTGGGGCGTCACGGCGGATGCCGCATACCAGCGGGCGTGCTGGGCGGTGGCGGCCCTCCGTCGCGGCGTTCGGCTCGATAGGGGCTCCGTTGCGGTTCGAGCCAGCGCAGGGATGGCCTCCAGTGGCCACGAAGACGCCGTCGGTCTCCTCGACGCAGCCGAACGAGTGATGTGGAGGGCCATCCGGCGAGGCCAGGACAGGCTGGTGTCGTACCAGGCGGGGCCCGTACGCGGATCGTCGCTGGCGCAGGAGCTGTCGGACGCTCGGATGTCGATATCGTTTGAGCCGATCGTCGACCTGGTATCCGGCAGGATCACGATGGTGCAGTCCGTGCCGCGCTGGCTTTACTCGCGGCACGACGTGCTTGCCGCGGACGAGTACGTATACCAGCTCGTCGATGACCAGGAGTACCTAGAAACCCTAGCGCGGGCGGTGGTCATACGGTCCTTGTCTGCTGCATCGACATGGCGTGATGTGTTGCCACACGCGGCTTTGATCGTGCCCGTACCAGCTCGTGCCCTGACGCCGAACTTCGCCGAAGGCTTGCGTGACCTGTTGCATGAGCATGCCGTGCCGGGCTCGTCGCTAGTGCTCGCGCTCAATCAGCCCACCGACCTACACACGCGTGAAGCGACCGACAAGGTCCGGCAGTATGGAGTTCGGCTGTTGCTGGAGAACTACGGCAGCACCCAAAGCAGCATCGACTCGCTCAACGCGGCGGCTTGGAGCTACCTGCGCGTGCACGCCGCATATGCGCTGGACGCGGGCTGGCGGCCGGCGCGTTCGGTCATCCGCGCGGCGGTCGATGTCGCCATCGATCTGGACCTTTCGGTTATTGCGCCAGGGATCGCAGCCGAGGAGGAGCGACGGGAGCTGGCCTCGCTCGGTTGCACCCTGGGCAGCGGTCCGCTGGTTGGTGGCGAGATGTTCGCCAGTCAGGTCCGGCGCCATGCGGCGCTTTGGCAGCCGACGGCGTTGCGCACCGGGGGGCGGGTCGTCCGGCTACACCGCGCTGGCTGATCGACTGCCTCTCGGTGCCCCCTCGCGAGATAGAGACGCAATCGCCACACTGCGGACTATAGGCGCGCTGCGGCTGGCATCGCGCACAGGGACCACCGGTACCCACCGGGCGACCTCCGCGGCGACCAGAGGCGAGTCATGCAACGCACGTGCCACGCGGGCTAGGCGGCGGGCCTCTGCCCGCACATCTTGCAGGCTGTGAGGCTTGACCGACATGTATGGACCGCCGGGGACAGGCGGCAGTGCCGCTTGGCGGCGGCGTAGCGCAACAGCGATCGTCGCAGCCTCCGCAACGGCTGCCACATCGGCAGGGTCCAACCGGTAGCGCTGCGCGCGTTTGGTCGCGCTGATGTGCACCTGTTGGCAGCACCATGGGCGTAGCGACCGCAGCGCGTCATGGACCTCGATGACTCTGCGGTAACGCTGACGGCTGCCGCCCACCTCCACCGGCATCTGCACCGCAGTGTTGGGGCTGTCGCTCGTGATGTCGGACACGGCGCGTAGCGTCATCCACAGTTGGCTGACGTGCCAGTCCATGCGCCGGTCCTTCCACCAGGCTGACGGCCAGCACGGCAGGCGGAATGGCCGGGACGCTGCCGGCTCGTACGCCACAGGCGCCGCAGCCGCTGCGGCGTGGGCCATCTGTCGGTACAGCAGGTCCGCAGCCAACTCGGCCTCAGCCTCGACAGCGGGATCGGCATCGGCATGCAGCGCATCGCCATCGTGGTCGAGCACGAGGTGCGCGACCTCATGCAGCACGGTCTGCGTCCGAGCGAGCGCGGGCAGAGCGGAATCGATGACGATGTAATCGGCCAGAGCCAGCTTGACGAGCAGGCCGGGCGGGACATCTACTCCCAACCGCAGACTCTGGATTCGCAGGGGGCGGTTGCGGACGCGTCCGATGGCCTCACACCAGGCGTCCACCGTGTAGGGGGGAGGCGGTGGCGGGACACCGGCCTCACGGAGACGCCGCGCGAGACGCGCCCGAGCCCAGAGCATCCACACCTCCTGACACTACAGTCAGTGCCGGACTAAGGGTCAGAGTGTAGCGTCCGACAGGTCAACAGCAGCTCCCCTATCCTGGCAGGCATGCCGCGATAGGGCGGGTGATGCCGGCGGCATCAACTCGCCGGCAAATCGGGTTGGCCAGCGCGGCTGATGTCCGGGACATGTGGGCAGCTCGTCGATGGGCCCCGCTGGCATGCTGCTCGGCATCGGTTCGGCTATGGCACGGGTAGTGCTATCTCTCGGCCTGCTCGTCGTCGCCCCGCCTACAGGGCACCCAGGTTGTTCATCGCCTCGGTACCGCCGGTGTCGCCCGCACGCCGGAGCCACTGCTCCGCCTGACGGGATCGGATCCACCGTTTGTGATGCCACGCAATCGACAGAGGCGCTCCTGCTCACGCTCCGGGGCCAACAAACTACCAAACGTGCAAGTTGCGACCTTCGGAGCAAAACCCCGTCTACCCCTGCGACGGGGTCGCGTCGGCATCGCGCCAAGGTCTAGCTTCGGAAACAGGTTGTCCGTCTCTCCAACGGGTGAGCCGCAGGAGAGACGGACAGTTCGCAGCCGTGGTGCAGCCACACCGCAGCCGCTGTCGCCCTCATTTCCTGTCCAGAGGAGGTTCCATGAGGACACGTATCAGACTACTCGCCAGCACGGTAGTCGTCGCTCTCGGCGTAACCGGACTCGCGAGCCCGGCTAACGCCAGCCCGTCCAGTCAAGCACCGGGCGAGACATCGCTCGCCTCGTTCCAGGGGCGCACCATCGACCTGTCCAAGAGCTGGGAGGGGGCGCAGGCATGCGCCGTCCTGTCGCGCACGGAGGTGCGCTGCTACGCCTCCCGCGAAGAGGAGAAGGCCGACCTGGCTTCTCTCGCCACGTCGACCAGCACGTCGCGAGGTGCCGGCGGTCCTATTGGCACCCTCGATTGGAACGGGTGTGACGAGGACTGGCTGTGCATCTACGAGCACGCAAGCTTCGGGGGTCGCAAGCTCAGTTTCAACGACGAGTACTGGCACGACCTGGACAACTGGGGGTTCGTGGACATGACGTCGTCGTACACGAACAACCAGGGCGGAAACGAGATCCTAGGGGGGTGTTCGGGCACCGATACTGGCACCCTCGGCGACGGCGCGGGCAACAACCTCCAGATGACCGACTGCACGGCGTCAGGGAACCTGGGCAGCTACAACGACCGGGCCGAGGACATCCACGGCTGATGCGCTGACCGGATCAGCAGTATCTCGATCGTCGGGTGGGCGGCGTCCTGGAGACGCCACCCACCCGAACTCGTCTCAGCGGGGCATGGCGGTGTACTCGGCGACCAGGTATGACCGATAGGTGATCACCGCGGGGATTGTTACGTTCAACATGCCCGCCCTCTCGGTCAACACCGCCTCGTACCCGAGCAACGCGCCGGACGCAGGATCGACGATCACGGTGTATTGGGCGGGCAGGCCGTGGGCATCGGACGTGATCGAAAACGCCTCCCCGATGCGCCCGGCGCGGTCGGTGACGGTCCCGCTCACCGTAATGCCCGGTAGATCAGCCAAGAGCCTGAGCGTCGCCGCGCGCTGCGCTGGGTTCAGCAGCCGCACGCCGGCAAGCTCGGCGATGTCCTCCAAGTACTGCACCGGCGCTTCGTGCGCGGACGCGCCGGTGGTTAGCCAGCCGCGGAGCGCGGCGGCGTCCGTAGGTACCGCGCCCCCCCAGCGGCTGTAGAACTCGCCCGGCGCGTAATCGTGCACCTCCTCCGAAGAGTCAGTCCGGCCACCCCGCCGTTGCCACTCCCGGCGGTCAGCCTCAGAGCGGAACGTCGGGGGCAGCGCCTTCTTGACCATCCGAACGGCGCCGCTGTCGACCCGCCAGGACCGCCACTGCTCGGGCACGACAGCAGACGTCGTCCGCCTGCCGGAAATCGAGGAATTCAGGAACCAGTTCGCCGACGCGAGGTGCTCCGCGGTGCCCGCCGGCCGCTCTGGTGCCGGCTGTCCCGCTGCCACCTCCGCCAGACGCCGCAGCCGAACACTGGCCGGTTCCGTGCTCGCCGGCGGACCGTAGGTGAGGACCCCGGGGGTGGCGGCGTAGGCCGGCTGCGGCTCCCGAGCCGTCTCAAGCGCAACCGCGCCCGCAGCCACCGCCAGCACCACCGCGCCAGCCGCCAACACGAGACGACGCCGCGGGACCACCCGTCCGGCAGTGCCCATGGTTCGATCCGATACCAGAATTTGCGCCAGATCCCGCGCCCGTTGCTTCTCGTCCACGGGCAGGCTGTCCCGTGCGGGATCCAAGGTGCCCAACAGTTGACGCACCTCATCGGCGGCCTTCATCTCATCCACCCCAATTCGACATCGACGGCGCCGACCTCGGCGTCCGTCCCGCCTCGACGCTGACCACACCATCCAGGTGCGCCCGAAGCCGGCGGCGGGCGCGCATCAGCCGCATTGCGAACGTCGCCCGCGAGCATCCGAGAACGACCGCTGCCTCCGCGGCAGTCAGGCGCTCCCAAGCCACCAGCCGCAGAATTTCCTGATCCGCTCCGGCCAACTGGCCGAAGGCCACCGCGACGTCACGCTGGCTGATCACCTCATCCGCGTGATCCACCACCATCGACTGGTCCGGCTCCGCCGCAACCCGCAGCGTTAACTCCCGCCACCGCCGGCGACCTCTAGCCTCGTTGGCCAGCACCAGCCGAGCCACCCCGTACAGCCATGGCAACGCAGACTCCGACGGCACATCGCCCAGACGCCGCCAGGCGACCAGAAAGACCTCGGCAACAACATCGCCGACGTCAGACCCGACGACCCGCCGAGCCACGTACCGCCACACATCACCGTGATGACGCTCGTACAACTCGGTGAACCGATTCTCCGCGCCGTCCATGGCACCTCCTACTGTGCTTGTGTCCGGCACCAGCCAAGACATCACACACAGCAACGAGCGAATCACCCGCGAACGCCACTGCCCACATCCCGAGCACCTGTTTGACCAGCGCCGTTGCGATGCTGACACCCCTGCCGCATACAGCTGCCACGAGCCGTGAACACGTCGAGTCCGGCACCACATCACGACTACGGCGCCCCTCCCGAGGGGCATGTCCGGTAGCGGGGGTGGCGCGAGTTGGGCACCACCGGCTGCGATGGCTTCCCAGACGTTGCCGCCCCGCAGCGTCGCGTCCGGGTCCAACGACAGGTGACCGATGGCACCGTCTCTGCACGGCGGATGGCCAGGTCTACCCGGACTGGCATTTCGGGCCGCCCGAATCAATTCAGCCAACCCCGCAGCGGTAAGCGCCAGTTGCATGCCTGCCCCTTACGGACCCAAGAACGGGACCGTTAGTGGCGCCGACCAGCGGCTAGACGCTGAAGCCCGGAGCGGTCCGCCGATGTCGATGCCGCCGGCATCACCTACGGCTGTTCGGGTGTTTGAGCCGCGGCCGCCCGGCTGGTCAGAGTCGTAAGGTCCTGCTGTGCCCACTCGATGACCTGGGGCCACGGCATCCGCAGCGCCCCTTGGTGCTTGAGAATGAAGGCCCACAGGGGGCTGCGCTCCGGCTGTCGCCAGGCGTTGGTCAGGGAGACCAGCCAGGTGCCCTGGTCGAGGTCAGCGTTCCAGTCCCGCAGAGCGCAGCGGACCAGGGCCCGATACAGGGCGCGAGGGCCACTGCCGGAGTAGCCCCAGGTGTAGCCGGGCTCGCTGCCCGGGTTGGGCAGCGGGTCGACCTGCATGCGACCGTCGGGGCGCGGGGTCAGGGCGAACACGGCCGCCGGCCGGCCGCCGTCGCTGGCGATGACGGTCTGCTCGCCCCATCCGTCGGGCAGGTTGGTGGGCCACTCGGCGCTGTAGGACTTCTCGCCGGGGGCGGGGTCGCTGTCCTCGACGATGAGTCGACCGGCCGAGTCCCGGTAGAGCCCGGCCGCCTCGGCGACCGCGCGCTCGATCATGCGGTACTCACGGATGGTGTCGATGTTGGTTTCCAGCACCAGCAGCCGGGCCAGCCGCCGCGTCGGCGCGGCGAGCAGCTGGTCGCGTTCGGCGTCGCTCAGCGGCTGGAGCGTCTTGCGCCACTGGTCGAGCACCGGCCCGGCGCCGCTGACGGTGCACCGCGTCAACGCGGCGAAGACGACCTCGGGGTGACTGCGGTGCAGTGTCACCCCGGCGAGGCGGGCGGTGTGCCACAGCGCGTCGGCCACCGGCGAGTCCCAGGGCAGGTCGGCCTCCTCCT
Organism: Micromonospora sp. NPDC048063; assembly: GCF_043202855.1. Taxonomy (NCBI): domain Bacteria; kingdom Bacillati; phylum Actinomycetota; class Actinomycetes; order Micromonosporales; family Micromonosporaceae; genus Micromonospora; species Micromonospora sp. NPDC048063. Next base: position 47,972 of record NZ_JBIDBG010000022.1, on the reverse strand, counting down.
CACGCAGCGCGGGCAGCTCCGCAGCCAGAGCGTCCGGCTCGCGGGACGCGGCGAAGGCGGTGGCCACCGCGTGCTCGACCTCGATGCTGGGCCAGTCGGGGCGGGCCGGGCGGGCGACGATATACCAGCCGTTGCCGCGGTCGCGGCTGGTGCGGTGGCGAGTCTGCTCCTCACGCAGGGTCTGCATGGCCTCGGCGGCGAGGAGGCCGACGGCGTGCGGGTACCGCCGGTGCAGCTCCGCGTTGACGGCGGCGGCCATCCGGTCGCGGGTGGCGGGCCAGTCGGTGGTGGTGTCGGGGACGGTGATGGTGCCGGACTCGCCGTAGGCCTGCATGAGCCGGACCGCGTCGGGGTTGCAGGTGCGGTAGTACCACAGCGGCACCGGCCGACCGAGGACCTGCTGAATCTCACTGGCGTCGACGTAGCCGATGTGGGTGGTCTGCACCCGGCGGGGATCCACCTGTACCGGCTGCTCGTGCGCGGCCGGGGCCAGGCCGGTGAGGAACCGGGGCAGCCAGCTGACGGCCGCCGCCTCGGTGTGCGGGGCCCGCAGCCGGAACGCCTCGATGCTGTGGTGCTCCTCGTCGGTGCCGAACAGGATCGCCTCGGGAACGAGCACCACGGCGTCGGCCCAGAACACCGGGTGCAGCACCTCGGCGGCTACCCGCGCCGCCGCCTCGGCGCTCAGCCCGAAGTCGTTGTGCCGCATGACGTAGACCACGTGGCCGTGAGGCGTGTCGTAGACGATCACCGACACGGTCTGCGGGTCGTGCTCGTCCACCACCAGGTCGCGCCGCTCGATGATCGGCACGGGCGCGTCGGCCGGTTCCCACCCGATCGGCCAGTCAGCGTCGTCCGGCACCGGCCGCTGGGTGCGTCGGCACCAGCTGTCGATGGTGCGGGCGTGCCAGTACGGCCGCCCGTCCGGGTCGTGACCGTCGGGCTCGGCCAGCCGCCCGGCGCCCAGCAGCGCCCGGGCGCGGCTGTCGCTGATGCCGACCCGCCGCGCGTACTGGGCGAGGGTGTATCGGGGTTCGCCGCCTCGTGCCATGTTCACTCCCAAGGGATGTGTCCTCAGTCGACCTATAGACGGACACCGTATCCGAGGGCGAGCGCTTTTCCAACCCTCGCAGGGCTGCTATTCGCTCATTACGTGCGGAAAGGCGCTCTGCGGGTGCATCAAGGCCGCTCGTCGGTGCCACCGGTGAGGGGTGCCAGCCCTCTGGGCGGCGGGCGTCGAGTTAGGTCCGAGAACGGAACATTCCCGGACCTTACTCAGCGGTACGTATGTGCCCCACGGTCCGAAACGCACCCACCCCCTACAAGGGAGGGGCCGGGCATGCCGGTCAGGGGAGTGGATGGCAGCGGGGGCGTGCTCGGTGGCTCTCCCACGGATAGTCCTGTCTGGGCTAGAGTCCCGACCATGCCCCCGCGCCTGAGCAAGCCCCCGGCCGCGCCTGAAGCCCCGTCACGAGATGGCGGCCCCGATCCCGTCGATTCACCCACCGGCCCGTCGGCGGGGGTAAGAGACGGGGAGTCACCCGCGGTGCAGAACTGCGCCCGCCCGTGCCGTCCCTGCCCCTGGCGACGCGACAACGCCGACCGGTACCGGTACGCCAACCTGACCGAATACGCCGAGGGCACCGTGCCGCGCGAGCCGGGCTTCGGCAAGCCCGACGACGCCGACCCCCTCGCGGCGCTGGGCACCCTGTTCGCCTGCCACGCCGCGGCCGGCGGCCAGCACCTGTGCGCCGGGCACCTCGCGGTCGTCGGCGCCACCCACCCGCTGGTGCGTCTCGGCATCCTCTGGGGACTGATCGACCCGGCGGCGCTGGAGCCCGGCGGTGACTGGCCGCCGCTGTGGGACAGCTACGCCGAGATGATCGATGCGGTCGGCCCGGACTCCCCGGTTCCCCCCGGCACGCTACTGGTGGTGCGCGATGAGGCCTGAGCTGAGCAGAGGCGAAGCCGCCCGCGCCTCCACCGTGGACACACGGCGGCGGGTGACCCTGCCGACGCCGCTGGCCGATGCCGCCGGCATCACCGGCGGCCCAGTCGTTGTCGTGCGCGGGGACCGGCCCGGCGAGCTGGTGCTCGCCACCCCGGCCGCCGCGCTTGAGCGGCTGCGCGCCAACCTCGCCGCCGCGCTGGCCACCCACTCGACCTACCCGTCGCTGACGGCCGCGCTGCACCGCCAGCCCGCCGGCCGCCCGCCGGCCCCAACCCCGGTCGACCTGCCGCCGCAGCTGCCCGACGAGGGCCCGCTGGTCTGCGACACCGCGCCGCTGCTCGCCCTGCTCGACGGCGACCCAGCCGCCGAGGCCCTAGTGGCGCTGCTGCCCCGGGTCATCATCACCGACGCCGTGGCTGAGGAACTGCTGGAGACGATGATCGCCGCCGGCCTGCCGATCGAGGGCGTCGAGCAGCCCTGCTCCTACGCCGGGGTGTGCGACGTCCTGGCGGCCCTCGGCGTCCGATCTCCGCGACTTGAGTCCGGCGGGTGGGCGCCGCTGCGCATCATCGGCTTCGCGCTGACCCGGGCCGGCGTCACCGCCGCGGGGGAGCGGTCCACCCTTGCCCTCGCCCGCCACCTCGGCGCGACCGCGCTGATCGGCCGCCCAGCCGGCGACCTACCGCCCGACGCCGCCGTGCACGCCGTCGATGCCCGCGACCTGGCGCTGGCCGACACCCCGGCGCAGGCGTGAGCGACCTCGCCCGCGTCACCCCGCCCGTGCCCCGCCAGCCCGGCGACGCCGACGATGCGGACGTCGTGCTGCACGGCGAGCTGGTCGACCCGCCCACCCCAACGGCCGCCGAACCCGGCGCGCGGCGGCTGGACCTGGAGCGCTGGCTGGCCACCCACCGCCCCCGCGCCGACGCAGACCTCGACCTGCTGCGGGAGCTGGCCCGCGACGTCGCCCGCTACGGCGAGGCCTCCCGCGCCCCGGAGACCATCCGCAAGTACGACACCGGCTGGGCAATCTTCGGCGGCTGGTGCGGCGAGTTCGGCTTTCCCCTCGGCCCGCCCACCCCCGTCGAGGTCGTCGCCCTGTACCTCGGGCAGATGGGCCGCGACGGCCTTGCCGTGTCCACCATCGACGGCCGCCTCGCCGCGATCCGCGACCGCCACATCGAGGCCGGCTTCCTTCCGCCCACAGACGACCCCCGGCTACGCCGCATCCGCGACGGCCTACGCCGCGTCCACGGCCGGCCCACCGAGGAGAAAAGCCCGGTCCGGCTACCGCTGCTAGCCGCCATGCTCGCCACCCTGCCCACCACCGCCATCAGCGCACAACCGACGCTGGACGAGCGCCGCGTCCACCTCGCCGCCCTGCGCGACTACTGCCTACTCACTCTCGGCTTCGCCGCCGCCCTGCGCCGCGAGGAGCTGACCGGCTTGCCCGTCAACCACCTGGAGCTGGTGCCCGAAGGGCTGCGGGTACTCGTCGCCAAGAGCAAGGCCGACCAGACCGGCCGCGGCCGCCGCATCGACATCCCCTACGCCCCCGACAAGGTGGCCTGGCTGTGCCCGGTCCGCGCCACCCTGACCTGGCTCGACGCCGCCGGGCGCCGCGAGCACCTGCACCGACCTGGCCGCCGCCGCGCCGGCGACATCCCGCTCCTGTCCGGCATCACCGCCGGCGCCCGGGTCCGTGCCACCGCGCTGACCGACCGGCACGTCGCGCGCGCTGTCAAAATCACCGCAGCCGCCGCCGGCCAACCACCAGAGGTCGTCGACGCCCTCGCCGGGCACAGTCTTCGCGCGGGCTTCGCCACCGCGGCGGACGAAGCCGGCGTGCCACAACCGGTTACCGCCCGAGTCCTCGGTCACACCACCGGCACCACCGGCCGCTACATCCGCAGGGCCTTCGACGGTTCGGCGCAACAGGCCGTCTATGCCTTGGCGCTGGAGACGGTGCGATGGCCCGGTCATGTTCTGGCGTAGACAGGAATCGGGGGTGGCCAAGGCATGGCCCTGTGGTGATGCCGTCGGCATCACCACAGGGCCATGCCTTGGCGCTGTCGGGATGGATCCCGACAACCGTTCATTGCATCCCGACAACAACCCCGACACCTCACCGTCTGGAGAAGCTCATGGAGGCCAGGGCTGACCTCCTGCTGGTGCCAGAGGTGGCGCCGTGCTGCCTACCCGTATGCAGGGTGAGCTGTATCATGACTGCATGACGAACTCCGAGCCCTCCGGCGTGCATGACGACACGACGGCGCAGCTCGCCTCGGTCGGCATCCCGGTGACTGAGGAAGGCAAGGAGCGTGCCCGGCGGCGGCTCTCTGAGGCTGCGGCTCGTCGCACGCCCGAGCTGCGGGCAACGTGGCGTAAGCAGCTCGGCGTCGATCCTCAGCGCGCTGCGTGAGCGGTCAATCCCGTCCGGTTCGCCTGGTTCTGGACACCTCGGCGATCGTTGCTTTCACGGCTGGCTCGGTTCCGGTGGGCGAGCTGATCGCCGAGGTGGATGACGAGGAAGGGCTCACCGGCCTGCCCGTGCTGTGTCTGGCTGAGGCGAGCCGACTGGCCCGTGATGAGGCCCGCCTTACTCTGCTGGCGAACCATTCGGCGACGGTGCTGCTCGATCTGCCGGCGGAAGAGTGGCGCTCCCTTGGCACGTCCACCCATGAGGTCATCGGTCGAGCAGATGCGGCGTCAGCGGTGTTGGCTGCGGTGTGGCACGACTGCGATGTGTTGACGGCGGTTCCTGCTTTGTACGCAGGGCTCGACGAGGGCGGTCCCATACTGCCGATTGAAGAGTAAGTATGCTGCCGGAATCACCCCGACGGATTAGCCGCCGAGCGTTCTTGCCTCGGTAGTGATGGTCCTGTTACTGGCTTCGAGCTTACGTCTTTCAGCAACGCGGTCCTCACTCTCTACGCGAGAACGGGCTGAACGTGTGGTTTCCTCTCTCCGCTGCCGAGCAGGTTGATCATCCGCCTTGGGGCCGATAGCTGGCGTAGCGGCAATGCGCCGCAGTCTCGCCCTCACCTCATTCCGTCCAGCTTGATTGCTGGGATCCGCCTCATGCAGTCCTGGCGTTGGCGCTACGCCGGCCTCCGCAGCAAAAGCCATCGAGTGTTGCCGTAGCTGGCTAGCTGCCAGCGCAAGGTCAAAGCCTTTTCCCTGGTAGGCGCTTGCCCGGGACCAACCACTTCGTCGGATCATTTCAACGGCACCAGCCGGAAGCTGTTCGTACATCTGGCCGCGGTGAAGTGCCACACGGGCACCACGGTTGACCAGTGTCGCGATGTCAGGCAGTCGGGCTGTCAGGTCCTGTCCCATGCCCTTCCAGGCGGCGACGTCGATGCCCAGCCGCAGGTCAGACCAGCGCCGCCAACTCCCGTCATCCCGGACGTGACCGCGCAGCCACTCTTCGGCCCTCGCGAGGATGGCGGGCCCGGCCCCGGGCTCGGGCCTGTCCAGGCTGTGAAGCTGATCGGCGGCGCGTGCGGTGCGACGCCATGTGGCCGCGAGTTGCGTCGTGGTGGTTGACCGGACGACATGTGTGACGCCTGCGGCGTCTGAACCGATCCCGATGAGGTAGTCGGCTTCATAGGTGAGAGCCATGGCAGTTCGAGCCAGCGATCGTAAGTCGCTTGCGGTAAGGGTGGTGCGGTTCTGCACGAGCCAGGTCCGGGCGGCGTCAAGGGTTGCGATGAAGTCGCGTGGGGTTTGGATGGTGTTCCACCCTGATGCGTCATCCACCAGAGGCGGGGGGCCCATTTGCTGAAGGCTGGACGTTGCCGCTGCGCTGGGCCGTGGTATTGCTGCGGTGGCCGCGTGTTGCAGTGCGCTGAATGAACCCTCGGCGTCGATGACGGCCTTCTCAACTATCGGCAGACTTACCTCTGCGGACGATTTGCGCAGCCATTGGGCCAGCGGACCGTCCGACTCACTTGCCGCTTTGGCGAGCTGCGCTAGCGCCCCGATATTCTGGTAGCGTTCAACGCCTGCCTTGATGGCAAACCCTTCGGATGATATAGGCTCGCCCGTGTTGGCATGAAAATGCGAGTTGAGGACATCACTTGCGGCCCTGATTGCGTGCGCCGCTTCTTGGTAAGCTTGAGCAACGGGATGTGCCGAGGGCTGCTGCAAGGGAGCGGCCAGTCGGCTTTCACCGGTTGCCATTCGTAGTTGCTGTGGAAACTCCGCCCTGTACTCAGGCCCTCCGAGGCGATCGACTTGCCTTTCGATCGCCCGGTAAAGGTTGGTGCGGGCTATAGCGACCGCGAGGCAATCTGCGGTGGTTGCTCTCGGCGGGTCGCGAAGCAGCGCCTGAACCCGCGCTACGGCCGAAGCGGTTTGCTCTAAGAGCTGGCCGTAGGTCACCGCAGCTCCCGTAAAGCTATGTCCAGGTAAGTCGCGACCGAGGACCACACCATCCGTCGCCACGGGGAGTGGGATTCCGACGTGGCAGCAGTCGCGGCCAGCGTCGCCAGGCCAGCGACCAGGTCCACTGCTTGGGCGCGAGCCTCGTCGGGTTCGAGCGCACCGGTTATCGGACTGCCGACCGTCACCAGGTCGCCTGACAGTTCGCGGGTCAGACGATCGTAGGAGTCGTGAATAGCCAGGCCAGCGAAGGTCCACCTATCCCCGTGGACCTCATCGCGGTCCGCAGCTTCCATGCACACGTTGTACGACAGCAGGAGAGCGGATTGGAACTTCGCGTCGTCAGGTGAGCTGACCGTAGCAATGGCGCTTAAACTCTCCGCAATCAAGTCATTTACCACTCCTATATTATCCGCCGGCACAGAAGTCTCATCAAGGGAAGTAATCTGCCTGTGGACAACCTCCGCCCCCGGCCACGGCCGGCGGCAGTCTCGTCGCAGTTCCGATGCGACAGCGACACCAGCCGGTAGGGGATGCTCATCGAACGCTTGTTCGATAGCCTTCTTGCGTGTCTGAGTGGGTACGGCGCTGGGAGGTGGAGATCCGGTGGCGGCCGGGGCGAGCTGCCGGACGGCCATCGGCCCGCCGAGTGGACACCGTGGCGGCGCTTCGTGCCGTGGTGACCTGGGCTCGGGCTCATCCTGACTCAACGGCGGTGCGGCACCGCGTCGTTTACGAGTTGAGCGGCGACGTGCCGCAGGCCTGTGCCAGGGGGCATCCCTACGACGGAGGGTCAGCTACCCGAGCCGGGCGTGGTTGGCGGGCCTGCTCGTGCGGCGGTCACGTGCTTCTCTCGTGCCGGTGGCGGGGCTGCGGTGATGTCCGCTGGGACCCACCGGCTGGTCCTGACTGTGCAGGTTAGCCGCTGCGCTGAGTTCACATCTGGACGCCTCGTTGCGGGCCGGGAGCGTCGCGGCGCTGGGTGGCGGCGAGCCGTTCCTGCTCGGCGCGGCGCTGCTCACGCTCGCGGTCTTCGCGGATGCGATTGGCCTGCTGGACCTCAACATCCCGTCGCGCTCGTTGCTTCTCCTCCCTGGTAGCCGGCTGGCGGCCCGCATCGACGGCGATGGGCTCTCGCTGGCTGACACGTTGGAGCTTGCGGCGTAGCTCCTCGCGTGCCTGTTCGGCGGCTGCCGCTCGGTTGGTCCGTGCTCGCGCCGCGCGGACGGGTTCGATCGCGGCCGTCGTCTCCTCGTACGCGCGACGGCGGACGCCGTCGGTGGGGCGTGGCTGGCGTCCGAGGATGCGAGGATCGTCGTCAGCGACGCCGAAGCTCTGCCGGTACGCGGCGCTAAGCGCGGCGGACCGGTCCCAGGCTGCCGCTGCGTCAGCGTCGCTGGGGCGTTGGCCCAGCGTGTTCACGGCCCAGGCCGGCTGCTGGCGGGCGACCTCGTGAGCGAGGTCGGCAAGGCGCGCCGCGAGGTGTTCACGTCGCGCCTCCAGGTGTTCCGACCACCGGGACGTGTCGGCGCTGACTCTGTGCCGGACATCCGCAATCCATTCCGGCACCTCAGCGGGGGAGCGGCTCGGGTTGCGGCCGTCGCGGTGCGCCTGCTCGGCTTGGCGAACCACGGTGGGCAGGCTCCGGCGCGAGGTCGCTTCGTCGTCGATGCGGCTGATGATGAGTCGCGCTCGTTCCACGCGTGCCGCGGTCGTCGCGATGCTGAGGTCGGTGCTGGCGCGGGCAGCGGACAGGTCGGCGGAGGTGCGGGGTGTCTCGGCGGAGAGCCGCTGGGCGGCTTCACGGGCGCGATCGTCGGGTCGCATGGCGGTGCGCAGCCGCTGTTCCTTGCGTAGCTGCTCGGCCTGGTCCCGTTCAGCCCTCGCATGGGCTTCGATCCGGGCGCGGTGGCGCGAGGCAGCGGTGGCTTGGTTGGGCGTAGTGGCCTCGCGTACTTGGCGGCGAGCGGCGGCCAACTGGCGCTCGATCTGGTCGAGTTCGGTGCGGCTGTCTCGGTGCGCTTGAGCGAGAGCGGCGTCCGTCAGCGCCCCGTATGGACGTTCAGGCCAGGCGGGGTGATCGCGGCCTCGGGCGCGGATGGGCGCGGGGAGTTCGCTGTGGTCGTGCTGCGCCCAGGCGAGGGCGGTTTCGGCGTCGGCCAGGCGCTGAGAGGCGCGTGCCCGCAGCCTGGCCAGGGCCACGTCGGTCACGCCGGCCAGGGGCCGCTCTGACGCTGTGGTGAGTCGTTGCGCGGCGCGTTGCTGGCTGACGCGGACACGATGCGCGAGCAGCGCGGCAGGATCTGCGGCGCCGTCGAGCCGCTTGATGCCGGCGGCATCGAGGATGTCCGCCGGGGACCATCCGGCCCGTTCTGCTCGGTTGATTGCCGCGGCGAGCCGTGGCCAGGACCGGGAGGTGAGCACCGTCTTCGCCTGGTCGCCGAGAGCGGTTTCGACGGCGCGGCGGTGGCGTTGCGCTGCTGCCTGGTCGGCGGCGTACAGGTAGCGGGCGGCGAGGTTGGGCAGGTGCTCGGCTTCGGCAAGGGTGGTTCGGGTGAACTCGGTTGCCGAGACTGCGGCCCCGAAGTTGCGGCGGATGCTGTCGAGGGTGTCGTGGACCCGCTGACCGGCCTCGGTGATGGTGTAGAGGCTGTTGGTGACCCGGCCACGGGTTAGCGCCACGTAGGCCTGGACGCGGCTGACGCTGGCGTCGACGAGGGCGTGGACCTTGTCCACGGTCATGCCCTGGGTGCGGTGGATGGTGGTGGCGTAGGCGAGTTCGACGTCGGCGGCGACGTAGCGGTGAGGTAGCCGGATGCGGCCGCCGTGTTCAGCCTGCCGCACGGTGAGACTGCCGTCGTCGTGGCGCTCGTCGACGGTCCACAGCGCGCCGTTGAGCACCATGTCGCGGCCGTGGCGTAGTCGTAGTCGGCTTTCGTTTCGTCGTGTAACGATAAGATCGCCGCGGCCGGCCTGCGTGCCGTCGTGCAGCAGTACCCCTGCTGCTTCCACTTCGCCGGCGGCGACGCGGTCGGCGCGGGCTCGATCGTTGAGCTGGCGCGTGTCGTTGTTCGTCGGGGCGACCATGAGCGAGACGTGGCCCCTGCTGGTGTCGGCTTGCCACGCCTGGTAGACGCGGTCGAGCAGGGTGTCGCGGTCGCCGTGCTGGATACGGTCCTTGCTCCAGTACCACCGCCAGGCGCTGTCGGTGCCGTCTCGGAGGTTCAGTGAGGCTGCACCTTCTTCGGGGTCAGCGAAACGGTGCAGCTGGTCCAGTTCGACGGCGCCGGCCTCTTGCTGCACCAGGCGCAGCATGCCGCCAGACTCGACCGCCCCGAGTTGTTGCGGGTCGCCCAGCAGCCGCACGACGGCGCCGGCCCGGTGGGCGTCGCTGATGATGGCGTCGAGGTTGAGGGTGCCGGCCATGCCAGCCTCGTCGACGAGGAGGACGTCCCCGGCGCGTAGCTGCCAGGCCTGAGCCCTGGAGCCCTTCTCGCGGTGATGGATCCATCGGTGCAGCGTATGGGCTGGCACGGCGATGTCCTTGGACAGCACCTCGGCGGCGCGGGCTGAGGGGGCCAGGCCGATGACCCGACCGCCGGACGCTTCCACGGCGCGGGCCACGACGTTCATGGTGGTGGTCTTGCCGGCCCCGGCTGGTCCGATGCCGGCCACAACGAGTCGAGCGTCGGTGGCGAACGCGCGAGCGACGGCGATCTGTCCGGGGTCGAGTTGCCGGCCGCCTGGCGCGGTCTGCACCTGCTGGAGGGTGCGGTCGAACAGCTCGCCGGACACCGGTGCGATGACCTCTGTCCGAGCGGCGCTGACGACGCGGTCCTCGGCGTTGAGGATCCGAGGGGAGGAGTATCGGATGGTTTGGCTGTGGGTGAATACGGACTCACCGTCGCTCCGGGTCAGCTCCGGCATGGTGGGTTCGGTGCTGGGCATGGTGAGGCGGATCGACTGTCGATGCAGCGCGAGGTCGGTGACCTGCTGTGCGAGGTCGCCGCGGGCGCCGAGGCCTGCCCCGGATAGCTGGCGACGCACTTCGGCCTCGATGTGGTGACGGGTCCACGTCGCGCGTTGCTGTTCGACGGTGTTCACCGCGTTGTGTGCCAGCTGCATCTTCTTCTCGTCGCTGATGCTGTCGCTGCCTGGTCCGATGCTGGCGGCATCGGCCTTCCTCGCGGCGGCTATAACATCCTTCAGCAGCCGGTCGACGCGGCGAGCTCCGATCGTCTCGACGGCGCGGGCTCGCCACTCCGCACGCATGGATCCGAGGCTTCGGGCATGGGGTTTGGCGGGGCGGCTGTCGAGTGTCGCTTGCTGGACGAGTTTGTGCCGTACTTCCTCGGTCGGTTCATGCCCATGGTCGCGGGCGTACTGGTCGACCAGCTCGGCGGTGCGGCTGGCGATGGTGGCGGAGCGTCCGCTGAACAGCGTGAGCAGGTCCTGGTGCACACCAGCGATCTCGTGCACTGGGCGCCGGCCTCGGCCCGGGTCGACTGCGTTTGTGGTGGCACCGAGGCGTGCGGCGACTTCGCTCACGACCCGGGCGTTGTAGCTCTCGCTCATCGACACGGCGGCGGCGAACAGCGCTCGACCGTCAATCGTTCGCCAGCGTCCATCGGCGGCCTTGACCCTGTTGGCGATGGCGACGTGGGTGTGCAGGTTGGGGTCGCCGGTGCGGCTGTCGTGGTGTCGGAAGGCTGCGGCGATGACGCCGCTGGGCGCGTCGAGTTGGGCGACGCCGGCGCGGCCGGCGCGGGTCTTGATGACGGTGCTCTCCGCGTCGGAAATCACTGACCGCCACGCCTGCTCGTGCGCTTCCTCGATGGCGCGGCGAGTGGCGTCATCGCCGAGTCCCCAGAGGACGCTGACGCTCTTGGGTGGTGTGAACACCAGGTCGTAGCCCGTGACGGCCTGCGCCTTCGGCTTGGCGACCTGGGCAATGTACTTGCGCAGTTCGGTGCTGTCGCGGGGCCGTCGGCCGTGCTGCTCGGCAAACATCTTCGCGCCGACCGCACGGGCGAGCCTGGTCTTCTCGCCCTGGGTAGGGGGGTGGCCAGTGATCCGCTCGTAGGCGGCGTAGCGCTCGTCTACGCGTTCCCGGTACGTCTCGACGGGTTCGTACGCGAGTGGCTTGCGGCCGAGTCGGACCTGTTGCTCTGCGGCCTTGGCCGACATGCCGTCATCGATGAGCTGCTCGATCAGTGCGGTGGCGTTGGGGTGTAGTCCTTCGCCGAACAGCGCCTTCATCTGTGCCTCGGTGACGGTGCCCTCGACCGCCAGTTCAGCTCTGGCGCGGCCGATCCACTCTCCGGGCGGGTTGCCTTCGGCGTGGTAGTAGTCCGTGATTGCCTGTCCCCGAGCACGGTGCACGTCGGCGGTGGCCACCTCCCGTGTGAGGTAGGTGTAACCGTCACCGCCGTGCAGCGGGTGCAGGGTCATCACGTTCTCTAGCCTACAAGATCACAATAGTGCAAGAGGTGTGTAGCTGATCGGGCTGGTGAAAACTGTGCCGCTTGCGGCTCCGGTTTCGCCGGTCAGCACGCGCCTCTGGCGCGTCGCTCATCCACAGGCGACCAGCACGCTGGTCGCCTGTGGATGAGCGTTGGCGGCTCTTGTGATGCACGGGTAGGGTGGCCGGCATCGGCCGGTGCCGATCATCCATTGACCTCGGCCCGGCAACCGCTAGTTTCGGGGGTTCAGATGGCGGTACGGCGATCTTCAACGGTGGCGGCCCAGGCGCGGGCTGCGGCGAGGTCCCGGTTTTCGGCGGCGCAGGAGAAGCGCGCAGCGCGTGACCGGCGCATCCGTGAGCTTGTCGACGCTCATGCTGTGGCCCTGGCGATGGTGCAGGAGATCCAGGATCGTGCGGACAGGCAGATTGCGGAGCTCCGGGCCGGGGCGGATCGCACCGTCGGCGAACTGCTGGAGCTGGGAGAGCGACCGGACGAGGTGGCGACGTTGCTCGACCTGTCGCCGGCGGAGGTCCGTGCCGCGCGGCGGCGGGTGCGGGCTGCTGCGGATGAAGCCGCGCCAGCGTCGGCAGCAGTGGGCAGCGGTGAGGTGGGGCTGAGCGGGTCAGACGGCGGAGTGTGACACCACTGTGGGCGGCTTCGTGCTGGTGGTTGACGCGGAGGCGAGCCGTGATGAGGTCGCCCGGTTCTGGGGCAAGGTGGTGAGAGGGCCGGGGTCGGGATGTTGGATCTGGACCGGGGCGGTAGGCGACGACGGGTACGGCAGTTTCTCAATCCGACGGCCAGAGCTTGATGATGGCGGTCAGCCGCTCGTTCGGTCGGGACGCTTGGTGATGCGGGAACACGTCGTCAGCGCGCCTCGCTACGCCCTTGCGGCCACACACGGGGTGATGCTGACGGCATCAGATGTCGCCGCGCACGAGGTGTGCGATGAGCCGATCTGCGTGCGTGTGCATGAGGGGTTGGTCTCGGGTGGGCTCGCGCACGTTGTGCTGAGTACGCAGGCGGAGAACCTTGCGCAGATGGGGCGCCGGGGTCGGGGTGGGGGTACGCCGCGGCCGTGGCATGCGCGGGGCTTTGACCGCCGGACTCGGGCGGCTCGGTCTCGGGCGCTGCGCGACGTGGTCAGGGAGCACGGGTGGGACGTCGCCCGGATGGAGGCCGCGGTGGCGGCGTTACAGCCGGCGGAGCAGGCTCGTTTGTTCTGACCTGGCGTAGATGCCGCATGGCGCCTGCCCCTCGAACACAGGGGAAGGCGCCATGCGGGGATGCGCTGCGGCGCTGCTGCTCGCGGCCGTGCGGCACGGGAGCGGCAGCGCGGGCGGGCGTGCTCGATGCGCGCCCGTCCGCTAACGCGTTCGCGAGTACGGTGATATTCGGCCGGTCAGCCCGCGCGGCGGGGGGAGATTCCGACCTTGCGCCCCCGCGTGAATGTGTCGGTGGGACGTTGCGGGAAGGGCTCTCCGTTGTTGTGCTCGCGCTCCAGTCGTTCGGTGTACTCCTCCAGTGCCTTCTCCACGTAGTCGCGCCAACGGGGCAGGCCGTGTGGTGCGCTGTGGAAGGCGTTCATGGCGCGTTCGGCGGTGTCGTAGTCGACACGGGCGTTCAGTGCTCGCTCCTTCGGCGTTTCGTCGGAAGACGCCGGGGCGTCGCTGTCGCGACGCCCGGCGGTGGGTTCAGGGTCTTCCGGTGTGGCGTTACGCCTAGCCACGGAGGCTCCTTTGTTCGATGACGTCGGTGACTCGGCAGTAGGCGCGGCTGACCGCTGCCCGGGCCTCGTAGAGAGTCAGGGGAATCCCGGCGCTCTGCGAACTGTTCACCGACGCCGACTGCGGGACTCCGCTGCCGTGCCACTCCCTGTCGGGCTGCGGGTCGGCGGTGTCAATGAGCGCGTCGGGGAATGCCTCCTTGACGAAGCGGTAGGCGTCCTGGTCGTTCCTCCGGCGGGGGTTGAAGTTGATCAGGAAGACGTGCGCGATGGCAATAGCCTTGTTCAGCCGCGAATTGATCCGCTTGACGGTCTTCGTTAGCTCGGCGATGCCGCGTAGGTCGAACACGCCGGGGTTGATCGGAGTGGTGATTTCGTCTGCGGCGTACAGGGCATTGATCGTCAGCAGCGACAGAGCAGGCGGCGTGTCGAGCAGGATGACGTCGAACTCACCGCGCAGTGCGTCGACGTGCGTGGACAGGAAGGCGTGGTTACCCATTTCGCTTGCGAGCGCTGCGGCAACCTCGGACAGCTTCGGGCCACCGGCGATGACGGAGATGTTGTCATGCGGCGTGGGGGCGATAACTGCGGCCGGCTTCGCCTCGTCGTCCATGAGGAGGTAGTAGGTGCCTTCGGTGTCCTGCTCGGCCACGGCGACGCCGAGACCGATGGTCGCGTTGCCCTGCTCGTCGCAGTCGATGACGAGGACACGGAAGCCACGGCGGGCGAGCTCGCCAGCTAGCGCGAGGATGGTGGTGGTCTTTCCACTGCCACCCTTCTGGTTCGCGACCGCGATGACCTTGGCTCGGGTCAGCTTGCGAGTGATGCGGCCTACGGCGCGACGCGTTGCGCGGTTGTCGGGGCTGCGCTGGCCTGGCGTGGTGATGCCGGCGGCATCGGTTGGGGCAGCGGACATGATGGGGCTCCTGGTCCAGTCTGGGCGGTCGTCAGGGGTGCGGTTGGTGGGCGCGTCGCTGGGTGATGCGACGCGCCCACCTGGGGTGATCAGTTGTCGCTGGCGGCGACGAGTAGGGCTTGCTGTTCCCATTCGGCCGGTTCGTAGTCGGCTTCCTCGATGAGCCGCTTGATGTGGTGGGCGTCCTCGGCGTCGTAGTCCGTGCTTTCCTGTGCGCGGATCTCGGACAGGGCTAGGTCGTAGACGTACGCGGCGCGGGCGGCGAGTTTGGCGTCGACGTTCGTGTCGTAGCCGAACAGGGTGTAGACGGTGGTGCTGTCGTCGACGACGGAAGCGGCCTTGAGCCACCGCACGGCAAGCTGCTGGGCCTCGAAGCTGTGGTCCTCCTCGACCAGCAGGATTCGGCGCGCCAGCCGGGCGGTGAGGGTTTCCCGGCTGGGGGCCTTGGCGGCGATGCGGGCGCAGGCGGCGGCGCGGGCGTTGGCGGCGGCCTCGCGCTCGCGTTCCTCTTGTTCGCGCTTCTGGCGGCGTTCCCGCTGTTCCGGCGTCTCCTGCGGCTCGGCGCGCGGTGCGGGGACGGTGGTGGTGCGCTCGACCTTGACGGTGGTGGTCGTCTCAGCCGGGGCGGCCTCTCCGTCGTCGGTGGCGGCCGGCTCGGCGGCGTGGGGCTCATCGTCGCCGGGCTGCTCTGCCGCTTCGGCTTGCTCGGGCTGCTCCGGCACCTCGGGCTCGGGGGTCGGCGGCAGTTCCGTCAGGTAGAACTCAACGTGGTCGCCAGTGACCACGTAGGCGGCGAGGGTTCCGGCGTCGCGGGCGGCGGTGATCTTGTCGTCGTCCCGGATTTCGTATGCCCACCGGCCGCCGGGCTTGTCGGCGAAGTAGTTGGCAGGGTTGTCGATGATGACGATTCCCTCAGCCGCGAGCTTCTTGCGCTTGTCGGTCTTGTCCTTGGCGGCCTTGAACGCGTTGTACTCCTTGCGGGCGGAGTCGACGGCGAGGCGGGCGCGGTTGGTGCGCTCGGTGTCGTCGGTGGCCGACATGGCGGTAACGGCGTCGATTACCCGCCTGATCCGCTCGGGTTCCTTGGCGACCTTCGCCAGTTCCACGGCGGCTTCGACCGGAATGATTCCCTTGCTGAGGGCGTCCCGTGCTTCTTCGGGGAGGTTGAGCAGGCTGATCCGCTTGGAGATGTGCGGCTGCGGAATGCCGGTTCGGCGGCTGATCTCCCGCTGGCTGAGCTTGTCTTCCGCCATGAGCCGCTGGTACTCGGCGGCTTCCTCCAACGGCGTCAGGTCTTCGCGTTGCACGTTCTCGATCAGCCGGTGGACGCGCTTGGTGGTGTTGTCCTTCAGGGTGTCGGACACGATGGCGCGGTAGGTGTCCAGCCCGGCCGCGCGGGCGGCGGCCCAGCGGCGGTGGCCGTAGTTGATGACGTACTCGGTGCCGTCGGGCAGAGCGGTGGGGTCGTTACCGTAGCCGGCCCAGACTTCGACCGGCACGACCACACCGGGCTGCAACTGGCCCTCGGCCTTCATCGAGGCGACGAGTTCGGCGTTAGGCGTGAGTCGGCTCTCCGGGTTTTCCGGGTCGGGCGCGACGGTGTTGATGGGCAGGTCACGGACGGCCGTGCCGTCCGCCTGGGCGGCCTGGACGATTGCCTGTTCCTGCTTCTCGTCGTCCTGGAGCTGGGCGAGCGGGTTGGATGCGAGGCCACTACCTCTGCGGGCCATGTGGGGCTCCTTGGGTACACTCTGGGTGGGTGAAATTCAGTGGGGGTGGCTTGTCCTGGGCGGTCAGCTGCCCCCACTTTTTTTGCGAGCTTCCGCCTTCCGGCTTCCGACTCACACGTCTATGGTATCTAAACTTTCTTAGACATCAAAGCCATTTTAGAGAAGTAGTTTGACTACTTTCCGTGACCCTCGTGGAGACGGGTCTCCCCGATGGGGTGCGGCATGCCTGCCCTCATAGGCGGTCAGGGTATCCGCTGAGTGCTGCGAGGTTGGTGGTGGTTCGGCCGTGGCGTTTCGACAGACACCAGAGCCGGCCCCCGTGGAGCAGTGAGCGACGGGAGCGGCAGCCGGCGTCGGCGTGCTCGATGCACGCCGACGCCGTCGCCCTCGACGGCCGGGGTGCCCCGGGGGGAGTCGGCCCCTGACCGACTCCCCCCGGTCGGTTACTCCTCGGTGCGGCCGGAGGGGGTTCCGAGGACTCGGACCTGCTCGGTGAGGATGAGCGGCGCGTCGGCGGGTCCTCTGAGGTGGGGGCGTACGTAGGTCCTGCGGCGCAGAGTGCCACGGGGGCCGTAAGGCTGCTCCCGGAAGAATCCACGCACCCACCACCGCCGGGTATAGACACGGGTGGTCTTGCCGGCCGGGTCGTCGGGGCGGGCGTGCTGTTTGCGGCGCAGCCGCACGAGGCGAACCAGGGGAGCGGGCCGGCTGTTGCGCTGGTAGGCCTTGCGGGTGGCCTTGTCGGCCGGCTCGTCGGTGATCTCGGCGTCGGGCTGGGTGGTGAGGATCCATGTGGCGATCAGGGCGCACAGCATGGCGCGGCTCTGCTCGGTGGCGGGAGTGTAGGTCTTGCCGTAGTGCAGTCCTGCTCCTGTGTTGACGGGGGCGAGCCACCCCACGCGCTCGCGTAGTTCCTGCAAGTCACGGTCGGTAAGGCGGCGGCCGTGCACGATGGTCTCGGCCGGGCTGTAGAAGATGACCCACACGCCGCCGGGGATGGGTCCCCACTGTGCAGCGATGATCGGCAGGACGGCGCGGGTCTCGGGTTCGATCACCTGGCAAATCGGCGTCTGCCAGATCAGCAGGCCGTCAGGGGCGGGAAGCTCGGCGGGCAGTACCCGCACGTCTGAGAGGTCACGCGCGGCGTGGGCGGCGAGCGTCGTGAAGTCGGCGTCAACCCAGAACATGCGGCCGTTCTCGATGTGGTTAGCCATCAGTGCCGTGTACTGGCCGAGGGGCGCGGGGTTGCTGAGATCGATGTCGGCGGCCGGGGCGTCGAGGGGCGCGCCGGGCAGCATGTGTCCGGGGACGCTGTAGCGCGCTCCGTCCGCGAGCGCGGCGAGCAGAAAGCTATGGCCGGAGGTCCGCCAGAACTTGACTAGGCGGTCCCGCACCTTCGGCAGCGTCTGGGGCCGCAGCGACCGAACCTCGGGCGCGTCTACCTGGCCGGCCGGGATGGTGGCGGGCACTGCGGTCACCGGGGCCGTTTGAGCGGCGTCGTGGTGCGTGGTGAGGTGCAGGGGGCGGCGCGTGGGCGTGGTGGGCGTGGCTGCGAACAGGGCTTGGTGGAGCGGCCCGAACGATTCCACGGGTGCTGAGCTGCCGCGTCGGAGGGCTCGCCGGACCGCACGGTCCGTCAGGCCTGCAACGTCACGCACCTCGACCAGGCGGGCGCATCCTTCGCACGCGGCCCAGTCGCCGCCGAGGTCCTGCGTCATCGTCGGAAGGTCACCATCGACCGCGATGATCTCCAGGCTGCTGAAAGCGAATGAGGCTACCGGGTTGGGCGCGGAGCAGAAGTCACACGCCGTCTCCACGGTGGGCAGCTGGGTCAGTGGCACCGGATCGGGTTCGTGATCGGCAATGGTGCCGCCGGGGTGGAGAAACCCGACCGGGTTGCCAGGGCTCTTGAACGTGGTGAGAGGTCGGCGGCAGGTTGCGCAGCCGTGCCGCTCGACGTCTGGCACGCTGCCGTCGTCGTGGGCGCTCATGCGTCTCCTCGGGTTGGTCTGGTGTGTCGTGTGGTCGGGGGGTTCGCCGTCCCCCTCCCTCACACTTAAAATTCTAGCACACATGATGTCCTGTGTGGGGTGTGACCTGGGGTTTTTCGTGCGTGAGGCTCGGAGAGGAGATCCATCCCGGCGGCCTGGTCCTGACCGACCACGGTTGGGGTCGGGGGTGCAACCGGGGTGTGGTTGCGGCCCCGGCCCCGGCCGTGGTTGCCCTTGTGGCAGGCCGTCGGGATGGATCGGGGAGGGTCCATCCTGGAGCCTGCCTCCCCGGCGAGGGGACGCGGTCCAGCGGCGGGACGCTGGTCCGGCTGAAGGCCATCGGCCCGCAGGGCCGATAGCTCAGGCGCCGCGGAGGGAAAGAGCCCCACGGGCCCGGACCTGGATGATGCCGGCGGCATCACCCCCGACCGCCGGCGCCGGCTGTCGGGCCGCCGCGGTGGTGCTGGACGCGAAGATGGCAGGGCGAGGGGCCCACTGGTGGGCCCCCGCCCGGTGACGGCGGGAGCAACGGTCCGGACCACGACGGCGGCACGACATCATCGCCCTTCACCACCTACGAACCGCGCGGCCACCCGCCATGGGCAGCCGCAACGGACGAATCCCTGGGCGGCGATTGGTGGGGAGGGGTGCGTATGCTGGTGGTTAGGTGGTTGGCGTTTTGGCCTGTTGGGGCCGGTGTGGCGTCGACGCCAGACGGCCGGAGGGGGTTCGCCAAACTAACCCTCCGGCCGTTGTTCTTCTCCGGGTGTTTCCTACTGTCCTCGTGGGCGGCCGGCTCCCGTACCGGGCCCGGGTCGTGTGGCCTGGTGGGCGGCGAGGGTGCGCCGGTACCAGGCCCGGTGGGTGTAGGGACCTAGGCGCTCGTGCTCGCGTTCTTCCTCGATGTCGGGTGGCGGCAGGAGAGGCCGTCCGGTCTTGTCGCCTTGCCAGTAGGGGATGGAGTACCGCACGTAGGAACGCAGGGTTGCGGGCGCGATGTGCAGGGCGTCTGCGGCGTCCTCGCTGGCGAGCTCGTCGTCCGGGTCGCCGTCCTTGACCGGCGGAGGCTTCTTGGCTGTGGCCCGTTCGGCGAGGAGCGCGATGTAGGCGTCGACGCCGCGGGGGCCGTCGAAGGGGTACCAGTATTCGCGGCCGTCTTTCGTGCCGTGGGGGAAGTCGGGGTCGGTGCGGGCGCGGACGTTGACGGAGTTGCCGGGGGTCCAGCCGGCGAGGTGGGCGATGCCGGCGCGGTTGGTGCAGAGGTGGCCGTCGACCAGTCGGGTGGGCACGGCGGGGTCGTCGGTGCGGTCGTGCTGGCCGGGTGCAGTCACGGGGTCCTCGCGGGCTCGGGTGCGGGCGACGGTGGTCGCCGGACCTGGGCCGGTGAGGGGATACGGCGGTGGTGCGGCGGCCGTACGGCGGGCCGCCCGCCGGACGCTGGTGGGCGGTCGGCGGGCGGTGACCGTACGCCGGTCAGGGTATCGGGTGGGCGCGGTGGTGGTGGTGGGGGCGTCGGACGGCGTCATGATGGTGCCTGCTTCGCGTCGGGGTGCTCGGGGTTGGTGCGGGTGGCTTCGTATTCAGCGGCGAGGCGGCTCAGCTGGCCGGCGAGAGCGTAGTGGTCGACGAGCTGCTCCGAGAGCTTGTCGATCTGCGCCTTGATCGGGTCGATCTTGTGTCGGCGGAGTTCGGCGAGGCGTCGGGGCGCGGCATGTCGGGCGGCGGCCTGGATGAGGTCGTCGCGGTCAGTGCGTTCGTGCCAGGCGGTGACCAGGGCGCGGATGATGGCGGATCCGTAGCGGCTGGTGGCGGTGGGTGCGCTGGTGTTTGTCCAGCGGTCGATGCTGCGGCGGAGTCCGAGGTAGCTGCCGTCGGGGCGTGCGAGGTACTCGGCGGGGTTGAGGGTGACGCCGCCGGTGATGGTCACGCCGTTGATGACGGGCCGTTCGGCGCGGTCGTTGTCGTTGTAGGCGTCGTCGCCGAATTGGACGTAGATGAGGGTGGGGATGGGGGAGTCTTCGCCTCGGAACTCGGGTCCGATGACGATCGTTCCGGCGGCGCGGGGTGCGCGGAATCGGTAGGTGACTCGACCGGTGTGGGTGTCGAGGAGTTCGGCGGTGTTGAGGTCGGTGTAGGGGCTGGGTAGGGCGAGGGTGCGGCGGTCGGTCATGGTGTGTGCTCCGGGTTGGGGGCGCGGCCGTCGCCGGCCGCGCCCCGGGCTGTCAGCGGGGTGCGGTGGCGGGGTTCGTCATGCGGTCGGCGTGGTCGCGCAGCTGGGTCAGGGCGGTGGTGGCCTTGTCGAGGAGGGCGAGCTGGTCGGCCAGGTGGGCGGTGTCGGCCGGGGAGAGCAGGACGGCGAGGTCGTCGTACGCCTCGCTGGCCTGGGCGGCCTTGTGGGTCAGTTCGTCGAGGGCGTCGGCGAGGTGGTCGTAGGTCCTGGTGACGGCGCAGTCTCGCCGGTGCTGGCCGGCGATGGGCTCTCCGGGAGGGCACTTGCACGGAAGTGCGGCGCGGTAGGTGCCGGGGTTACCGGGATCGGGGGTGAGGTGCCTGGTTCGGATGAGCCTGTCGCGGACCTCGGTGGGGATGTCGGCGCCGCGGATGATGTGGTGGGTCTCGCCGGCGTGGATGAGCACTGCGAGGGCCATCGTGCCGGCGGCGTCCATGTGGGCATGGCCGGGCTGCTCAACGATGCTCGTCAGGCACCGGGCGGGGCAGCGTGGGGCGGTGACGGGGTCTACGTCGGTGGGTGACTGTGACCATGGGCATGGGGTGCCGGTGGCGGTGGTGTGCTGGTTCCACTGAGTGCGGGTCGAGGTGGTCACGGCTGGGTCCGTTCGTGTTGGTGATGCCGGCGGCGTCCGTCGGTGGGTGAGTGGGGCGGCGTAGCCGGGGGTGCGGGGGCGGCGCGTGAGCGCCCCGCCCAGGGCCGGGCGCTCGATGCGCCCGGCCCTGGTGCCGGCGGTCAGGTTCGGGGCTGGGGATCGGTGAGGTCTTCGGCGCACTGGTGGACGGCGCGCAGGTCGTCGATGGCGGCGCGCAGGCGCTGGCGCATGGTGGCGAGGGTGGCGATTGGGGTGCCGGGCTCCGGGGCGCTGCTGGTCAGATCGGCCAGTGCGCTGGTGGCGGTGTCGATGCGGTCGAGGGCCTTGTCGATGGCGGCCGCGATTTCCTCGGCGGTGCTGGTGAGCGTGTGCGGCCGGGGCGGCTGAGTGGAGGCCTTGGGTAGACGGAGCCTGCCGTTGCCATCCTGGGTGGTGATCGTGTAGGCGGTGCCATTGATCAGCAGGGTTGCCCCGGCGGCCGTGATCAGGTGGTCTGGCTCGTAGCGGCTCCGTCCAAGGTCGGACCACACGTAGGGTCCGGTGGCCGCGAGTAGGTCGGCAGTCTCGACCGCGAGGTGGTCGGCGTATCCGACCCGATACACCTTGTCGCCCATGCGGATCTTGTGGTGACTCACCCAGTGGCCGGGCGTGTCGTCGCGGTCGCTGCGGGCGGGGCTGAGTCGCAGCGTGATCGGGCAGGCTGGGCAGTCGGTGCCGCAGGGCAGGCTAGCGGCGTGCATGCGGGCCGGGTGGGTGGTGTCGTGGTTGCACTCCTGGCCGGGCGGGGCGGCGCAGGTGGGGCAACTCGTGGTGGCGGTGGCGTGGCGCTGCTCTGCCTCCTGGCGTGCCTCGGCGCGGTACTCGGCGTCGATCTCGGCGGCGTCGCCTGCGTGCTCGTCGTGCTCTCGCCAAGAGAGGTAGTCGTTGTCAGTGGGGGCGTCGTGCATCGTTCGTCTCCATAGTTTGATCAGGCCTGCTGCCCGGCCGGCGGGGTTGGCGCGGTGCCGGGCGCCGGTTCACCGGTTGTCGGTTGCCGAGTCGCCGTGTTCTGCGCTGGTGGGGGTGTGGCTTGCGTCGATCAGCTCGTGGACCACGTCGCGGGCGGCAGCCAGGCTGGCGATCGGGCCGTACCCGCAGGGCTCGACGGTGAGGGTTTCGAGGTGTGGGAATCGGGCGGTGAGCAGCGCGTCAAGTCGGGCGTGGTGGCCGGCGTCCGGCTCGGTGGATTCGTAGTGGCGGGCGATTGCTGCGGCGACTTCGCGGCCGTAGCCACCGATGAGCTCGGGAAGCTTCGGGTCGTCGGGTGCGATGGCGCTGTGGATCCTTGCGAAGATCCCTTGGGTGAGCCGGCGGGCGGCGCGGACCTCCGCGACGCGGCCGAGCAGCACCACGCCGTAGGGCTTTGGTGCGGGGGCAGGCTGGTGGACGCCCCTGCATCCCAGGGCGGTGGCGATGCCGATGAGGAAGCTGGCGCGGGCCTGGCCGTGACCGCCGGTGCCGGATACGGGGTGCGTGTCGATGGCGAGTCGTGAGTGGCCGGTGCCGCAGGCTGCGCGGGCTGCGGCGGGGTCGATGTCGTGGCGGGACATTAGGTCAGCCGCGGCGCGGCGTGCAGTCTCGCGTAGTTCGGTGGGGGCGGTTGGGTCCGTTGCGACGGTGAGGTGTGCGGCGACGTAGTCGATGGCATTGGGGGTGGGTGTGGTCATCGTTGGGTCTGCCTTTCGGGGTGATGCCGGCGGCATCGGGTTGGCGGGGGGAGTGGGGCGGCGTAGCCGGGGGTGCAGGGGGCGGCGCGTGAGCGCCCCGCGCGGGGTCGGGCGCTCGATGCGCCCGCCCCCGTGGCCGGCGGTTAGGTCGGCAGGGCGCGGCGGCTGGTGGCCTTGACGCCGGGGTCTCCGATGTCGGCGCGGCGGGCGGCGGCGCGGCCTGCGGTCTTTCCGTCCTGGCTGGCCTGGTGGGTGCGCTCGTTGAGCTCGCCGAATCGCTCGGCGATGAAGTCGTCAATCCGCTTGGCGCGGTCGGCGAGGATGAGCGCTGCGCCGGGGTTGGTGGCGGGGTCGGTCAGCGGGCGGCGGCGCGCGGTGATCCGCGCTGCGACGATGTCGCCGTAGCCGGACAGGAACGAGGAGAGGAAGTCTCGGGCGCGGCGCTTCTCGGGGTCGGTGTTCGCGGCGGCGGTCTGGGCCTGGGCGAGGATCAGCGGGAGGAGTTGCCGCAGGTGGTGAACGTCGGACGTCGCACCGACCACAATCACGGTGTAGGGGCGTGGGGCGCGGGTGGGCTTCAAGATGGCGCGGCAGCCCATGGCGCGGGCGATGTCGGCGGCTAAGCCGGCGCGGGCTTCGCCGTGTCCATCGGTGTTGAGCAGGGCGACGGGTGCGCAGGTGATGCCTTCGGGCGCGTCGCCTCGGGCGGCGGCGGCTTGGTCGGCGGTGATGCCGTGTCGTGCGATGAGTTCGGCGGCCTTGGCGGCGGCGGCCTCGCGTTCGCCGAGTGGCGCTGCTTCGTCTTGGGCGAGGGCGAGGCAGGCGGCGATGCGCGCGGCGATCTTCGTGCGGCGGTCGGTGGGGTTGGTCATGGTGCCTCCTGGTGGGAGGCACGGGGAGGGGAGCACCCTCCCCGTGCCTAAAATTCTAGCACGCTATGCGGTGGCGGGCGTTGCGGTGAGAGCGGCGCGGGCGGTGCGGCGCTGTTCCCGGCGGGTCTCCCGCTCCCGGTCGCTACGGGCGATAATCTGCGCTACTGCGGCGGCGAGGTCGGCCACGGCGGCGGGGTGCTCGGCGGTGACCTCGAATGCGGCGGCGACGGTGCGGCCGTCGTGGTCGACGTGCACGCGGTGGCCGTGCAGGGCGTCTGCCGGGGCGGGCCAGTCCAGGGCGTACCCGGCCGCGGTGAGCTGGTCGAGAAGGTTGTTCCACAGGATCTCTGCGGCGTCGCCCACCGGCTCATAGTCGGTGCAGGTGGGGCACAGGCACCCGGGGTTGCACGGCTCGCCCGCTTCGGCGTTGCAGGCGGCGCACTGGCCGCGTTCCTCGGGAGGGATCTCGGCGGTCTGGGCGATGTCGAAGACAACGCCGGTGCGGAATTTGGGCTTGCCGGTGTCCTCTCCCGTCTCGTCAGCGTCGCCGGTGTCCTCGTCCTCGTGCTCGCCTGAGGCCTCGGGCTCGTCGGCGTCGGTGTCCTTCTTGTCCTTGCCGACCGGCTTGATCAGGCGCAGCCCGGTTTCGCCCTTCTTGACGAACCGTCCGCGCTGCCGCCATCCCTTGACGCTGTCGACGTCGGACAGGACGAAGCCGCGTTCGTCGGCCTGCTGCGCGAGCAGGGCTTGGTTTCGCAGGCTGTAGGCGAGGATCCGCAGGGACACCCCGCCAGTCGCGGCGTGTTGCGCGAAGCGGCGGATTCCTTCGGCGTCTTCGAGGTGCTCGGTGGAGCGGTTCATGACCTGCCGGTCACGCTGACGGAATTCCTTGATCTGCTCGTCGCTGTACCGGCTGCGGGTTGCGCCCTTGCGAGAGGCGGCGCTTCGGGCGGTCGACTTACGGGGCATGGGGGGAACTCCTGTCCTGTGGGCCATCCGGCCCGATATATAAAATTCTAGCACACTTGCTGGTCTGGCGGTAATCAGATCAGACCGGTTTCCGCGTACCGCTGGGCATGGGTGGGGCAGAGGGCGGCCCCGTACGTGAGGACCGTGGGCACGGTCAGGCATCCGAGGCTGTCACAGTCGGTGGGGGAGACCCGGTGCAGGTCGCGCCAGAGGTTGGCAACGATGGTGGCCGGCTGGTGGGGCAGTGCGTGGGGCGGTAGGTGAGCGGGTACGGGGCGGCCGTCCACGGTGAGGGTGAACAGGTCGCGCCCCGTGCGAGCGGGAACGGTGTGCCGGTGCACGATGGTCCGCACGTTGTTGACCGTGATGGTCAGCTCGCTGTGGAGCTCGTTTTCGGGGTGCGGCCATGCGGGCGACCTGTGCTCGGCTCGCCACGCGTCGCCTCCGTACAGGCGGCAGACCGCTTCGGCGACCTGGCGGGCGGCGGTCTCGCAGCCGTACTCCGGACCGGTGGGGTACGGGGTGATGGTGAGCGTGTCCATGCGGGTGTAGCGGTCGCGGTCTGCGGGAGACAGGTCGGTGATGCTGTCCACAGTCGTTCTCCTGATCGGCTGATGTGCGGTGGGGGCGTGAGTGACGGGAGCGGCAGCCGGCGTCGGCGCGCTCGATGCGCGTCGACGACGTTTGCCCTCCGTGTTGCCCGGCCGCTGGTGGCGGCCGGGCAACGGGCGGTTAGGCCGTTTGCTGGTCGTCGGCGCGCTCTACCTGGTGTGGACCGTGGCCACGGAGACCGAGCAGGTATCGGGCGTCGCCGGTGAGGACCCATCCCGCCGTGTCGTGCAACAGGCGTTCGGTGCGGCGGGCGAGGGCGAGGGGGTAAACGTCGGGGTTTTCGACGTAGTGCTTGCCCGTCTGCCACAGGTCCAGGCACGTCACGGCGAGGCGGAGCAGGGCGCGCATTCGGCCGGGGTTGGTGGCGGGGCAGTGGTGGCGGCGGGCGTACTTGATCAGTTCGACGGTGGCGGCGCGGAAGGCAAGGGCGGCCTTGGTGTCGCTGATGGTTGCGGTGGGCCATGCGGGGGCGTGCTCGCACAGGTGCAGGTAGCTCCTCACCTGGATCATGCGGTGACGGGTCGCGTCGAGCAGTTCGCAGACCTGTCGGGCGCGGCGGTCGGTGGGCACGGTCGGCAGGGTCATCGTGGGGACAGTGGAGATTGACACTGGTTCTCCTGGGGTTGGGGTTTGGTGGGTGCCGAGAGGGGTTCGCCGGTCCTCTCGGTCTGTGCGGTGGTCGGGGGCGGCCTGCTCAGGTCGCCCCCGACCGGCCGTGCTATCGGTAGCGGCGGCGCTGGGATCCGCTGGCGGTCAGGGCTGCGGCCTCCATGTAGGGGAAGTACGGCATGACATCGACGCCCATGCGCTTCGCGTAGTACATGGCGGCGTCGGCGCGGTATAGAAGCTGCTCGGCGGCGGTGTCGTTGTTCTCGGCGGTGGCAAAACCGACGCTGGCGGTGCATCCGACGGCGGTCCCGTCGAGCGTCACTGTGGCTGCGGCCAACGCTCGGGCGGCGGCGTGGGCGTTGGCGTCGCCTTGGAGAAACCCGCCGTCCGTGATGATCAGGAACTCATCGCCGCTGAGTCGGCCTACGTAGGCTGCGGGGAGATCCAGCGCCTTGAGGGCGGCGGCGACTCGCCGTAGTACGGCGTCGCCTGCGGCGTGCCCGCGATCGTCGTTGATGTCCTTGAACCGGTTGAGGTCGAGCAGGGCGACGGTCACGGGGCGGGTGCGGTCGGCCAGCAGGGCTCGGAGGTGGGCGAGCAGGGCGCGACGGTTGGGCAAACCGGTCAGGGGGTCGTGGTTCGCGTCGTGCTGCGCCGTCGCCAGGTCGGCGCGGAGGCGCACGTACCCCCAGATCAGCGCGAAGCATGATGCGGACGTGGTCCCGAGCAGGATTTCCGTGAGTCCGGGCACTGGGCACTCCTCAGTGGTTGGTCTGGTGTGTCGATCGGTGGGGGTTCGCCGTCCCCGCCGATACCTAAAATTCTAGCACACTTGACGCGTTTTCGGTGGGCTGACCTGCTCTTTTCGTGTCTGCGGTCCGAACTCGGGCGATGCCGGCGGCATCGGAGCAGGTGACGGGACCGGCGGGTAGCGGCGGTCCCGTCACCTGTCGGCGCTAGCTGGTTGCGGGGGTGCGAAGCTGGCGGCCGTCGAGGATGAGGGCCTTCGCACCGGTCCGGGCGGCGACCTCCTGGGCGTGGGTGGCGATGAGGTCCCATACGGAGGCGTGGAAGACGCTGACGGCGTCGGCGGACGAGTCGACCGCGAGGATCATCACGACGGCGTTGTCCGGTCGGACCGGGGTTCCAGTGAAGGTGCAGACGGGGAGCAGGTTCAGGGCGTACAGCAGCGCCTCGCGCTTCACGTAGCGCTCCCGCTCGGCGTCGGTACCCCGCGCGGCGTCGAAGATGTGCATGTTGCTCCTTCGGCTGGTGGCGGCGTCGTCGCGACGGCCGCCGTTGGTCTGGTGTTCTGTGCGGTCGGGGGGTTCGCCGTCCCCCTCCCTCACACTTAAAATTCTAGCACACATGCCGGGTTGGAAGGGTGCTGACCTGGGCTTTTTTCGCGCGTGAGGTTCGGAGGGGAGATCCATCCCGGCGGCCTGATCTGTGATCGACCATGGTCGGGGTCGGGGGTGCAACCGGGGTGTGGTTGCGGCCCCGGCCCCGGCCATGGTTGCCCTTGTGGCAGGCCGGTGGGATGGATCGGGGAGGGGCCATCCTGGAGCCTGCCTCCCCGGCGAGGGGACGCGGTCCAGCGGCGGGACGCTGGTCCGGCTGAAGGCCATCGGCCCGCAGGGCCGATAGCCCCGGACACCGCGGCGGGGAGCGCCCGGCGGCCCGGACCCCAAGTGATGCCGGCGGCATCACCCCACGACCCGCCGGCGTCGGCGAGGCCGCGGCCCGCGGTAGTGACTGCACACGCAGATGGCAGGGCGAGGGGGCCCACTGGTGGGCCCCCGCCCGGTGACGGCGGGAGCAACGGTCCACACCACGACGGCGCCACGACATCATTTCGTGGCACTGGCGTGTAGGGCACAGGGTGTCGTAGGCGCCGGGTACGGTTCCTGGGTGGACAGTGTCGGGCATCTGGTGGAGGTCGTCGAGAAGTTCGCGGCCGGCGCCGCGGTGACGGTCGTGCCGGTTGTTCCGGAGCGGGGCTACGGGCCGGAGGTGAACCTCACGCCCGAGGTGGTGGGGTTGCCTGGCTTCCTGGACCTCGCGGACAAGCTGGGCGGCGGGGTGCTGTATCTGGAGACGGAGAGGTTCGACCCTGGCGCGGACGGCGCGGTCGACGAGGTGCCGTCGCACCTGGTTCAGTGGCGGGGCCAGGCCGGTCGGTTGAGCGTCGCGTTCGCTGTCAATGGGGTGGTGCACTTCTGGGAGGCCACCGCGTCGTGGTTCGCGGAGTGGTTGACGCTGGTGGAGCAGGTGGAGCAGGCGTCGTCGGGTGTGCCGCTGCCGCGTGACGATGATGGTGAGGAGTCGGAGCGGCTGAGCGACGAAGAGCGCGTCAGGTTGACTGACGAATTGGCGCGGAAGCTGCTGGCAATGCCGGAGTTCCGGGCGGCGAAGCCGACCGGCGGTGTGCGGCAGCGGTTGGCCGATCAGTCGATTCCCGTCGATACCCATCGCTGGGTGCGGTGGGACGCGATTAGGGAGGCGGTGAGCCGGGCGGATGAGTTGACCAAGACGACGTATGAGCCGATCACTGAGCGGCTGGGGGACTTGGCCGCCGAGTTGGTGACGGTGCCGGAGTACCAGCAGGCTCGGACGTCGGGGGCGCGGAAGCAAGTGGCGGAGCGGTTCCTGGTTAGCAAGGCGGACGGTTTCAGTCCGCCGGCGACGGTGCGAGACGAGTTGGTCGCGCGGGCACAGGATGTGGTGAAGGCGGCGAAGACTTCGCGCGGCCTGTTCTGAGTCGCTCGGTCGGCCAGCCGGCCAGCGCGTCTTATCTAGGGAGATTTGATGGCTCAGCAGTTTGTCGTGGCAGTGGAGGAGGAGGTGCTGCTGGCTGTTCGTGCGCGGGTGGCTCAGGAGGTTGAGCTGGAGCAGGAGTGGTGGCGGCAGCGGCGGGGTGAGCTCGGGGTGCAGTGGTTGCGTGGGTCGCGCCGGAGGGAGGCGTTGGCGGAGTTGCGGCGGGAACGATGGCGTCGACGCGAGGCGGGGGAGTGTCTGCCTACTCAGCGGCATCTGTTGACGTTCTTCGTTCGCCGGACGCTGACGGATCGGGGCTGGGACAGGGCGTACGGCCCGGTTCCGGTGGGGGAGCGGGGGATGCCGGGTAGGCCGTTGGGGCGGTCGCCGTTGAGTGACCTGGCGGCTGGTGTCGGGTTGACCGAGCGGATGTATGTGGAGTTGCCGGGCGATGTGGGCGAGCAGGTGAGGCGGGCGGCGTACTGGGAGTCGGCGGAGGCGGTGCGAGAGTTGCTGGCGTGGGCGGACCGGTATGGACGGGGTCCAGCGGCCGGGGGTGCTGAGGGCTTCGTCGCGGAGATGCGGCAGGCGATGGGGATGGGCCCGTCTGCGGAGGCGTTGCGGCGCCGCGAGGAGTTGAGGCGTCGTGTGTTGACGACGGGCGACATTCTCCGCTGTGCCGCCCGTGCGGCGGGGGGCGTTTTATCTAGGGAGATTTAGCGGGATGGTGACGGCGCACTCATCAGCGGTGCTGCCCTGGCCGTTCGGGCGGCAGGCATGAGCGGCTGCCGATCGCGGGCGGTCGATACCGATCCTGAGCAGCGAAAAGGGCGAGCTGGGCGATCACGAGTCTGGCTCGTATCGTCGTGGTTCGTGGATCATCGAGTGCTGGAGGCTCCGCCCGCTATGCCACCCGTTCCGGTCATCATTGCCGCCACTAGCCGCGAGCCCGGCCCGGAAGCCGTCTGCGACGTTGCCGGGTGCATCTGTCTCGCCGTCGTGACTTGGCAGGTGGCGCGCTCTGGGATCATCTTCGGCGACCGATGGATCGCTGGCGAGGACGTCGACTTGTGCCGGGAGCATGACAAGCGGGCCCTGCGGTTGACCGGCGCCGAGGACTACGTTAGCCGGTGACCGCTAGCGGGCAGCCGCAGCTGGAAGCTCCTGACCTGATGTTGTTCGGTCTGAAAGCTACGGCGAGCCTTGCATACGGCCACTGATGCCGCCGGTATCAGGCCGGCGGGTCAGCGGGTGGTCGTCCTCCGTCGGCGCCTGGTTCGGGCTTTGCACCGCCCAGTCTCGGATCTCGTTTGCGAGTTCCGGCAGCCCTCAGGGCGCCGGTCCGATGTGCCCGTCTGGTGCGGGGAAGCGATGCTGTTGGTACCGACCGCCCGGCTGGGATTCGGTCAGGTACTGGGAGATCGTCTTCGGTTTGAGGCCCCAAGCAGGGCCGCTACTGCGGCACGGTTCAGCACGGACAACCGGTTAGCGCTCACGATCCGGCTCCTAACCCTGGGCCGCCGCCCTGTGTGGGTGGTCGGCTACGTGGTCGCTCAGGGGAAGGCTGAGGAGTTGCGGCGGCGGATTCTGACGACGGGGGACATCCTCCGCCGGGCGGCTGGCGCCGCTGGCGCTTTATCTAGGGAGATTCAGCGGCGTACGACGGCTGGGTGGCGGAAGGGGAGCGACTGAGGGAAGCGGGTGGGGGGAAGCGGCGGGGCGGGCAGAAAACCCGCACCGCACCGCTCGTTCCGGGTGGCGACACGGACGACACGCCTGCGAACAGAATTCAAGATCAACTAAAGTTCTAGTGCTACCATGGCGCTCCTCGAACAAGCTGCACTAAGGGAGTGCACCGTGGAGTATCCGGTCGGCCCCTGGGCCCGCGAACGGTTCGGCGAGCGGGCGGGGCATGTGTGCGCGGCCTTGGTGGGCGCGCTGCAACAGGCACTGACGGATGCGCAGAACGCGCACAAAGAGGGCAAGAGCAAGAAGCTGTTCACCTTCGGCAGCGCGCAGGCGACGCGCCGCTATGAGTGCATCGTGGAGGCGCTCAAAGAGATGGACGGGGTCCAGACCATCAAGCCCAAGGGTTCGCCGCACGAGCTGGTGGTGCTCGACGGCAACCTGATCTACCCGTTCCGGTACGCCACGGACAGCAGCAGGCCGATCCAACGCGCCCGCGTGACCGAGAAGAAGGTCAGTGGGCTGATCGCGGAGCTGTTCACGTTCTACGGGCCGGAACCGCAGCAGGCGTCGCTGTTCGACCCGACCGACGACGACGCCGAAGGCGACGCCGCCGAGGAGCGCACGCCGGTGCTGACCAGGCTGCCCCAGGGCACCCGCCTGGCTCTACTTGCCTACGCAAGCGACGACCGGTCCGGGGTGCTCAACGCCTGGCTGGGCGAGGGCGAACTAGGCCACCGGGGGCGTGTGCAGTGGCTGCGGGTTGAGCAACTGTCGCTCACCGCGCCCGACTCGCGCAGCGATGAGGGCCGTGGCCACGGCCCGTCCGGTCCGCTCGGCCCGGTTCCTGGGCCCCGCCTCAGCGGCCCGACCGGCCCCGCCGGGTCGGCGGCCGCCGGGCCGCGCTTCGATGACGGGGCCATGCCGACGGTCCCGCTGACGGCGCGGGCGCCGGTCGAGCGCGCGAACACCGACCAATTCCCGCCGCAGACGGAGCGGGCACCGCAGGAGCCGAACGCCGATGACCAGGACCGGTAACCAACTGTCGCTGCTGCCCGGAGCCGTCGGCGCGGACCCGGCGGACACGGCGCCCACCCCGGGCGCTGTGGCGCGGGCTTTCGACGCAGCCAGGCTGACGCAGGCGCGGCACTTGGCGGGCAAGACGAAGAAGGACTTAGCGACGGCCGTCGGGGTGACAGCGGCGGCGGTGGGACAGTACGAGTCTGGGGTGACCAAGCCGCGGCCGGAACTGGTTCCGCGGCTGGCCGAAGTCCTCGGGGTGCCGGTGACGTTCTTCGTGTACGGGCGCCCGCACGCCCGCCTCGACGCGTCGGGGGCGCACTTCCGCAGCCTGCGCTCGGCGCGCGCGTGGCAGCGCGACAAGGCGATCGCGTACGTCAAGCAGGTGTGGGAGCTGACGTTAGCGCTCGAAAAGCGGGTGCAGCTGCCGCCGGTCGACCTGCCCGGCTTCGCCGGCGGGGAGGTGCATTCAGGGGTGGAGTTGCCGCGCTCGCCGGTGGAAGCCGCCTGTGCTCTGCGCGCGTGCTGGCAGTTGGGTGCCGGGCCTATTCCGCACCTGGTGCGGCACCTAGAGGCGCGTGGCATCGTGGTCGACGCACCGCCGCCGAGCCGCGCCGACCGGGAGGTCGACGCGTTCTCCATCGCGCACCTGCGCCCGATCATGGTGTTGACCGCGAACCGCACCGACGACGTGTATCGGTACCGGTTCACTGCGGCGCACGAGCTAGGCCACCTGGTCCTGCACGGCGACACGGCTCCTGGCGACACTCAGCACGAACGCGAGGCCGACGCCTTCGCTGCGGAGTTCCTGACGCCACGCGACAGCATCTTGCCGGAGCTGCCGGGCCGGGTGGACCTGCGTCGGTTGGCCGAGCTGCAACAGGTCTGGGGCGTCTCGGTGGACTCGCTGCTGTACCGGTGTCGGGAGATCGGGCTGCTGTCGGACCAGGCTGCTGGGCGTGCCTGGCGGCGGCTGGCCGAGCTGCGCCATCAGCCGGGCTTCGCCACCGAGTCAGTGAGCCGGTACCCCGGCGAACAGCCGGTGATGCTGCGGCAGGCGTTCGAGCTCGCTGCGAAGGAGACCGGGCTGACGGTGCCGACTCTGGCTCACGAGCTGGGCTGGTCGGTGCCGCGAACCGAGGAGTTGCTGGGCCTGGTACACCGACGTCCGGTGCTGCGGCTGGTGCCGTAGCAAGGCCCAGCCGTAGTTCTCAGCCCGAATCAACGACAACGCTGGTCAACCGGTTGGCGGCACGAGCGGCACAGATGCTCCGTGATACCGGGCTTTGACCAGCGTTGTCGTTGGTTCGTCGCTGCTTACTACCGGGATACCTTTGGCTGGCCGGGCGGCAATGGCGGCACGATGGAGGCCGGTCTGGCTTCGTCTCGGCCGTCGCCAGGCGCCGACGTCTCGATCACTGCATTGGCGGCCCCGGTGTCTCGGCGGCGGAGGATCCTGCTCCGCCACAACCGGCGTGGCTGCTCTTGCGGGTACAGATGCGCGCTTGCCGCGTCGATGAGCCCGCGCAAGGCGGCGAACAAGGCAGCGTCGGCCTCTTCCCGTGCGGCGGTCGCCTTCTTGCGCTGCCACAGGTTGTCCTGGCCGTACGCCGTTGCGGACTCGGCCGCGACTTCGCCGAGATGTAGCGCGGCAGCCCGGACGGCCCCGTCGGGCAGCAGCGCGGCCCGGGACGCCGCCGCTAGGACGCGGTTCAGCGGGGCCCGTAACGTCTCTGCCGCCAGGAGCTCGCGCTGGTTCGCCTCGACGGCGATACGGCCTGCCCGGGCCGCACCGAGAGCAAAACCGTCGCTGTCCTTAGCCGCCATGAATTCCAGGAGCGCCGACCCCAGCATCATCAGCCGCGGCTGCCATGCGTTGTGCGCGGGCTGATGCGTGCTCAGGCTCAGGTGCAGGGCGCCTACCGCCTCGAACAGCTCCTGCGTCACTTCCTCGATCTTCGCGTTCGCCGCCGAGGCGCGTTCACGGGCGCGTTGCCGCTGGTTGAAGCGCTGGGTCAGCGCCGCCGCGCCGAAGGCGCCGGTCACGGTGAACACGCCAGTGATGATCTGCGGCACGGCGGGGGTTAGGGCGGAGATGAGGGTGGTGACGACGCTCATGGTCATCAGCGTGAGCCACCACGTCTACCTAGCCGGCGACGCCACACCGCTCTGCCAATGGCTCGTTTCTTGGCGATGCCGGACGGTCGTCCTGGCCGGCTTCGCCGAGCCTCACCACGGCTGTCGACAGGAGTGATGCCGCCGGCATCGGTGATCAGGGGTTTTGTAGCGAGGAGGTAAGGACGTCCGCGGTCTCCCAGAGGATTTCAGCGAGTGCGTCAGCGGTTTCCGGGATGGCTTGGCCGGGGATCGGGTCGAAGGCGAGTGCGGCCTCAGCGACGAGGGCCGCATGGTCCTGCTGTCCAAAGTCGATGCTGCGCTGTTGTTTGGCACGGTGAGCCACCGTGGCGGCGAGGCCGCGGGCGATGAGTAGTGTCCAGGCCGGCACTGCGATGAGCTGGTCGGGGTTGTAGGGGGCAATGCCGCCGGCGCGGTGTGCCTCCTGGGGGGCGGGACTGAGACTGATTGCTAGGAGTCGTCCTTGTCCTCGGCATTCAGCCTGATGGCTCGGGCCAGCGAGAGTAGCAGCGACCGTGGCGTCTTCGAGGGTGTCCCACCGGTGTTCGCCGGCGTTGTGCGGACAGTCTAGGCAGGTGAATGTGTAGCGGCCTGTTGTGGTCGGGGCCTGCGTTTCTGTGCCGGTTGGCATCCCCGTTCTCCCCGTGGTTATCGGCTTGTGGCTTGGGCACTGGGCTGGAGCTGGTTTGCGGTGGCCCCGGGCGTGAATGCCCGGGGCCACCGGACCGAATCGCGTCGGGTACGGCCCCCCTGATGCGCGGTACCGGCTTGTCTGGGCCCCCTCGTGCCGGTTGCCGTAGCGGCTGTGACGCTCGCTCTGGGCGGGCCGCACATCCCCCCGTTCCGTCCCTCTTGCCGCGACCGGCGGTCGCCGCCCGACCAGCCGTTATGGCATCGACACACGCGTTGATGTCGGGTGCACCTGTTGCGTCACAATGGTTGTCGGCTACGGTGTCACTGCCACAACAGTGGTCGGGTGTAGCTAGTCAAGCACGTCCCCGCCACGTTCTGCAACTATTGTGGCTGCGGCAATTTGGTTCACCACAATGGTGGCAGACTTGGTTTGATCAGGAGGGGGTGGTCATGGCCGACTCTGGCAGCGCTGCTGCGTCGTTCGCCGCCCGGTTGCGGCACCTGTTCGACACGCATCGCAAGCCCGGCACGGATAAGCCCTACTCGCCGGACGAGGTCGCCAAGGCGACCGGGCTGTCGACCAGCTACGTCAACTATCTGCTCAGCGGTGAGAGGGACAACCCTTCGCGTTCGGCGATCCAACAGCTAGCGAACTTCTTCCGGGTCCAGCCGAACTTCTTCTTTGACCCGGTTGCCGAGACCAACGCCGTCGGTGCGGAGGTCGACCCGGACCTGGAAACCATCACGGTGCTTGCACGGCGGATGCCTGCGGGGGCGCCCCGGGCGAGCCTACGTGCGATCGTCGAGCAGGTGGCCGCGTTAGAGGCGCAGAGCAAGGCGGGACGCCGCGGCCGGGCGGACGGGTAGGGCCAGGCCGACTCATCGCAGCAGAACGAACGCCGGGATCGCGACGAGCAGGCCCACGGCGATCGGCGTGCTGTGCGTTGACGGGGGAAGTGCTACGCCCCCGGCTCTGGTTGGAAGACCCTGCCGGCACCCGAGGTGACTACCCGGCCAAGTCGTAGGCGCGGGTGGCCGGGACGGCGCTCTTTTGGCACCTGGTGGCGTGGTTCTTACCACCACCCCGGCCTGGTTGCTGTAAGACAGCGCCAACAGGGCCGCGTGCTGCGGAAGGCCTCGCCGAAGTTTCCAACGAAGAAACAACCCCAGCGCTGGTCATTGCGCCCTGCGAACGCCTGGAGCCCGGGATCGTCATCCCGTTTTACCAGTGCTGGAGTTGTTTCTGGGTCCGAAAGCTACCGACAGGCCAGTTGCGGAAAGCTCGTCAACAAGCTACTCGCCGTCACGCAGGTCTTCGTTCCATCGGCGGTCGATCTCGCGGAGCAGCGGCGTTTCCGCGAATGTATGCGCTTCATGGTGCGGCCGGTTCGGCTGCGCCATGCCGAGGGCGATGTTGCGTGCGCGCCGGTACTGCTTGTCGCGTCCCTCCCGGCTCTGGGACAGCTCACCGATCAGCTCGTCAGCGTGCGCCTTGATGTCGTCTTCGTTTTCCATCCTGAGCCTCCTTGTTCGAGGCGGCCGGGCCCGTTGCCTGGCCGCCTCTTTACCTATCGGCTGGGAGCGGTGGAAAACCCTAACGCCGTGGAAAGTCGTGTCAGCGGCACGGTTAGCGGGTCCGACTTGGTCGGAGCGTTGCCGAATAGTCACCGCCGCGAATCGGTCGACGTCGGCCTGGGTGGCCGGGCGGACGTCGGAGTGCATGGCGGTGTCGACGGACGGCTCGTCATGGGTGATGCCGCCGGCATCACCCCCCTCCCCCGCATTGCCTGTCGCAGGGTCAGCTCGCGCGAGAAAACGAACGCACTTCGCATTCAGGCATCGGAGCCGGTGAGCACGTCGATCAAGGGCTCACCCTGTAGAGCCTCGATCAACGGTTTCCCTTCGACCTTGCGCGGTCGCGGTGCGCGAGGTCGGTATGCGCGGTCGATCTGCTCCAGGCACCACCCCAGCCGTTCGGCGTGGACATGGCGGTGACGCATTTTCGGCTCGATCTCGTCGAGTTGGTACGCGTCCCGCTCGGCGAGCATGAAGCGGCGACGGCAGCCGCGGACGCCGTGCTCGCTGAGAACATCGCGTACCGCCGCACGCACCTGATAGACGGTAGGCCGCAGTTCAATGACGTCGCTGATGAACAGGACCCGGGCAAGACTTTGTCGGTCGAGTTGCACCGTGAGCCTGACCGGTGCCGGCTGCGTCACATGTCCTCCCGTCGTTGTGCGGCGTCGCGTTCGCGGGCGAGCCTGTCGTGCGGTTTGCGTTATCGTTGCCGGGCAAGGCGCTGCCCGTTCCCCCGTGCGGGCAGCGCCTTGTTCCGTCTTAAAGCGCTACTCCGTGCTGGCCGTGCCGCCTGCCTTCTTTCGTGGGCGCCGGCCTTGAGGCTGCTCAGCCCGCAGCTCGGCAAGCCGCTGGTCGTACAGGCTGCGCAGGTCACGGATGCGCTGTTCGCCGTGTGCACGTTCGGCGGTGAGTTGTTCCTGGGCGGCGGTGAGGTTGGCGTTGGCCGTGGCGAGCTGCTGCATCGTGGTGTTGTGCTGCTGGGTGAGCTGGTCGTATTCGGCGCGCAGGTCGGCCAGTGCCTGTTCGGCTGAGGTACGGGCTTGGTCAGCCGCGGCCCGATCGGCTTCAGCCGTTGCGAGGCGTGTCTCGGTCGTATTGAGGCGGCCGGCGAGGTCGTCGGCCCTCCGGGTGGCACTATCCCGTGCCTCGACTGCGGCGTCGCGTGTCGCTGTCATGGCGGCGAGGTCCCGGCGCAGAGCATCGACCTGGTCGCGGAGTTGGGCTGCCTCGGTGGCTCGTTCGTCTCGGGCCCGTTCCGCGACCGCCAGGTCCGCCTGGGCCCGCTCGGCCCGTTCCGTGGCTCGGGCGGCGGCGGTGTCTGCTTCCCGCTGCGCCGCGAGCGCCGCGTCCCTGGCGGCTTCAGCAACGGTCCTGGCGGAGTTCGCAGCATCAGCCTGTCGGTTGGCGTCCTCGGCGGTGCGCTCTGCCTGCTTGCGTCCAGCCTCGGCGGCCCTTTTTGCTTCTAGGGCCTCATCTCGCGCCGCGCGGGCCTTGCCCGCATCGGTAACGGCCTCGTCCCGTTCGGTCTCGGCAGCTATCCGCGCTGCTTCCTCCCGCGCAGCGCGCTGGTCGCTGTCGTCGGCTCGTCGCAAGGCCGCTGTGCGCTGTTCCTCGGCCGCCGCAACCTGCTGTGCCGCGCGTTCAGTGGCCTCCTCCGCGATTACCCGCTGGTCCTCGGCCTGACGCAACGCGGCATCCCGCTCGGCTTGGAGATCGGCAGCGACCCCGTCTGCCTCCTCACGGAGGCTGTCGGCCTTGCGGGCGGCCCGCTCCGCGTCGACAGCTCGTCGCTCGGCACTCGCGATGAGTTCGGCTGCTTCGCTGCGGACGGCGGCGATCTCTTCGGCTGCGGTGCTGGGGTTGGCGAGTGTGGACAGTTCGGCGATCGCTCGTGCGACCTGAGAGTGCAGGTCCGCAAGGGTCTTGGCCATCTGCTCCCGGACCATGTCGGCCCGCTCGGTAGCCGTGCTGAACGGGCGGGCCGTGGCGTCGCCCGTGATGCCGGCGGCATCCCCCCGACGAGCTAGCCGGTTGCGCTCCGCATACGCGGTATTGCGGTTGTGCTGTACCTGCTCTCCCCTGCTGTCGGTCTTCACCTCAAAGCAGTAGCTGTTGGGTCGCGACTGCCCCGGCTCGCGAGGCTTGACGGGATCTCCGCAGTTTGGGAAGAGGCATGGTGCGTGGTCCGGATTGGCGCAAAACCCGTCGTCCTGGGCTTCGTCGGTGCATCCGGGAGCCCGACATGTCCGTGCTGGGGCAGATGCTGTCACATTGTCCTCGCTCACAATCCTATTCTACCAAACGTTCTGTCGTTGCAACGCCCAAACGCTTAAACGTTACTGCGGTAGATGAGGGCGATGTCGAAAGCTGTGGTGAGAACCGCTAGTGCGTTCGCCTCAGCGTGGGAGTCGGTGAGGGCGCTAGCACCCGGCGGTTCCGTGGCCCAGTCGGGTGGCCACCAGAGGGGCTCGTCCGGCGTCGGCGTCGCTGCTCGGCGCAGGTCGGCGAAGCGGTCCAGAGCCGCACGCCAGAGTTGGCGCTCGCGGCGGTGCCGCGCGTCCAGCCGCGCGAGGTGCGCCGTGGCGTCGAGAGCGTCTCCTGCCTGCCGGGTCGTGGACCTCCCCGCCCCCCACTGGGCAGCGGAGCTAGCGGTTCCCGGCAGCGTCCGCGCAAGTCCAAGTCGAACGAGTTTGGACAGCATGTTGTAGGTCTCGGACCGGCTGACGCCGGCCGCCTGTGCGATTTGCGCCGCCGTGCCGGTCGCTCCGGTGGTGAGGGCCTGGTGGATACGCCAGCCAGTTGCGCCGAGCAGCGGTCGAGATCGCCGTGCGCTGTCGCGGACTCCGAAGGCCGCGGAAATCGGTCGGGGGTGCGGCCACGTCTCGGGGTCTGTGGCCAGGTGCCGAAAGGCGCTCGGGATGACCAGCTCGTACAGGTCTCCGTGTGTCCCTCGTCCGGCCGAGATTCGCCGTACCACGGCCTGCTCTGGCGGTTGGTCGCGTAGCTCGCGGAGAATGGCCGCTGCGGTGGTGTGGTCGATGATTCCGGCGCAGGCTCTGGAGTAGGACCGGGTTCCCGCTTCAACGTAGCGACGGCCTGACCGCCACCCCAGCCAGGCCATACCCCATAGGAGAGCACGTGCGTTGTGCCTCTGTTTCCCGGTGACCAGCTGGTCGACCACCGCAAGGATCACCGCAAGCCAACGGCGGGCGAAATCACCATCGGTAACCCCTCCCCCTCCCCCCCCGGTGTTTTGGGTTGCTTGTGGGGCATGTGTGGACGCGAGGGCGGCCTGCTGCGCCTTGCGCCACTCAGCTGTCAGGCGGCGGCGCCAGCGGTGGCCGTAGCGTCCGGTGTAGAGGGTGAGAAGACCGGACCACCGGCCAGTTTCGATCTGGTGGAGGACGTCGGCGTGAGAGTGGCCTCGTGCGGCGGCGGCGCAGAGAACGGCGTAGCAGGCCTCTGAGCGGGTCCATGGACGGCCATCATGCGTGGTGTGAATGGCGGGCCACACACCGTGCTCGGCGATTTGAGTGTGCAGAGGGCTCAGCGGCCGAGGTCGACCGCTCTGCAGAACGTGCGCCGTGGTGGTGGGCTGGTCATCGGGGGCCAAGTCGGCAAGACGGGCCAAGGCGCGGGTGACTAGGTCGGCCGCTGATCGCCTGGTGACGGCCTGGTACGCCTCGGGCAGAGGTGTTGTCAGCTGGCGGAACCCGCCGTCCTTGCAGCGGGATCCGGGGGCGGTGAGGCAGCCTTCGTCGGGGTTGACGGTGGGACTGATGTCGAGTGTGGGCCAGAGGCGGCGGCAGGCGTGGGCGAGCCGGCGAGCCTGGTCGAGGGTGATGGGAACGGCGAGGGGAATCCAGACGTGGCGGCCGCCGCTGGCGGCGACGTCGCAGATGGGCCGGCCGCCGAGTTGCTTGAAGAACTGTGCGGCGTCGGCGGCGTGTGCGGCAACGGTGGCGGCGTCGTGCAGGCGACCTTTGGGGTCGAAGTCGAGGCCGAGGACCCAGGCCACTCCCCCGCTGTAGAGCCTCAGCGCGGCGGGCCGGTCGGGCAGTTCCCTGGTGAGGCGTTGGTTATGGGGATAGATGTGGCGGCGCTGCGTGCGGGAGTAGCGGCGCAACCGCATGTAGGGGCTGCGGGTGAGGTAGGGCGTGATCACTTGCCAGGTGACTTCCGCGATCTTGCGCGGGTCACTCCCGGGAGGGCTTCCTAGCATGCTAGGAGGAATGGTCGGGGGCGATGATGCCGAGGGCATCGCCGCGTGGTCGGCTTCCGCCGGCGCGAGGCCGGGGAGAGGGGTCTGGACCGCGGGCACGCTGTGACACGCCGGGCCGATTTCGGACAGGCTGGTGCGTGCCGGCGGGGCAGGTGCTACCGTCATGGCAGCGACGCCTCCACAGGCATAGCGCAACTCGGCTCGGGACCACCGGCGGCAGGCAACCACACGGATCTCGGGCTGAGTGCTGGTCTTCAGTTGATGAGGTTGCGGTCGAGCTGGTCCCTCGGCCTTACCTCGCTGGTTCGCCCCGGTCTCGTACCGGGGCGTTCGTCATGTCAGGGGTGGGGCTCCTCTCGCGGGGGGCCTCGGCGCTGCTGGTCAGGCGGCGCTGGAGGTCG
Source organism: Micromonospora sp. NPDC048063 (assembly GCF_043202855.1). Taxonomy (NCBI): domain Bacteria; kingdom Bacillati; phylum Actinomycetota; class Actinomycetes; order Micromonosporales; family Micromonosporaceae; genus Micromonospora; species Micromonospora sp. NPDC048063. The sequence goes on along the minus strand of NZ_JBIDBG010000022.1, from coordinate 7,781 downwards.
ACAGGTCGAGCAGGGTGCCCTGTTCGTCGGTCCCGGTGGCCCAGGTGGGCCGGCCGGTCTCGTCGACGGGCATGCGGGCGAGCAGTGCGTTGATGACGGCGGAGGCGCTGGTTCCCATCGCCTCCATTGCGCGGTACAGCTTGGCGGCCTGTGCCGGCTCCAAGGTCGGGTTGGGTCGCCACGGCCGCTCGGACGAGACCTCGTACCTGGGCGGGTTGCCCCGTTGAGGGACGCCGAGTTTGGCTCCTCGTCGTGCGTGCATGTGATGATCCAACCATGCCTGAGGCGGTACGTACCACAATTCCTCCCGGCGTGTTTTCGGCGTTTTCCTTCGCTCGTTTCGGTCGCTTTTCGTGGTCGGCTGACTGTGCTTAGTAGACGGAAATGTGGACGTGGTTGGTGTGCTCACCGCCGGGTCCGGTTTGGCCGAACGGGTTGCGGTAGGGGCGCCAGCCACGAGCGGGCGACCACACCTGCCGGTACCAGATGACGTACATGATCCCGAGGCGGTCGGCGTTGGCGACGGCCCATGCCGCCATGGCGTCGCCTCGCTGACGCTGGGCGCCGGTGGCCGGGCCGCCGCTGGTCATCATCCAGTCGCAGGCCCGGCCCTTCGGGTGCTCGCCTGGGCCTGCCGGGCGGTAGCAACCGGGGTTGCCGTAGCCGGCCTGTTTGGCTTGGGCGATCACGTGCGCAGTGCGGGGTGTCAGGCACCCTCTGCCGGTAGTGGGGTCGGGTCGGACGGTGCACCCCTCGCGCGGCCAGGTGCCGTCATTGTTGCGGGGCGCGGGCTCCGCGCCTGCGACTGTGGCGCGGTCGCAATCGAGTTCGATACCGCCATACTCGCGCACGGCGGTAAGGGCGGTCGCCGTGTGTTTGGCGTAGGCGTCGGGAAAGGCGCTGCGCTGTACTGCCTGGGCAGCGACGGTCAGCGGCAGTGTCCTCCAGTCGGGAACCTTGACCAAGGTTGCGTAGAACGCCGTGGTGGCGTAGGTCGGGTCGTTGACCTGCTCGCGGGTGCCCCACCAAGGCGGCGTCTGCTGGAACAGGCCGCTGCTGCCATGGGCATCTGGGATGGGGTCCAGGCGCAGGCTTGATTCCTGGGCAGCGGTGGCGACGGCGACGGCCCATGCGCGAGGGGGCAACTCGCGTTGCTGCCCGATGGTGACGATGAGCCGGGCGTGCCGCTGCTGTTCGGCGTCGAGCTGCCATGCGGTGCCCGTGGAGGTCAGGCAGTCGGTGGCGCTGACCGCTGCGGCTTCGCGGGGCACGGCGAGGGTAGTGGCGGCGATGATGCCGCCGAGCAGCAGCATGACCAGCGCGCCGCCAGCCACGGCAACCCGGCTCACCGGGCGCACTCCGACGACGACGGACGTGCCGCCCGTTCCAGATAGCAGGTTCCGGCGGTTTTGTCAAGTTGACTCAGGCTCACCATGGTGGAAGCCAGCCCGCCGGCGTTCAGCCTTGGCCGTGAACGGCGCAGACGGCTCGCGGTACCAGCCGCCTTCAGATCACCCCGTGTCGTTCCCCGCATAAGTTGGTACCGTACTCCATGTTGAACGGGGAGAAGACACCTTGTCGGATGATCAGATCAGAGATTCGCTGTTCCCTGGAGCACAGCGAGCCCGCTCCTATGGGGAGGAGCGGCCGCCGCCTGCCCCTTCGGAGCAACCTCCGCCTACCCCTGCGGACCGGGCTCCGGCCGTCACCAAACCGTTGCCGCCGCCCCCGGTGGTCCCTGCTCCCGCAGTGCCGTCAGCAACGGAAAGACAGGGCGTCCAGGCTGGACAGAGCACGCGCGACGGGGAGCGGGGCCGGCTCGTTGACGTGCCGGCTGGCGGGGCCGCTCCAGCAACATGGGGTTGGCGAGGCCAGGTCAACCGGTGGACACGGCAGCTTGCTCGCCTTCCAGCGACTGCTGAGGAGCAGCGGTACCGGGCTGGGCGGGTGCGTGTGCTGCGGACGTTCGACGCGCCTCAGCGGGTCGTGGTGGCCAACCCGAAGGGTGGGGCCGGCAAGACACCGATGACGCTCGGCCTAGCCGCGAGCTTGGGCTGGTACCGGGGCGGCTACACGCTTGCATGGGACAACAACGAGACCCGCGGGACGCTGGGGTTGCGTGCGGAGGAGGCGGCGCACGATCGCAACGTGGTCGATCTACTCGCCTCGATTGACGCTTTCCTCGGCGCCCGGGCGAGCGTCGGGGGTCTCGGCGGATTCGTTCGCCCGCAGAGCGCCCATTTCGACGTTCTCGCCAGTGACGATGTTCCGGGCCGTATGGACGTTATCGACGGGAACAGTTTCTACAAACTCGCTGACGTTCTCGGCCGCTTCTACCGCCTCATTGTTATCGACACAGGAAACAACGTGCGGGCCCCGGGCTGGTGGGCGGCGACATCGGCGGCCGACTGCTTGGTGATACCGACGACGGTTCGCGCCGACGTGGCGGAGACAGGGCTGTGGATGCTGCACCATCTCGCACGACTGGGGCGCGGTGATCTGGTGCGCAACGCCGTGGCGGTAGTGACTTGCGCGGATCCGAAGGTGGACGCCGGCCTGCTCGCCGCAATCGTCGACCGGTACCGCGAGGTCGTGCGGGAGGTGGTGGTGATCCCGTTCGACTACCGGCTCAGCGCCGGCGATCGGGTGTCGTACCGGGACCTAGGGCCGGCGCTTCGACGGTCGCTGTTGGCGGCAGCCGTGGCGGTCGTGGAGTCGTTGGCGCAGCGGACAGATGAGGGAGTGCGACGGTCATGAGTGCGGTACGTGCGGCAGTAGAGGCTGTCTTGGCGGCACCGGAGCCGTCGCCTACGTCAGGTGGCGGAGGGATCAAGAACCCGCTGGATGGTGTCACCCCGGACATGGGTGTCCTGGGCGGGCCGTTTCAGGCAACGTGGCTCCGCGTCGCCGGCGCCATCTGGGCGCTGATGCTGGCCGCCGTCGCGCTGTACGTGGGGGCGGCGTTCGTTTCGATGGCGCAGGCGCGGCAGCTGAACAACCACCACATGATGAGCGAGGCCACGTCGGCGGTGAAGCTACGGCTCGCGGCCTTGGCCGGCGTGGTGCTGCTGCCCCTGATCGTGGGCGCCGTAATCGCGGCCGTCGGGTAGGCCCCCGTGGGACGTAGACGAACGGCTGCGGTCATGGTCGCGGTCGCGGCCGCCGCCGGGTTGCTGGTGTGGCGCGTGCAGGTGCCCGGTGAGGTGATGCCGGCGGCATCACTTCCAGAGTCGCCCCGTGGGTCGGCGCCGGGCCTCAGCGTGGAGCATCCCCCAGTGGAGGTCATGCACCGATCGACGGTGACTCCCGGAGCCGGCGGCACACGCGCTCTGGCAGGAACCGTTCCTGCCGGGTTCGCGCCGTCGCAGGACGGTGCGGCTGCGGCGGCAACTGCCTGGTTAGTGATGGTCGAGGGTACGGCCGTCCTGGACTCCTCGCGCAGGGCTGCGTTGTTGACCGCCGTCGGTGACCCGGGCTTCGTTCGGGCGGCCGAAACGCGGCTCGCCGCTCGGGCGCTCGTGCTCGGCCTGGACAGCATTGGGCTGTCGCCGCAGGGCACCGTGATGGCTGTAGCGCAGGTTGATAGGGGCGCGTATCGGGTGGCGCGGTTCGCGGGGACATCGGCGACGGTCGAGGTGTGGTACCCGTACGTGTTGGGGGTGCGCGGACGCGGTGACGGCCCCATCGGTGTGCGCTGGCGGCGGGCGACCGTGGAGCTGAGGTGGGACAGCCGTGCGGGCGACTGGAGGCTGCCATCGGACTTCGCGTTCGCGGATGGCCCGGATCCGCAGGTTGCTGATCCCTCTCAGATAGACAAGGCCGACGCGCTCGCCGGTACGGGGAAGGAGTGGCTGCTCTATGCCACGGCGCAGGACTGAGGAGGAGCGCGTGTCGACCAACCCCGGTCTGGGAGAGGCATCCCGAGGCAAGCCGTCGTCCTGGTGGCGGACGCTGGTGGTGGTCGCGGTCACCGCTGGCGTCGGAGCCGTTACGGCCGTAACGCTCGCACGGAACGCCGGCGATCGGTCCATGCCGACGACAGGAGTGTCGTCGTCGGCCGACGATGCAGGAATCGGCTCGGGAGTGCCCGCCTGCTCGGGTGGGCCCGACGCGGCGCTGGCGGTGGTGGCAACCCTAACCACACCGGACACGGCGGAGGGGGCCGCCGAGACGGCGGCAGCGGTTGTGCGCTGGACCGAGAGCAAGTCGTTCAGTCTGGAGACAGCCTCGGAAGTGGTGCGGCAGGTTGCCGACAACAGTGGTTCCCCGGAGCTGGCCGAGCTTCAGCAGGGGCAGGCGCCGTACCTGGCGCGGATGTCGGTAAGCCAGCCGCGGCCGTCCGACGGGCTGTTCAGGGTGATGTCGGAGTCGGGGGCGACCGTGGTGACGGTGCTGTTGCCGGTGACCTGGTCCACGGGCGAGGCCGTGCACGATGAGTGGCGGGCTATCGACGTGCGGCTCAACCGGCTGTCTGACCGCTGGGCGGTGGTGTCCGCAGGCAGCAGCAACGGCCTGCCGGATCCGGTCAGAGCACTACAAGGAAAGACGGTGACTGGCCAGGATCTCTCGATGTACGGTGCGGCGCTGACCGCCAACGCCTTCCGCAGGTACGCCGATGACTGCTGAAATTCAGCGTACAGCCGGACGGTGGCCCCTGCGCCTCGTCCTGGTGGTGCTCGCGTTCCTGACGGTGATGCCGGCGGCATCACCCGCCGCAGCGGACGCGGCGCAGAATCAGGCGGCCTCCGAGGTTGCAGCATCGCGGTGCGCGAAGGTACGGGCGGATTTGAAGATCCCCCGCCCGTTTGGCCAGGTGTGCGAGTCCCGCCTTGTCGACGCGCTGCAAAAAGGCGCGGAAGCAACCGCCGAGGAGGTGGAGCGGGTATGCGAGTGGCTACCCGACCTGCCGTTGGTCGGCGATGTCTGCGACCGGGTCCGGCGGCTGATGGCGGGCATCGCCCAGGAGTATCAACAGCGCTTGGCGGCGCTGCGAGGAGCAGTGGATTTCGCCAAGGATCCCTGGGGACAAACGCTGTCAAAGGTGGCGGACAGCCTGGGAGGCTCGCTGAATGACCTGTTGACCAGGGTGGTGACGCATCTCGCCCACCTGAGTTCTCCGGATGTTGACTCGCAGGCGTTCCTCCAGTCCTACGCAGCCGGGGCAGGCATCGCCATGTTCGTACTGGTGGCCGCGCTCGCCAGAGCCTTCTACAAAGCGGGCAGCGGCGACATTACCGGTGAGGAGCTGGCCGACTCGGTGTTCCGGCGGTTGCCGTGGGCGATGGTCCTGGTGTTGTTCGGGCCTGGGATCGGGTACCTGCTCGTGGAGCTGTCCAACGGCGCTACGGCGAGCATCATGCGCTACTTCGCTACCGACGTCGCTTCGCTGGCCTCGAAACTGAACGCGATGGCGGTCCCCGCGAACATGGGCATGATTCCTGGCGGTCCGCTGGTGTCAATCCTCATCGTCCTCGTCGCGATGATGGGTGCGTTCGCCCTGCTGGTGGGCCTGCTCATGCAGCTGCTGACTCTCTATCTCACCGGGGCAGTGATGGCCGTGGCCTTCGTGCTCATAGTCGACCCCTCGACGCGGCAGCAAGCGATGAAGCTGCCGCTGCTGTGGCTGGCGCTGCTGGGCGGTAGGCCGCTGGTCTTCTTCATGCTCGGCGTGACGGCGAAGTACGGCGACAGCTCGTTCAGCGTCTCGGCGGTGCAAGACGAGGGGTTCCGCGCGCTGGTGTCCGCGCTAGTGGCCGCGCTGATGCTGCTCTTTGTGGGAATCGCGCCGTGGGCGGTGCTGCGGTTCGCGCCAGTGCTGCCGGCCGGCGGCGCGGAGCGGATTGCCCGCTCACAGAAGTCCAGCGGCGGGGCATTCGGGGGAACGGCCGGCTCACTGATGACGCACCTCGCCTATCGACGGATGTCGTCGGGCGCAGCGAGCTCCGACGCTGACAGGTCTCCTCCTGCCGGCGGCCAGCCGCAAGGCGACGCCGCGCCAACTGCCGCCCGCGACGCGTCTGCAAACCCAGAAGGTGCTCCGGAGCGCGGAGGCGACGATCCCCAGCACGACGCCGGCAGGTCGCAGGAGACGCCGGCACCCGACGGGTCAGGGAGCCCACAACCGGGCTCTCCGAGCACTACTGCGTCGGCAGCAAGCACCAACCCGGCAGGCGCGGGGTCGGGGGGCACCGCTGGCGGTTCGGCCGGCGGGGCGGCGGCGGGCGCCGGCGCAGGCGGTTCGGCCGGCGGCGCGGGCACGGCTGCCGGTGGAGCTGGGGCGGCGGCGGGTGCCGGCGCGACGGCGGCCACCGGCGGTGTCGCCGCCGTGGCGGTGATCGGAGCGCAGGCTGCGGCCGCAGCAAAGCAGAAGGTCGACGAGTCCGCTCATCGGGCAGGTGACATGGTGGAGGGCAGCGGGTGAGCGAGACTGCGGGCCGGACCGCACGCATCGGCGGGGAGATCCGGCCGCGAGGGTTGCTCGGCGGCAGCCGCAGCCGCGCCGGCAACATCGTGGTGACTGTGTGCCTGGGCATGGGCCTACTGTTGGCGGTCGCTATGGGGGGTCTTGGTGGGCTGTTTACCGGTGGCGCCGTCTTCGCGGCCGGCTACTTGCTCACCAGGCAGAGCCAGGTAACCGGCAGGTCGCCGGGTGCTGAGCTAATCATTCGGGGCTGGTGGGCGCGGCGACGTCGACGTGGTGAGACGACTCTCGTCCCGCTGCACCTGGCCACCCCATTCCCCGCACCGACGGATCGGGCGAGTCGGAAGGCTGCGGGACGCTGGGCGCGCAGCGTTCGAGACGAGGCGCCGGGTCTGGAGGGGATCCGGTGGTTGTCAGCGCCGGGGGAGACGGCGGTCCTGCTACATCAATGTCCGGGTGAACAGTCCTACCTGTCGGTGGCGATGGAAGTGGACGGCCAGCCACCCGGTCTGCGTGCCCCAGGCGACTACGATCGCGCGGCGGCGGCGTACGGTCACCTGCTGGCACGCCTGGCCCGCGACGACGGCCTAGTCACTGGCATTCAGTCCATCACCCGCATCATGCCGACGGACTCGGCGGCCCACGAACGGTGGGCGGCCGACCACGTCGATCCCAGCGCGCCAGAGGCGCTGACGCGGTCGTACGCGGAGCTGGTCCGGATGACCGCAGGTGCCACGGAGATGGTGCGGCACTACCTGGTCCTGCGTCTGCCGGTGACCGCGACGTTCGCGCGGGCCGCCGAGGCGCACGGCGACGGTGAGCAAGGATGGGCGCGGTTGGCGGCGGCCCAGGCGCAGTGGGTGGCCACCCTCGCCCGGCGCGCGGACCTACGCAACCCCCGGCTTCTCACCACACACCGGCTCGCGGCCGTGCTGCGTCACATGCAGTCGCCCGAGTATCCGCTCGACCAAACGGTCGACGTCACGACCGAGACGTGGCTGCGGCATCAGCGCGCAGTCCGCCACTCGACGGTCGTGGATGACTCGTGGTGGCATCGAGTCGCCGCCATCCCGCCGTCGGCGGTCACCCCCGAGCCAGTGCACACGCGGTGGATCGCACCGCTGCTGCACGGCATCACCCAACCGGTGATCCGCACCATCAGTCTTCAGGTGGAGGTCCAGCCGGCGGCGCAGGCCCGCAAGCGCGCCCGCGCTGATGTCACCGTCGACCGCGGACTACGCGACGCGGCGCTCCGCCGTGGTGCCGTCGACGACGGCACCACCGCCCGGCAGCTATCCCCCTCGGCGCCGCGCCTATCAGACCTGCAACCCCGCGCCCGAAAAAACGGCGCGCGGTGGGC
>NZ_JBIDBG010000021.1:59869-107526 GCF_043202855.1 Micromonospora sp. NPDC048063 | reverse complement strand
GTGGGCGGCGGTGACGGGGCCGGCGATGGCGCCGCCGGTGAAGGCGAGGCCGGCAGCGGTCAGGGCGGCCTTACGGATCAGATCGGTACGCATGATGGTGTGCACCTTTCGATCGGGGGTGTGCGGCGCGCACGGGGGGACGGCGTGCCGCGAGAGGGGGAGGTCAGAACGGATCGCTCCGGCGGCGGGGCCTGCTCGGGGCGTCCGGGGTGTCTCAACGACCCGGGCCGGCGACGCATTCCGCCGGTCGTTCGGGCCGCCGCGGCGCGGGGGAGTGCCGCGGGTATGCCATGTTCAACGACCCGGGCCCGCCGACGATTCCGCCGCCGGGGTGGCGCCGGCCACGGGACGGGCCGCACGTGGTGGCGACATCCGGGGCATATCGGGCGGCGGGAACCGGACATGCGGGACAGGTGGCGCAGGTCGTCGGGGTCGCCGAATGGCCGTCGACAGCCGCCCGACAGGACGTAGGGCGCAGTCGGGGCCGCCGCCCGTCAGGACATCGGGGCGCAGCCGGGGCCGCCGCGCCGGCGGGTCCGCCACCATGCGGTTGGCGGGCCCGCCGGGCGTGCGACGTCAGGCGGACGGGGCGGGCGCCCCTTCGGGGCCGCGCTGGGTGGGGATCGCCGCCGGGGACGCGGCCGGAGCCGGCTGCTCCGCCGGCCAGGGCACCTCCGGGGCGGCGTGGAAGGCGATGCCGGCGGCGGACCAGCGCGGGCCGTGCCCGGCCAGCCGGTCGCGGAACCCGGCCCAGTCGTGCGCCGTCCGCGGGGACCAGCCCAGCTCGGCGATCGCGGGCAGCCGGGGGAAGAACATGAACTCGACCTCGGCCCGCGAGGTGACCGACTCGGTCCACAGCGGCGCCTCCACCCCGAGCACCGCGTCGGCGGGGACGCCGGCCACGTGGGCGGCGGGGTCCCAGTCGTACGCCCGGCGGACGTCGATGAGGCCCGCCCAGTCGTGCCCGATGGGGGTGTCGGGGGCGTACTTCATGTCGAGGTAGGCGTGGTTGCCGGGGGAGAGGATCAGCCGGGCGCCCCGGCGGACGGCGTCCGCGGTGACCGGGTCCTCGCCCGTCGTCCCCCACCACTGGAGCACCCGCCCGTCGGCGTGCCCGGCGGGCGCGATCTGGTGCCAGCCGACCACCGTCTTGCCGGTGTCGGCGACGATCCGCTGGACGCGCTCGACGAAGGCGGCGTACGCGTCGGGGAGCACCTTGAACGCCTCGTCGCCGCCGATGTGCAGCCACGGCCCGGGGGTGAGTGCGGCGATCTCGCCGAGCACGTCGGTGACGAACTCGTACGTCCGCTCGCTGGCCGGGTCGACGTAGCTGAAGCCGACCTCGGTGCCGGTGTACGGCGGCGGCGCGACCCGGTCCGGCGCCAGCTCCCCGTACGCGGTCAGTGCCGCGTGGGTGTGCCCCGGCAGGTCGATCTCCGGCACCACGGTGATGTGCCGCTGCGCCGCGTAGGCCACGATCCGGCGGTAGTCGTCGCGCGTGTAGTGCCCGCCGGGGCCGTCGCCCACCTCGAACGCCCCGCCGACCGTCGCCAGCCGGGGCCACGAGTCGACCGCGATCCGCCAGCCCTGGTCGTCGGTGAGGTGCAGGTGCAGGTGGTTGAGCTTGTAGCGGGCCAGGTGGTCGATCACCCGGAGCACGTCCGGGACGCCGAAGAAGTGCCGGGCCACGTCGAGCATCGCCCCCCGGTAGGCGAACCGGGGGCGGTCGGTGATCGAGCCGCCCGGCAGCGCCCAGCGCTCGGCGACCGGCGTGGGGCTCTCGATCGCCGCCGGCAGGAGCTGCCGCAGCGTCTGCGTGCCGAAGAAGAGCCCGGCCGGGGTGGCGGCCTCGATGCGTACCCCGTCGGGTGTCACGTCGAGCCGGTAGCCCTCCGCGCCGAGGTCGTCGGCGTCGACCAGCGCCAGCGCGATGCCGCCGGCCGGCTCCGGCCGGGTGGCGTCGGCGACCGGCAGCGGGTAGCCGGTGGCCGGCCGGAGCAGGGCGGCGAGCTGCTCGCCGACGGCCCGGACGGCGTCGTCGGCGTTCACCCGGACGGCCGATTCGGCGGTGAGGACGAAGTCGGCGGCCGGGTCGGGCGCGACCAGCTCGGGGGCGGGCACCACGTCGCCCAGCCGGACCGGGGTGGGCGGGGCGAGCAGGTCGCCGGCGGTCCGGGCCGCCGCCCGGGCCAGGTCGGCGGCGGCGGGCGCGTGGGCCGGCAGGTCGAGGTGCCCGGGCGCCGGGTCGTCCGGCCCGGTGGCGGACGGGTCGAGCGGCTCCGAGGCGGTGGGAACGGATGGCACGGCGATGGCTCCCCGGGGGTGTATTCGCGGCTGTTATGGCAAAGGTGAGGTTCACCGAAATGCGTGCCGTCAAGAGTACGAGGGAGGGGCCGGAGTTGCGTGATCGTGCTCGTGGAAGCGTTCCCAAAAACCGGTACGAACGCGGATAGTCGTGATGGCTGTGCCTATTGTCACCGAACGGCCCCGGGTCACGCGATGTTCGCTTAGCCTTCGCCCACCAGCCGGGATGGCATCGGGATTACCGGTGGTCCGCCCCGGGGTATGGAGCAACTGAACCTTCGTTAAGTGTCGGACCGGCGCGCGTGGGAGGCTCTGGTGGCAGCGCAAGAGACGGTGGAACACAAGTACGTCTACGACTTCGCCGAGGGCAACAAGGACCTGAAGGACCTGCTCGGCGGCAAGGGGGCCAACCTGGCCGAGATGACCAACCTCGGCCTGCCGGTCCCGCCGGGCTTCACCATCACCACCGAGGCCTGCAAGGCGTACCTCGCCACCGGTGAGGAGCCCGACGGGCTGGCCGACCAGATCGCCGCGCACCTGGCGTCGCTGGAGCAGGCGATGGGCAAGCGCCTCGGCGACCCGCAGGACCCGCTGCTCGTCTCCGTCCGCTCCGGGGCCAAGTTCTCCATGCCGGGCATGATGGAGACCGTCCTCAACGTCGGCCTCAACGACCGCAGCGTGGTCGGGCTGAGCGCCCAGGCGGACGGGAACGACCGGTTCGCCTGGGACTCGTACCGCCGACTGATCCAGATGTTCGGCAAGACCGTCTGCGAGGTGCCGGGCGAGGAGTTCGAGCACGCGCTGGACGACGCCAAGCGTGCCAAGGGCACCCGGAACGACCTCGACCTCGACGCGGACGACCTGCGCGGGCTGGTCGACGCGTACAAGAGGATCTTCCTCAAGCACACCGGCCGGGAGTTCCCGCAGGAGCCGCGCGAGCAGCTCGACCTGGCCATCCGCGCGGTCTTCGAGTCGTGGAACGCCGAGCGCGCGGTGGTCTACCGGCGGCAGGAGCGGATCCCGGCCGACCTCGGCACCGCGGTCAACGTGGTGGCGATGGTCTTCGGCAACCTCGGTTCGGACTCCGGCACCGGCGTCGCGTTCACCCGCGACCCTGCCAGCGGCGCGCAGGGCATCTACGGCGACTACCTGGCCAACGCCCAGGGCGAGGACGTGGTCGCCGGCATCCGCAACACCGTGCCGTTGCAGGAGCTGGAGAAGCTCGACAAGAAGTCCTACGACGAGCTGCTCAGTTACATGGCCCGGCTGGAGGGCCACTACAAGGACCTCTGCGACATCGAGTTCACCATCGAGCGCGGCAAGCTCTGGATGCTCCAGACCCGGGTCGGCAAGCGCACCGCCGCGGCTGCCTTCGTCATCGCCGGACAACTGGTCGACGAGGGCCTGATCGACCTCGACGAGGCGCTGCACCGGGTCAACGGTGCGCAGCTCGCCCAGCTGATGTTCCCGCGCTTCCAGCTCGACCACGAGTTCCAGCCGGTCGCCAAGGGCATCGGCGCCTCCCCGGGCGCGGCGGTGGGCAAGGTCGTCTTCACCTCCGCCCGCGCGGTCGAGCTGGCCGCCGAGGGAGAGGACGTGATCCTGGTCCGCCGGGAGACCAACCCGGACGACCTGAACGGCATGATCGCCGCCAAGGGCATCCTCACCTCGCGGGGTGGCAAGACCAGCCACGCCGCCGTGGTGGCCCGGGGCATGGGCAAGACCTGCGTCTCCGGCGCGGACGAGCTGGAAATCAACATCCCGCAGCGGAAGTTCACGGTCGCCGGGCAGACCGTCACCGAGGGCGACGTCGTCAGCATCGACGGCACCACCGGCAAGGTCTACCTCGGCGAGGTGCCGGTCATGCCGTCGGAGGTGGTCCAGTACTTCGAGGGCAGCCTCGACCCGGAGCACATCGACAACGCCCTGGTCCGGGCCGTACACCGGATCATGTCGCACGCCGACGCCGCGCGCCGGCTGACCGTCCGGACGAACGCCGACACCGCCGCGGACGCCGCCCGGGCCCGGCGCTTCGGCGCGCAGGGCATCGGGCTCTGCCGCACGGAGCACATGTTCCTCGGCGACCGGCGCGAGCTGGTCGAGCGACTGATCCTGGCCCGCGACGAGACCGAGCGGGAGGCCGCGCTGGGCGCGCTGCTGCCGTTGCAGCGGGCCGACTTCGTGGAGATCTTCCGGGAGATGGACGGGCTGCCGGTCACCGTCCGGCTGATCGACCCGCCGCTGCACGAGTTCCTGCCCCCGCTGGAGCAGCTCGCGGTCAACGTGGCGGTCGCCCAGGAGCGTGGCGAGGACGTGGCCCAGGAGGAGGCGCTGCTCGCCGCCGTCCGCCGCATGCACGAGCAGAACCCGATGCTGGGCCTGCGCGGCGTACGCCTCGGTCTGGTCATCCCCGGCCTGTTCGCGATGCAGGTCCGGGCGATCGTGGAGGCCGCGGTCGAGTGCGCGAAGAGCGGCGTGACGCCGCGCCCGGAGATCATGGTGCCGCTGGTCGGGGCGGTGCAGGAGCTGGAGACGGTCCGCGCCGAGGCCGAGCGGATCATCGCCGAGGTGACCCGGGAGCAGCCGGTCGAGGTGCTGATCGGCACGATGATCGAGGTGCCCCGGGCGGCGCTGACCGCCGGCCAGATCGCCGAGGCGGCGCAGTTCTTCTCCTTCGGCACCAACGACCTGACCCAGATGGGCTGGGGCTTCTCCCGGGACGACGTGGAGGGCGCTTTCTTCTGGCGCTACCTGGAGCTGGGCATCTTCGGCATCTCGCCGTTCGAGTCGATCGACCGGGACGGCGTGGGCCGGCTGGTCCGGATCGCCGCGGAGGAGGGCCGGGCGGCCCGGCCGGGGCTGAAGCTCGGCGTCTGCGGCGAGCACGGCGGCGACCCGGACTCGGTGCACTTCTTCCACGAGGTGGGCCTGGACTACGTGTCCTGCTCGCCCTTCCGGGTGCCCGTCGCCCGGCTGGAGGCCGGCCGCGCCGCGGTGGAGACGGACGGCTCCGACAGCCGCTGACGCGGGGACGTTCGGCAGACCGGCGGCGGACCCGGGGGAGCGGATCCGCCGCCGCTGCCGTGCGGGCGCGACCGCATCGTCGGTCGGCTCCCGCGTGGCTCAGATCGGCGGGCGGCGCCAGGTGTGGGGGGTGACGCGCCGGGGCAGGGTGCCCCTGGAGGTGCGGGCCGCGAGCAGGGAGTGCGCCTCCGGTACCGGCGTCACCCCGATCGGCCGGCGGGTGTCCAGCACCGAGCCGGCGCGCCGGGCCACCGCCCGGGCGTCGGCGTGCAGCGCCTCCAGGTCGGCGGCGCCGTCGGCGACCAGCGTCAGCAGGGCGTTGCGCCCGGCCGGGTAGGTGACCACCGCGCCGGCCGCGGTGCGGAGCACCGATTCCCGGAACTCCCCGTGCCGCACGGTGTCGGCCACCCGGTGGCCGAGGCCGAAACTCGCCGCCGCGAGCGCCGCCAGGTGCGTGGCGTCCGTCGCCGGCAGGTCGCTGGAGATCAGCAGGCCGTCGGTGCCGGCCAGCACCGTGCCCGCCACCTCGGGGCGGCGTAGGCGTAGCCCCTGCAACTCCGTTCCCATCATCGTGTCCGCGTTCACGGGTGTCACTCCCACCGTCGGGCCCTCAGTCTGGTCACGTTCCGCTCCGGGAACGCTACCGCCGGCCATGCCGGACCGAGGTCCCGTAACGGTCGGCGATCGGCCGACAACTCTCGTCTGAACGGAGGTTGCGGGCCCGTCCGGCGCGCGCCAGCGGCGAGCCGTTCGGGCCGTCCGGGCGTAACCTGATCGGCATGAGCAGCGCCTGGGAGAGCCTGACCGTCGACGCCCGGGACCCGGCCCGGCTCGCCCGCTGGTGGGCCGAGGCACTGGGCTACCAGGTGGTGGCCGAGCAGCCGGACGGGGTGGAGATCCGCCGGTCCGCCGACCGGCTGCCGGGCATCACCTTCGTGCCCGTCGCCGACGACAAGGAGACCAAGAACCGGCTGCACATCGACCTGCGCCCCGACGACCAGGAGGCCGAGGTCGAGCGGCTGGTCGACATGGGCGCCCGGCACGTCGACATCGGCCAGGGCGACGTCGAATGGACCGTGCTCGCCGACCCGGAGGGCAACGAGTTCTGCGTGCTGCGGCAGCGTGCGGACTGAGCGTCCCGGGCCGGACGACCCGGACACGGCCCGCTGGGTCGGCGAGCCGCCGAAGGACACCGGGTACGGGCGGTCGGCGTACGAGCGGGACCGGGCCCGGGTGCTGCACTCGGCGGCGTTCCGGCGGCTCGCCGCGAAGACCCAGGTGCACACGGCCGGCACCGACGACTTCCTGCGGACCCGGTTGACCCACTCGCTGGAGGTCGCGCAGATCGCCCGGGAGATGGGCGCCCGGCTGGGCTGCGACCCGGACGTGGTGGACACCGCCGGGCTCGCCCACGACCTGGGGCACCCGCCGTTCGGGCACAACGGCGAGGACGCGCTGGACGTGCTGGCCGCCGGGTGCGGCGGCTTCGAGGGCAACGCGCAGACGCTGCGGGTGCTGACCCGGCTGGAGGCGAAGGTGGTCGCCCCGGACGGCACGTCCGCCGGCCTCAACCTGACCCGCGCCTCGCTCGACGCGGTCAGCAAGTACCCGTGGCCCCGCCGTCCGGACCAGCGCAAGTTCGGTGTGTACGCCGACGACCTGCCAGTATTCGCCTGGCTGCGTGCCGGCGGCCCGGGCGACGACCGGCGTTGCCTGGAGGCGCAGGTGATGGACTGGGCCGACGACGTCGCGTACTCGGTGCACGACGTCGAGGACGGCATCCACGGCGGGTACGTGACGCTGCGCCCGCTGCTGGACGACCCCGACGAGCGGGCCGCGCTCTGCGCCGACGTCGCGGCCACCTACTCCGGCGAGTCCCCGGCCGACCTCGACGAGGTGCTGCGGGAGTTGCTCGACGATCCCGTGCTCGCCCCGCTGGCCGGCTACGACGGCAGCCACCGCGCGCTGGCCGCGCTCAAGGCGACCACCAGCGTGCTGACCGGCCGCTTCGTCTCGACCGTCGTGGCGGCCACCGAGGAGCGGTACGGCCCCGGCCCGCACCGCCGGTACGCCTCCGACCTGGTGGTGCCCCGGCGGATCCGGGCGCGGTGCGCGCTGCTCAAGGGCATCGCCCTGCGGTACGTGATGCGCCGCCCCGGCGCCGAGGGCCGCTACCGGCGGCAGCAGGAGGTGCTGGCCGACCTGGTGCACGCCCTGGCCGGCCGGGCGCCGGACGCGCTGGACCCGGTCTTCGCCCCACTCTGGCGGGCCGCGCCGGACGACGCCGCCCGGCTCCGGGTGGTGATCGACCAGGTCGCCTCGCTCACCGATCCGGCGGCCGTGGCCTGGCACGCGCGGCTGGCGCCCGGCTCCGGGCGCGCCCGGGGCGCGCCCGGCGGAGGGGCGGGAATGGGCGACCCGACGTACTTAGGTTAGCCTAACCAGCATGACGGAGCGCCCGAAGAAGGTCACGTCCGCCCGGGTACTGCGCACCGAGCGGCCCACCCCCCACCTGATCCGGCTCGTGCTCGGCGGGGAGGAGTTGACCGGCCTGCCGGTGGGCGAGTTCACCGACCACTACATCAAGATCGTGTTCCCGGTGCCGGGGGTCGACCACCCGAGCCCGATGGACCTCGCCGCGATCCGCCGTGACCTGCCCCGGGAGCAGTGGCCCCGGCTGCGCGCGTACACGGTGCGGGCCTGGGACGCGCTGGTCGGGGAGCTGACCGTCGACGTCGTGCACCACGGCGACGAGGGGCTCGCCGGGCCGTGGGCGGCCGCGCTGCGCCCCGGCGACCCGGTGCACTTCGTCGGCCCCGGCGGCGCGTACGCCCCGAGCCCGGACGCCGACTGGCACCTGCTGGTCGGCGACGAGAGCGCGCTGCCGGCGATCGCCGCCGCCCTGGAGCGGCTGCCGGCCGACGCCCCGGCCGTCGCGTTCGTCGAGGTCGCCGACCCGGCCGAGGAGCAGCGGCTGGCCAGCCCGGGTGCGGTGCGCCTGACCTGGCTGCACCGGGGCGGGCGCCCGGTCGGGGAGGCCCTGGTCGCGGCGGTCCGCGACCTGGAGTTCCCGCCCGGCGAGGTGCACGCCTTCGTCCACGGCGAGGCGGCCTTCGTGAAGGAACTGCGCCGCCTGCTCCGCGTCGAGCGTGGCGTCCCCCGCGACCGGCTCTCCATCTCCGGCTACTGGCGCCGTGGCATGGACGACGAGGGCTGGCGTGCCAGCAAGCCCGAGTGGAACCGCCAGGTCGAGGCCGAGGAGTCCGCCGCCGTCCCCGCCTGAGTGGCCCTCCCGGGCACCCCGGGAGCGGGCGTTCGCCCGATATCGCCGTGTGTCGCCCCCGTGCCCAGCAGGATGGGCGGGGGGTGAGCATGAGCGAGCAGGTGCGGGACCGGCCGCAGGCCGTGGGCCGGGTCGACCCGGTGGTGCTGGTGCTCAGCGTCGGCGGCGTGCTGGCCGTGGTGGCCTGGGGCGTGCTGGGCCGGGGGTCCCTGGCCGGCTTCGGTGAGTCCGGCCTGGGCTGGGTGATCAGCACCTTCGGCTGGTTCTTCGTGGTGGCCGCCGACGCCTTCCTGGTGCTCTCGGTGGTCATCGCCGCGACGAAGTTCGGCCGGATCCGGCTCGGCGCCGACGAGGACGAACCGGAGTTCAGCACCCTCGCCTGGGTCTCGATGATGTTCAGCACCGGCATGGGGATCGGCCTGGTCTTCTACGCCGTCGCCGAGCCGATCGAGCACTACGCCGCGCCGCCCCCGGCCAGCGGCGTCGCGCCGAACACCGGGGCGGCCGGGGCGGTGGCGATGCAGTACACGCTCTTCCACTGGACGCTGCACCCGTGGGCGATCTACGCGGTGGTGGCGCTCGCGCTGGCGTACTCGACGTTCCGCAAGGGGCGGGAGAACCGCATCTCGGCGGCGTTCCAGCCGCTGCTCGGCGCGCGGGTGGACGGCCCGGTGGGCCGGGTGATCGACCTGCTGGCCGTCTTCGCCACCGTCTTCGGCTCGGCCACCAGCCTCGGCCTCGGCGCTCTCCAGGTCGCCGCCGGGCTGGACCTGGTCACCCCCGTGCCGGACAGCACGGTGGTCGAGCTGGTGGTGATCGCCGCCCTCACCCTGGCCTTCGTCGTCTCCGCCTTCTCCGGCCTGCACAAGGGCATCAAGTGGCTGTCCACCACCAACGTGGTGCTCGCCGTCGCGCTGATGGTCTTCGTGTTCGTGGCCGGCCCGACCATCTACGCGCTGGAGGTGCTGCCCGCGTCGGTCGGCGACTACCTCAGCCACCTGATCACCATGTCCACCCGTACCGGCGCGTTCTCCGACCCGGCCTGGCTGGGCAACTGGACGATCTTCTACTGGGCGTGGTGGATCTCCTGGGCCCCGTTCGTCGGCATCTTCATCGCCCGGATCTCCCGGGGCCGCACCGTCCGGCAGTTCGTCGTCGGCGTGCTGCTGGTGCCCAGCGGGGCCAGCGTGGTCTGGTTCGCGGTGATGGGCGGCAGCGCCCTGCGGGTGCAGGCCACCGGCGCCCGGGACCTGGTCGCCGACGTCGGCGCGGGCACCGAGCGGGCGCTCTTCGGCCTGCTCGAGGCCCTGCCCCTGGCGGGCCTGACCACCCTGCTGGCGATGGTGCTGGTCGCGCTCTTCTTCGTCACCGGCGCCGACTCCGCCGCGCTGGTGCTCGGCTCGCTGACCTCCCGGGGCGCGCTGCGCCCGCACCGGGCGCTGGTCGTGGTCTGGGGCGTGCTGATCGGCGCGGTGGCCGCGGTGCTGCTGCTGGTCGGCGGGCTGGACGCGCTGCAACAGGCGACCATCCTGGTCGCGCTGCCGTTCGTGGTGGTCATGCTCGGCCTGGCCGTCGCGCTGGTCCGGGACATGGCCCTGGACCCGGCGGTCAACCCGCCGCCCCGGGTCCGCCGCTACGGCCTGGCCGCGGCGATCCGCGCCGCCCGGTCGTACGAGGAGGAGGACCCGCCGCCGGTGCGGCGCTACCTGCGGCGCCGGCCGCGGTGACCGGCGCGGCCCGCCCGGGGTGAGGCGGTCGCGCCGGCGGAACCGCCGAGGTGGCGGCGGTGGTCGCCACACCCGGCGTCCCCCGGCCGCGCGCCGCCGGTCGGGCAGGGCAGGATGTACGGCGAGGGGGTGGCGGACATGGCTGGGCGGATCCGGGACGAGGACATCGCGCTGGTCCGGGAGCGCAGCTCGATCGCCGACGTCATCTCGGAGACGGTGACGCTGAAGTCGGCCGGCGGCGGCAACCTCAAGGGGCTGTGCCCGTTCCACGACGAGAAGAGCCCCTCGTTCAACGTCTCGCCCGCCCGCAACGTCTGGTACTGCTTCGGCTGCGGCGCCGGCGGCGACGCGATCAAGTTCCTGATGGACGCCGAGCACCTCAGCTTCGTCGAGTCGGTGGAGCGGCTCGCCGCCCGGGCCGGGATCCAGCTGCGCTACGTCGAGGGCGACTCCGCCGCGCCGCGGCCCCGCCCGCAGCAGGGGCAGCGGCAGCGCCTCGTCGCCGCGCACGCCGCCGCCGTGGAGTTCTACCGCGCCCAGCTCACCACGGCCGGCGCGCGCCCGGCCCGGGAGTTCCTGGCCCGCCGCGGCTTCGACCGGGCCGCCGCCGAGCGCTACGGCTGCGGGTTCGCCCCGGACGCCTGGGACCTGCTCACCAAGCACCTGCGCCAGCAGGGCTTCACCCACGACGAGCTGGTCACCGGCGGGCTGTCCCGGCCGTCGCGCTCCGGCACGCTGATCGACCGGTTCCGGCGGCGGCTGATGTGGCCGATCCGCGACATCACCGGCGACGTCATCGGCTTCGGCGCCCGCAAGCTCTTCGAGGACGACGACGGCCCGAAGTACCTCAACACCCCCGAGACGCCGATCTACAAGAAGTCGCACGTCCTCTACGGCATCGACCAGGCCAAGCGGGAGATCGCCAAGCAGGGCAAGGTGGTCGTGGTCGAGGGCTACACCGACGTGATGGCCTGTCACCTGGCGGACGTCCCGACGGCGGTGGCGACCTGCGGCACGGCGTTCGGCGCGGACCACATCGGCGTGCTGCGCCGGGTGCTCTTCGACAGCGACGAACGAGCCGGCGAGGTCATCTTCACCTTCGACGGGGACGCCGCCGGCCAGAAGGCCGCGCTGCGGGCCTTCGAGGACGACCAGCGTTTCGTCGGGCGCACCTTCATCGCGGTCAGCCCCGACAACATGGACCCGTGCGACCTGCGCCTGGCCAAGGGCGACATGGCGGTCCGCGACCTGGTCGCCCGCCGCGAGCCGCTGGTCGACTTCGCGCTGCGGCACGTCATCAGCCGGTACGACCTCGACACCGTCGACGGCCGGGTGGAGGCGATGCGCCGGGCCGCGCCGCTGGTGGCCAAGATCAAGGACCGGGAGAAGCGCCCGGAGTACGTCCGCAAGCTCGCCGGCGACCTCGGCATGGAGATCGAGCCGGTGCAGCGGGCCGTGCTCGCCGCCGCGTCCGCCCCGCCCGGTCGGGACAACCCGCCGCCGGCCCGCCCCGCCCCGGCCGAGCCGGTCGTCGACAACCCGCAGTCGATGGTCGAGCGGGAGGCGCTGAAGCTCGCCCTCCAGGAGCCGGTGCTGGCCGGGCCGATGTTCGACGCGGTCGAGGCGTCGGAGTACCGCCACCCCGTACACGTGGCGGTGCGGGCGGCCGTCGCGGCCGTCGGCGGGGCCGCCACGGCGACCGGCGGCGCGGTCTGGATCGAGTCCGTCCGCGACGCCTGCGAGGACCTCGCGGCCCGGGCGCTCGTCGGCGAGCTGGCCGTGGAGCCGCTGCGCATCGACGGCGACCCCGACCCGCGCTACGTCTCGGTCACGATCGCCCGGTTGCAGTGGGGCTCGGTGACCGGCCGGATCAGGGACCTGAAGTCCCGGATCCAGCGGATCAACCCGGTCAACAACAAGGACGAGTACTTCGCCGCCTTCGGCGAGCTGCTCTCGCTGGAGCAGCACGCCCGGGCATTGCGCGAGCAGGCCGCGGGAGGGCTGTAGATGGGACTGTTCCGCCGCAGGCCGAAGCTGCCGACGGCCGCCCGGCCGCCGCTGGCCCCCGACGAGCGGGTGCTCGCCTGGGCCGCGGCCGGCAACGGCGAGGGCGACGGCGTGGTGGTGGCCAGCAACCTCGGGCTCTGGCTGCCCGGCCGGGCGCACCGGCTGGGCTGGCACGACATCCTCAAGGCGGTCTGGTCCGGCCGGGAACTCACCGTCACGCCGGCCGAGCCGGTCGCCGAGCGCGACGGCTACCTGGTGGTGGCCGACTGCCCGGCCGAGACCTACCTGCTGCTCGACCCGGGCGAGCTGCCGCACCAGGTGCGGGAGCGGGTCACCCGCTCGGTGGCGTACACCCGGCACCACCCGGTCCCCGGCGGCGCCGGCCGGGTCGCCGCGCGGCGGGCGCCGGGCGTGGACGGCCTCACCTGGACGGTCCGCCTCGACCCCGGCACCCCGGCGGACGACCCCGACGTGCTCGCCGAGACCGACCGTCTCGTCGCCGCCGCCCGCGCCGCCACCACCCCGGCGGACGCCTGACCGGCGCGGTCACCCGCTCCGGTAGAAGCGGGCCGCCCCGGGGTGCAGCGGGATCGGGTCGGTGCCGGCGGCGCTCTGCCGGGTGAAGTTGCCGCCCTCCGGGTGCACGCCGACCAGGTCGGCCTGGTAGGTGAAGAGCAGCCGGGTCAGGTCGTACGCCAACTGGTCGGGCATGTCGGCGCCGACCAGGATCACGTTCGCCACCGTGACGGTCGGTGTGGCGCTCGTCGTGCGGTAGACCTCCTTCGGCAGCTCGGCGGTGGTGTAGACCGAGCCGTGCCGGGCGCCGAGCGGCTCGATGAGGTCGGCGATCGGCAGCAGCGCGAACGTCCCCGGGGCGCTGGAGAGCAGATCGGCGATGCCCGGCGTGGGCAGGCCGCCGGAGAAGAACATCGCGTCGAGCGTGCCGGCCCGCATCCGCTTGACCGTCTCCGGCAGCGACAGCGTGGCCCGGCGGACGTCCCGGTCCGGGTCGAGGCCGGCCGCCGTCAGCAGGCGCCCGGCGATGATGTCGGTGCCGGACTTCGGGGAGCCGGTGGACACCCGCTTGCCGCGCAGCCCCGACAGGGCGGTGATCTTCGCGTCGGCCCGGACGATCACATGGGTGTAGTTGCTGTAGACCCGGGCCAGCGCCCGGACGGGCTGGGGCTGGCCCTCGAAGGCCCCGCGCCCCCGCACCGCGTCCGCGGCCGTGTCGGCGAGGCTGAACGCGATCTCCATGTCGCCGCTGGCCAGCCGGTTGATGTTCTCCACCGACGCCCCGGTCGGCTCGGCCCGGGCCTCGTAGCCGGGCAGGTGGCGGCTGATCACGTCCGCGTAACCGCCGCCGAGCTGGTAGTAGACGCCGGTGGTGTTGCCGGTGGCGAGGAAGATGCGACCGTCGTGCCAGGGCTGCGGCCCGGCCTCGGACGTGCCGCAGCCGGCGGCGAGCAGGGCCGCCAGCAGGGCCGCCAGCAGCCGTCGGGGCCGTCCGGTCACGCCCGGACCGCCGGCTCCAGCGCCTCCGCCACCCGCTGGACCAGCATGGCGGTCTCGTAGCCGATCTGGCCCAGGTCGCAGCCGGGCGCGGCCAGCACCCCGACGAGCGCGCGCTCGCCCACCGCCATCACCAGCATCACCCCGCCGTCCATGTCGACGATCTGCTGGCGTACCCGGCCGGCGGACATCAGCCGCGCGGCGCCGACCGTCAGGCTGGCCAGGCCGCTGATCACGGCGGCGAGCTGGTCCACCTGGTCCGCCGCGAGGTCGGGGGAGGCCGCCAGCCGCAGCCCGTCGCCGGAGACGGCGAGGGCATGCGACACGTCCGGCACCTGCTCGGCGAAGTTGGCCAGCAGCCAGTCGAGGCCGGCGCTCGCGGATGGGGTCATGGGGTTCTCCTGGGGGGTGTCGTCTGCTGGGTACGTCGCGTCGCGGCGGCGACGCCCTCGGCGAGCGCGGACAGCCGGGAGCGCACCAACTCGGGGTCGAGCAGGTCGTCCTTCGGCGGCGGCGCGGGGGCGTCGTGCAGCGCGGCCGGGAGTTGGCCGCCCCGGGTGCGGCGGGGCAGCCCGACCCCGGTGGTGGAGGCCGGCGCCGGGCCCGGCGGGGGCGGCGCGGGAACGGAGACCGGCGGGGGCGGCGCGGTGGCGGGGCCGGCCGGCCGCGCCTTGAGCACCGGGAGCGCGACCGTCGGCGCGCGGTGGATGCCGGCCATGTCGGGCAGGGCGGCCGGGTCACCCGACTCGCCGGGCCGGGCGCCGGTCGACACGGGCGGGACGGCCCGGGTGGACGGTGGCCGGAACCAGGGGGCCGCGGCGGCGGGCTCCGGCGTACGCCGTTGCGGGGCGGGCCGCGGGGCGACCGACTCGACCCGGGTCAGCGCCGACTCCGGGATGTCCACCTGCGCGACGGTGCCCGCGCCGGTGGCGTACAGGTGCACCCGCACGCCGTGCCGGGCCGCCAGGTGGGACACCACGTGCAGGCCCATGCTGCCGGCGGCGGCGCTGGAGAGCATCGCGGGGACGCGCAGCCGCTCGTTGATCGCGGCGAGCCGGCCGTCGCTGATCCCGATGCCCCGGTCGTGCACGCGCAGCGTGAGCCCGTCGACGGTGCGCCGGCCGTCGACGTGCACCGGCGCGTCCGGCGGCGAGTAGACGGTGGCGTTCTCCAGCAGCTCGGCGAGGAGGTGGACCAGGTTGCCGACGGCGTCGCCGTGCACCGCGGCGGTGGGCACGTCGACCTCCACCCGGGGATACTCCTCGATCTCCGAGGCGGCCGCCCGGATCACGTCGGTCAGCAGGTGGGCGCCCTCGTGCGTGCGGCCGGGCTCGCCGCCGGCGAGGACCAGCAGGTTCTCCCCGTTGCGCCGCATCCGGGCGGCGAGGTGGTCCAGCGCGAAGAGCCGGGCCAGGGCGTCCGGGTCGGTCTCCTCGCGTTCGAACTCGTCGAGCAGGCGTAGCTGCCGGGTGATCAGGGTGCGGATCCGCCGGGCCAGCGCCTCGACCATCCGGGTCACGTCCATCCGCAGCTCGGCCTGCTCGCCGGCCAGCCGCAGCGCGGCCCGGTTCACCGTGTCGAACGCCTGGGCGACCTGGGCGACCTCGTCCCGGCCCTGCCGGATGCCGGCCGTGAGCCGGGTGGCCGCGCCCTCGGTCTGCGTACCGTCGCCGGCCGCGATCGCGGTGATCCGCTCCGGCAGTTCGCGGTGGGCCATGGTGAGCGCCGCGACCCGCAGCCGGCGCAGCCGGCGGCTGGTGCGCACGGCGAGCAGCGCGGCGGCGGTCAGCGACGCCAGCGCGACGGCGGTGGTCGCGCCACCGGTGACCAGGGCCCGCCGCCGCGCGTCCCGGGCCAGGCCGGCGGCCTGACGGTCGAGTTCCTCGGACAGCTCCCGGCCGAGCAGGTTGTAGCGGCGGATGGCGCCGCTCTGGGCCACGTACCAGGCGTCGCCGTCGGTGCGCAGCCCGCCCGGTTCGGTCTCCGCGTTGAGCGCGCTGTCCCGCATCCGCCGCGCCGTGGAGACGTCGGTGCCGGTCACCAGCCGGGCGTACGCGTCCGCCGACCGCCCGCCGGCGATCCGGGAGAACTCGGCTTGGCGCTGCTCCTGCGCGCCGCGCAACTGGCCGAGGCGGACCAGTTCCCCGTCCGCCAGCGCGCCCCGCACGAAGACGGTGCGGAGCAGGTCGCGTTCCAGGGCGGCGAGGTGTTCCTGGGCGGCCACCGCCGCCACCTCCCGGGCCCCGTTGGCCAGGTCCCGGTCGCGGACCTGGGCCGGCAGCGCGTCGGCGACGGCGAGCAGCGACTCGACCAGCGCCAGGTAGGTCGGGTCGGCGGTGGTGGCGTTGAGCGCGGCCTGGCGGGCCGGGGCGAGCTGGCCGAGCTGCGCGTCGGCGCCGTCGAGCACCTGGCCGAGGTCCGGGGCGGCCCGGCGGGCGTCCCGGCTGGCGCCGCGGTAACGCTCCACGGAGGTGTCGACCCGCCGCCGCTGCGCCTCGACGAGGGGACGGCCGGTCGAGCCGCCCCGCTGGCGCAGGGCCGCCGTCTCGCCGAGTTCGCGCTCCAGCTCGTGCACCAGGCGCACGGTGGCCGTCGCGGTGCCGGCGAGCACCCGGGCGCGGTCCGCGTCGGCGGAGGCGTCCAGCGCGGTGGCGGTCTGGGTGGCCCCCAGCACCACCAGACCGACCGTGGCCACCAGGATCGGCGCGAGCAGCTGGGTGCGTACCGACCACAGCCGGTCGGTGTGGTCGGTGGGCCGGTGGTGCCGGCGCACACCGGCGGGGTCGGGAAGCGACACGCGGGCCTTCCGGGGTGGGTCGGGAGGGTGCCGGGCCCGGGCGGGACGCCCCGGACCCGGCACCGACGGATCAGCTCGCGCCGAGGTCCTGCAACGCCTTGGCCGCGCCGCGGTGCAGCGGCACGGGGTCGGTCTTGCGGGCGGTGTCGAGGCTGATGCCCTTGGCCGCCGGGTTGGCCTGGGCCAGCGCGTCCTTCCTGTCGAACACCGTCCGGGTGATCGCGCAGGCCACGTTCGCGTTGAGGTCCTTGCGGACCAGCAGCACGTTCGGCACCACGATGGTCGGGGTGTCCGCCGCCGTCTGGTAGACGTCCGCCTTGATGGTCCCCGCCTGGTACGCCGGGTTGAGCTCGGCCATCTTGGGCAGCAGCGGGGTGATGTCGAGGAACTTCACCTTGTCGCCGGCCGTGGTGAACAGGTCCGTCACGCCGCCCGTGGGCACCCCGCCCGACCAGAAGAAGCCGTCGATGCTGCCGTCCTTGACGCCCTCGACGGTCTTGGTCAGGTCGAGCCGCTGCGCCTGGATGTCCTTGGCCGGGTCGAGGCCGGCGGCCTCCAGCAGGCGGTTGGCGATGACCTCGGTGCCGGACTTGGGGGAGCCCGTCGAGATCTTCTTGCCCTTCATGTCGGCGACCGAGTTGATCCCCGCGTCGGCCCGGACGACGACCTGCGTGTAGTTGTCGTAGATCCGGGCGAGCGCCTCGACCGGCTGCGGGGCGGTGAAGCTGCCCTTGCCCTGCACCGCGTTGACCGCCGTGTCGAACAGCGAGAAGGCGACGTCGTACTGGCCGCCGACGAGCTGCTCGACGTTCTGCACCGACGCGCCGGTCTCGGCAGCGGTGCCGCTCAGCTTGCCGTCGGTCGCCCCGGAGAGCTGGCCGGCGAGGGCGTTGCCGACCACGTAGTAGACGCCGGTGGCGTTGCCGGTGGCGATGCCGACGCGGGTGCTCTCGGTGACCTTGCAGGTGATCTCGCTGGCGGCGTCGTCCTTGGTGGCGCCGTCCTGACGGCCCCCGCAACCGGCGGCGCCCGCCGCGACGAGCGCCAGCGTGCCCACCCCCGCGGCGATCCGCACGTTGATCCGTCTCACTGTTTCTCCTCCCCATGGGTGACCGTTGCACCTGCTGACGGCACGCCGGTCGGGCCGGCGGTGCCGCGTCTGACGAGCACACCCGCCACCATGACGGCAGCCAGGGCGGCGCCGACGGCGACGGGTACGGGTTCGAGCCAGAGCAGCGTCAGCCCGGCGAGCGCGCCGAGGATCCGCTCCGGCGTGCCGGCCGGGCCGACGCCGGGCAGCCAACCGCCCGCCGCCACCGCCAGCACGGCGACGCTGAGGGCGGCCACCGCCCCCGCCACGGCGATCCGCTGCGCGCCCCCGATGCCGAGCAGCCCGAGGCCCGTCGGCGTGACCACGAAGGCGAGCGGGATGAGGTAGGCCGGCAGGGCGTACCGCAGGGTCTGCCACATGGTCGGCACCAGCCGGCCGCCGGTCACGGCGGCGGCGGCCACGGCGGCGAGCGCGGTCGGCGGGGAGGCCTCGGACAGGACCGCGAAGTAGAAGACGAACATCGCCGCGGCCGGGGCCGTGACGCCCAGGTCCAGCAGGGCCGGACCGATGATCACCCAGCCGATCACGAAGGACGCGGTGACCGGCACGGCCAGCCCGAGCAAGGTGAGGGCGACGGCGGCGAGGAGCGCGGTGAGCGCCAGCACCACGGCCGGCTCCGAGCTGACGGCCTTGGCCCCGCTGACCAGCAGCGCCGCGGCCTGCGGACCGAGGCCGGTCTTGGTGGTGGTGGCGGTGATGATGCCCGCCGCGGCGCAGACCGCGCTCACCGCGAGCACCCCGCGCACGCCGACGCTCAGCGCGGCCAGCAGCCGGGCCGGGGTGAGCCGGTGCCGCCGGTCCAGGAAGGACAGCACCGCGGCCAGGACGGTGGCCACCACGACGGCCCGGGTCGCGGAGAAGCCCACGGCCAGCAGCACGACGATCGCGAGCAGCGACAGGAAGTGGTAGCCGAACCGGCCCAGCAGCCGCCACGGGGAGGCGGTGTCGAGCACCACCGGGCGCACCCCCGAGCGCCGGGCGTCGATCTCGACCGCGAGCAGGATGCCGAGGTAGTACAGGACCGTCGGGACGGTGGCCCAGCCGAGTACCTGGAGGTACGACACGCCCAGGTACTCGGCGATGATGAAGGCCGCCGCGCCGAGGGTGGGCGGGGACAGGATCGCCCCGACGCCGGCCGCGGCGAGCATGCCGCCCGCGCGCTCCGGCGGGTAGCCGGCCCGGCGCAGGACGGGCCAGGTGACCGCGCCGATGCTGACCGTCGTCGCCGCGCCCGAGCCGGAGACGGTGCCGAGCAGGAAGCCCGAGGCGACGGCCGTGCGGCCGGCCGCCGTCCGGGAGCGCCGGAAGGCGGCGGCGGAGAGCTCCACGAAGAACCGCCCGGCTCCGGAGAGGTCCAGCACCGCGCCGTAGATGGTGAACAGCACGATGTACGTCGCCGCGACGTCGAGCGGGGTGCCGTAGAAGCCGCTGTCGGAGTTGTAGAAGGCGTCGACGAGCTGCCCGAAGTCGAGGCCGGCGTGGGCCACCGGCCAGGACTGGGGCAGCAGCCCGCCGTAGTAGCCGTAGCCGAGGAAGACCAGGCAGACGGCCGGCAGGATCCACCCGGTGGTGCGCCGGCACGCCTCCAGCAGCAGGAGCAGCAACACGGTGCCCATGGCCACGTCGACCCCGACCAGCAGGCCCTGCCGGTCGAGGAAGGCGTCGTACCCGCCGCCGCCGTCGCCGAGGGGGACCGGCAGCACCGGGTAGAGGCAGCTCACCAGCGCCGCGGCGGCCAGCACCCAGTCGACCACGGTCGGGCCCCCGCCCTCGTCACGGTCGCCGGTGTCGGGCCGGCTCTCCCCGTCCGCTCGTCGGGCCCCGCGCCGCAGCCGCTCGGGCAGCCGCAGGTTCGCCGGGTACGCCAGGAAGACGACCGGCAGGACGCCGGCCAGGAAGATGACGAGGTAGAACTTGCTGCCTTGCGGAAGCGGGCTGAACACCTGCCAGAGGGCGAGCAGCGCGACCGCGAGCGTGGTGCCGGTGATCAGGACGCCGACCGGCCCGGAGAGGACCCGTCCCGGCTTCTCGTCCTCGAACTGGGCGGCGAGGTCGCGCGGATCGGCGCCGGCGGAATCCGTCTTGTCGGGCGGTTCCGGCGGCAGCGGCATCGGGTCCTCGTCCACGGTGGATCCCGGGCCCACGGAAGGTGGCTGTGGGGCGGGATCTCCGGAAGAACGTACTGGTGACACGAGGGGGCACGATACGCGAATTGCATACCTTAGGGAATATTGCCGGCCATGATTGCAGTCGGTAATGGTGGCGAGTGGACAATTACGCAGAGAAGCTGCGGTTGTGGTCGCCTTTTGATCGTAATGTGGACCGGAACGGGCGACAATGCGGAATGTCCGGCGGCGATTGAATCCATCTTGTCCACTATGATCCCGACAACGCCCTCCGGATCCTCCGCCCCGTCCACCGGCCGACGCGGGTACGCCCGCACCGGCGGCGCCGCGACGGAGAGTAGCGTCGTCGCTCTCCGTGCGCCCGCGTCCCGCCCGACAAACCGGTGGGACGTGTCGGACCGGGCGGTTAGGGTCGGGCGGTGACCACGCCTCAGCCACTCATCCGGGCGCGGGGGCTGGTGAAGCGGTTCGGCGACTTCACCGCCGTCGACGGCATCGACGTCGAGGTGCGCGCCGGTGAGGCCTTCGGCTTCCTCGGGCCCAACGGCGCCGGCAAGTCCTCCACCATGCGGATGATCGGGTGCATCTCCCCGCCCAGCGGCGGCGAGCTGCGGATCCTCGACATGGATCCCGTCCGCGACGGGCCGGCCATCCGGGCCCGGCTCGGCGTCTGCCCCCAGCTCGACAACCTCGACCCGGAGCTGACCGTCCGGGAAAACCTCACGACCTACGCGCGCTACTTCGGCATCCCCCGCCGGGTGGCGAGGGCCCGCTCCGCCGAGCTGCTCGACTTCGTCCAGCTCACCGAGCGGGCCGACAGCAAGGTCGAGCCGCTCTCCGGGGGCATGAAGCGGCGGTTGACCATCGCCCGCGCGCTGGTCAACGAGCCTGAGATCGTGCTGCTGGACGAGCCGACGACCGGCCTCGACCCGCAGGCCCGGCACCTGGTGTGGGAGCGGCTGTTCCGGCTCAAGCAGCAGGGCGTCACGCTGGTGCTCACCACGCACTACATGGACGAGGCGGAGCAGCTCTGCGACCGCCTGGTCGTGATGGACGGCGGCCGGATCGTCGCCGAGGGCTCGCCCCGCGCGCTGATCGAGCGGCACTCCACCCGGGAGGTGGTGGAGCTGCGGTTCGCCGCCGAGTCGCAGGAGGCGTTCGCCGGCAAGCTCGACGGCCTGGGGGAGCGGGTCGAGGTGCTGCCCGACCGGATCCTGCTCTACGTCCACGACGGCGACGCGGCCGTGGCCGAGGTCGGCGCGCTGGGCCTGCACCCCGCCAACGTGCTGGTCCGGCGCAGCAGTCTGGAGGACGTCTTCCTCCACCTCACCGGCCGCACCCTGGTCGACTGAGTCGCTCCCCGGCGGCGTGGAGCCGTCGGCGTCCTGCGACTCGTTCCGTAGCATCGGCGGGCCGGCGGCATGCCGCCCGCCCGGCGACGAGCACGGGGGTCACATGTCGAGGTTGGAGTTCCAGTCCCGCCGGCAGGCCGGGCTGGGCGCGCTCTACCTGGGGGTCTTCGCCACCATCTGGTTCAGCGTGCCGGCCGCCGACCAACCGATGCGGAGCCTGCTCGTCGTCGCCAGCGGCGCGGCGCTGCTCACCGCGGTGGCCGGAGCGGTCGTGGTGGCCCGGAGCCGGAGGGTCGCCGCCGTCGCCCGGGACCGCACCGCCGACCGCCGTTACCTGCTGATCGTCGTCGCCGAGTTCGCCGCCGCCGGGCTGGGTGCCGCCGTGCTCGGTCTCGCCGGCTGGTCGGAGTTCATCCCGGTGCTGGTCTGCGCCGTGGTGGGGCTGCACTTCTTCCCCCTCGTGCCGGTGCTGCGTGACCCGCTGCTGCGGCCCCTCGGCGTCGCCATGTGCGTCGTCGCGCTGGCCGGGCTGGTCACCGCACTCACCTCCGGGGTGGCGGCGGGCCTGGTCGTCGGCACCGGTGCCGGGCTGCTGCTGCTCGGCGCCGCCGTGCTGTCGCTGCTGCGGGCGGTCCGCGGCTGAGCGGCCCGCGCCCCGGCCTTGCGTGCCACCAGAGCTGATCCGATCGGCCGTGCTGGTCATCGCGCCCTCGCCCAGCTCAGGAAGCGGTCGGCCAGCCCGTCCGGCACGACCTGCCCGTTCACGTCGGCCAGGTCGCCCGTGGCCTCGTACATCAGCGCGCCGAGATAGATCAGCAGGCCCGTCCGGTTCTCGCGGTACTCGCCGAGCAGCGCCAGCCGGGCCGGGGAGCAGGGCCACGCGGCACCGCACACCCGGCAGCGCCAGGACGGGCGCGCCGCGACGTGCGGGCGGTAGCGCGGCATCAGCGCGGGCCCTCCTCGACCCGGCGCGGCGACGGTAGCCAGTGGCCGCCGTTCGCCCGCCACTCCTGCGCCCGGGTCAGCCGCCCCGGGCGTCCCGGGCCATCGGTCGGGAAGACCCCCGTCGGCGCGGTCGCCCACGCCGGTCGCGTGTTGGGCGTACGCCGGGGGAGCGCGGCGGGTGGCGTCGAGCGCCGGCAGCGCCAGAACCTGAGTCGCATGCGGTGAGCCTCCGTCGAGGTGGGAAGGGGGCGCCCCGGACCTCGTTGTCTCCGGGCGCCCCCGGCCTGGTTCCGCCCGCCGTCCGATCCCGTGAGCGGTTCCGCTGCGTGACAGTCTGGTGAGGATCCGACTACGGTGGGAGTTCCCGCGCGCCGACGACCAGGGCGTACGGCGGCCGTTCCTGGCGGTACGAGGATGTACGGAGGCTGTCCGTGGAACGCTCGTCCATGCTGGACCACTTCGCGGAGGAGCTGCGGCTCGCCCGGGCCACCAGCGGCATGTCCCAGACCGCGCTGGCCGAGGCACTGAGCTATTCAGGTGCCCTGGTCGCCAAGGTGGAGACGTGCGAGCGCCGGCCGAGCCTCGACTTCGCCCGCCGCTGCGACACCGTGTTCGGTGCGGACGGGCGCTTCGAGCGCATCCAGCGACGGATCAGCCGGGAGACCGTGGTGCCGTGGGTCCGCGACTGGACCGGGATCGAGGCGGAGGCGACGGCGCTGCGCTGGTTTGAACCGCTGTGCGTGCCGGGCCTGTTGCAGACCGAGGGGTATGCTCGTGCGCTGCTGACCGGTGCCGGCCTGTTCGCGCCCGACGAGATCGAGCAGCAGGTGTCGGCGCGCCTGGACCGCCAGGCCGTGCTCACCCTCGACCGGCCGCCACTGCTCACCGCCGTCGTCGACGAGCACGTGCTGCGCCGCCGGATTGGCGGGCCAGAGGTGATGAACGAGCAGCTTCGCCATCTCGTGAAGCTCGGCTCCACCCTGCCGCGGGTCCGAATCCAGGTCGTGCCGCTCTCCGCCGGTGCCTATGGTGGGGTCAACGGACCCTTCGTGATCGCCACCTCGCCGCACGGGGAGGATGTCGTCTACCTGGAGGGGCAACTCCACGGACAGGTGATCGACCGCGCTGAGTACGTGCGGCAGATGGTCGACGTTTGGGAGTCGATCCGTGGTGAGGCACCATCGCAGCAGCAGTCCCTCGATCTGATGGCGGAAGTGGCGGAGACATGGACCTGACCGGCACCCGGTGGCGCAAGAGCACCCGCAGCAACGGCCAAGGTGGTGCGTGCGTGGAGGTAGCCGACAACCTGCCCGGCGTGGTGGCCGTACGCGATTCCAAGGACCCGGCCGGTCCGGTGTTGGCCTTCGACCCCGCCGCCTGGCGGGCGTTCGTCTCAGGCGTCGCCCGGCGGTAGCTCGCCCACCTGCCGGTCCCCGTGCCGCCGGCCTGGACGACGTGTTCACACACGTCGCCGCGCTACCCCGCACTACGGGCGCTGGTCCGGGCGGGTCCCTGGTGGAGCGGTCGCCGGTCAGCCGGCGATGAGCAGCCCGACGCCGGCCAGCAGGGTGGCGGTGAACACGGCGGCGAGAGTGGCAGCGCGACGGCGGGCGTGCGTGCCGCCGATCAGCTTCAGGGCGAGGGCGAGCGGGCCGATTGGCTGCATGGCGCGAGGTCCTTTCGGGCTGGTGGCGGCGATCCGGACGGCGGCGCCGAGGGTGCCCGCGGCGAGCCGCAGGGGGGACATGCCGAGTTCGGCGGCGCCGTACACGTCGGCCTGCCACTGTTCGAGATGACGGGCGCGGGAGGGGCCGGGGAGCACTGCCGCGGCGCAGCGCACGAGGGCGAGCGCGGCCCGGACGGGCGTCATCGTGCCTCCCGCAGCCGGGCCGGGCGGTGGTGAGTCGCCCGGGTGTCGGCCCGGGCGCAGACCCGCCGGGCGGCCACCGCTCCGTCGGCGGTGAGCTGGTACATCCGCCGCCGTGGGCCGCGGCGGTCGGTCTCGTCCTCCCAGTGCGAGGTCACCCAGCCGTTGCGCTCCAACCGTTCCAACAGCGGGTAGACGCTGCCGGACGGGCGCCCGGTGACCTTGATGATCTCCAGCCCCCAGCGTGGCCGGTCGCTGTCGACCAGCACCCGCAGGACGTCGACCGTCGCCGCACCGATGCGTCCGAGTGGCTCCACGAGGTCAAGGCTACCTATGTAGATTAAGCCTGTCCAGTGAATGGAGACCCCGCTCGGAGCGGAAACTGCCACGACAGGTGCGTACGCCGGTCGTAGGGTGGCTGCGGCCTGTCGTACCCCCGAGGTAGGAAGGCCGTGGTGAACGGGGGTGGTCGCGTGAGCGTGGCGCAACAGGCGCGGGAGCGGGCGCGGCCGTCGCTGCCACGCGTGCCGGCGCTGGCGGTGCTGGCGCACTACCTGGTCGGCTACCGGCGCACCTGGCGGGCCGGCGTCTTCTCGTCGTTCCTGCTGCCGGTGCTGACCGTGCTGGGGTTCGGGGTCGGTGTCGGGGCCTACATCGACCAGGGCGTCGGCGGGGTGCGTTATCTCGAGTGGATCGTGCCCGGCCTGATCGCGTCGACCGCCCTCCAGACGGCGATCGGCGAGTCGACGTGGCCGGTGTTCAGCAACTTCCAGTGGATCAAGACCTACTTCGCGCAGAGCGCCGCGCCGCTGCGGGTGGGCGACATCCTCAGCGGGCACCTGGCGTTCGTGCTGTTCCGGGTGGTCACCACCAGCGCGGCGTTCCTGCTGGTGATGACGCTGTTCGGAGCGCTGCGCTCGCCGTGGGCGGTGGCCACGCTGCCGGTGGTGGCGCTGCTCGGCCTCGCCGTGGCCGCCCCGACCTTCGCGTACGCGTCGGTGGTGTCCACCGACAGTTGGCTGGCGATGCTGTTCCGCTTCGCGGTGATCCCGATGACGCTGTTCGCCGGGGTGTTCTTCCCCGTCGAGTCGCTGCCCACGGCGCTGCGCTGGCTGGCGTACGCGACGCCGCTGTGGCACGGCGTCGACCTGTGCCGGGCGGCGACGCTCGGCGTCGCTCCGCAGTGGTCGGTCGCCGGCCACCTGCTCTACCTCGCGGCCTGGGCGGTCGCCGGCTGGTTGCTGGCCTGCCGCGCGTTCCGTCGCCGGCTCGTCGTCTAGGAGGGGTGTCGTGGTCAGTCTCGTCCTGCCCCGGCTGGTCGACGTCGCCGCCGCGACCCGCCGGTCGACGTCGGTGGCCGAGCGCAACGTCGCGGCCCTGAAGTCCGTCTACTGGCTGCTGCTCGTCTCCGGCTTCGTGGAGCCGCTGCTCTACCTGCTCTCCATCGGCGTCGGGGTGGGCGCGCTGGTCGGTGACCTCACGCTGCCCGGCGGCCAGGTCGTCACGTACGCGGCGTTCGTCGCGCCGGCCATGCTCGCCTCGTCGGCGATGACCGGCGCGCTGTCGGAGACGACGTTCAACTTCTTCGGCAAGATGAAGTACATGAAGCTGTACGACGGGGTGATCGCCACCCCGGTGCAGCCGTTCGAGATCGCCCTCGGGGAGTTGGGCTGGGCGATGCTGCGGGGCGGGTCCTACTCGGCCGCGTTCCTCGTGGTGATGGTGGGGATGGACCTGACCACCGTGGCCCGGGCCCTGGTCGCCTTCCCCGCGGCGGTGCTGGTCGGCTTCGCCTTCGGCGCGCTCGGCATGACGATCTCCACCTTCATGCGCAGTTGGCAGGACTTCGACCTGATGGGCTCGGCCCAGTTCACCCTCTTCCTCTTCTCCGGCACGTTCGTCCCCGCCGAGGCGTACCCGTCCCTGCTGCGCTGGGTGGTCGAGGTGACCCCGCTCTACCGCGCGGTGCACCTGATCCGCGGCGTCTCCGTGGGCACGGCCGGCTGGGCGTGGGTGCTCGACGTGCTCTACCTGCTCGCGGTGCTGGTTGTCGGCCTGCTGGTCGCTTCGCGCCGGATGGGCAGGTTGCTCTACCGGTAGGTGGTTAATCGTCGCCGCTGCCGGGGCATGTCGGGGGGACATGAGCCGAGCAGAGGGAGGGGCGATGGCCTCCGACGAGTCTTCCGCCCGCGGCGGGCGCGACCGCGACGATTCCGGGGCCGTGGCCGGCGGCAGGGCGGGCGGTGACCGCCGGACGGACCGCGCCGACCCCAGCCCGGATCCGGCGCGGCGGCACCGCCCCGGGGGCGGCCCGGTCGGGCCCGACGAGGGCCCCGAAAGCCCGACGGAGCTGCCGGGCACCGGGTGGAAGGCGGCGCTGCGGCGCACGCTCCGGGAGTTCCAGGACGACAGCCTCACCGACTGGGCGGCGGCCCTGACCTACTACGGGGTGCTCTCGATCTTCCCCGGCCTGCTGGTGCTGGTCTCGATCCTCGGTCTGCTCGGCCCGCGCGCGACGCAGGGCGTCAAGGACACGGTCAACCAGGCCGTCCCGCAGGAGAACATCCGCCAGATCGTCGAGGGAGCGATCAACCAGGCGCAGCAGAGCGGGGGCTTCGCCGGGCTCGCCGCGATCCTCGGTCTGCTGGCCGCCTTCTGGTCGGCCTCCGGCTACATCGCCGCGTTCATGCGCGCCTCCAACACGATCTACGACGTCCCCGAGGGGCGGCCGATCTGGAAGACGCTGCCGATCCGCATCGGGGTGACCGCGGTGATCGGCGTGATGCTGCTGGCCAGCGCGGTGATCGTGGTCTTCACGGGCGGCCTCGCCGCGCAGGTCGGCGAGGCGATCGGGCTGGGCTCCACCGCCGTGACCGTGTGGAACATCGTGAAGTGGCCCGTGCTGCTGCTCCTGGTCAGCCTGATGTTCGCGATCCTCTACTGGGCCTCCCCGAACGCGAGGCACGGCGGGTTCCGCTGGGTGAGCCCGGGCGGCGTGCTGGCCGTGGTGATCTGGCTGGTGATCTCCGGCCTCTTCGCCCTCTACGTCAGCAACTTCGGCTCGTACAACAAGACGTACGGGGCGCTCGCGGGTGTGATCATCTTCCTGATCTGGCTCTGGTTGAGCAACATCGCCATCCTGCTGGGCGCCGAGTTCGACGCCGAGTTGGAGCGCAGCCGCGCCATCGAGGCCGGGCACTCCCCGGACGAGGAGCCCTATGTCGAGTTGCGCGACGACCGCAAGCTCCGCAAGAAGCGCAACCAACGCAGCTCGGCCGGTTGAGACGAGCAATGATTGCTGCCACGTCCCATTGTCGGGGCGTGGCAGCAATTATCGAATGCAGTTCGGGATGACTGTCAGCTGCAGGCTGTGGTGAGGCACCAGCCGTTGAGGGTGATTTCCTGGTAATCGTAGACCTTGTGCCAGCCGGGGTAGTACTTGCTCCCGATGGTGTCGTAGTAGATGTAGCCGCTCGGCACGTGGAAACCGTCCGTGTCGCGGAAGTCGTAGTAGTAGTGCGAATCGGACGCGGATCCCTGGCCTGCTGGCAGCCACATCGTCTTCGTGTTGTAGGGCCAGTTCCCGGAGATCAACACTGACCGTCCGAGCCGGTTCTTCACCTCACCGCAGAAGATCCCGGCGGTGCAGTTGCCGAAGACGGTCACCGACCGGCTCCCAGCGGTTTCGCGCAGTTCGGCGGGCTGCGTCGTGGTCAGGCTGCTGTCGGCGACCGACGCCGCACCGGAGGCGGCCGACGGGGACGCCTCGGCCCGGGCGGCTGGTGCGAACAACACTGTCGTCAATAGGGCGACAGCAATCATGCGGCGGCCAATTCTCATGGTCACGCACCCTCCTGAGAAAGACGCCAGGGAGGGCGCGATTCACCGTGAATGCGCCGTGTGTATTTCCCCCGTGTCTCGACCGGCACGCTACTCCCGGCGCGTCTTAAATGTCAATGCAGTGATGTGGGTCGAGGTGTAAAGCCTGATTCGGTTACATCGAACCTCTCGTCCCATTGCTGAAGATCAATTAGATCGCGGTGCGTGGCGCGGCACATGTCGCCGCGCGTGCCGTCCTTGCCGCGCGGGACCGGCCGACTCCGGCCCGCCGCGGGACGGGCTGCGGCGCGGGGTTGGGCGCCGTCGGGCTGTCGAAGCTTTTGTCCGATCGTACAAAAGTTGGGCGCAGCTCGAGCAAAGATCTAGACACGCGGCGCGGAAGTCTCCTACTGTGTCGGACACGACACATCGGCGTTGCGTCGATGTGAACGACGTGACGAAGAGGTGAGTCCCGGTGCGGACCATCGATCCCCTGCACGTACGCCTGTTGCGGCTGCTCCGCGACGAGGGGGCCGTCTCCCGGGCCGAGTTGGCGGACCGCCTCCAGATGCCGCGTCCGCGGCTGCTGGCCGAGCTGGAACGGCTCGTCGGGCTCGGTTACGTCGCCGAGGCGGGTCTCGCGGCCTCCCGGGGCGGCCGGCGCTCCACCCTCGTCGAGCTGAGCCCCCACCTGCGGTTCGCCGCCGTGGACCTCGGCGCCAGCTCCATCGACGTCGAGGTGGTCAACGGCCGCCTGGAGCCGGTCGCCGCGTACGCGGAGCCGGCCGACATCCGCACCGGACCGAAGGTGACCCTCCAGCGGGTCAACGAGCTGCTGCACAAGGCCCGGGTGGACGGCGCCTACGAGCGGCTCGACGCCGTCGGCATCGGCGTGCCCGGCCCGGTCAGCTTCCGCGACGGCGTGCCGGTCTCGCCGCCGATCATGCCGGGGTGGGACCGGTTCCCGGTGCGTGAGCTGCTCACCCGCGAGCACGGCTGCCCGGCGGTGGTCGACAACGACGTCAACATCATGGCGATCGGGGAGCGGCACGGCGGGGTCGCCCACTCCGTGGACGACTTCCTCTTCGTGAAGATCGGCACCGGAATAGGGTGCGGGATCTACCTCAGCGGCGAGGTCTACCGGGGCACCGACGGCTGCGCCGGCGACATCGGCCACATCCAGGTCGACGCGCACGGCCCGATGTGCTCCTGCGGCAACGTCGGCTGTCTGGAGGCCCTGTTCAGCGGCGCCGCGCTGGCCAAGGACGCGACCGCCGCGGCGCGCGCCGGCACCTCGCCCGCGCTGGCCGAGCGGCTCGCCGCGCGGGGCGCGGTCACCGCCCGGGACGTGGCGGAGGGCGCCGGCGAGGGCGACGTCACCTGCATCCAGCTCATCCGCGACGGGGGTCGGCGGGTCGGTGGAGTCCTGGCCGGGCTGGTCAGCTTCACCAACCCGTCGATGATCGTGATCGGCGGCGGGCTCGCCCAGCTCGGGCACATCCTGCTGGCCGAGATCCGCAGCGTGGTCTACCGCCGGTCGCTGCCACTGGCCACCGGCAATCTCCCGGTCGTCCTGTCCGAGCTGGGGCCCCGCGCCGGCGTGGCCGGCGCCGCCGTCCTGGCCAGCGACGTGGCCTTCGCGGAGGCGTCATGAACGAGCGCGAGGAGGAGAGCGTGGCCCAGCCCGAGAAGACGGCCGCCGCCACGCCGGCGGATGTCGCCCCCGCCGACGCTCCGCTGGTCGAGGCGCCCGCCGACGCCGTCGCGGGCGAGGTGGTCCTGCGCCTCACCGACGTGGTCAAGACCTTCCCCGGCGTACGCGCGCTGGACGGGGTGCAGTTGGAGGTGCGCGCCGGCGAGGTGCACTGCCTCCTCGGGCAGAACGGTGCCGGCAAGTCCACCCTGATCAAGGTGCTGGCCGGGGTGCACCGTCCCGACTCGGGGCAGGTCGAGTGGCGCGGCCAGCCGGTCGGCTTCGCCAACCCGCAGGCCGCCATGCGCGCCGGCATCGCCACGATCTACCAGGAACTCGACCTGGTCGAGGACCTGTCCGTCGCGGAGAACGCCTTCCTCGGCCACGAGCCGCGCCGGTTGGGTTTCGTCCAGCGCGGCCACATGGCCCGCCGGACACGGCAGATCCTCGGTCGGCTGGGTCACGCCGAGATCCCGCCGAACCGGATGGTCCGCTCGCTGCCGGCGGCCGCCAAGCAGGTGGTCAGCATGGCCCGGGCGCTGTCGCACGAGGCCCGGCTGATCATCATGGACGAGCCGAGCGCGGTGCTGGCGCACGACGAGGTCGGCAACCTGTTCCGGATCATCCGGGAGCTGACTGCCCAGGGCATCGCGGTCATCTACATCTCGCACCGGCTCGAGGAGATCCGCGAGATCGGCGACCGGGTCACCGTCCTCAAGGACGGGCGGACCACGGCGGCGAACCTGTCGGCCCGCGAGACCCCGACCCGCGACCTGGTCTCCCGGATGACCGGCCGCACCATCGAGTACGTCTTCCCGGACCGCCCCGCCGAGGCGGCGGCCGGCGAAGGGCTGCTCCGCGTCGACGGGCTGACCCGGGCCGGCGAGTTCGCCGACGTGTCGCTGTCCGTGCGGGCGGGCGAGATCGTCGGCATCGCCGGGCTGGTCGGCTCCGGCCGATCGGAGCTGCTGGAGACCATCTACGGCGCCCGCCGGGCCGACGCCGGCACCGTCACGATGGCCGGAAAGGCACTGCGTCCGGGCAGCGTGGGCGCAGCGGTCCGCGCCGGCCTCGGCATGGCCCCGGAGGAGCGCAAGAGCCAGGCGCTGCTGCTGGGCGAACCGATCTACCGCAACGTCACGCTGGCCACCTTCGGCCGGTACGCCCGGGGCGGCTTCACCGACACGGGCAAGGAGCGGGCCGAGGCGGACCGCATCGCCGAGAGCCTCGACCTGCGCCCCCGCGACGTCCGCCGGCCGGTGCGCACGCTCTCCGGTGGCAACCAGCAGAAGGTCGTGGTCGGGCGGTGGCTGCTCGGCGACACGAAGCTGCTGTTGCTGGACGAGCCGACCCGGGGCGTGGACGTCGGCGCCCGGGCGGAGCTGTACCAGGTCGTCCGCGCCCTGGCCGCCCGCGGCGTCGGGGTGCTGCTGGTCTCCAGCGAGGTGCCGGAGGTGCTCGGCCTGGCCGACCGCGTGCTGGTCATGCGCGAGGGCCGGGTGGTTCGCGAGGCCCCGGCCGCCGAACTCGACGAGAACACCGTGCTCGACCTCGTCATGGCGGGGTCCCTGATGGAAGGCGCACCGGCATGAGCGACACAGTGCCCACCTCCACCGCCGCGCCGGGGCGCGGTACGGATCTTCCGGCGCAGTCACCGCCGGTCGACCCGGCGGAGTCCGCCCTGGCCGGCGAGAAGGCCACCGGCCGGCTCTCCTGGTGGCACGGCGACGCCGGCGAGGGCGCCCTCCGCAACCTCGCCCTGATCGGAGTGCTGGTCGCGCTGATCGTGATCGGCGCCCTCACCCGTTCCGACCTCTACTCCAACCCGGACTGGGTCTGGGACAACGTGCTCAGCATCCTCAAGCTCGCCTCGGTGGTCGGCGTGGTCACCGTCGGTATGACGTTCGTGATCATCGGTGGCGGCATCGACCTGTCGGTGGGGGCGATCGTCGCGCTGGCCGGGGTCTGGTGCACGACGGTGGCGACCCAGAGCTACGGCGCCGGCGGCATGATCTTCAGCGCGCTCACCGTCGGGCTGGCGGTCGGCCTGATCAACGGGCTGCTGATCTCGTACGGGCGGCTGGTGCCGTTCATCGCGACCCTGGCGATGCTGGTGGCGGCCCGGGGGCTGGCCGCCGAGATCTCCGACAAGCAGACGCAGGTCTCGGACAACGGCTTCATCAACGGCCTCGCCAGCAACAACCTGCTCGGCATCCCGCTGCTGGTCTACATCCTCGCCGCCGTCGTGGCCGCCGGCTGGGTGCTGCTCAACCGCACCACCTTCGGCCGGCGTACGGTCGCCGTCGGCGGCAACCCGGAGGCGGCCCGGCTCGCCGGCATCAACGTCAAGCGGCACACCCTGCTGCTCTACGCGCTCTCGGGCCTCTGCTGCGGCATCGCCGCCATCATGCTCACCGCCCAGGCCAACTCGGCCCAGGCGGCGATGGCCAACCTGTACGAGCTGGACGCGATCGCCGCCGCGATCATCGGCGGCACGCTGCTCAGCGGCGGGCGGGGGACCATCATCGGCTCCCTGCTCGGGGTGATCATCTTCGCCACGATCACCAACCTCTTCGCGATCAACGGCCTCACCACCGAGGCCCAGAACATGGTCAAGGGCGGCATCATCGTCGCGGCCGTCCTGGTCCAGCAGGTGCAGTTCCGCAGCCTCACGCAGTTCCTCGGCCGAAACCGGCTCACCACCACCTGACCCCCATCGAGTGACAACCTGCCGCACCTGGGCCACCCGAACAGACGACGGTGGCCGGACCTCGCACACCCGAAATCCCCCTTCACCCCCGTAAAAAACAGGAGGTCGTCATGACCCAGCACAGCCGCGACCTGTCGCGCCGCCGGCTGCTCTTCGGCGGGGCCGCCGTCGGCGCCGGCGTGCTGCTCGCCGGCTGCACCAGCAACGAGGCCCAGCCGACCGAGGCGCAGACCAAGGCGGCGGGCGCGCCCGGCGGCAACAGTGAGCCCGGCAAGCGGGTGACGATCGGCTTCTCCGCGCCGGCCGCCGACCACGGTTGGATCGCCGCCATCACCAACAACGCCAAGGCGCAGGCCGGCACGTACTCCGACGTGGAGTTCAAGACGGTCGAGGCCGGCGCCGACGCCGCGGCCCAGCGGGCGGCGCTGTCGACGCTGGTCTCGCAGAAGCCCGACGTGATCGTGCTGCTGCCGCACGACGGCAAGGAGCTCAACGCCTTCGGCCTGGAGGCGATGAAGGCCGGCATCCCGGTGGTCAACCTGGACCGGGCGTTCCCCGACGCCAAGGCCTACCGGCTGCAGATCAAGGGCGACAACTACGGCATGGGCGTGGCCGCCGCCACGTACATCATCGCCCAGCTGAAGGCCAAGAACCTCACCAACCCGGTGATCGGCGAGATCGCCGGCATGGAGGAACTCGAGCTGACCCAGGAGCGGTCGAAGGGCTTCGCCGACACGCTGGCCCAGGCGGGGCTGAAGGTCGCCAACCGCCGCTCGGCCCGGTTCACCGCCGACTCGGGCCAGCAGGAGGCCTCCCAGCTGCTCCAGGCCCTGCCGAAGATGGACGCCCTCTGGAACCACGACGACGACCAGGGCATCGGCGTGCTGGCCGCGATCAACCAGGCCAACCGCAAGGAGTTCTTCATGGTCGGCGGCGCCGGCTCGAAGAAGGCGATGGAGGACATCCAGGCCGACAACACGGTGCTCAAGGCGACCGTGACCTACAGCCCGTCGATGGCCTCCTCGGCGATCTCCCTGGCCCGGCTGATCGGCCAGGGCAAGGGCATGTCCGACCTGGTGGAACTCCAGGTGCCCAAGGAGATCGTCCTCGCCTCCGAGACGATCACCAAGGAGAACGCGGGCAACTACCTGAAGCTCGGGTTCTGACACACGGGGGGAGACCCACCTTGTCCACGACAGACAGGCAACTGCGGGTCGGCATGGTCGGCTACGCGTTCATGGGCGCCGCGCACTCGCAGGCGTGGCGCACCGTGAACCGGGTGTACGACCTGCCGGCACGGGCCCGGATGGCGCTGATCTGCGGCCGGGACGCCGGGAAGGTGGCCGACGCCGCCGACCGGCTCGGCTGGGAGGCGTACACGACCGACTGGCGCGACCTGATCTCCCGGGACGACATCGACGTGGTCGACGTCTGCACACCCGGGGACAGCCACGCCGAGATCGCCCTCGCCGCGCTGGCCGCCGGCAAGCACGTGCTGTGCGAGAAGCCGCTGGCGAACACGGTCGCCGAGGCCCGGGCGATGGCCGCCGCCGCGGCCACGGCGCAGGCCGCCGGGGTGCGTTCGATGTGCGGGTTCAACTACCGCCGGGTGCCCGCGGTCACGATGATGCGCCAGCTCGTCGCCGACGGGCGGCTCGGGGTGATCCGGCACGTCCGGGCGACGTACCTGCAGGACTGGATCGTGGACCCGCAGTTCCCCCTGGTCTGGCGGTTGCAGCGGGACCGGGCTGGCTCCGGCGCGCTCGGCGACATCGGCGCGCACATCATCGACCTGACCCAGTACGTCACCGGGCAGCGGATCAGCGGGGTCAGCGCCGTGACGGAGACCTTCGTCAAGGAACGCCCGCTGCCGGGCGGGTCGAGCGGGCTCGCGGCCACGGTGGACGGGGGCGCCGTCGACGGCAACGGCTCCGACGGGCACCGCCCGGCCACCGGCACGGTCACCGTCGACGACGCGGCGGTCTTCGTGGCCCGGCTCGACGGCGGCGCGCTGGCCACGTACGAGGCGAGCCGGTTCGCCACCGGCCGCAAGAACGCGCTCCGGGTGGAGATCAACGGCTCCCTCGGGACCGTGGCCTTCGACCTGGAACGCCTCAACGAGCTGGAGTTCTTCGACGCGACGCGACCGGCCGCCGAGCAGGGCTTCAGCCGCATCCTGGTGACCGAGGGCGAGCACCCGTACATGTCGGCGTGGTGGCCGCCCGGCCACATCATCGGCTACGAGCACTCCTTCACGCACCAGATGCGGGACTTCGTCGAGGCGGTCGCCACCGGCGCCGACCC
Source organism: Micromonospora sp. NPDC048063 (assembly GCF_043202855.1). NCBI lineage: Bacteria > Bacillati > Actinomycetota > Actinomycetes > Micromonosporales > Micromonosporaceae > Micromonospora > Micromonospora sp. NPDC048063. Next base: position 72,945 of record NZ_JBIDBG010000021.1, on the reverse strand, counting down.
GGCCCCCTCCTTCGCCGACGGGCTCCAGGTCCAGCTCGTGCTGGACGCGGTCGCCCGGTCGGCGGAGCTGGGCTCCTCGTGGACGGAGGTGGAGCCCGCGCTGGCCTCGGTGGCCGTCTGAGCCACCTCCGGCGCCGACCGGCGAGGGACCGGCCGCGGTTGCGCCCCGCGGCCGGGACGAGGTCGGCACCGGAGGACGTGCAGCCGGGCCGCCACGGCCCGGTGGCGCACGAGCAGGACGGTCGTCCGGTGCGGCCGGACCGGGATTCCCCAGTCGCACCGGAGGACCGCCACCACCCCGGCGATCCCGCCGGGCCGCGTCACCCCACGACGTCCGGTCGGGGCGCGCCGTCGTCCCGGCCGGCGGATGCGGGGGAGGCAGGGGCGAGACGCCGACCGCCCCTGCCTGCCAGCCCCGTCCGTCCGCGCCCGCACCGGGAGCCGGTCCGGCGTCGTCGCCGCCGACGTCGACACCGGGCCGGTCGGCTCCCCCGGTGCGGGCCGGCGGACGGGGCCCATCTGCACAGATCCATATCTTTCCGAACAAACTTCTGATATCCATGTAAGCCAATGCACGGCTGGTTCCTCCTGACGGGAAGGAGCACCATGCGTACGGGTGTCTGGCTGGTGGGGGCGCGCGGCTCGGTCGCGACCACCAGCATCGTCGGGGCGCTCGCCCTGCGAGCCGGGCTCACCGGCCCCACCGGCTGCGTCACCGAGCTGCCCGACGTGCGTGGGCCCGCCCTGCCGGCCTTCACCGACCTGGTCTTCGGCGGGCACGACGTCGCCACCGTCCCGCTGGCCAAACGCGCCGAGGCCCTCGCCGCCGCCGGCGTGCTGCCCGGCCGGCTGGTCGCCGCCCTCCCCGACGAACTGGCCGCCGTCGAGCGCGAGCTGTGCGCGGCCCCCACCGCCGGCACCCAGGCGGACCGGGCCGCCGCGACCGTACGCGACCTCACCGACTTCCGGGGGCGGCACGAGCTGGACCGGGTGGTCGTGGTCAACGTCTCGGCCACCGAACCGGTCGCCCGACCGCACCCGGCGCACGCCGACCCGGACACGCTGCGGGCCGCGCTCGCCGGTCCCGAGGAGGTGCTGCCGCCCAGTTCGCTCTACGCGTACGCGGCGGTGCGGGCGGGCTGTTCGTACGTCGACTTCACGCCGTCCACCGGGCTGCGGCTGCCGGCCCTGGCCACGTTGGCGGCGCAACGCGGGATCCCGTACGCCGGGCACGACGGCAAGACGGGGGAGACCCTGGTCAAGTCGGTGCTCGCGCCGATGTTCGCGATGCGGCACCTGGCGGTGCGCTCCTGGTCCGGGGTGAATTTGCTCGGCGGCGGCGACGGCGCCACCCTCGCCGACCCGGCCGCCAACGCGGCCAAGGTGGAGAGCAAGCAGCGGGTGCTCGGTGAGACGCTCGGTTACCTCCCGCAGGGCGGCACCAGGATCGAGTACGTCGAGGAGTTGGGCGACTTCAAGACCGCGTGGGACCTGGTCACCTTCGCCGGCTTCCTCGGCACCGGGATGCGGATGGAGTTCACCTGGCACGGCTGCGACTCCGCGCTGGCCGCGCCCCTGGTGCTCGACCTGGCCCGGCTCGTCGCCGCCGCGCACGCCGCCGGCCACACCGGCCCCCTGCACGACCTGGCCTTCTTCTTCAAGGACCCGCTCGGCGCGTCCACCCACTCGCTGGCCGACCAGTGGACCCGGCTGTGCGGCTTCGCCCGCCGGCTGCACGCGGGAGGTGCCGATGCCCCGCGCGGCTGACCTCGTCGAGCTGGTCCGGGCCCCGGCCGCGCTCTCGGTGCCCGGCGACGTCGTCGCCGGCGCGGCCGCGGCCGGTGCGCTCGACCGGCGTACGCCCGCCCTGGCCGCCGCGTCCGTGCTGCTCTACTGGGCGGGAATGGCCGCCAACGACTGGGCCGACCAGCGGCTGGACGCCGTCGAACGCCCCGAGCGGCCCATCCCCAGCGGCCGGGTCGCCCCCGGGACCGCGCTCGGCCTCGCCGCCGGGCTCACCGCCGCCGGGGTCGCGCTGGCCGCCACCGCCGGGGGCCGGCGCGCCGCGAGCGTCGCCGTCCCGCTCGCCGCCGCCGTCTGGGGGTACGACCTGGCGGCGAAGGACACCCCCGCCGGACCGGCCGTGATGGCCGCGTGCCGGGGGCTGGACGTGCTGCTTGGCGCCACGGGTGGACGGGTGCTGCGGGCGGTGCCGGCGGCGGTCACCGTGGCCGCCCACACGTGGACGGTCACGGCACTCTCCCGCCGGGAGGTCACCGGCGCCGACGCGGCGCTGCCGCTGCGTACCCTCGTCGGCACCGCCCTGGTCGCCGCCGGCGCCGCCACCGTCCCGACGGGTCGTGCCCGGTCCGCCGGTCGCGCGATGCCCCGCCGGTGGCGTGGCCCGGCCGGCGCGGGGGTGCTGCCCGCCCTGCTGGCCGGCTCGTACGCGGCCCGCTACGGCGCGGCCCAGGCCCGGGTGGTGGCCGAGCCCTCCGCCGCCCGGGTGCGCGCGGCGGTGGGGGCCGGCATCACCGGGCTGCCCGCGTTGCAGGGCGCCCTGGCCGCGCGCGCCGGGGCCGGGCTGCTCGGGCTGGCGGTGGCGGTGGCCGCGCCCCTGGGCCGCCGGCTGGCCCGGAAGGTCTCCCCGACATGACCGCCCCGCGCCCCCGGCACACGGCCCCGGAGCCCCCGAGCGCCGGGGCGGCCGGACGCGGCGACGGCGGGCTGCGGTTCGGCTACGGGACCAACGGGTTCGCCAACCACCGACTGGCCGACGCGCTGGCGGTCATCGCCGACCTGGGCTACCAGGGCGTCGCGCTCACCCTGGACCACGACCACCTCGACCCGTTCGCGCCCGCGCTGGCGCGGCGGGTGGCCGCCGTCGCCCGCCGGCTGGCGGCGCTCGGCCTCGCCGTGGTCGTCGAGACCGGCGCGCGGTACCTGCTCGACCCGTGGCACAAGCACGCCCCGACGCTGCTGCACGACGACCCGACGCGGCGCGTCGAGTTCCTGCGCCGGGCCGTGCGGATCGGCGCCGACCTGGGCGCGGAGGCCGTCTCCTTCTGGGCCGGCGTACGCCCCGACGCCGTCCCGCCGCCGACGGCCTGGGACCGGCTGGTCGCCGGCTGCGCGACGGTGGTCGACGCCGCCGACGCGGCCGGGGTGATCCTCGGCTTCGAACCGGAGCCGGGAATGCTGGTCGAGGACATCGCCGGCTGGCGCCGGCTGCGCGGCGCGCTCGGCGACCCGGCCCACTTCGGCATCACCCTCGACATCGGGCACTGCCGGTGCCTGGAGCCGCAGCCGATCTCCGCGTGTGTGCACGAGGTGGCCGAGCACCTGGTCAACGTGCAGATCGACGACATGCGCCGGGGCGTGCACGAGCACCTGGAGTTCGGTGCCGGCGAGATCGACTTCCCGCCGGTGCTGCGGGCCCTGGCCGACGCCGGCTACCGGGGGCTGGTCGCCGTGGAGCTGCCCCGGCACTCGCACGCCGCCCCCGCCGTCGCCGCCCGCTCGCTCGACTTCCTGCGTACCGCCGTGAAGGAAGCCGGGCAACGGGATCGGTGACGGGGCCAGCTCGGGCAGCACGAGAGAGGAGACGGGATGACACCGGATTCACTGCGGGCCGCGCTGCGGGGGGTACCCGAGCCCGACTGGCTCGACGCGGCGGTGCGGCGGGTGGCGGCGGAACCGGCGGCGATCGGCGGGCTCTTCGCGGCTGCCGGCCGGCGCTGCGGCCGGGCCCCGCTGCCGGAGCCGGCCGGCTGGAGCGCCGACGAGGCGGCCCGGGCGCTGCTGCTGACCGCGCTGCCCGCCGACCACGCCCCGCACGCCGAGTCGCTCTACCGCCACGGCGACGCCGCCGAGAAGCGGGCCGTGCTCAAGGCCCTGCCGCTGCTGCCGATCGGCGCGGCCGGGGTGCCGCTGCTGCACGACGCGATCCGTACCAACGACACCCGGCTGGTCGCCGCCGCCCTCGGCCCGTACGCCCGGCACCTCGACCCGGCCGCCTGGCGGCAGGCGGTGCTCAAGTGCGTCTTCACGGGCGTGCCGCTGGCCGTGGTGCACGACCTCGACGCCCGCGCCGACGCGGAACTCGCCGCGATGCTCGCCGGGCTGGCCGCCGAGCGGCAGGCCGCCGGCCGCACGATGCCCGCCGACGCCACCGCGCTGCTCGGCCGGTTCACCACCGGTCCCGTCCCGATCACCGCCAGGGAGGCGTGATGCGCATCTTCGACCCGCACATCCACATGACCTCGCGGACCACCGACGACTACGAGCGGATGGCCGCGGCCGGCGTCCGGGCGGTGGTGGAGCCGGCGTTCTGGCTCGGCCAGCCCCGCACCAGCGCCGCCTCCTTCGCCGACTACTTCGACTCGCTGATCGGCTGGGAGCCGTTCCGGGCCGGGCAGTTCGGGGTCCGCCACCACGCCACGGTCGCGCTGAACCCGAAGGAGGCCAACGACCCGCGCTGCCGCCCGGTGCTCGACCTGCTGCCGCGCTACCTCGACAAGGACGGCGTGGTGGCGGTGGGCGAGATCGGCTACGACTCGATGACGCCGGAGGAGGACGACGCGTTCGCCGCCCAACTGGCCCTGGCCGTGGCGCACGACCTGCCGGCGCTGGTGCACACCCCGCACCGGGACAAGGCCCGGGGCGTGGAGCGCAGCCTCGCCGTCGTGGCCGAGTCCGGCATCGAGCCGGGCCGGGTGGTGCTCGACCACCTCAACGAGGTGACGGTGAAGCTGGTCCGGGACACCGGCTGCTGGCTGGGCTTCTCCATCTACCCCGACACCAAGATGTCGCCGCCGCGCATGGTGGAGCTGCTGCGGGCGTACGGGACCGAGCGGGTGCTGGTCAACTCGGCGGCCGACTGGGGGCGCTCGGACCCGCTGCTCACCCGGGCCACGGGGGAGGCGATGCTGCTGGCCGGCTTCACCGACGACGACGTCGACCGGGTGCTGTGGCGCAACCCGGTCGAGTTCTACGGCCAGTCCGGGCGGCTGGACCTGGCCGACCTGGACCGCGCCGACGTCGACCCGCCGACCGGCACGTGGGCCGGCAACTCGATCCTGCGCGGCGGCAGCTGATGCGGCTGCGGCACGCCGGTGGCGACACCGTCCACCTCGGCTACTGCACCAACGTGCACCCCGCCGAGGACCTCGCCGGCATCCTCCGCCAGTTGGACACCTACGCCGTGCCCGTCCGCGAGGCGGTCGGCGCGGACCTGCTCGGCCTCGGGCTGTGGCTGGCCGCCCCGGTCGCCGCCGAGCTGGCCGTCGACCCGGCGGCCCGTCGCCGGCTGCGTACCGAGCTGACCGTTCGGGGGCTGGAGGTGGTCACGCTCAACGGCTTCCCGTACGCGGCCTTCCAGGCGCCGGTGGTCAAGGGCGACGTCTACCACCCGGACTGGACCACGGGCGGGCGGCTCGCGTACACCCTGGACCTGGCCCGGGTGCTTGCCGACCTGCTGCCGGACGACGCGGCCCGGGGCTCGGTCTCCACCCTGCCGCTGGCCTGGCGACGGCCCTGGGACGCCGCCCGCACGGACGCCGCGCGCCGCCGGCTCGACCAGCTCGCGGCCGGTCTCGCGGTCGTCGAGCGGGACACCGGCCGACCGGTCCGGGTCGGCTTCGAGCCGGAGCCGGGCTGCGTGGTGGAGAGCACCGGACAGGCCGTCGCGGCACTGTCCGGCGTGGACACCGACCGCCTCGGCGTCTGCCTGGATCTCGCCCACCTCGCCTGCGCCTGGGAGGAGCCGGCCGACGCGCTGCGCCGGCTGCGGGCCGCCGGCCTGCCGGTGGTGAAGGTGCAGGTCTCGGCCGCCATCGAGGCGCCGGCCGAGGCGACGGCGGCGCTGCGCCGCTGGGTGGAGCCGCGCTTCCTGCACCAGACCCGCGCGGCGGGCTGCGCGGGGGCGGCGGACCCGGCGGACCCCGCCCACGCCGCCGACGACCTGGACGCCGCCCTGGCCGCGCGGCTGCCCGGGCCGTGGCGGGTGCACTACCACGTGCCGCTGCACGCCCCGCCCGAACCGCCGCTCGACTCCACCCTGCCGGTGCTGCGCGCCGCGCTGGCCGCGCTCTACGCCCGGCCCGAGGCGGGCTGCGACCACCTCGACGTCGAGACGTACACCTGGGGGGTGCTGCCGGCCGCGCGGCGGCCGGGCACCGACGCGGAGCTGGCCGCCGGGATCGCCGCGGAACTGGCCTTCGCCCACGCCGAGCTGGTCGCCCTCGGCCTGGCTCCCGCGGGCCGTCCGGCGGAGGTGCCGACATGAGCGAGCGTCTGCGAGTGAGTCATCGACACTGTGCCGGGGTGTCTCATGGCGGCGCCGAGCGAAGCGAGGTGCCGACATGAGCGAGCGTCAGCGAGTGAGTCATCGACACTGTGCCGGGGTGTCTCATGGCGGCGCCGAGCGGAGCGAGGTGCCGGCATGAGCCGGCGGCTGGTGGTGCTGGACGTGGTGGGGCTGACCCCGCGCCTGCTGGCGCACATGCCCCGGCTGCGCGCGGTCGCCGACGCCGGCTTCCGGGCCGAGCTGGGCACGGTGCTGCCCGCGGTGACCTGCTCGGTGCAGTCCACCTTCCTCACCGGGGCGCTCCCGGTCGAGCATGGGATCGTCGGGAACGGGTGGTACTTCCGCGACCTCGGCGAGGTGCTGCTCTGGCGTCAGCACCACGCCCTGGTCGGCGGGGAGCGGCTCTGGCAGGCGGCCCGCCGGGCCGAGCCCGGCTACACCGTCGCCAACGTCTGCTGGTGGTACGCGATGGGCGCGGACGTGGACTGGACGGTCACCCCGCGCCCCGTCTATCACGCCGACGGGCGCAAGGAGCCGGACTGCTACACCGACCCGCCGGAGCTGCACGACGCGCTCACCGACCGGCTCGGCACATTCCCGCTGTTCAGCTACTGGGGGCCGGGTGCGGGGCTGGCGTCGTCGGCGTGGATCTGCCGGGCCGCCGAGCGGATCCTCGCCGAGCAGTCCCCGGACCTGACCCTGGTGTACGTCCCGCACCTCGACTACGACCTGCAACGTTTCGGCCCGTCCTCCCCGCAGGCCGCCGCGGCGGCGGCCGAGCTGGACGCCGTGCTCGGGCCGCTGCTGGACGCCGCCGGGGCCCGGGACGCCACCGTGGTGGTGCTCTCCGAGTACGGCATCACCGACGCCTCCCGCCCGGTCGACGTCAACCGGCTGCTGCGCGCCGAGGGGCTGCTGCGGGTGCACACCCAGGCCGGCATGGAGTACCTCGACCCGTGGACCTCGCGGGCCTTCGCGGTCGCCGACCACCAGGTCGCGCACGTCTACGTCCGTGACCCGGCCGACGTGCCGGCGGTGGCGAAGCTCTGCGCCGCGCTGCCCGGGGTGGCCGAGGTGCTCGACGCCGACGGCAAGGCCGCGCACGGGCTGGACCATCCGCGCGCCGGAGAACTCGTTCTCGTCGCCGAGCCGGACGCCTGGTTCACGTACTACTACTGGCTCGACGACACCCGCGCGCCGGACTTCGCCCGCCTCGTGGAGATCCACCGCAAACCCGGCTACGACCCCGCGGAGCTGTTCTTCGACCCCGCCGCCCCCGGTGCCGCCAAGCGCCGCGCCGCCGTGGCGCTGGCCCGCAAGAAGCTCGGGCTGCGCTACCTGATGAGCGTGGTCGGGCTGGACGCCGGTGCCCAGGCGGTGCGCGGGTCGCACGGGCGGCTCCCCGCCGACCCGGCCGACGGGCCGGTGCTGCTCTGCTCCGACCCGTCCGCCGCCCGGGACCGGGTCGCCGCGACCGAGGTGAAAGCCCTGCTGCTGGAGCTGGCGGGGCTGGTCCCGCCAGCCGCGCCGCCGCCCCCTGCGGCGGCCGGACGACCGGGGGAGGCGTCGTGACCGTCACCGTCGCGCCCCCCGACACCAGCGAACTGCGGGCCCGTGTCGACGCCGAGCTGGCCGCGTTCCTCGACCGGCAGGGCCGGGACTGGCCGGACGGCGCGCCCCGGGGCGTCTTCACCGCGCTGCACCGGTTCGTGCTGGCCGGCGGGAAGCGGCTGCGCCCGCTCTTCTGCTACTGGGGCTGGCGGGGCGCCGGCGCCCCCGACGGCACCCCGATCGTGGTGGCCGCCGCCGCGCTGGAGCTGTTCCACGCGTTCGCGCTGATCCACGACGACATCCTCGATGGCAGCGACCGCCGCCGGGGCGAGCCGTCGGTGCATCGGCTCTTCGCCGACCTGCACGCCCGTTCGTCCTGGCGCGGCGACCCGGAGGCGTACGGGCGCAACACGGCCCTGCTCTGCGGCGACCTGTGCGCCGCCTGGTCGGACCAGATGTTCCACGAGTGCGGGCTGGACGCCGCGCGGGTGCACCGGGGGTGCGCCGTCTTCGCGCTGATGCGCACCGAGGTGATCGCGGGCGAGTACCTGGACCTGGTCTCCGGGGTCGGCGACGGCTCGGTGGCCAGCGCGCTGACCGTGATCCGGATGAAGGCTGCCCGCTACACGGTCACCCGGCCGCTGCAGATCGGGGCGACGCTGGCCGGGGCGGGCCCGGGGCCGGTCGCCGCGCTGACCGCTTTCGGCGATCCGCTGGGCGACGCGTTCCAGCTGCGCGACGACGTGCTGGGGGTCTTCGGCGATCCGGCCGTCACGGGCAAGTCGGTCCTGGACGACCTGCGGGAGGGCAAGCCGACGGTGATGATGGCGCTGGCCCGTGGCGCCGCCGACCGGGCGCAGGCCGCCAGGCTGCGGGAGCTGTTCGGCAACCCGGCGCTGGACGCCGACGGGGCCGCCGAGCTGCGGGGCATCATCGAGCGTACCGGCGCGCGCGAGCGGATCGAGCGGATGATCCGGGTGCGCGCCGACGCCGCCCTGGCGGCCCTGGCGGAGGCCCCCGTGACCCCGGAGGCCCGGGCCGCCCTCGCCGTCCTCGCCGCCCAGGTCGTCGACCGTCCGCTCTGACGGGCGGCCTAGGAGGGACCTTTCGTGGGATCGACGGGCGTGCGCGGAAACACCTCCCCGCGATCTTGCAGTTCGTGCCCCGACATTCCGCCCGAAGGCCGCGAGCCGAGGGCAGAAAGTGCAAGATCGCGGAGGAGGGAGGGGATGGGGCGGGAGGGTGGGCGGGTGTGGGGTTCCGTGCGGGGCGTGGCGGTTCTAGAGTGAGGGCGGCGACCGTGGCGGTTGCCGGTGATCCGGCGGGAGGCGCAACCCGGCGGGTTCAGGTGCCTACGCGGCGCCCACCGGTGTCCCGCCGTGACCGCCCTCGCACCGGCCCGGCCGGTCACCCTCGCCCCGGTCACGCACCCACGGAATCCCCATCACGACAGGGGAGAAGGACAATGGCGCGACCCATCACGCTCTTCACCGGCCAGTGGGCCGACCTTCCGTTCGACGAGGTCTGCCGGCTCGCCTCCGAGTGGGGCTACGACGGGCTGGAGATCGCCTGCTGGGGCGACCACTTCGAGGTCGACAGGGCCCTCGCCGACGACTCGTACGTCGACCGGAAGCGGGAGACCCTCGCGAAGCACAACCTGAAGGTGTACGCGATCTCCAACCACCTCGTCGGCCAGGCCGTCTGCGACCACCCCATCGACGAGCGGCACCAGGGCATCCTGCCGGCCCGGATCTGGGGCGACGGCGAGCCCGAGGGCGTACGCCGCCGGGCCGCCGAGGAGATCAAGGACACCGCCCGGGCGGCGGCGAGGCTCGGGGTGGACACCGTCGTGGGCTTCACCGGGTCGTCGATCTGGCACACCCTGGCGATGTTCCCGCCGGTGCCGCCGGAGATGATCGAGCGGGGCTACCAGGACTTCGCCGACCGCTGGAACCCGATCCTCGACGTCTTCGACTCCGTCGGGGTCCGCTTCGCCCACGAGGTGCACCCGAGCGAGATCGCGTACGACTACTGGACGACCAAGCGGGCGCTGGAGGCCGTCGGGCACCGGCCCGCGTTCGGGCTGAACTGGGACCCGTCGCACTTCGTCTGGCAGGAGCTGGATCCGGTCAACTTCATCTTCGACTTCGCCGACCGGATCTACCACGTCGACTGCAAGGACGCGAAGGTGCGTACGGGGGACGGGCGGCGGGGCCGGCTCGCCTCGCACCTGCCGTGGGCGGACATGCGGCGCGGCTGGGACTTCGTCTCGACCGGTCACGGCGACGTGCCCTGGGAGGACTGCTTCCGGGCGCTGAACGCGATCGGCTACGCCGGCCCGATCTCGATCGAGTGGGAGGATGCCGGCATGGACCGCCTCGTCGGCGCCCCCGAAGCCCTGCAGTTCGTCCGGCGGCTCGCCTTCGACGCCCCGGCCGCAGCCTTCGACGCCGCGTTCAGCAGCAAGGACTGAGCACCCGTCAGCAGCAAGGACCGAGCACCCGTCGGCGGCACGGACCGAGTCCCGGCTGCCGGTCGACGCCGCGTTCGGCGGCACGGACCGAGGGCCCGTCAGCGGTCACGGCCGCGTGCGGCAGCGGGGACTCGGTCCGCGGCGGGGGCTCGGTCCGCGGCGGGGACACGGCCCGCACCGGGGGCCGGCCGCCGGTCGGCCCCCGTCAGCCGGCCGAGAAGAGGTGGTCGCTGACCAGCCGCGCCGCGCCCACCACTCCGGCGCGGTCGTCGAGGTCGGAGAGCACGATCGGCATGGTGCCGGTGGCCAGCGGCGCGGACCGGCGGTAGACCACCCCACGGATCTCGGCCAGCAGCGTGTGGCCCAGCCCGGCCGGCGCGCCCCCGATGATGACGATGCCCGGGTTGAAGAAGCTCACGAGGCCGACCAGCACCTGGCCCAGGCGGCGGGCCGCGTCCCGGGCCAGGGCCTGTACGGCCGCGTCGCCCGCGCCCGCCGCCGCGGCGACGTCGGCCACGGAGAGGGTGCCCGCCTCGGCCAGCCGGGCCGCCAGCGCCGTGGACCGGCCCGCGCGGGCCGCGGCGAGCGCCGCGCCGACCAGCCCGCGGTCGCCGCAGTACGCCTCCAGGCAGCCGGTCTCGCCGCAGGCGCAGCTCGGCCCGTCCTCGGTGAGCGGCAGGTGGGCGATGTCCCCGGCGCTGCTCGTCGCGCCCCGGTAGGGCGCGCCGCCGAGCACCAGCCCGCAGCCGATCGCGGTGCCGAGCTTGACGTAGAGGAAATCGTCGAAGGTGCGCCCGACCCCGGCGTGCTTCTCGCCGAGCGCCATCACGTTCGCGTCGTTGTCGACCAGGGCCGGGCAGCCCAGCTCGGCGGCGAGCGCCTCGCGCACCGGGAACCGGTGCCAGCCCGGCATGGCCGCCGGTGAGGCCGGCGTGCCCTCGGGGAAGTCGACCGGCCCCGGCAGGCCGACGCCGACCCCGGTGAGCTGGGCCAGACCCAGCTCGGCCCGCAGCTTTCCGACCAGTTCGACGGCCCGGCCGAGCACCGGCTCCGGCCCCACCCGGACGTCGATCGGCTCGGCGCTCCCGGCGAGCACGGTCAACTCGCCGTCGGTCACCGTGACGGTGATCCGGTCCGCGCCGACGACGACGCCGGCGAAGCGCACGCCGCCGGCGACGCGCAGCATCGAGGACCGGCGACCGCCGCGCGACGCCGCTGGCCCCGCGGTCTCGACCAGGCCCCGCTCGACCAGCCGGTCCACCTCCGCGGCCAACTTGGACCGGGACAGGCCCACCGCGTCGCCCAACTCCACCCGCGAGCGGGGACCGTCGTCGCGCAGCAGCCGGACCAGCCGTGCCTGGTACGCGTTCTCAGGCCGGACGAGGACCATCGCCATCACCTCCCGGCCTGAAGTCTTCCACGGCGCTGTTACCGGGGTGTGGCGCGCGGGGCCGCGCCCGGTCGTCCCGGACGCGGCCCCCAGGTGCGTGTCGGGTCCGTCAGCCCCGCAGACCCGACATGTGCTGGAAACTGAGCTCCGCGTAGCGCAGCGACCGGCCCGGGTCGGTGGTGCCGCCCGGTGCGTTGTCCTGCTCCCACATCGGGTTGTGGTAGCCCTTGGCGCCCATGTTGGCGAAGAACCCGCCGTAGTCGATGTCGCCCTGGCCGAGCGGCACCATGTCGTACCCGGCGCTGCTGGCCGGGTTGAACGCGCCGTCCTTGGCGTGGAACAGCGGGAACCGGATCGGCTGGGCGGCCACGGTCGCCAGCGGGTCGAAGACGTCGGTCCGCGTCACGCCGTCCGGGTCGGTGTAGCTGCGGAACCGGTGCTGGGCCACGTGCGCCCAGTAGATGTCCATCTCGAACCACACGTACGCCGGGTCGGTGAGCCCGATGAAGTACTCCAGCTTCCGCACGCCGGAGGAGCGGGTCGGCCGGCCCAGGGCGTCCAGCGGGCCGCTGTCGAGCAGGAAGTTGTACGCCGCGTCGTGGTTGTGCGTGTACAGCTTCAGCCCGCGGGCGGCGGCCAGCTCGCCGAGGGTGTTCCACCGCTCCGCGGCGGCGTCCCAGTCGGTCTTGTAGTTGCTGCCGGTCGGGTCGCTGCCGGTGCCGATGTGCGTCATGCCCAGCGTCTCGGCGATGTCGAGCTGCTGCTCGAAGGCCGCGAGGGTGGTCGGGTTGATGACGCTCGGGATGGACGCGTGTGATCCGTTGGCGCGCAGCCCGTTGTCGTCCAGGATCTTGCGGATCTCCGCGGCGGTGATCTGCCGGCCGAGGATGGAGGTGTGCTGGTTGTAGCCGGCGAACTCCACCTCCTTGTAGCCGATCTCAGCGAGCCGCGCGAGCACCCGCTCGAAGCCGTACGGCACTCCGCTGGTGTCCGGGGCGGCGCCGATCCGGTCCCGGACGCTGTAGAGGATGATGCCCCGCTTGCCGGCCGGGACGAGCAGGCCGTTGCCGTTGGCGCCGGCGGCGGGGGCGAGTCCGGTCGCGCCGACGGCCGCCGCGCCGGCCACGCCGGCGAGGGCGCCGAGCATGCGGCGACGGCTCATCCCGTGCTGACTGTCGTTCATGTGTTGCTGCCTTTCTCGATGCTGGAGAGGGCGGATCCGGGCCGGGGGCCACCGGCGGTGGCCCGGGCACGTCGGTGGGCGCCGTGGCCGGGGGCCCCCCGGCCGCCGGGCCCGGCGGCGGCGCCGGGGGGGCGCCCCTGGCCGGGCCCGGGAACCCCCTACAATTTAGGGT
>NZ_JBIDBG010000021.1:0-59859 GCF_043202855.1 Micromonospora sp. NPDC048063 | reverse complement strand
GGCGCGCGGCGGGGGGGGGGGGGGGGGGGCGGGGGGCCCCGGGGGGGGGCCGGGGCCGGGGGGGGGGCGCGGGGGCGGGCGGCCGCGCGGCCGCCGGCCACGGCGGCGGCTACGGTGCGACGCCGATGCCCTGGCCGGTGAACCCGATCCAGTTGAGGTTGCCGAAACCGCTGGTCGGGCCGCCGGGGACGGTGGTGAACACGAGGTAGAGCCGGTGCGTGCCGCCCGGGTCGGTGATCGGCACGGTGGTGCTGGTGAAGGCGTTGTTGCCGCTGGTCGCGTTGACCGTGGCGGTGGCGACCACCGGCCCGGTGGGCGAGTCGAGCCGGAACTCCACGCCGAAGCGCGGCTGCCCGACGGTGGCGGCGCTGCCACCGGAGGTACGCAGCGTCACCGACTGGATGTTCGTCAGGTTCACGGTGTTGTTGACCGCGATCCAGTCGCCCGGGTCGAGGCTGCCGCGCTGCTGCCCGCCACCGGTGTCGGCGCTGGTGCCCACGGTGGTCCCGGACTGGTCCCGGGCGAACTCCACCTGCTGCCGCTTGTCCTGGATGATCTGCTGGTCCACCGTGGTCAGTGCCGGCTGCCCGTTGGCCCCCCGGTCCGTGTAGGACGCGCTGACGACGCCGTAGATGTAGCCGCCGTGGGAGGCGTCGTCGGCCTCCGTGGGCAGCACGCCGGAGCAGCCGAACTGGTTGGCCTCGCCGTGGCCGTGCTCGTCGTGGCCGAGCACGAAGGTCACCTCGACCTTGGCGCAGTCGACCGGCCCGTCCTCGGGGTCGGTGACCGTCACCGACCACGGGATCCCGTCACCCCACTGGAAGAAGCCGCCCTCGAGCGGGGTGTTGACGGTGACGGTCGGCGCGGTGTTCCCCACCGTGATCGTGGTGTTCGCCGACGCGCTCTTGCCGCTGGAGTCGGTCACCGTGAGCCGCGCGGTGTAGACCCCGTTGACCGTGTACGTGTGCGTCGGGTTCGGGTCGACGGAGTCGGTCGTGCCGTTGCCGTCGAAGTCCCAGGCGAACGAGATGGAGTCCGCCGGGTCCGGGTCCTTCGACCCCTCGCTGGAGAAGGCGACGGTCAGCGGGGCGTGACCGTTGGTCGGGGTCGCGTTCAGCACGGCGTTCGGTGCCCGCAGGCCCTTGACGTAGCTGAACTTCAGCATCGCCGCGTCCGGGTTGACGTTGAAGAACCCGTCGCCGTACGTCAGCAGGTAGAAGTTGCCGTCGGCGCCCCACCTCATGTCCATCGGGTTGTCGCAGAGGAACGGCTTGGCCGGCGTGGTGGGTGCCTGCCCGCAGTTCAGCACGTTGTTGATCTTCAGGATGTCGCCCTGGGCGTCGAGCCGGACCTCCTTGAGGGTGTCCCGGGTGAACTCGCCGAAGAAGATCGCGCCGTCGAAGTACGCGGGGAACTTCGTCTCCGACCTCAGCTCCGGGTCGAAGTCGTACTTCGCCGCGCCGTGCGGGCCCACGCCGCCCGTGCCGAGTTCGGGGAAGAGCACCGGGCAGGTCCGCGTCGGCGTGGACAGGTACGACTCGGGGCACGGCGTCGGGGCCTGGAACGAGTACCACAGCTCCGACTTCTCCACCGCGGGCAGGTCGGTCAGGCCCGTGTTGTGCCGCGAGGTGTTCCGCGGCGCCGCGCAGTCGAAGGGCGCGACCGGGGAGATCGGGCTGGTGGTCCAGTTCATCTCGATGTACGGCAGGTTCGGCTGTACGCACATCGGCCAGCCGTAGTTCGCCGGCTTGTCGACCACCATCATCCGGCCGGTGCCCGCCGGTCCCCGGCCCACCGCCGCGGTCGAGGAGTCGGGGGAGTAGTCGGTGACGTAGGCGACGTCGTTCTTGTCGAGGGTGATGCGGAACGGGTTCCGGAAGCCCATCGCGTAGATCTCCGGGCGGGTCTTGTCACCCGGGTCCGCCGCCTCGGGGAACATGTTCCCCGCCGGCACGGTGTAGCTGCCGTCCGCCTGCACCGAGATGCGCAGGATCTTGCCGCGCAGGTCGTTGGTGTTGGCGGAGCTGCGCCGGGCGTCCACGAAGGGCGCCTGGTAGACGCCGGTGGCGCTCACCGAGTCGTTGTGCGGGGAGAAGCCGCCGGAGCCACCGCCGCCGGCCGGGGTGTCGTCGCCGGTGACCAGCCAGAGGTTGTTCTTCGAGTCGAAGGCGATGTCGCCGGCCACGTGGCAGCAGGCCCCCCGGTCGACCGGCACCTGGAGGATCTTCTGCTCGGAGGCCAGGTCCAGGGAGGGCGTCTCGCCGTCGACGAACCTGTACCGGGAGAGCTGGAAGTACCCCTTCCAGCGGTCCCAGGTCGCCGGGTCGGTGCTGGTGGTCGGCGCGCCGCCGGCGGGGGTGTCCAGCGGGGGCGCGTAGAAGAGGTAGACCCAGCGGTTGGTGGCGAACTCCCGGTCGATCGCCGGCCCGTACATGCCGTCCTCGCTGTGCGTGTAGACCGGGATCTGCGCCAGCACGGTGGTCTCGTTGCTCTCCGGGTCGTGCAGGCGTACGCCGCCACGGCGGTCGGTCTGGATCACCCGGCCGTCGGGGAGCACGTCGAAGCCGATCGGCTCGTTGACGTTGGGCTGCGCCCCGATCACCGTCATCTGGTAGTTGGCCAGGACGGTGGCGCCGCAGTCGCCGTCGGTCACGCCGGCCGCCCACTGGATGGCGCCGCCGAGGTGGGCCCGCAGGTCGGTGCTGCCGAAGCTCTCCGGCGTCGCGCCGAGCCCGGTGTAGAAGGACCGGCCGCCCTGGTGGTCCTTGCACCAGGTGACCGGGTGGTCGAAGCCCATCGACCCGCCGGCGTACGTCTTCTCGTTCACGGTGGCCAGGACGTGCGAGACGCCCCGGACGTTGGCCGCGAAGTTGTACCACCGGTCGGTGTGCGCCCAGCGCTCCGGCAGGGTCGCGGAGGCCGGGTGCACCCGGTCGGCCACGGTGACCGTGGCCGGGGCCGCCGCCGTGGCGGCGCCCACCGCCCGGGTGCCGAGCACGTCGTCCAGGAAGGACCAGCCCGGCTCGGCCTCGATCGCGGAGTGGACGCCGACGAAGCCGCCGCCGTCGCGGTAGTACCGCTCGAACGCGGCCTGCTGGTCGTCGGCGAGGACGTCGCCGGAGGTGTTCAGGAACACCACGGCGCGGAACTGCTTGAGGTGCGCCTCGTCGAACTTGCGGGCGTCGTCGGTCACCTCGACGGTGAAGCGCCGGTCGTTGCCGAGCTGGCGGATCGCGTCGACGCCGGCGGCGGTGGCGGGGTGGCTGCCGTCCGCCGACCGGGTGAAGACGAGGACCTTGTACTGGATGCCGTTGCTGGTCGGTGCCGGGGCGGCGAGTGCCGGTGCCGGCTGCTGCTGAGCGGTCGCGACGAGCGTCGCGCCGACGAGGGTGAGAAGGCTGAGGTAGGTGGCGGCCCTTCGGCCGATCGGTCTGCGCATCGAACCTCGCTCTGGTCGGGCGGGTCCGCCTCAGCGCCGGGACGTCGCTGAGGAGGTCGCGGGGGGTACCAAGAGCCTGGCCAGGTTCTACGCAGGACGATATTTGCGCCTCGGACCAAAGTGAAGAGGTTGGCGGCGGAAGTTTTCGATGGATGGGCAGAACTTTCGCTTCAATCGGCGAAAGTGGCCACAGGCGTGGGGGCCGGGCGGCCGTGACGTGCCCGTACGCACGCGAGCGGGCCGGTCACCAACTGGCGACCGGCCCGCGCGAAGGTGCGATCAGAGGGTGCTGTTGTTGGTGCCCGAGCCGGACGGCTTGCTGCGGGGGGTGGTGGTGGCCGACGTCGACCCGGAGGTCGAGCCGGTGCCCGACGAGCCGGAGCCCGCCTTCGCCCCCACCGTGGCCGGCGTCCCGGCGAACGCGTCGTCGGCGGCGGTCAACTCCTGCTTGTTGCCGTTGCTGCTCAGCTTCTCGCCCAGCTTCGACTGGCCGAGCTTGTCCTTGCCCTCGCTGTAGAGGCGGGTCGCCTGGGCCTGCGCGACGCCGGCCGCCTCCTGGACGGTCGGGTGGTCGAGCACCTTGCGGCCCCGGATCACCAGCTCCTCGTACTTCTCCCGACCGGCACGGGCGCCCAGGACGAATCCCGCAGCCAGCCCGCCAAGAAACATGATCTTTCCGCGCATGGCGGCTCCTTCCGTACCTGACGCGCCGTCGTCCGGCGGCTTACCCCGCCGGAGGCGACCAAATCGCGCCTGTCTCCTCTGTCCGCAGCTAACTACCCATCCTGCTCTCCGCTCATGCCTCCTTGTGCCGTGATGACGATTTGTCTGGTTTATTGTCGTGTCTGCTGGGCAGGGGTCGCAGGGGTAACCCCCTGGACCAACACCCCCCGGAGTCCTGTACTCTTGTCCCCGTCGCACGGCGCGGGGAGATCCGCACCGGACGACGCAGCGGTCCCCCGTAGCTCAATTGGCAGAGCAGCCGGCTGTTAACCGGCAGGTTTTTGGTTCGAGTCCAAACGGGGGAGCTTCCACACCTGCGCCCGTCGGCCCCGCCGGCGGGCGTTCGTCGTTCCGTGCTCCCGCCGACCGCCGCCGGCTCGGTGTCTTCGCCCCGCACCGGCCGCCCGGTTTCCGCCACCGCGGGCGCTCCCGCCCGGCAGGATGGTCGGTGTCGACTTGGACTCCCTCTGCGTCGATCGGTGCGTCGATTCTTGGGGTGGGTGCGGATGCCCGGAAGAGGAGGCCACGGCAGGATCACACTCGTCGCCGTGGCGGTCGTGCTCGCGTGGCTGGTCGTCGGGGCCGTCGCCGGGCCGTTCTCCGGCCGGCTCGGCGAGGTCGCCACGAACGACAACGCCTCGTTCCTGCCCGACGACGCGGAGGCGACCCGGGCGCAGGAGCTGGCCGGACGGTTCGTCGCGCGGCAGACCACCCCCGCGCTGGTGGTCTACGAACGCGCCGGCGGCATCACCGACGCCGACACGCAGCGGGCGGCCGCCGACGCCACCCGGTTCGCCCAGGTGCCCGGGGTGGTCGGCCCGCTGCCGCCGCCGATCCCCAGCGAGGACGGGCAGGCCCTCCAGGTGGTGGTGCCGATCGACGACGCCGACGGCGAACGGATCGGCACGGTCGTCGAGGAACTGCGCGCGATCGCCGGCGGGGACCGCGACGGGCTGACCGTGGACGTGGCCGGGCCCGCCGGCCTGCTCGCCGACCTCATCGAGGTCTTCTCCGCCATCGACGGCACCCTGCTGGCCGTCACCCTCTGCGTGGTGCTGGTCATCCTGCTCGTCGTCTACCGCAGCCCGATCCTGTGGATCTTCCCGCTGCTCGCCGCCGGGATGTCCTTCGCGCTGGCCGCGGTCTTCGTCTACCTGCTCGCCGACGCCGACGTGCTCAAGTTCAACGGGCAGGCGCAGGGCATCCTCACCGTGCTCGTCTTCGGCGCCGGCACCGACTACGCGCTGCTGCTCGTCGCCCGCTACCGCGAGGAACTGCACCGGCACGAGCGTCCCTGGGACGCGATGCGGACCGCCTGGAAGGGCGCCGCCCCGGCGATCGTCGCCTCCGCCGGCACGGTGATCGTGAGCCTGCTCTGCCTGCTGTTGTCCAGCCTCAACTCCAACCGGGCGCTCGGCCCGGTCGCCGCCATCGGCATCGCCGCCACCCTGCTGGTCATGCTCACCTTCCTGCCCGCCCTGCTGGTGCTCGGCGGGCGGTGGGCGTTCTGGCCGCGCCGGCCCCGGCCCGACCAGGCCGACCCGCGCACCGAGCACGGCATCTGGAGCCGGATCGCCGGCTTCGTGGCGCGGCGGGCCCGGCCCGTCTGGGTGCTCACCACCCTCGCGCTGGCCGTGCTCGCGTTGGGGCTGACCCAGCTCGGCGCGACCACGCTCGGGCAGTCCGACCTGTTCACCGAACGCACCGACTCGGTCGCCGGCCAGGAGGTGATCGCCCGGCACTACCCGGCCGGCACCGGCAGCCCCGCCACCATCTTCACCAACCAGCAGGCCGCCGAGCAGGTCGCCGACGCGGCCCGCGGCGTGCCCGGGGTGGCCGCCGTCCGGCCCGTCACCGCCGACCGGACCGGGCCGCCCGACCCGAACGCGCCGCCCACCGTCGTCGACGGCCGGGTGCAGCTGGAGGCGACGCTCGCCGACCCGCCGGACAGCGACGGCGCCGAGCGGGCCGTCCGGGAGCTGCGGGCGGCGGTGCACGCGGTGCCCGGCTCGGACTCCGTGGTCGGCGGCTTCACCGCGATCAACCTGGACACGGCGGACGCCTCGACACGGGACCGGAACGTGATCATCCCGGTCGTGCTGGCGGTGATCACGATCATCCTGGCGCTGCTGCTGCGGGCGCTCCTCGCGCCGATCCTGCTGATCGCGACCGTACTGCTCAGCTTCGCCGCCACCCTCGGCCTCTGCGCGCTGATCTTCCGCCACGTCCTCGACTTCCCCGGCGTGGACACCTCGTTCCCGCTCTTCGCCTTCGTCTTCCTGGTCGCCCTCGGCATCGACTACAACATCTTCCTGATGAGCCGGGTCCGCGAGGAGTCCGCCAGGCGGGGCACCCGGGCCGGCGTCCTCACCGGCCTCGCCGTCACCGGCGGCGTGATCACCTCCGCCGGGGTCGTGCTCGCCGCGACGTTCTCCGCGCTCGCCGTGCTGCCGCTGGTGGTGCTGGTCGAGCTGGGCGTGGCGGTCGCGGTCGGGGTGCTGCTCGACACCATCGTCGTCCGCTCGCTGCTGGTGCCCGCGCTGGCGTACGACATCGGGCCGACGATCTGGTGGCCGGGCCGGCTGTCCCGGACGAACGGTGAGCGGGAGGCGCGCGATGCTCGCTGAGACCGACGTCGTCGTGGTCGGCGGCGGCCTGGCCGGCCTGGCCGCGGCCCGGCGGCTGCACCGCGCCGGCGTGCCGTGGCGGCTGCTGGAGGCCGGCGGCCGGCTCGGCGGCCGGGTGGCCACCGACGCGGTCGACGGTTACCTGCTCGACCGTGGCTTCCAGGTGCTCAACACCGCCTATCCGCGGCTCGGCACCCTGCTCGACGTCGACCGGCTGCGCCTCGGCCACTTCACCTCCGGCGTGCTGGTGCGCAAGGGCGACCGGCTCGCCCGCCTGGTCAACCCGCTGCGCGAGCCCACCGGCGCGCCCGGCACCGCCCTGGCCGGCGTCGGGTCGCTGCGCGACCGGCTGCGCCTCGCCGCGCTCGCCACCGGCTGCGCGACCCTGCCGAAGGGCCGGCTGCTCGCCGCGCCCGAGACCACCACCGAGACCGCGCTGCGCCGCGCCGGTCTCTCCGACACGATCATCGAGGAGTTGCTGCGGCCGTTCCTCTCCGGTGTCTTCGTCGAACGGGAGCTGGAGACCTCCAGCCGCGTGCTGTCGATGGTGCTGCGATCCTTCGCCCGGGGGCGGATCGGCCTGCCCGCCGAGGGCATGGCCGCGCTGCCCCGCGCCGTCGCCGACCCGCTGCCGGCCGAACTGATCGACCTGGACACCCCGGTCTCGGCGGTGGCGCCCGGCCGGGTCCGCACCCAGGCCGGCGACATCCGCTGCCGCGCCGTCGTGGTCGCCGTCGACCCGCCGGCGGCGGCCACGCTGCTGCCGACCCTGCCGGCGGTACGCACGCACAGCTACACGACCTACTACCACAGCGTGCAGGAGGCGCCGCTGGACGAGCCGATCCTGCTCGTCGACGGCGACCGGCGGGAGATCGTCGCGAACACGGTGGTGGTCAGCCGGGCCGCGCCGACGTACGCGCCGGCTGGCCGGCACCTGATCGCCACCTCCGTGGTCGGCCCGTCGGCGCCGCCCGAGCCGACCGTGCGGGCCGAGCTGACCCGGCTCTACGGACGGTCCACGGCGGACTGGACCCACCTGACCACCGTGTCGGTCCCGGACGCGCTGCCCGCCGCACCGCCGCCGCAGGGGCGGCTGCGCAAGCCGGTGGCGCTGGGGGAGGGCCTGTTCGTGGCCGGCGACCACCGGGACAGCCCGTCCATCCAGGGGGCGCTGGCCAGCGGCTGGCGCGCCGCCGGAGCCGTACTGGCGGAGCTGCGCGCGGGTTCCTGACGCTTGAATCGGCGGGTACGGGGCGCGGCGGGCCGGCTGCTCGCTGTTATCCTCGCGTTGCCCATCGTGCCGCCACCGCGGGGCGGTGAAGCCAGGGTTTCGTGCTGGCCGGTGATCGACCGGGCGGGATAGGATCCGGCGCGGTGCCGGGGCGGTAGCTCAGCCGGTTAGAGCAGTCGACTCATAATCGATCGGTCACGGGTTCGAGTCCCGTCCGCCCCACCCAAAGTGCCTTACGGGAACATGCGACATCGGAAGATGGCGAGTGTTCTCGTTTGGTCTTCTTGCTCCCGTGGGCTTCGGTGACGATGGTGGCGAACGGTTCCGAGAGGCGTGGGCGTAGGTGCTCGTCTTCGGTGATCTCCAACCGCGTGTAGAACGCTTGGTTCGCGAGCCGCCGGTCGCCGTCGCCTGAGCGGGTGTACATGCGGTGAGCGTCCGTCAGCAGTCGCAGGCTGTCGTGGAGGAATGCCCGCCCTCCGGTGTGCTGTTCGTCGTGCTGGGCGAGGCGGTGTTCGATGTCGGCGAGGCCGGCTCGGATGCGGTCTTGGTGGCGCTTCAGGGTGGGGAGGTCGATGGCGTCGGCGAAGTGCGCGGCCAGCAGCTTGTCGCTCTCGGCTTCCAGGCGTGCCCGGTTCGCTGTGAGGTCGGCGATCTCCTGATCCCTGCCCGTCGAGCGCTTGTCGAACGCGGCATCGACTTCGGCGACGAGGTGTCGGTAGTCGGCTTCGCTGATCGTGATCGATGCGTAGGAGTCCTCGACGAGCCGCTCTGCGACCGCGACGGGTACGGCACGGCGGGTGCAGGTGGTCTTCTTCGCGGCGCGGCCAGAGCGGACGAAGTAGGCGTAGGTGGTACCGCGCGGGTTGGTGGCGAAGTCCAGCAGCATCCGCGACCCACACGACCCGCGGTGCAGCAGCCCGGCTCCTCGTCTGAAAGACGTGTGACAGCTCCGATTGTGTGGGCCTGGACGATGGGAACTCGGAGTGTGCGAGGTCGCATGGACCAGGCTCAGCACTGCGGTGCAGACGTGTGGTGGATCTGAGAGCGCGTCGAGGGGAGCCTGCGGTAGGGTGCGTGGCACCGTGCATCGAGGTCGAGCGTTATGGGCGCCGTCCCGTTGCGAACCTGAACGCCCCGAGTGCCGAATCGGTCGCGCGCTCGGTGCGGTCTGGTTCGCATCACGCCGGTGTTGAGTAGGTCCGATCGGGGTGCCGATAAGAAATGGCGCCGGCAGTCGTCTGAGTACGGTCCGGTGAACGCGGGGCGCGCATCAAGGGAGAGTGACGAGATGAGACCACTTCGATACTCGATCAACATCACGCTCGACGGCTGCTGCCATCACGAGGCAGGGCTCTCGCCGGACGAGGAGTCAATGCGCTACTGGACCGCTGAGATGGATCGAGCCGATGCCCTGCTATTCGGCCGCGTGACCTACGAAATGATGGAGTCGGCGTGGCGGAAGCCGGCCACGGGCACGTGGCCTGACTGGATGAATGAGTGGGAGGTCCCGTTCGCCGAGACCATCGACCGGGCGAAGAAATACGCCGTGTCGAGCACGCTGAGCGAGGTCGATTGGAATGCCGAGCTGGTGCGAGGCGACTTGGAGCAAGCGGTTCAGCGGCTCAAGCAGGAGCCAGGCGAGGGCCTGTGGGTGGGCGGCGTGACGCTCCCCCTGGCGTTGGCAGATCTGGGACTGATCGACGAGTACGAGTTCCTTGTGCAGCCGGTCCTTGCCGGACACGGGCCGACGTTGCTCGCCGGTCTGCGTGAGCGTATCCAGCTCGAACTCGTGGGTCGCCACGAGTTCCGGTCGGGGGCGGTCGCCCTGCGATACCGGCCCACGCGAGTTCCGGCTTGACGTGATTTGTCCTGGCACGTTGGCCGCTCCCTCGCGACGGAACGACGGCTTGGGGTCGCGTTGCCCCGCGCTGGCCGTGCCCCGTCTCCTTGGCTCTGTCGACGCCCCGATCAGCGGATCATCCGGCTCCCCGTCGATCCCCGCGCCCACGCCAGAGCCCTGATTCCACTCAGAAGCAAGCCTCTCAACCTGACGTCGCCTGTTTCCGTAGTGCTCGGTCCGGGCCACCAGGAAAACCACTGGTCCGTCATGGTGTCGGTGACCCGGACGAACCGCGTCAAGATCCGGGCCGACGCCGTCGGTCCGCACTGAGCCCGCAGCAGCAAGAGCCGCCGCCCGGTCGAGGCGGTCCGCCACCTGGTCCAGGTCGGGAGCGTGTCGACGAGATGGGCCGTGGCTAATCCCTGGTCGGCCGGTAGGCGTATCACCGATGATTACGACCATGGCCACGACCCGACAAGCTGAGATGTTCACCGACGGGGCGGTCGATGGCCACTTGGGTGGCAATGCCGCCTCGATCCGGGCGACGGCCCGCGCCCTGGCAAAGGTCGGGTCCGCCGTGGCCGTGGTGCTCGTCGAGGGCATCAGCGACCAGATCGCACTGGAAACGGCCGCAGTGGGTCGCGGCCGGGATCTCGAGGCGGAGCGGGTCGTGATCGTGCCGATCGGCGGGGCGCACGCGATCGGCCGCTTCCTGACGAGGTTGGCCCCCCTGGGCACCCGGGTGCGACTTGCCGGTCTGTGTGACCTGCGTGAGGAGGAGATATTCCGGCGCGGACTGGAGGTGACCCATGTTGGCTCACCCCGCACGCGCGCCGACATGGAGCACCTCGGGTTCTACGTCTGCGTCAAGGATCTGGAGGACGAGCTGATCCGCGCCCTGGGTGCCGCCCGGGTCGAAGCACTCTTCGACTCACAGGGCGACCTCCGATTGTTCCGCTCGTTCCAGAGCCAGCCCGCCTGGCGCGGCCGGGAGCCCGAAGCGCAGATGTGGCGGTTCCTGCGCAGCAGTTCGCGCCGTAACCTGCGCTACGCACGCCTGCTCGTCGAGGCGGCAGTTGGCCGGGATACCTTGCCGCGGCCGCTCGACGCGCTGCTCACCGTCGTTTGACCCACCGAAGGTCAAGCCTTCGACCGCGCCGACGGTGGCTGACGTCGATCCGGCTGTCCGCTTCGGGACTGAGCCGTCTTCGCGGTCGGCATCCTCGGTCAACCTGATCCTGACGCCGGGTGTCCGCCCGTCGTGGAGATCGGAGGAGCGATGAGGACCCACCCCCGATGGCGGTCGACCGGCGCGATGCTGGTCGCGGCCCTGGCCACCGCACTGGTCGCCGCCCTGCTGCCCGCCTCGCCCGCGTTCGCGCTGCCGTCCGGCAGCGGCTGGTCGGCCTCGTGGAGCTACTACCACCCCAGCGCCTACCAGTACGCCGGCACCCTGCCGGGCGTGCGGCTGACCGGGTACGCCACCGACAACTCGGGCACCAGCACGACGGTCGGCACCATCGAGGACACCGCCGCCGACTCCCGCTGCGCCCGGGTGATGCTCTACGCCAACGGCGTCGGCTACATCGCCGACCGGACCACCTGCGGCAACGGCAGCTACCTGACCTATTCCACCGGCAGTTACAGCCAGGGACTCCTGGTGATCGTCTACCGGATGATCCCGGGCACGACCACCCATGACAAGGGTTTCGCCATGTTCGTCCCCGGCTCGTCGGCCGACCCGGAGCTGCGGACCGTGGGCACCGGGGCGAGCTGGTCGTACTACACCTCGACGGCGTTCCAGTACACGGTGACCCGTCCCGGCGTGCGGCTGACCGGCTACGGCGCCCACCAGTACGCGGACCAGCGCTCCTCGCTGAACACGGTGGAGAAGACCGCCGGCACGGTCGGCTGCGCCACGGCCAAGGTCACCGGCGGCGTGACCACCAGCGGCGGCACCTGCGTCAACGGTGGCAGCACGTCCTTCCACCGGTCCGACCTGACCAACAACCTGGAGGCGTCCGCCTGCTACCAGCCGATTCCCGGCACCCAGCGCTGCGTGGCGATCAGCATCCCCGAGCCCTGGTGACCCGGCCGACCCGACGCCCCCGGCCAGGCGGGGGCGTCGGGTCCGTCACCGGCGGCTCTTGGGCAGGTCGAACTGGTCGGCGGCCTTGCAGTCGCGCGTGCCACCGACGGCGCCCGGCCCGACCCGGTCGAGCGCCTGGCGCGCCCGGACCCGGCCCAGGTTCCAGGCGTACCAGGGGTCCGGCTCCTCCAGGTCGCCCGCGATCCAGCTCAGGGTGCAGCGGCGCACCGGGTCCGGCAGGCCGGACAGGGCGGGTGTCGCGTCGGCCGAGAGCGCCCGCAGGTACCAGGCGTCGATCTTCCCCGTCTGCTCGTAGCGGGCGATGTTGCGGCGCGCCGCGTAGTCCTCGGGGTTGAGCACGGCCAGGCTCAGCAGCATCGCCACGGCGAGCGCCACGGTCAGCCGGGGGATCCAGGCTCCCCGCCACCGGATCCCGGCCGCCAGAATCATCAGGAAGACGGTGCCGAGCAGCAGCTCGAACGCCATCACGAAGAGACGTTCCCCGGTGAAGCTGTAGACCTTCTGGTACGTGTACATCCGGGACAGCGCCGACACCACGATGACGAAGCCGAACGCGCTGAGCAGGCCGAGCAGGATCCGGAGCAGGTGGCGCTCCACCGGGCGCTCCCGCCGTGCCCACCGGGCCACCCCGGCGAGCACCGCCAGCGTCAGCATCGTGACGACGACGAGCTGCCAGAACCCGCTGCGCGCGTACTCGGCGTAGCTGAGGCCCGCGGTGCGCAGCACGTGCCGCTCGCCGCCGAACAGGACGGTGAACTGCACCGCCACGAAACCGCCGAACAGCAGTGTCAGCGCGGTGATGACCGGTGCCCACTCCAGGACGCCGAGGCGGGGCGTGCCGGGCCGGTCCACCGTCGACAGGTCGGGAGGTGCGGCCAGCGTGTAGACGGCGGCGACCGCGCTCAGCCCCCCGATGCCGGCGAGGAAGAGCCACTCGAACCTCGCGCCGGCGTCGACCTCGGGGATGAGCCCGTCGAGCACCACGGAGAAGGCGCCGTCGGCCGACGAGAGGAGCGCGCCGAAGACGACCAGCGCGGCCACCGTGGCTGCGGCGGACCCGACGACGCGACGGGCCAGGCCGGGGCTCGCCGGGGCCTGGAGGTGGCCGCCCACCCACGGCAGCCCCCGCAGCGCCGCGAACGGCGCCGCCACCAGGCTGAACAGGATGGAGCGTACGAGCCGGCCGCCCACGATCGCGAGGGTCGCGCAGCCGAGCGCGCCGAGGACGCAGAACGTCACCAGCCACCAGGCGTTACGGAAGGCCAGGACCGAGAGCAGCGCCAGCGCGGCCCCCGCCCAGCCGGCGCGGACCCAGCGCTCGGCGCGGGGCAGGTCGGCGCCGGTGCGGCGGACCGCGACGACCACCGCGACGGTCAGGGTGAGCCAGCCCAGGAACCAGCCGATGCCGGTGCGGGTCAGCGGCACGAAGCACGCCAGCCCCAGCGCCCCGGCGAGGACGGCGGCCGGCACGGAGCGGTCCCGCGCCGCCTTCGGGCCCGGCCACCGCGTCTCGAGGAACGACGGCCGGACCGGCGGCGGCTGGTAGCCCCAGGACGGCGCCGGCCACGCGGCCGGCGTACCTGTCCCGTACGGCGCCTGGTGCGGGGCGGCGGTCGATGGCGGGGCGGCGACCGGCGTGGGTGTGGCGACGGGTGCCGGCGCGGCGGCCGGTTGGGGCGGCGTGCCCGCCGCAGGTGCCGGGGTGGCGACGGCGGGCGGCGGGCCGGCAGGGGAGGGCGACGGGTTTCCGGCGGAGGACGCCGTCGCCGCACGCGGGGCCTCCGGCGCCGGCTCGACGGCTGACGGCGAGCCCTTCGCGTCGGCGGCGGCCGTCGGAGCCGGTCGGGTGCCCGGGTCCGCCTGCCTCGGCACGACGGCCGGCCGGACCTCC
This sequence comes from Micromonospora sp. NPDC048063, assembly GCF_043202855.1. NCBI lineage: Bacteria > Bacillati > Actinomycetota > Actinomycetes > Micromonosporales > Micromonosporaceae > Micromonospora > Micromonospora sp. NPDC048063. Next base: position 45,995 of record NZ_JBIDBG010000021.1, on the reverse strand, counting down.
CCGTCCGCCTGCCGCTGCGGCACGGCGGGCGGGCGGGCGTCCGTGCCCGCCGGCGTCGGGGCGGTGGCGGCCGGGCCGGTGTCCGCGCCCGTCGGCGTCGACGTCGGGGCCGTGGCGGTCGGGTCGGTGTCCGTGCCCGTCGGCGTCGGGGCGGCGGCGGGCACCAGCGGGATGAACACGGCGTACCCGCGCGTGCCCGCCGGGATGCTGACCGGGATCGCCCAGGCGGGCGTGCCCTCCGCCCCGGGCCACACCATGCTGGGCGGCGCACCGTCGACGGGCGGCATGACGAGCAGGTACGGCGTCGCGGGCCCGGGGTTCTCACCGTCGGCGCTCGCGGGCCCCCCGGCGGTCTCCGGGGACCCCGGCACCGGTGGCGGCTGGGTCACGGGACCCTCCTCGATCGAATGGTCCGCACACTGTACGACCGATCCCGATCCCCTCGCCGCCCGGTGGACGCTCCGCGATCCGCCCCGCACGCGGAGGTGATGTCGGGTGGTCGGCGGGGTCGGCCGTCCAGGGTGGTCAGGCTGGAATCGCGGATGGCGCCGGTGGCCGTTCCGGGAATGCGCAACCAACCGGGTGTGCGGGCCGCCGCCACGAAGGGCACGGACCCGCGTTAACCTCCCGGCGCGGCCACCGCGTTCACCTGGCGGGAGGTACGCATGTCCGACAGCCCGCACCCGCCGCCACCGGAGGGCTTCGCCGAGTTCGTGGCGGCCCGGTCCGGCGCCCTGCTGCGCTCGGCGTGGCTGCTGACCGGAGACGCCGGCCGGGCGGAGGACCTGCTCCAGACCGTGCTTGCGGTCGCCTGGCGACGCTGGCCCGGCATCGTCCACGGTGGGCATCCCGAGGCTTACCTGCGACGGGCGCTCTTCACCACGTACGCCTCCTGGTGGCGGCGGCGGTGGCGGGGCGAGGTGCCGGCCGCCACGACGCCGGAGACGTGCGGGACCGGCGACGTGGCCGGCGAGTCGGCCGACCGGGACGCGGTGCGCCGCGCGCTGGCCCGGCTCAGCCGCCAGCAGCGGGCGATCGTGGTGCTGCGGTACGTCGAGGACCTGTCCGTGGAGCGGACCGCGCAGGTGCTGGGCTGTTCGGTCAACACGGTCAAGGTGCAGTCCTCGCGCGCTTTGCGCAGCCTGCGCGCCGACCCGGATCTGCGGTTGTTCACCGATCGGGAGGTCGTGCCATGAGTTCTGACGACTCCGACGTCCGGCGGCTGCTCGCCGACGCCGTACCGCCGCTGGCGGCCCCGCCGGACCGGTTGGCGGCGGTCGGCTCCCGGGTCCGCCGGCGCCGGCGGCGGCTGGCCGCTGGCTCGGCGGCGGCCCTGGTCCTGGCGGTGGGGCTGACGGTCGGCGCGCCGCAGTTCCTCGCCGGCGACCGGGGCGGCCGCCGGCCGGCGCCGGTCGCCACCGACGGGCTGGTCGGCGCGGCCGCCTGCCCCGACGACATCCGCCGTCGGCCGGATCTGGAGGCGGTGCGCTACGGCGACGACGTGCCGCTGGTGCCGGCGGGCGCGGTGGAGGTCACCGCCTGCCAGGTGCCGGTCGGTGGCGGGCCGCGGGCGGCGGACCGCGTCGGCCCCCGGGTGCTCACCGTCGGGGTCGACGAGATCGTCGGGCTGCTCAACGCGATGCCACCGACGCAGACCGGGCCGGACGGGCGGCCCCGCGTGGCCGACCCGACCGACCCGGGGCTGCGGTGCACCATGGCGGGCCGGTACGCGGAGACCGCCTACGTGCTGCGCTACCCCGATCGGGCGCCGGTGACCGTGTGGACCGACGACAACTGCGCGGTCGCGGTCACCGACAGCCACGGCCGGGGGCTGGACCGCCGGCTGTTCGGCGCGTTCCTGGACCGGTACCGGGCGCAGCTCGCCGCGGCCACCGACCCGGCCACCGTCGCCACCCCCGTCTGCCAGACGAGCATGCCGGTCGACCGGGTCCGGCTGACCCCTTCGAACCCCGGGCCACCCGACCGGATCGCGGTCAACCAGGCCTGGCACGACACCGTCCTGATGACCCCGCTGGTCGCGTTGGCCGCCTGCCGGTACGAGGTGGACGGCGGGAACGCCCGGCTGGTGCGCCGGGAGACCCGGCGGGACGGGGCGGACGCGCTCCGGCCGGTGCTCAATGCGGCCTTCGCCCGGTCGGTGCCGGCCAGCGACTGCGGCGACTGGCCGGGCTACCCGCCGCCGACCGCGTTCGACATTGTGACCGTGGCGGACGCGACCGGCGCCACCGCCGAGTTCTGGGTCCGGCACACGCCCTGCCGCAGCGCCGTCCGCGCGTACCACCGGGGCAGCGAGCCCACGCCGGAGCTGCTCGCCGCCCTCACCCGGTTGCTCGGGCCGCCACCCCGCTGACCTGCCGACGGCGGCGCCGGGTGGGGACCCGACGCCGCCGGGCCGGTCAGACGTACGGCCGGGTGGCGTACGCGGCCCGCAGCGCGGCCAGCCCCGCCGGCTTCGGCGACAGCGTGCCCCAGCCGGAGTTGAAGTAGTTGGTGCACACGATCCGGGGCCCCCGCTCGGCGTTGAGCTGGGCGATCGCGGCCGGCACGGTGGCGATCCAGGCCGCCTGGTCCGGGATTTCCGCCACCCGTACGCCCCACTCGGCGATGATCACCGGCCGGGAGAGCGCGACCGGGCCGAGGTCGGCCACCGCCCAGTCCTTCGCCCGGCGGAACCGGGCCAGCGCCGTGTGCGTGGGGCTGGTGGCGTAGGCGTTCCACTGGAGGAAGTCGAGTTCCGCCATCAGCGCCTCGGGGTGGGTGCGTTGGTAGCAGCCCCGGTCGAAGCCGCCCACCCCTACCGAGAAGGTGGTGCCGGCGGGAAGCTGCCGCGCCCTGAACCAGTCCACGATGTACGTCATCGCCTGCACCGCCCGGGCGTCCGACTGGGCCCAGGTGTAGCTGACACCCGCCTCGGTGGTGCCGAACTCGTGGTCGGTGTCCAGTTCGGAGGCGAGCTGGATGTTCACCCCGAACCCCATGGTCCGGTACTGGGACAGGGCACGGGCGAGCAGGCCGTCGCAGTGCCCGGCGAGGACCTGGCTGTAGCCGTACGCCCGGGGCCAGGTCGTGCCGGGCCGCTGCTGGATGGTCATCGCGGGCGCCGGGACGGTGTAGGTGACGCCGTCCACGGTGAAGGACTGCGGCCCGAAGTTGGGCGCGCCGTAGTGCTTCAGCTCCAGCACCATGTTCATCCGCACGCCGGCTTTGCCCAGCGTGATCAGCCACGGTCGCTGGTAGCCGGGGAAGGTGTAGCCGTCGGCGAGGCTGCGGTACTGGGTCAGTGAGCGGAAGTTCCCGCCGGCCATGTCGGCCGTCGGGTCGGCGCCGCCGGAGAGGTAGTAGCCGCCCAGCACCGGCGCGGCGATCGTGTAGTCGGCGGTGGCGGTGGCGGTGCGCCCGCCGTTGTCGCGCACCGTGACGGTGACCCGGGGCATCACGCCACCGCCCGGTAGACGGCCACCGAGCCGTTGTCCGACAGCCGGGTCCAGGTGCGGCCGGAGTCGTCGGTGACGGTGACGGTGAGCGGGTCGATGACGGCGGTGACCTTGACCGGGGCGCTGCTGTTGCCCTGCGCGTCGGTGACCACGATCGTGACGGTCACCGGCTTCGTGTCGGCGTCGCCGTAGGTGACCGTCAGGGTCATCTGGTCGCCGGGCGAGTAGGTCGAGGCGTTCAGGGATGCGGTCGCGGTGGGAGCGGCCATTGCCGGCTCCTCTCGTGCTCGGTCGCCGGGCCGGCTCCGGCGCGTGGTCACGGCCGGTCCGGCTGCGGGGGATCGGGGTCGGGCGACGGCCGGCCGCCGGGCAGGCGACGACGCGGCCGGGGACCGGTCCGGGGTACGACTCGCCGACCGCGCTCGGCTCGGGGTCGCCGCGCGCGGCCCGACGGCCGCCGGAGTGGTGACGTCGGTGTCGGTGAGGCCGCACCGGCCCTGGCGCCCGGGACGGTGGCTGCCGGAGCGCGGCCTCGCGGTGTGCGGGCCGGTCGGCGCTGCGTTACGCCGGGGCCGTCGCGGGGCCGGGCTCGGTGGTGGCGGCGTCGGCGGGGACGGTGCTGTCCCCGCCGGACCCGAGGAATGGGATGTGGCCCGCCATCCTTACGCCTCTCACCTGCTACAACAGTGCGACGCCGAGGTGGCCGGCGTCCTGTCCGCTACCCGACCGCCGTTCCGTCGGCCAGACGACTGCGGTCGACGTGGAACTGTGCGGTGCGCGTCGTCGCCGGCCGGGACGGCGCTGCCGATCCGCCGCGCGGCGGGTTCGGCGCGCGGCGTCCGGGTCCCCGCGCGGTGTCCCGGAACGCTCGGGGGGCGTCCGGGGCGTTCGGTCGCGCCTCGCCGGGGGATGAAGGTGGGGCGTTCGGGCGACACGGCCGTCCCCGCCCTCGGCGTCAGTAGGCCAGCTCCACCGGCCGGCCGAGCACCCGGGCGCCGTTGTTGCCGAGCCAGCCCTCGGCCGCTGCCGCGTGCTGGCTGAAGGTGTGGATGTCCCGGAACCGCCGCTGGAGCGGGGACGAGTCCCGGGCCGCCCCGCCGCCGGCCGCCCGGTAGCAGGTGTCGACCGCGGCGGCGGCCCGCTCGGTCACCCACGGCAGGGCGGCGGAGATCCGGGGGTGCAGCCCGGGGATCGCCGCCGGGTCCGTGGCGCACGCCGCCCAGAGGTCGTCGGCGAGGTCCCGCAGCAACGCCCGTGCCGCCCGCACGTCGAGGTCGGCGCGGCCGAGCTGGAGGCGGAAGGCGGGCGAGTCGGCCAGCGACTGCCGGGCGTAGAGGCGCTGCCGGCCGCCGTCGAGCAGCGCGACCATGTCGTCCAGCGCGCCCTGCGCGATGCCGACCGCCACCGCGCCGAGGTGCAGGACGAAGTGGACCAGGGGGGCCACGAAGCCCGGCCCCGGCACACAGGGCGCGCCGGTGAACAGGTCGAAGCTCTCCTCCGCCGGGCAGAACGCGGAGGCCACCTCGACGTCGTGGCTGCCGGTGCCGCGCAGGCCCAGCGCGTGCCACGTGTCGTGCACCGTGAACCGGGAGGCCGGGAAGAGCATCGAACGCACCTCCGGCGGCGCCCCCGCCGGCCCGGGCAGCGGCTCGCCGTCCCCGGTCAGCACGCAGTTGCCGAAGATCCAGTCGGCGTGCCGCGCACCGCTCGCGTACGCCCACCGGCCGGTGACCTGGAAGCCGCCGTCGGCCAGCTCGGCCCGCCCCTGCGGGGCGAAGCCGCCCGCGACGACCACGTCCGGCCCGTCGGCGTAGAGCTTGTCGAACCGGTCGCGCGGCAGCATCGCCAGCAGGTGTGGCGTCTCCGCGCCGATCATCACCGTCCACCCCGTCGAGCCGTCCGCCCGCGCCAGCGTCTCCAGCACCCGCAGCCCGGTGCGCAGGTCAGCCTCGTACCCGCCGTGGTTGCGGGGGACGAACATCCGGAAGCAGCCGGCAGCCCGGAGCGCGTCGAGCAGGTCGGCGGGGAGCGCCCGTGCCGCCTCGATCTCCCCGGCCCGCCGGGACACCTCCGGGACCAGCTCGTCCACCGCCCCGACCAGCCGGTCCCGGTGCCGCTCCTCCATGGCTTCCTCCTCGCGTCGTGGCTCACCCACCACGGTGGACCCGTCGGCGACCCGGGGGCCAGGGACACCGGCACCGGATGCCCGGGACATCCCGCGCCGCGCGACGTCCATCCGGCCGGGGCGAACCGGCCCGCACTCCAGGCGACTGTCGCCGGACCGACATTCGCACTGGAACGTCGGGGGATCACCAACCGGCCCCGCGACTGCCAGGATTCTCGGCATGTCGGTCCAGCAGCCCCCGCCCGCGGTGACCCACGGCGACCGCCGGCACCCGGTCGCCGCCTGGCTCGTCCTCGTCGGCTGTGCGCTGCTCTTCGTCGCCACCGCCGTCTGCTGGGTGCTCGCCCGCCGGCCCTGGGGGCTGTCCCAGCTCTACTTCCTGGTCGACTTCACCGACTGCGCCGTCTACGGCGTGGTGGCCTGGCTGATCCTGCTGCGCCGGGGCCACCCGGTCGCCTGGCTGCTCGCCGCCACCGGGCTCGGCGGCGGGTTCGCCGCGCTCAGCGCCCAGTACGTCGACCTGCTCGGGGTGCACCCCGGGCTGCCCGACCCGGTGCTGCTCACCTCGGCCCGGCACTGGGCCTGGGCACCGGGGATGCTCTCGCTGATCGTGGTGCTGCCCTGGCTGGTCCGGGAGGGGCGGCTGCCGCGGCCGGCCCGGGCGGCGGTACTGGCCGGCGCCGTGGTCGTCGCCGGCTACGTGTCGTTCCAAATCACCTGGCCCGGCCCGGACGCGGGCGGGTCGGGCGCGCCGCTGCCGATCGCCAGCGCCGGGTGGGCGGAGTTCATCGAGCGGGTGCAGCCGGCCCTGCTGGTGGCCGTCCCCGCGCTCGGGCTGCTCACCGCCGCCGGGGTCGCCACCCGCCGTCGCCGGGGCGCGCCCGCCGAGCGCGTGGGGCTGGGCTGGCTGGCCGTCGGCACGCTGCTGCTCGCCCTGAGCTTCGCGCCGGTGGCCCTCCCCGAGGGCTGGGCCCGGCCGGTGCCCGACGAGGCGGCCCCCGTCGCGATGCTCGCCTCGCAGGCGTTCTTCCCGGCCGCCGTGCTGGCGGTGGTGCTCCGGCAGCGGCTGTGGGGCATCGAGATCGCCGTCCGCCGCACCCTGGTCTGGTTCCTCATGACGTTCCTGCTGGTCGCCGCGTACGTGCTGGGGGTGTCGGTGCTGGACGCGCTGCTGCCGGCCACCCCGGCGGTGCCCGGGGCGCTCGTCACGGCGCTGGTCGCAATCGGCGTGCAGCCGGGCCGGATCCGGGTGCAGCGCCGGGTGGACAGGCTGATCCACGGCGCGGCGGCCGAGCCGCTGCGCGTGGTGCGCCGCGTCGGGCACCGCATCAGCGCGACCGGGGACGCGGCCGACGTGCTCACCGAGGTGGCGCGCAGCCTGACCGACCTGTTGCGCCTCGGCGCCTGCGCCATCGAGGTGGACGGGCCCGAGGGCTGCTCCGCGCGGGCCGAGTCGGCCGGGCCGCCCGGCGCGCCGCTGGTGCTGCCGCTGCGCCGGGGGGAGCGCGAGGTGGGCCGGCTCACCGCGTGGGCCCGGGCGGGGGAGCGGCTGGACGGGCGCACCCGGGCCGCGCTGCTCGACCTGGTGCCGCTGGTCTCCTCCGCGGCGAGCCTCGCCGCGACCAGCGGCGCGCTGGCCGCGTCCCGGGCCCGGCTGGCCGAGGCCCGCGACTCCGAGCGGCGCAAGCTGCGCCGGGACCTGCACGACGGCCTCGGGCCGGCGCTGGCCGGGGTGGCGCTCGGCGTGCAGGCCGCCCGGAACCTGCTCGCCGTCGACCCGGACGCGGCCGGCCGGCTGCTGGACCGGCTGCGCGACGAGATGGACCAGAGCGTCGAGCAGGTCCGCGACCTCGCCCGGGGTCTGCTGCCGCCGGTGCTCGGCGAGCGGGGCCTGGTGCCGGCCGTGCACGAGCTGGCCCGGCGGTACGACGGCGCGCCGCTCCTGGTCGAGGTCGACGCGGACCCGCTGCCGCTGCCCGAGCCGGTGGCCACCGCCGTGTACGGCATCGTGGCCGAGGCGCTGCGCAACGCGCACCGGCACGCCGCCGCCCGGACCTGCCGCATCGCGCTGACCGTGGACGAGGCGGGCCTCACGCTCACCGTCGCCGACGACGGGGCCGGGATCCCGCCGGGGGCACCGCCCGGCGTCGGCATGCTGTCGATGCGCGAGCGGGCCGAGGGGGTGGGCGGGACGTGCGCGGTCGGCCCAGGGCCGGCCGGGGGCACCCTGGTCACCGTCCGGGTGCCCGCCGACCGGTGCGCCGTGCCCACCCGCGCCCCGGCGGAGCGGCCCCCGGACCGCGCGCCGCGGCCGCTGGAGGGCGCGGGCACCGCCGGCACGAGCCCGACGAGCCCATCGCACGTCGCGGTGTCGTCGCGCGAGGCAGGACCAGCGACGACACCGTCGCACCCAGGCCGAGCGTCGGTGGTGTCGACGCCCGACGGCGCGGCGTCGCCGGGCCCCGGCGACCGGACGGTCGTCGACCTGGCTGTGGGCCGGACGGTCGGGGCGGCGTCGTGACCGGGACCGATGGTGGGGGTGGCCTGGCTGTGGGCCGGACGGTGGGGGTGGCCCGGTGACCGGGACGGGCGGTGGCGCGGTGACCGGGACGGACGGCGGGGTGATCCGGGTCGCGGTGGTGGACGACCATCCGGTCTTCCGCCTCGGCATGACCGCGCTGCTCGCGAGCACCGCCGGCCTGCGGGTGGTCGGCGAGGCCGCAGACGCCGACGAGGCCCTGCGGGTGGCCGACACCCTGCGCCCGGACGTCATGGTCATGGACCTGCATCTGGGCGGCCGGTCCGGGGTGGAGGCGACCCGGGAGATCGTCGGGCGGCACCCCGGAATCGGGGTGCTCGTGGTCACCATGCTGGACGACGACGACTCCGTCTTCGCGGCGCTGCGCGCCGGCGCCCGCGGCTACCTGCTCAAGGGGGCCGCGCCGGGGGAGGTGGAACGGGCGGTCCGGGCGGTGGCCAACGGCGAGGTGCTGCTCGGCCCGGCGGTCGCCGCCCGGGCGGTGGGCTTCCTGGCCGGCGCCCGGGCGGCCGGCCCGGTGCCGTTCCCCGAGCTGACCGACCGGGAGCGCGAGGTGCTCGACCTCGTCGCCCAGGGCCTGAGCAACGTGGTGATCGCACGGCGGTTGACGCTCAGCCCGAAGACCGTCCGCAACCACCTGTCCAACGTGCTCACGAAGCTCCAGGTCGCCGACCGGGGCCAGGCGATCCAGCGCGCCCGGCAGGCCGGCCTCGGTCAGCTCTGAGCCCCGTCGAGGCGGGCGGCGTACGCGTCGCGCAGGGCCGGCCAGCCGAACTCCATCGCCTCCGCGCCCCGGACCGGCCGACCGGGTCGCCGTCGAGCAGGTGCGCGGCGACGTCGAGGCAGAGGTGCCAGCCCGCGGCGGCCACCGGGGCGAGCTCCGGCGGGGGCCGGGCGGGCTCCCTATGCTCGGGCCATGGAACTGCGGATCTTCACCGAACCCCAGCAGGGCGCGATCTACGACGACCTGCTCGCCGTGGCCCGCTGCGCGGAGGACGCCGGCTACGGCGCCTTCTTCCGCTCCGACCACTACCTGAAGATGGGCTCGGTGAGCGGCGACCCCGGCCCGACGGACGCGTGGACCACCCTCGCCGGACTGGCCCGGGACACCCGGCGGATCCGGCTGGGCACGCTGATGACCGCCGCCACCTTCCGGCTGCCCGGCCCGCTGGCCATCACGGTGGCGCAGGTCGACCAGATGAGCGGCGGCCGGGTCGAGCTGGGCATCGGCACCGGCTGGTACGCCGAGGAGCACACCGCGTACGGGATCCCCTTCCCGTCGCTCGGGGAGCGCTTCGACCGGCTGGAGGAGCAGCTCGCCGTCATCACCGGGCTCTGGGCGACGCCGCCGGGCAAGACGTTCGACTTCGCCGGGACGTACTACCCGGTCAGCGACTCGCCGGCCCTGCCGAAGCCGGTGCAGGACCCGCGCCCGCCGATCCTGCTCGGCGGCATGGGCCCGAAGCGGACGCCCCGCCTGGCCGCCCGCTACGCCGACGAGTTCAACCTGCCGTTCGCCTCGGTCGAGGACTCGGCCGCCCAGTTCGGGCGGGTCCGGGACGCCTGCGCGGAGGCCGGCCGGGACCCGGCCGAGCTGTGCTGGTCCAACGCGCTGGTGCTCTGCTGCGGCCGGGACGACGCCGAGGTGGCCCGGCGGGCCGCCGCCATCGGCCGGGAGCCCGACGAGCTGCGCGCCAACGGCCTGGCCGGCACCCCCGCCGAGGTCGTCGACAAGATCGGCCGGTACGCGGAGACCGGCAGCGAGCGGCTCTACCTCCAGGTGCTCAACCTGGCCGACCTGGATCACCTGGAGCTGGTCGCGGCCGAGGTGATGCCCCAGCTCTGAGCCGCGCGGCGATCCGGCTAGCCGTCCGGCGGTCCGGGTAGCCGTCCAGGCGATACGGGGCCGTGCGGCTTCGGACCGGCCTCGGTCCGGCGGCCGTCAGGCCCGCGCGGCCGGCTGCCCGGCCCGGGGCGCCGGCCCTGGATGGGGCACCGGGTGCGGCGCGGGCGGGGGCGCGGGCGTCGGTCGGGGCCCGGGCGTCGTGCCCACCGGGTGTGCCCCGGCCGGCGGCGCGCTCGACGGGGCCGGCCCGGTACCGGTCGGGTCGACCTCCTCAGGCGAGGGGGACACGTCGCCCCGCGGGGCGGGGTCGCGGTAGCTGCTCATCGGCGTAGGGTTCCCCGACGACGGCGGTGGTAACCGTCGCCGACCGACGGGCACCCGTCCACGGGCGACGCACCCCGACGACCACGGCCACGGGCAGGGAGATCGACGTGGAACTCGACGGCGCCGGGGCGGCCCGGACGGACGGCCCGCCGCGCCCCCGGGGCGACGCCGCCCCGCCCGGCGGCACGACCGGCGACGCGACCGGCCGGGCGGTGCCGGGCGCCAACTGGGCGGGCAACGTCCGCTACGCCGCCCGCCGGCGCCACCGGCCGTCGTCGCTCGACGAGCTGCGCCGGCTGGTGGCGGGCAGCGACCGCGTCCGGGCGGTCGGCACCGGGCACTCCTTCAACCGGCTGGGGGACACCGCCGGTGACCTGGTCTCGCTGGCCGGGATGCCCGCGACCGTCGCGCTGGACCCGGACCGCCAGACCGTCACCGTGCCGGCCGCCATGCGGTACGGGGACCTTGCCGCCCGGCTGCACGAGCGGGGGTACGCCCTGGCCAACCTCGCCTCCCTGCCGCACATCTCGGTGGGCGGGGCGGTGGCCACCGGCACCCACGGCTCGGGCGAGACGGTCGGCAACCTGGCCACGTCCGTCGCCGGGCTGGAGCTGGTGACGGCCGACGGCGACCTGCTGACCGTCGACCGGGCGGCGGACGGGGACACGTTCGCCGGGATGGTCGTCTCGCTCGGCGCGCTGGGCGTGGTCACCCGGCTCACCCTCGACATGGTGCCCGCGTACGACCTGCGCCAGTATGTCCGCCTCGGCCTGCCCCCCGAAGCGCTGGACGCGGCGTTCGCCTCGGCGTACAGCGTCAGCGTCTTCACCGACCTCCGGGGGCCGCGGCTGCGGGAGGTGTGGCTGAAGCAGCGCGCGGACGCGGCCCCACCCCCGGCGGACTGGCTGGGCACGACGGCGGCCGACGCGCCGCGACATCCGGTGCCCGGCATGCCGGCGGAGCACTGCACCCCGCAGCTCGGCGTGCCCGGGCCGTGGCACGAGCGGCTGCCGCACTTCCAGCTCGGGTTCACCCCGAGCAGCGGCGACGAACTCCAGTCGGAGTACCACGTAACGCGCGGCGCGGGGGCGGCCGTGCTGGCCGCGTTGGCGCCGGTCGCGCACCTGATCGCGCCGGTGCTCCAGGTCTGCGAGCTGCGGGCGGTGGCGGCCGACGGGCTCTGGCTCAGCCCGAACCACGGGCGGGACAGCCTCGCCGTGCACTTCACCTGGATCGCCGACCCGGCGGCGGTGTTGCCGGTGGTGACGGCGGTGGAGCAGCTGCTTGCGCCGTTCGCGCCGCGCCCGCACTGGGGCAAGGTCTTCGGGCTCGCCCCGGCGGCGGTCGCCGCGGCCTGGCCCCGGTACGCCGACTTCCTCGACCTGGTGCGCCGGCTCGACCCGGCCGGCACGTTCCGCACCGACCTGCTGGACCGCTACCTCCCCCGGGACTAGCGTCCCCGACGCCGTCGGTACCGGCCCCGGACACCGTTGGTCAGGCGTCGACGCCCTCGGTCAGGCCTCAGATGCGGGCCGGCGCCTCCTCCGGTCAGCCGCCGCGTCGGCCGGCCATCTGCTCGCGCAGGCTGCCGCGCTGCACCGCACGGCTGATGTCGCTCGGCGAGACGATCCCGACCAGCCGTCCGTCGGTCACCACCAGCGCCCGCCCGTCGGCGCACTCGCTGAGCCGGGGCAGCAGGTCGTTGAGCGGCTCCTCCGGCCGCGCCAGCACCAGTTCGTCGGCGCGGCAGGCCACCTCGGCCAGCGTGGTGGCGGCCCGGCGGTCCGCCGGGATGCCGCGGACCCGGTCGAGGGTGACCAGGCCGACGGGCCGGTCGTCCTCGGTCAGCGGTAGCGCCGTGTGCCGGTACGCGAAGAGGTAGTGGTCGACGAAGTCGGCCACGGTCATCTGCCCCGACGCGGTCTGCGGCTGCGGCGTCATCACGTCGGCCACGTGTATCCCCCGCAGCGCGCTGCCCATCCGGGCCTGCCGCTCCTCCATGCCGGCGGCGCCGATCAGGAACCAGCCGATCAGGGCCAGCCACAGCCCGCCGAAGCCGACCCCGGCCAGGAACTGCCACAGCCCCAGGCCGATCAGCAGCGCGCCGAGCACCCAGCCGGCCCGGGCGGCGACGACCGACGCCTTCGTCCGGTCGCCGGTCGCCTTCCAGACCGCCGCGCGCAGCAGCCGCCCGCCGTCCAGCGGGGCGGCGGGGAGCACGTTGAAGACCGCCAGCAGCACGTTGATGCCGGCCAGCCACGCCAGCGCGCCGAGCGGCAGCCCGTCGACCCCGGCCAGGGAGAGCACCACCGCGATCGCGCCGAAGAAGAACCCGATCAGAAGGCTCACCAGCGGGCCGACGCCGGAGATGCGCAGCTCCGCGCCCGGGTTGGGCGCCTCGCCGCGCAGCTCGGCCACCCCGCCGAAGAGCCACAGCGTGATGCTGCCGACCTCCAGCCCGTTGCGCTTGGCGACGATCGCGTGGGAGACCTCGTGGGCGAGCAGGCCGAGGAAGAAGACGACCGCCGCGGCGAGCCCCGCGAGGACGTACGCGGCCACGGGCCGGTCCGGGTAGGCCCGGGGGAACTGGTTGGCCGACAGCGCCCAGGCGATCAGCACGAAGATGACCAGGACGCTCCAGTTGACCCCGACCGGCACGCCCGCGATCCGGCCGAGCCGGAAACTCGCCCTCATGCCTCGGGACTACCCCCGAAAAGGGCTTCCATGCGTTGAAAAGTACGGCGCGGCCGGGCAACGGCTGGATGGACGTCACCGGGTACTGGGTGCAGGAACTCTGACCGCTCTGGTGGCCTTGGGCGGGTGCCCCGGCTTCCCCGGGTCGCCCGCCGCCGCCGACGGGCCGGTGCTGAGCACCGAAGGGGCCGGTGCCCCCATGGGACGAAGATCCTCGATGTCGACGCCGGTCCGGGGACAGGGGCGGAAGGCCCCACGTCACACCCCTGGATGGCTTGAGTCGCCATGCCGACATCTGGGCATGGATGAGGGTCGCTCGTCGGGATAGTTGCGAGGGTGGCGGGCCTGACCCTTGAGAGCGACGATCCGTACCTCTGGCTGGAAGATCTTGGTGGGGCGGACGCGGTCCGGTGGGTGCGGGACCGCAACGCGGAGACCGTCGCCGCGTTGACCGGCGGCGAGGCGTTCGCCGCGCTGCGGGCCGAATTACGGCAGGTGCTCGACGCCGAGGACCGCATTCCCTATCCCGGGTGGCGTGGGGACGGCTTCTACTACGGCTTCTGGACCGACGCGGCGCACCCGCGCGGGGTGTGGCGGCGGACCACGCTCGACGAGTACCGCCGGCCCGAGCCGGAGTGGGATGTGCTGCTCGACGTCGACGCGTTGGCCGCCGAGGAGGGCGAGAACTGGGTCTGGAGCGGGGTGACGGTTCTGCGGCCCGGCTACCGGCGCTGTCTGGTCAGCCTGTCCCGCGGCGGCGCGGACGCGGTCGTGGTGCGCGAGTTCGACCTGGCCCGCCGTGCCTTCGTCGAGGACGGCTTCACGCTGCCCGAGGCCAAGAGCGACGTCTGCTGGATCGACGCGGACCACGTCTACGTCGGCACCGACTTCGGGCCCGGTTCGCTGACCGCCTCCGGCCACCCACGCACCGTCCGACGGTGGCGGCGGGGCACGCCGCTGAGCGAGGCCGATGTCGTCTACGAGGGTTCCACGGACGACGTCGCCGTGTACGCCTCGCACGACCCGACGCCCGGTTTCGAGCGCGACTTCGTGGGCCGCAGCCTGGACTTCTACCGCACCGAGAACTACCTGCTGACGGCGGCCGGCGAGCGGATCCGGATCCCTGTGCCGGAGGACGCCCAGTGGGACGTACGCCGGGAGTGGCTGCTGATCCGGCTGCGCTCGCCGTGGGCGGTCGGCGGGACGACCCATCCCGCGGGCGCCCTGCTGGTGACCCGGTTCGACGATTTCCTCGCCGGGGAGCGCGAGCTGGCGGTGCTCTTCCGACCGGACGACCGCACGGCGCTGAGCGACCACTCCTGGACGCGCAACCACCTGATCCTGGCCACCCTCACCGACGTGCGGAGCCGGCTGGAGGTGCTGACGCCGGACGGGACGGGGTGGCGGCGGGAGCCGCTCGCGGGGGTGCCGGAGTTCGACCACAGCGGGATCGTGCGGACCGACCCGGACCACAGCGACGCCTACCTGCTCGCCTCCGAGGGGTTCCTCCGGCCGGCGACGCTTCGGCTCGGCCACGTCGGCGGCCCGGTCGAGACCCTCAAGCGGGAGCCGGCGTTCTTCGACGCGGAGGGCCTGACGGTGCGCCAGTTCTTCGCCACCTCGGCCGACGGCACGCGGGTGCCGTACTTCGTGGTGGGGGATCCGCAGGCACCCGCCGGGCCGACGCTGCTCACCGGGTACGGCGGGTATGAGATCTCCCAGACCCCGCACTACAGCGGAATCATCGGCCGGGGATGGCTGGCCCGGGGCGGCACCTACGTGGTGGCGAACATCCGGGGCGGCGGGGAGTACGGCCCGCGGTGGCACCGGGCTGCGCTGCGGGAGAACCGACTCCGGGCGTACGAGGACTTCGCGGCGGTGGCGGCCGAGCTGGTGACACGCGGGATCACCACGCCGGCGCAGCTCGGCATCGAGGGCGGCAGCAACGGCGGGCTGCTCATGGGGGTGATGCTGACCCGCTATCCGTCGCTCTTCGGCGCGGTCGCCGCGAGCGTGCCGGTGCTGGACATGCGGCGGTACCACCGGCTGCTGGCCGGCGCCTCGTGGATGGCCGAGTACGGCGACCCGGACGAGCCGGCCGACTGGGCCTACCTGCGGGAATACTCGCCGTACCACAACGTCAGTGGCGGGTCGGCGTACCCGCCGGTCCTGCTGATCACCTCGACCCGCGACGACCGGGTGCATCCCGGGCACGCCCGCAAGATGGCCGCCCGGCTGCGCGAGCACGGCCACGACGTGTCCTACTACGAGAACGTCGAAGGCGGGCACGGCGCGGCGTCGAACAGCGAGCAGCGCGCCTTCATCTGGGCGCTGACGTGTGAGTTCCTGTGGCGGAAGCTGGCCGGACAGCCGCGCCAGCCTCTGCCGCGCCAGCTTCCGCCGGTCGACGTGCCGACGGTGGGTCTGGCCGGAGAATCCGGCGCCGACAGCTCACAGACGCGGGGGAGCAGCGTCCCCGCTGATCAGGGGCTCGAAGGATAGGGAAACGACCGATTACGCGGCGCGCGCCAGCGCCTAGCGTCGCGGCATGACGCTTCGACTGTTCCCGGCTGCGCCGGGTCGCGGCGCCACCAGGGCCCGCGTCGCGCTCGCGGTCACCTGCTGCGTGGCGCTCGTCGGCTGCTCGTCCACCCCGGGCGGCACCTCGACCGCCGGGGAGTCGCCCGAGTTGACGGCCCGCTACGGCCAGTCCCCGGCGAAGGATCCGTCCGGGTTCACGTACCAGCCGGACGTGGTCGTGGTCGACGGCGGCGCGGCGGCCGTCCGGTCGGTGAGCGGCGACGGGTTGGTCTGGACGATCGACGGCGGCGTGCGCGGCCTGGGCGACCTCGACGTGGGTGAGGTCATGTTCCTGACCTCGCGGGCGGTCGGCCGGGTCGCGGCGAAGGAGCGGGTCGGCGGCGATGTCGCGGTCACGCTCGTGCCGGTGCAGCCGCAGGAGGTCATCCGCGACGGCCGGATCAAGGTCGACGCCGCGATCGACGTCGCGGACATCGGCACCGACAGCATCGGCATCCAGGAGATCCCGGACCTGCCCGGCACCGTCGCGACCCCGGATCGGGCCGACACCGACCTGCGACCGGTCAGCATGCCCGCCCGGGGCGCGCGGCAGTCGACGACCGTGTTCGCCACGGCCGGCGGCGCGGGCGTCGCCCGCGAGCCGGGCCTCGGCGCGGGAGCCGCGGCGCACCGGTTCGCCGCCGTGACGGTGCCACAACAGCCGGTCGGGAAGATCGCCGGGTCGGACCAGAAGCTGCCGTCGCCGGCCAAGGAGAAGCTGGACGTCGCCCTCAACGACTGGGGTGTGACGACGGCGCTCGACGCCAAGGGGCTGACCGTCTCGGTGTACCGCAAGGAAGGCAGTCACCTGAAGTTCGGCGCCGACATCACCCTCGGCTTCAAGACGCTGCGGCTGGCCACGGACGTCGCCCTGACCGGCGGGACCATGGTCACCAACCCGGTCGTCGCCCTGCACGGCCTCGAGTCGCTGGAGGTCAAGCTCCAGGCCGGGCTCGGCGGCGGCACCGACAGCAACTCCAAGGTGAAACTCGAGGTGCCGGCCGAGATCTTCAACAAACCGATCATGGTCAACGGCCTCCCGATGGTGCTGGTCGGCAAGGTGAAGCTGGTCGTCGAGACGGCGCTGACCGGGAAGAACTCGACGCTCACCGCGTCCGGCAAGTGGGGGCTGGTGGGAGCGCTCGGCATGCAGTCGGGCACGCCGCTGGTGCCCACGTTCAGCGTCATCACGAGCATGATGGACTCGATCAGCGGCATCACGCTCGGCCCGAGCGGGCTCGTGATCGCGCCGGAGTTCAAGTTCTCGCTGGGCTTCGGGGTGCCCGGGGCGTCCGCCGGCCCGTACGCGAAGTTCCGGTTCGCGGCGGGGGTGACCAACGGCTCGGCGTTCGGCGCTCCGCTGGCCCGGTGCACCCGGGTCGACCTGGTCATCAAGGGCGGCTTCGGCATGGGCATCAACATCGACGGCGAGTTGGGGAAGCTCATCGGTGATCGCCTTCCCGGCCGGCCCAAGTTCAAGGCCGACCTGGAGAGCGAGTTCCTGTGGGACATCGTGAAACGCTCGCAGACCATCCCCGACGTGCCGCTCTGCACCGGGGGCGGTTGACGCCGAGTAGGGTGGCTGCTCCGCGTCAGTCGGCGGTGCCGGCCGGAACCACCCAGGTCGTGGGCTGGCCGGTAATCGCGGTGATCAGGTCGAGGTCGCCGTCGTAGTGCAGGACGGTGGCTCCGTGTCGCTCGGCAGCCACTCAGCAGTCACCGCGCACGCTGTGCGTCCTTGGCGGTGCGGGCGCCGCCTTGATATCGAGGCCCGCAGGCCCGCCGATAGCGACCGTTTCCGACCACGCCGTACGTCCCACACGCGCGGGGCATGATCAGGTGTCGGCGGGCGTGACGAGGCCGGTCTCGTAGGCCAGGACGACCGCCTGCGCACGGTCGCGAAGGGCGAGTTTGGCGAAGATCCGCGCCACGTGGGTCTTCACCGTCGCCTCGCTCAGGGTCAGCGCCTGGGCCAGTTCGGTGTTGGAGAGACCGCGGCCGAGGAGAGTCAGCACTTCCAGCTCGCGCGGCGTCAGCGCGGCGAGATCCCGGTGGATGGCGGGGGTGGGTCCGTCGCCGGCCGATCGGTCCGCGCCGGCGAAGCGCTGGACGAGCCGCCGGGTTATCGAGGGCGCGAGGAGGGCGTCGCCGGTGTCGACGAGGCGTACGGCGGCGGCGAGGTGGTCGGCGGTGACGTCCTTCAGGAGGAAGCCGCTGGCGCCAAGTGCCAGGGCGGCGTAGACGTAGCGGTCGAGGTCGAAGGTGGTGAGCATGAGCACCCGGCAGCGGGGGCCGTACTCCAGGATGCGTCGGGTTGCCTCGAGCCCGTCCATCGTCGGCATGCGGATGTCCATGAGCACGACGTCGGGGCGCAGCCGCCGCTCGGCCGCCACCGCCTCGACGCCGTCAGCGGCCTCGCCGACCACGTCGATGCCGCGGGCGGTGAGGATCAGCCGGAAGCCGGTGCGGATCAGCTCCTGGTCGTCGGCGATGAGCACACGCGGCGAGGGCAAGGGCGCCGGCCCGGGCGGCCTGGCAGGGGCGGGCTGGGCCTTCACGGGTGCTCCACCGGGATGCGGGCGCGGACCCGGTATCCGCCGCCGAGCCGCCGGCGGGCGTCGAGATCGCCACCGTAGACCGCGACGCGCTGTCGCAGCCCCAGCAATCCTCGCCCGGCGCCGTCTCCGGCGCGCGGGGCAGGCTGGTCGCCCGTCAGCACGCTGGGGCCCGTGGTGAGCACCTCCACCCGCAGTGAGTGCTCGGCGTAGCGGATCGTCACCTCCGCCTTGCCTCCGGCGCCGTGCTTCAGCGCGTTCGTCAGTGCCTCCTGGACGATGCGGTATGCGGTGACGTCGATCCCGGACGGCAGTGGCCGGGGCTCACCGGAGATGCGCACCTCTGCCGGCAGGCCGGCGAACGCGATTCGGTCGATCAATGGGCTGAGCCTGCTCAGGCTGGGCTGCGGTGCCAGATCGGCTCCGTCCGTGCCATCGGCGCCGTCCGCCGGGGGTGCCAGCAGACCGAGCAGATGCCGCAGCTCGGTCATCGTGGTCCTTCCGGCGCCTTCCACTGCCGACAGCGCCGCTGTGGCCTCCTCGGGCATGGTCGCGAGCACCTCGCGTGCGGCGGCGGCCTGCACGATCATGAGGCTCACGTTGTGGCTGACGATGTCGTGCAGTTCCCGGGCGATGCGGGCACGTTCGGCGTCGACCGCGGTCCGGGCCGCGCTCTCCCGCTCCCGTTCAAGGAGCCAGCCCCGCTCCTCCAGCGCCCGACGGTG
This sequence comes from Micromonospora sp. NPDC048063, assembly GCF_043202855.1. Lineage (NCBI taxonomy): Bacteria > Bacillati > Actinomycetota > Actinomycetes > Micromonosporales > Micromonosporaceae > Micromonospora > Micromonospora sp. NPDC048063. Next base: position 27,152 of record NZ_JBIDBG010000021.1, on the reverse strand, counting down.
CTCGCGCCGGGCCCGGCCGAGTGCGATACCGAGCCATACCGCGGTCGCGCAGGCTGCGACGAGCGCGCCGACCAGCCACACCGCCCCCAATCCCACCCAAGAATCTTCGCAAACGCGGATCGGCGCCACATCATCCCCGGTGTCCAGCCGGGTACATCCCTGGGATGACAGCCCCGACGGTTTACATCCCGGGACCGACGGCCGGGCGCTACCCGCGGCCATAGCGTGCTGCCATGACCACTGACACCTGCGTCGTGCGGCTGGACAAAGTCCGCAAAGAGTACGGCGACACGACCGCCCTCGACGGCGTGTCGCTCGAGATCCGCACCGGTGAGGCGGTGGCGGTGATGGGCCCGTCGGGCTGCGGCAAGTCCACCATGCTGAACATGATCGCCGGGTTGGACCGGCCGACATCCGGATCGGTGCGCGTCCACGACGAGGAGCTGGGCCGGCTGGACGAAACGAAGCTGGCGCTGTTCCGGCGGCACCGGATCGGCATGATCTTCCAGTTCTTCAACCTGCTCGACGACCTGTCGACGATCGACAACGTGGCGCTCGCCGCCCAGCTGACCGGTACCAAGGCGGGCCCGGCACGCAAGCGGGCCATGGAACTGCTCGACGAACTCGGCATCGCCGACCGGCGTAACGCGTATCCGGCGGCTCTCAGTGGCGGCGAGCGCCAGCGCGTCGCGGTGGCCCGGGCCCTGATGAACCGCCCGGCACTGCTGCTCGCTGACGAGCCGACCGGTGCCCTGGACAGCCGCTCCGGCGAGCAGGTGATGGACCTGCTGCTGGACCTCAACCAGATCGGACAGACCCTGCTCATCGTTACCCACGACGAGCGGCTCGCGACGCGGTGTGCCAGCCGTGTGGTCGAACTGGCCGACGGGCGGATCACCCGCGAACGCAGTCTGGAACGCGCATGAGTGCCGTGTGGCGGGCCTCGCGGGCCGCAGTCCGGCGACGCCGGGTGCAGACGTTCGTCATCGGCCTGGTCGTCCTGCTCTCCACCACGACGATCGTCGTGGCGCTGGCGCTGCTCGAGGCGTCCTCGGCGCCGTTCGACCGCGCCTTCGCCAGGCAGCAGGGGCCACACGCGATCGCCGTGTACGACCTCGCCAAGGTCAACGACGCGCAGCTCACCGGCCAGCGAACCGGCGTGGCGGCCGCGGCGGGACCGTTCGGGCAGGTAACGCTCGACCTTACCGAGGGCGGCGGGCCGGGCCCACGGGGTCCGCTGACCGTCGTGGGACGCGCCGACCCGGGCGGCTCGGTGGACCGTCTCGACCTCTGGCAGGGGCGCTGGCCCACAGCCCCCGGTGAGATCGTCCTCAACCAGCCCGATCCCGGCGCCGACCCAAGGGGATTCCCGCCGGACAGCGGAGAAATGACCCTCGGCGGCAAGCGGTACACCGTCGTCGGCCGGGCTCACAGTCTCAGCCAGACCGCTGACGCCTGGGTGTCACCGGAACAGATGACCGCGCTGCACCCCACGTCGGCCCAGATGCTCTACCGGTTCACCGGTGACGTGTCGACGAAGCCCGCTGTCCACGCCGACCTGGCCGCCGTCACGGCCAGCCTGCCGGCGGGCGCGCTGATCGCCGCGCAGCCGTATCTCGTCGTCAAGGAGAAGGTCGCCTCGGACATCGGCGTGTACGTGCCGTTCCTCGCCACGTTCGGCATGCTCGGACTGATCGTCGCGGTCGTCATCGTGGGCAACGTGGTCAGCGGCGCGGTCGTCTCCAGCTTCCGGCACATCGGGATCCTCAAGGCGCTCGGATTCACACCACGCCAGGTTGTCGCCGTCTACCTCGTCATGGTGTCGGTACCCGCCCTCATCGGCTGTGTCCTCGGCACCGTCGTCGGCACCCTCGCCGCCCAGCCGCTGCTGAGCGACGGGTTCCAGGGCCTCGGACTCGACGTCGGCATCAACGTCGGCGTCTGGATCTGGGCCGCCGGGCTGGGCGGCGTGCCGGCACTCGTCGCCCTGGCGGCGTTCGTGCCCGCCGTCCGGGCACACCGGCTGTCAGCCGCCGAGGCGATCAGCGCCGGCAGCTCCCCACGGACCGGGCATGGGACGCGGATCCAGCGCTGGCTCGCCGGTGTCCGGCTGTCGCGTCCGGTCACCCTCGGGCTGGGCCTGCCGTTCGCGCGACCGGGCCGGACCGCCTTCACCGTCGTGGCCGTCCTGCTCGGCGTGACCACCGTGACGTTCGCGACCGGGTTGGCCGACACGTTGACCCGGATCTCCACGATCGAAGACCGGGCCTCGGGACAGATCGGGGTCCGGCCGTCAGACGGCCGGACGCGGATCGCCCCCGAAGGTCAGCTGCCGCCCACGGGGCCGCAGGCCACCACCACTCGGACCGACGCCCAGGTCGAGCAGCTGCTGCGCGGGCTGCCGGACGTCGCCCGGGTCACCCCCGTCTTCAGACTGCCGGTCCCCGCCCTCGGGCAGACCCAGCCGCTGACCGTCAACTTCGTTCGCGGTGACTACTCGTCGATGGGGTACCAGGACGAGCTCACCGCCGGACGCTGGATGACGCGGGTGCACGAGACAGTCGTGCCGTCGGAACTCATGCGTGAGCGCGGACTGAACGTCGGAGACAAGCTCACCCTGGAGCTTGGCGGACGGCGGACGGTGCTGACCGTGATCGGCGAGACGATGGACGGCGCGCCCGGACCGCCCGGCATGTTCGTGGACTGGCGCGTCCTCACCGAACTCGCACCGGACCGCGCCGTCAAACCACACGAGGTGTACTACCAGGTCCAGCTCAAGACCGGTGGCAACGTCGCGGCGTACGTCGCCGCGGTCAAAGCGGCCGACCCGGGGATCGACGCGTGGGACACCTCCCAGCTCAGCGACTTCGCGGTGACCGTGATCGGCTTCTCGTCGGTGCTCTCGCTACTGCTGTCCACCGTCGCGGCCCTCGGCGTCTTCAACACGGTCGTGCTCAACGTCCGAGAACGCCGCCGCGACCTCGGCATGCTCAAGTCGATCGGGATGACGCCGCGCCAGGTCGTCACGATGGTGCTGACGTCGATGGCCGTCGTCGGCGCGGCCGGCGGTGTGCTCGGCATCCCCCTGGGGATCGTCGCGCACAGGTACATCGTGCCGACCACCGCCGACGCGGCCCGGATCGCCATCCCACACTCGGTGCTGGAGGTGTGGCAGGCGCCGACGCTCGCGCTCATGGCCCTCGCTGGCGTCGTGATCGCGCTCCTCGGTGCACTGGTCCCGGCCCGCGGCGCGGCCCGGCTCACGATCGCCGAGGTGCTCCACACCGAGTGAGCTGTCGGCTCGGGGCCTCTGGACGCAGGTACCGCAAGCCCCGAGCTGACAGGGTCGGAAGCAGGCAGTGGTGAACTTCTGCTACCGGAAGCGCTCGTCCGGACGGTTGCGTTCGGTGCGGGCGGCGTCGATGCCGTCAGGCCGTCGGGGGTGGGGTGGGCAGCTCGTCGACCACCACCACCTCGGTGCCGGGGCGCACCTCGGCCAGCAGTTTCCGCTGCCCGCTCTTGGTCAGCCGGATGCAGCCGTTGGTGGTCTTCTTGCCCAGCTCGCCGTCGTGGTACCAGCTGTGTATGCCGATGTGCGCCCCGCGCAGGCTGGCCGGCACCGACTCCGGGTCGTCGGGCACCGCGCCGAGGGCGAAGATGTCCACGCCCCCGTACACGTCCTGCGGCGGCGGGGTGCGGCCGAGGACGAAGGTCCGGCCCAGCGGGGTCTCCTGGCCGCGCTGGCCGAGGCTGATCTCCCAGGACTGGACGGCCTGGCCGGCGCGGTACCAGGTCAGCCGGTGCGGCCTGCGCTCGATCACGAGCTGGTCGCGCAGCGGCACGGTGGTGAAGCCGCCGGGCGGCAGCCAGGCGAGGGTGCGGTTGGCCGAGGGGAGCAGCACGGCCGTCCAGCCGGCGCGCCGCTGGGCGATCGGCATGGTCAGCTCAACGCCGTTGATGGTGGGGGCGAGGAAGGCCAGCGGCCGCCCGCCGGGGGCGGTGTAGGCGGCGATCTCGCGGGTCGGGTGCAGGCCCTCGGTCAGCGGCGTGGTGTCCAGGGTGTCCGGGTCGGCCGGGAATCCGGTGGGTGCCGGGTCGTAGTCGACCACCGGCAGGTCGTCGGGCGCGGGCGCGGCGACGGGCACCCGCTCCGGCGTCGGGGCCGCGCTGCTCGGCGCGGCGACGGTCGGCGTGGGCGGCGCGACGACCGGAGGTGCGGAGGGCGTGCGGTAGGTCAGTGCCCAGCCCGTGGCCCCGACGGCCGCCAGCAGCAGGGGTACGCCCACGGCGACGGCCAGCAGGCCCGCCCGTCGCCGGATCATTCGGTCAAAACGCACAAAGTCACTGTAACGGGTGGGGAGCGACGAAGCCCCGCCCTGGCCGGAAAGTCGACCGGGGGCGGGGGCCGTCGGTGGGGTGGCGGGTCAGCTGAGCCGGGCGCCGACGTGGATGGCGACGGCGTCGTGGGCGGGTATGTTCGCGGCGAACCAGCCGTTGCCGTCCACAGTGATCACCGGCCCGCTGCACGTGCCGTTGGCGAAGGTGCCGTGGATGACGTCGCAGTAGCGGCCGGCCGGCAGCCCGGCGTGGTAGGACCGGCCGGTGATCGCGTGGTCCTCGTCGTTGACCGTCAGATAGCCCTTGCCGGCGCGGCTGAAGGCGATGTGGTTGTTGCCGTTGTCGTACCAGTTGGCGACGCCGGCGCCCTCGGTGGCGTTGCGGAAGCCGACCATGTTGGCGATCACCGGCCAGCGGTGCTCGCACTCCCAGCCGGAGTAGCAGGTGGTGTCCAGGGTCCGGCCCGAGCCGTCCGAGGGCGGGCCCTGGTCGCGCTGGCTGAACGTATAGCTCGACATGACCGTCGGGGAGCCGTACGGCCAGCCGAGCATGAACGCGTTGGCCAGCGCGTAGATGCCCCGGTCGCGGTAGGTCAGCACGCCGCCCACGTCGCGCTGGGTGTCGTGGTTGTCCATGAAGACCGCCGCCGAGCCGCTGGGCAGGTGCCCCCAGCCCTCGCCGAAGTTGCGCAGGTAGGCGAGCTTCTCGGAGCGGAAGACCCGGGCCAGGTCCTTGCCGTAGCGGAACTCGTGCACGTCGCCGTTGCCGGTGTACTCACCCGGCTGGATCGGCTCGCCGGCCCCGTGGATGACCTCCTGCACCAGGTACGCCGGGCGGGACAGCTTGCCCTTGATGGCGGCGATGTCGGCGGCCGGCATGTGCTTGCTGGCGTCCATCCGGAAGCCGTCGACGCCGAGCGAGAGCAGGTCGTTGAGGTAGCCGGCGATCCGTGTCCGGACGTAGTCCGACTCGGTCTTCAGGTCGGCGAGGTTGACCAGCTCGCAGTTCTGCACCTCCCAGCGGTCGTTGTAGTTGGCGATGTCGTCGCCGCCGTTGCGACCGCAGTGGTGGAAGTCCTGGGTCTGGTAGATCCCGGGGTAGTCGTAGTGGCCGTACGACGAGCCGGCCCACCCGGTGCCGCCGTTGTCCTGCCCGGACATGTGGTTGACCACCGCGTCCACGATCACCTTCACCCCGGCGGCGTGGCAGGCGTCGACCATCGACTTGAACTGGGCGCGGGTGCCCTTGCGGGACTCGATCCGGTAGCTGACCGGCTGGTAGGCCAGCCACCACTGCGAGCCCCGGACGTGTTCCTGGGGCGGGGAGACCTGGACCCAGCCGTAGCCCCGGGGGCCGAGGGTGGTCCCGCACTCGGTCGCCACCGAGGCCCAGTTCCACTCGAAGAGGTTGGCGATGACCTTCTTGCTGCCGGCCGGGGCCGCGGCCGCCGGGGGCGCCGTCGCGGCGGTGGGGACGATCAGGCCCGCGATCACGCCGAGGGCGACGATCGCCGACAGACGTCGACGTCTCTGCATCGGAGGACTCCTGACGGGGTGCGGGGGCGGGGCGGCGGCGGGCCGGGGGAGGGCCCGATGCTGCCGGAAAGTTGCAGCCCGGTCTGAAAGTTTCCGAAAGATTACAAGCGCGTTGCAGTGACTGTCAACGCATGCACATGCGTCACTGTGTTGTCGTGAAGTGAAGGGCAGTCGCGCCGTCCGTGCGGGCGGCACCGCGGCTCGCCACGGCCGAGTCGCCCCCGCCCGCGGCAGACGCGAGGCGGGGGCGAGGGCCGAAGGTCAGCGGGCCGGCGTGAGGCGGTCGGTGCCCAACCGGTCGCGGAGCACCTCCGGCACCAGCACCGAGCCGTCGGGCTGCTGGAACTGCTCCAGGATGGCCGGGAACAGGCGGCTGGTGGCCAGCGCCGACCCGTTGAGGGTGTGCACGAAGCGGGTCTGCTTGCCGCCCGGCTCCCGGTAGCGGATGGCCGCCCGGCGGGCCTGGTAATCGCCGCCCCAGGAGACCGACGAGACCTCCTTGTACTTGCCCGTGCTCGGCATCCACACCTCGATGTCGAGGGTCTTCCGCATCGCGGCGCTGGCGTCGCCGGCCGACAGCAGGGTGCGCTGGTAGTGCAGGCCCAGCGCCTCGACCAGGCTCTCCGCGTGGCCGACCATCGCCTCCAGCGCGGCGTCGGCCTGCTCGGGCAGGGTGAACTGGAAGATCTCCACCTTGTTGAACTGGTGGCCCCGCACCGTGCCGCGCTCGTCCGAGTGTGAGCCGGCCGCCTCGCGCCGGTAGCACGGGGTGTAGGCGAACACCCTCAGCGGCAGCTTCGCGGTGTCCAGGATCTCGTCCTGGAACGCCCCGAGGATCGCGGTCTCCGCCGTGGGCAGCAGGAACTGCCCGCGCGGCGCGGACTGCCGGTCCAGGTGGTAGACGTCGTCGTAGAACTTGGGGAACTGGCCGGCGGCGAAGCCGGCGGTGTCCAGCAGCAGGTGCGGCGGGAGCAGGAACTCGTAGCCGGCCTCGATGTTCCGCTCGATCAACCAGTTGACCAGCGCCCACTCCAGCCGGGCGCCCAGGCCCGTGTACATCCAGAAGCCGGAGCCGCCGAGCTTCACGCCGCGCTCGTGGTCGACCAGACCCAGCGCGCGGCTCAGCTCCACGTGGTCGCGGACCTTCTCGATGGCCGGCGGCGCACCGAAGGTCTTGACGACCCGGTTCGCCTCCTTGCCGCCGCCGACCACGTCGTCGGCCGGGAGGTTGGGCAGCTCGCTCATCCGGTCGCGCAGCCGGGTCTGCACCTCGTCGAGCTGACTCTCCAGCTCGGCGAGCTGCTTGCGCTCGGCCTCCGGGGCGGTCACCTGCGGCTCGGTGCCGGCCCGCTTCGCCTGCGCGTACGCGCGCGCCTCGGCCTTGCGGCGCTGCCGCTCGGCGTCGATCCCACTGATCAGGGCACGGCGTTCCTGGTCGAGCCGCTGGATCTCGTCCAGGGCGCGGGTGACCTCGGCGGGATCCAGTCGCTTCGCCAGCGCGGTCTCCACCGCCTCGCGATCCTTCCGGATCAACTCCATGTCGAGCATGCTGCTCCGTACGCCTCCGTCCGGACGTCAGGTGGACCCACCGATGCTACCGTCGCGGCCCGGTCGCGCCCCGGGCCGGGCCGGACACCGCCCGCCGCCCCCACGACCGCCCCGCGCGGCGCGACCCGCGAGCCCGACGTGCTCGCCCTCGTGTAAGGAAGGGTCCCTTGCAATCGCCAGGCGATTGCAAGGGACCCTTCCTTACACCTCAGAGCCGGATCGGCATCAGGATGGAGAAGGCGTCGGCGTCGTCGGGGCGGCGGACGGCCAGCGGCGCGATCGGGCCGTCCAGCTCCAGCAGCAACTGCCCCGGGCCGGCGGCGTCGAGGGCCTGGAGCAGGTAGTCGCCGTTGACGCCGACCCGGAACGCGTCCTCCTCCCCGGCCAGCTCGTCGGCCCCGAGCAGCCGCACCCCGCCCCGGCCGTCCGGCCCGAGCACGGTCACGGCGAGCGGGGCGCCGTCGTGCCGCCGGCTGACGACGGGGGCGTCGGCGCTGGTCAGGGCCGACCGCAGGGCGGCGGCGTCGACCGTCAGCCGGTGCGCCGGCCCGTCGCCGGGGGCGGCGCGCAGCAGGCGGGCGTAGTCCGGGAAGTCGTACGGCAGGACGGCGGCGTCGACCGTACGGCCGGCGACGGAGACCGAGATCGCGCCGCCGGCCACGGTCAGGCGTGCCTCGGGGGTGCTCCCCGCGCCCGTGTCGAGCAGGGCCCGCGCCTCGTCGACGAAGGCGACGGGGGCGAGCACCCGCGCCGGCGGCCCGTCGACCCGGCCGGCCGCCCGGGCCAGGGCCATCCGGTGCCGGTCGGTCGCCACCAGCCGTACGCCGTCGCCGTCGGCGTCGAACAGCACGCCGGTCAGCACCGGCAGGTCGGGGTCGGTGCCGACCGCGAAGCGGACCGCGTCCACGGCGGCGGCCAGGTCGACACGGGACAGGACGAGGCGGGTGGCCATGGGGCGCTCCTCGGGATCGATCAGCGTACGGATCCGGGAGAGTTCGCGGCGGGCGTCGGCGAGGCCGTCCTCCAGGCGGCGCAGGTGCGCGTCCAGCAGGCGGTGCACCTCGGCGGGCGCGGACCGCAGCGCGGCGGCGATCTCGGCCACCGGCATGCCGACCCGGCGCAGCCCGGCCACCAGCCGGGCGGGCGCCACCTGGTCGCCGGTGTACCAGCGGTAGCCGGTGACCGGGTCGACCCGGGCGGGGGTCAGCACCCCGGCCGAGTCGTAGAACCGCAGGGCGCTCACGGTCAGCCCGCTGGCCCGGGCCAGCTCGCCGATGCTGCGCAGGTCGCTCTCCACGGCGGTGATCCTGTCGTCTCAACCTGGTCGAGGGTCAAGCCACCGACCGCCCGGGCCGCCGGTCGTGTCCGGCCTCGTCGCCGGTCACGTCGGCCGGTCGGTCGGGGCCCACGGGTCAGCGGGGCTCGTCGAGCACCCGGAACGTCATCCCGGCCCGCACCAGCCGGTCCAGCAGCGCGTCGCCCATCGCGGTCACCGGCGTGACCTGGCCCGAGGTGGCCGGCAGGTCGTCGGTGGCCAGGCAGAGCGCGGACTCGGCGAGCATCTTCGCCGTCTCGTCGTACCCGGGGTCGCCGCCGGCCACCTCGGTCAGCACGCGCCGGCCGCCGCCGGTGCCGACGAACCGGACCCGGAACCAGGACTTCGCCCGCTGCCGCGGCGTCGGCCCCTGCCCGGCGGCGAGCCGGCCGAGCAGCCAGCGCCGGGCCGGCGGCAGCTGCACCAGGCCGACCAGGCCACCCAGCCCGACCGCGCCCGCCAGCACCGTGGGCAGCCGCTTCACGGCGGCGAAGTGCCGGTAGCGGAAGTCCGGGCCGTACTCGGGGCGGGCGGCGGCGGAGCGGCGTACCACCTGCGGGTCGATGGTCGGCAGCGGCACCGTCCACATGCCCAGCGCCCTGTCGCGGCCGACCCGCCCGGGCACCGCGCGGGCCCGCCGCCCCGTCGGGCGCGGCTCGACCTGCCGGCGCTCGCGCGCCGCCCGGGACGTCTCGGCCCGCCGGGAGAAGGCGAGCAGCGCCGAGTGGTACGTGCCGGCGGAGAACCGCCCGCCCGCCCGGACGAAGCCGTCGACGGTGATCGGCACGCCGGCCGGCAGGTGCCTGAGCGTGAACCAGACGCCCAGGTCGTGCGGGACCGAGTCGAAGCCGCAGGCGTGCACCAGCCGCGCCCCGGTGCGCACCGCCTCGTCGTGGTGGCGCACGTACATCAGGTCGACGAACTCCGGTTCGCCGGTGATGTCCAGGTAGTCGGTGCCGGCGCGGGCGCAGGCGGCGACGAGCGGCTCCCCGTGGTGGACGTACGGGCCGACGGTGGTGGCCACCACCCGGGCGCTCTCGGCCACCGCCCGCAGCGAGGCGGCATCGGTGACGTCCGCGATGAGCAGGGGCAGCCCGGCCAGCGCCGGGTCGATCGCGGCCAGCCGGTCCCGGACGGCGGCGAGCTTGCCGGGGTTGCGCCCGGCGAGGGCCCAGCGCAACCCGGGCGGGACGTGGCGGGCGAGGTACTCGGCGGTCAGCCCGCCCGTGAAGCCGGTGGCCCCGAACAGGACGACGTCGTACGCCCGCTGCTCACGCATCCGCCGAGTCTGCCACCCACGACGCCGGTCGGTCGACGGCGGAGCGGTCCGCGCGGAGCACCTCGCCGGTCTCGGCGAGCTGCTTGACCTCCCGCAGCGCCTGGCGGATCAGCAGCCCCGGATCGTCGCCGACGAGGTGGGCGGCGAGTCCGGTGGGGGTCGCGCCGGCCAGCGGCCGCGCGGCCAGTTCCGTGCCCCGGCAGCCGGGCGCCGGGCGCAGCTCCACCTGCACCGCGCCGCCGAGCCGGCGCAGGGGCTCCGGCCAGCGTCCGCCGGGCAGCACCTCGCCGGGCGCGCGGTCGACGGTCACCACCTGCCAGCGCGCGGGCCGCGGGTCGGCTCCGGCCGCACGGGGACAGGTCCGTCCCTGCCGGCGTACGGCCAGCGCCCGCAGCGCCGCCCCGGCCGCCGCGGCGAGGGCGAGCCCGGCTCCGGCCATCCCCGCGATGCGTCCCACCGGTCCCTCCGTCCTCGCGCGTCCACCTCGGTGTCCTCCGTCCCACCGGCCCCCCGGGTCGCGCGCCGTCGGGCGCGGCCGGTCGCCCGCGTGCCACCAAAGTCGCCGTGGCCCGGGTGACGCAGGCTCCCCCCGAAGGGGTGAACCGGGCCCGGCCGGGTAACCGCCCGTCGCATGGCCTGGGGAGTGGACGCGTCCGTGGGGGTGGGGCCGGATGCCGGAGCACGTACGGGACACCGGGGTCGTCGCGGTCGCGGGCGGGCCGGCGGGGGCGCCGCTGCTGGCGTCCCGGCTGAGCCCGGCCGCGCCGCCGGAGCCGCTGCTGTTGCGGCCCCGGCTGCTGCGGGCGCTGGACGCGGGGACGGCCGGCCCGGTCACCCTGGTCTGCGCCCCGGCGGGGTGGGGCAAGACGACGCTGCTCGCCTCCTGGTTCCGGGCTGCCGGGGAGGCCGGGTGCCACCCGGGCCGGACGGGGGAGGGGCCGGTGACGGCCGCGGCCGAGGGCGCCCGGGACACGGTGGCGTCCGGCGCGAGCCCCGGCGACTTCGGCGCGGCGGAAGCCCCGGCGGGGCCCGTCCGGCCGTTGCCGGCGTGGGTGTCGGTGGAGGCCGGCGACGACGGGGACCGGCTCTGGTCCTACCTGGCGGCGGCGCTGCGCGCGGCCGCCGATCCCGCCGACGACGCGCCGGGTCCGCCCGTGCCCGACCGCTCGCCCCGCCCCGACCAGCTGGAGGTGCTGGCCGCGGCCCTCGCCGCCCGGGAACGGCCGGTGCTGCTGGTCCTGGACGACCTGCACCGGATCACCGACCCGGCAGCGCTGACCGGGCTGGACTTCCTGCTGCGCCACGCCGAGCAGCGGCTGCGGCTGGTGGTCGGCGCGCGTGGCGGGCTGCCGCTGGCCGTGCACCGGCTGCGGCTGGCCGGGGAGCTGACCGAGATCGGCCCGGAGGAGCTGGCCTTCACCGGCGACGAGGTCGCCGACCTGCTGACCGCGCACGGGGTGACGCTGCCGGCGGCCGGGGTGCGCCGGCTGCGGGAGCGGACCGGCGGCTGGCCGGCGGCGCTGCGGTTCGCGTCGCTGGCGCTGCGCGGGCAGCCAGACCCGGCCCGCTGGGCCGAGCAGTTCGGCGGCGACCAGCCGGATGTCGCCGGCTACCTGCGCGAGGAGGTGCTGGCCGGGCTGGCGCCGGAGGCCCGGGACGTGCTGCGGCGTTCCGCCGTGGCCGACGCGGTCTGCGCCGGGCTCGTCGACGCGCTCACCGGGCGGGCCGACGGCGAGCAGGCGTTGGCGGCCCTGGCCGGCGACGGCGGGCTGCTCCGCCGCGACGACAGCCGCCCGCCCTGGTACCGCTGCCACCCGCTGCTGGCCGACCTGCTGCGGGCCGAGCTGGGCTGGCTGCCCGCCGACGAGCTGCGCGACCTGCACCTGCGGGCGGCCGGCTGGTACGCCGACAACGGGCGGCCCGCCGACGGGCTGCGGCACGCGCTGGCCGGCGGGGACTGGGACCGGGCCACCGAGCTGTTCGTCACCCGCTGGCCGGAGCTGGTCCCGTACGACCGGGACGAGCCCGGGGGACCGGCGCCCGCCCCCCCGCCGCCGGAGGCCGTGCGGCGCGACCCGGAGCTGGCGCTCGCCTGCGCCGCCGAGCGCGCCGGGGCCGGGGACGCGACCGCGGCCACCGGGCACCTGCGCGCCGCCGTGGACGCCGCCCGGTCGCTGCCGGCGCCGCGCCGGGACCGGTTCCGTCGGCTGGTCGCCGCGCTGGAGGTCACCCTGGCCCGGTTGGCCGGCGACCCCGAGGCGGTACGCGCCGCCGCCGCCCGGCTGCTCGCCGGCCGCCCCGCGCCGGGCTCGACGGTTCCGTCCTCGCCACCGGCGACCGGCGCTCCCGCGACGGACGCATCCCCGACCGGTGTGCCCCCGACCGGCGTGCCGACAACGGGCGGGCCCATCGGCGGCCCGACCGGCGTGCTCGCGACGGGCGGGCCGACCGGTGTGTCCCCGACCGGCCGGGAGCGGCTGGGAACCGCCGCCTGGCCGCTCGCCCCGGGGCCGGCACTGCCGGTCGAGCCGCGCGGCGACGCCGTCGAGGACGCCGACGTGCGTGCCGTCGCCGGCACCGCGCTCGGGCTGGCCGACCTGGCCGACGGCGACCTGGCCGCCGCCGGGTCCGCCTTCGCCCGGGCGCTGGCGGCGGCCCGGGACGCGGGGCGGCCGCGTACCGAGCTGGTGTGCGCCAGCCGGGCGGCGCTCCTGCACGCCGTGCGGGGCGAGCTGCGGACCGCCGAGGCGCTGGCCCGGGACGCCCTGGCCATGCCGCCGTGCCGGGGCTGGTCGTGCCGGGAGGACTGTGCGCACGGGTACCTGGCGCTGGCCCTGGTCGCGCTGCACCGCGACCAACCCGAGGAGGCGGAGGCGCACCTGGCGCTGGCCGCGCCGGCCACGGGCGAGTCGACCGTGGCGGCGACGGCGGCGCTGTGCCGGGCGGGCCTGCTGCGGGACGCCGGCGACCTGCCCGGTGCGCACCGGGCGCTGGCCGAGGCCCGGGAGCGGCTGGCCGACCGGCCGCGGGCCGCCGAGCTGGCGTCCTGGCTGCTGGCCGCCGAGGCGGACCTGCGCGGCATCCGGGGCGACCTGGACACGGCCCGGCACCTGCTCGCCGACCGGGTCCGGGACGGGGCCGACCCGCCGCTGGCGATCGCGCTGGCCCGGGTGGAGCTGCGCGCCGGCGACCCGCGCGCCGCCGGGTACGCGCTGCCCGACTGGGAGGCGCCCGGGGCGGCCGACTGGCCGCTGCCCGTACGCCTGGACGCGGCGGTGCTGGACGCGGTGCTGGCGCGGCGGGCGGGCGACGACCGGCGGGCCGGACGGGTGCTGGAGCGGGCCCTCGACCTGGCGGGCCCGGAGGGGTTCCGGCGGGCGTTCACCCGAGCCGAACCCGGGGTCCGGGACCTGCTCGCCGCCCACCTCGACGCGGGCACCGCCCACTGGCCGACCGTCAGCGACCTGGTCCGGGGCGCCGACACGCCGCCCGACCGGACTTCGGCGGACCAGCGCCCGGCGGCGCTGGACGAGCCGCTGACCGAGCGCGAGCTGACCATCCTGCGCTATCTGCAGAGCATCCTGTCCAACGTGGAGATCGCCGCCGAGTTGTCCCTGTCGGTCAACACGGTCAAGACCCACGTGCGCAACATCTACCGCAAGCTCGACGCCACCCGCCGCCGCGAAGCCGTCCGCCGCGCCCGCGACCTCCACCTGATCTGACCGCGTGGGCGGGTGGGTCAGGGGTTGGCGGCGGCGTCGACCGCGGCCAGGAGGTCCGCGAGGTCGTAGCCGGCGTCGTGGCGGACCCCGTTGACGAACAGGGTCGGGCTGGCCTCGACGCCGCTGCGGATGCCGCCGACGAAGTCCCGCCGTACCCGGTCGCCGTGCGCCTGCCGCTCCACCTCCGCGTTGACCTCGTCGGCGGGCAGGCCGAGCTGCGCGACGCCGAGCGACAGGTGCACCGGGTCGAGCTGGTCCTGGTGCTCGTAGAGCCAGTCGTGCATCGCCCAGAACCGTCCCCGCCGCCCGGCCGCCTCGCTGGCCTCGGCGGCGTGCTCGGCGTACGGGTGCATGTTGGTGATCGGGAAGTGCCGGTACGCCAGCCGCACCGTCTCGGCGCGCTGCCGTAGCACCTCCCGCAGGTTCTGGTACGCGGCCCCGCAGAACCGGCACTGGAAGTCGCCGTACTCGACGATCGTCACCGGCGCGTCCACCGGCCCGCGGACGTGGTCGTGCTCGGTCACCGGGGTCCGTAGGCGGGCGGTGACCTGCAGTGGTGTGGTCATCCGGTCGTCACCCGCCGATCCGTGCCGAGGCGCTCCGGCGCGAGCAGCCGGCCGTCGTCCGCCCGCCGGAGGCGTGCGGCGCCGGGCCGGGTGGCCGGCGGGCGGGACCCGGGCGCGGCGCGCCCGGCACGGGTCGACCCCTTCGGATCAGTCATGTCTCCCAGGCTGGCCCGGGGCGGGGTGAGGGCGGCTCACCCCGCCCGGGTGGTTCGGCCCGCGTGCCCGTCGGGCCACGTCGGAGGCCTCGCCGCCGGGGTCGGGGGCCGACCGGGGCACGGCGGCTCAGGCCAGCACGGGGGCGACCGCGATGTGGTTCTGCACCTCCCGGATGCCCGGGGCACACCAGGCGGTGCGTTCCACCTCCGCCCGCTCCGGCATCGAGTGGACCAGCCCGCCGAGCACCACCGTGTCGCCGTGCACCCGGACGGTGATCCGTTCCGCCTCGGTGGCCCGGTTGCGGGCCAGCGCGTCGACGATCCGGGCGGCCAGGGCGTGCCCGTCCGGCCGGATGGCGGGGCGGACGGTGATGCCGTTGCTGACCCCGCGTACGCCGGTCAGCCGGGCCACCGCCCGTTCGGCGGCGCGGCGCTGGTACTCCCAGTCCACCTCGCCGTGCAGCGTCACCCAGCCCTGCGAGACCGTCACGTCGAGCTGCTCCAGCGGGACGAAGGCGTCCCACTCCAGCGCGTGCCCCGCCGCCGCCGCGATGTCCGGGTCGGCGCGTTCGGCGCCGGTGCCGATGCGTACCGCGAGGTCGTTGGCGACCGCCCGGACGCGGGCGACCCGGTGCGCCGCCCGTTCGGCGGCCCACTTCTTGGCGTAGCTGTCGACCCGACCGGTCAGCGTGACCACGCCCTCGGAGACGGTCACGCCGATCTCGTGCGGTCTCACCCGGGGTTCCCAGGTCAGCTCGTCGAGGACGGCGGACTGGATGTCCTGGTCGGTACGGGTGATCGTCTCGATGGCCATCTGTCACTCCTCACGGGATAGCTGCCTGTGCACACGGGCCCGCCGGGACCGATCCTGGCGCGGGCGGGGGTGAGCGACCCTCACCCGACCCGGGTGGCTGTGCCCTGTCCGGGAGGTACGGCGCGGGCCCCGGCCGACCCTCAGGGGTCGACCGGGGCCCGCGGTGTGCCCGTAGGTCGGGGTGGGTCAGCCGTCGAGGCCGACGGGGGAGTTGGGACGGTCCACGTCGACGAACTCGATGTCGTCCGCCGCCCGGTCGTCCCGGCTGCCGGCGGCCCGCGCGGCGGTGCCGGCGGCCCAGCCGATCGCCGCGCCGACCAGCGCGGCGCCGATCAACAGCGTCCAGGGCAGCGTGGGGCGGCGGCCGGCGAGCGCGTCGAAGGCCAGGGTGGCCCGGCGGCGCGCCTCGTCCGCCGCGGAGCCCACCAGGTCGCCGGCCTCGTCGGCGAGGCCGGAGCCGCCGCGGCGGGCCGACCGGGCGGTGTCGCGGACACTGTCGCCCGCGGAGCTGACCGCCGAGACCAGGTTCTGCCACGCCTGGTCGGCGATCCGCTCGGGCTTGCTGCGGCGATCCAGCAGATTGGTACCGAACATGGTGGGTTACCTCCTCGGGCCGAAGCCGGCGGCCACTTCGGACTTCGACGTCTCACCGGCGCGTCATGGCTCGCTCGTTCCGCCTGTGCCCAACCGGGCACCTCCGCAAACCCTCGCCGGGCGCGGGGCGAGCCCGGACACCGGGCTGGGGCCCTCGCCGTGCGTCAGCGGAGCGTGACCACCGCGGTCACGCCGCGCGCGAAGTCGTCGTCATCGTCGTCGTCATCGTCGCCGCCGCCGAAGCCGCAGGCCAGCACGAGGGCCAGCAACGCGCCGACACCGGCCAGCGCGGCAAGTCTCCTGATCATCGATCGTCCTCCCGTCGTGGCACTCGTTCTTCGGGCCGATGCTAGGCAGGATGGGCAACCCGCGGGCGGGAGCGGGGCCGGCCACGCCAGGAAGTTCGGGTGCCGGGCGGTGCCGGCGGGAGACGGCTACCCTGGGTCGGCGACGCGTCAGCGGCAGCTGATCGTTGGGTGAACAAGAAGTGAAAAGTCCGGACAAGGGCGACTTGGTGCGCCCTCATCCGCGAATTGCTCATCCCGAGGGGTGGCGACCGAGGCCGTCGGAGGAATACTCTCGGTCGCGGCCCGCGTACTGATGAGGCGCCCGTCGGACGGGCGAGTGGAGGTGCTCGCGTGAGCCTGTCGATCGTGAAGTCGGTTATGCCCGGTGGTGTCATCGAGATCGCCCCCCGGGGCGAGATCGACGTCGACACCGCATACGAGGTGCGCGAGGCGATCGCCGAGGTCCTGGCCAAGGGGCGCCCCAGCCGGATCGAGCTCAACATGAGGCTCGTCACCTTCATCGACTCCGTCGGTATCAGCGCGATGGTCGCCGGCTTCCAGACCGCCGAGGTGAGCGGCGTCAAGCTCGTCGTCACCGAGCCGAGCCGGTTCGTGCACCGGCAGCTCTGGGTGACCGGCCTGCTCGGCCTCTTCGGCGCCCCTGAGCCCTACTACGCCGGCGCGCCCGCCCCCGAGGTCCTCCCCGGCGCCTGACCCGCCGGCAGGGGTCCCGCCGGTGCCCCGTTGGCGTCAGTCGTCGCCGCGGCCCGACAGGTCGATGTCGGACGCCTCGGTGACGCGCGGATCGCAAGGCCGGCATCCGCGCGGAGCGGCGCGCCGTTGCCAGCGCGCCGCCGGTGCGCGACGATCGGGCGACGGCGACGGTGGGGAGACGGCGTGCTCAGGCGGGATTCCTTCAGCTACACCGTCCAGGCGCGCTGCTCGCTCGCCGACGCCGCAGGGTTGCTCGCGGACCCGGCCCGGCAGCAGGACCTGCACCCGCTGATCGCCCGGGTCCGCCGGGTGTCGCCCCGTCGCGGCGCGCGGGCCAGCTACCTCATCACCGACCGGCTGGCCGTCGGGCCGCTGCGCCTGCCGGTCACCTACCGGGCCGACGTCCTGGTCGACGGGCCGGACGAGATCGTCACCGTGGCGCGGCAGTGGCCGGCCACCACGGTGCGCAACCGGACCCGACTGCGGGCCGAGCCGGACGGCGTGGTCCGGATCGACGTCGAGATCACCCTCACCGCGCCGGTCCCGCTCTTCGGCTACGCCTTCAGCCAGGCGCGCGCCGCCCACCTGGGGCTGGCGGCCCGGCTCGGCGTCGCCCTGGGCGGGCACCCGCCGGAGTCACCGCCCGCCTGAGCCGGGCATCGACGACACGGCGGCATGCCCGGCCGTCGGCCGGGGAGGTGGCGGCGGGAAGGCGGTCGCCCCGGCGACCCGCGAGCGGGTCACCGGGGCCGGGGCGTCAGTAGACCGACAGGTGCACGTGGTTGGTGTGGTCGCTGGACGGGTCGCCGTTGGCGCCGCTGTACGACTTCCATCCGCTGCTGGGCAGCCAGATCTGCCTGTACCAGATCACGTAGAGCACGGCGAGCCGGTCGGCGTTCTTGACGAAGTACGTCGCCAGGTTGTTGCCGTACGTCCTGTCGCCGCCGGTGGCGTCGCCCCCGAACCCGCTCTTCTGAGCCGCGAAGTCGCAGGCCCGGCCCTTGGGGTGCTCGCCGGAGCCGCCGGGGCGGTAGCAGGAGACGTAGCGGGTGAAGCCGGACGCCTTGGCCTGGTTGAGCGCGTGCAGGGTGCGCGGGGTGATGCAGCCGTTGGCGGGGGTGGGGTCGTTGACGCTGCACGACTCGGACGGCCAGGACCCGTCGGAGTTGCGCGGCGCCGGCTTCGCCGTCGCGGTGGAGCTGCCGCCCGGCCCGCCGCCGCTCGACTGCGACCGGTTGGCCACCGTCAGCGCCCGCTCCGCCTGGTCCTTGCGCTTGGCCATCAGCGTGACCTGCTTGCGCTGCTCCCGGATCTCGCCGTCCAGGGCCAGCTTGGTGCGGGCGGCCTGGTCACGGGTCTCCTGGAGCTCGCGGAGCGCCCGGTCCTCGTTGGCGGCCACCGCGTCGAGAGCGGCGGCCCGGTCCATGAAGCCGTCCGGCGAGCTGCTGTTGAGCAGGGCGGACACCACCCCCAGCCGGCCGGTCCGGTAGGCCACCCCGGCGATCTCGCCGACCTTGCTGCTCCGCTCGGTCAGCTCGCTCTCGGTCGCCTTGAGCTGTGTGGCGAGCTGCTGCTGCCGTTTGACCGACGTGTCCAGCGCCCGCTTGGCGTCCAGGTAGCCCTTGCTGGCGGCTTCGAGCTGGGCCCGCAGGGCGGGCGTGCCGCCCTCCTGGTCCTGGCCGGGGGCTGCGGCGAGCAGGCCGGCCCGGGAGGCGGCCGCCGCGGGGGCGGTGGTGACCGGGGCGACCGCGGCGCCGAGGGTGAGCGTCACGGCGATCAGGGCCGCCAACCGGGCGGCGCGTCGTCGTACAGGTGCCATCACTGGCATACACGTGTCCTTCCGTCAGCCGCCGACCGGGTTAGCTGACGGGTTCGGGACGGAAGATCCCTACCGCTGACGCGGATGCACCCCACGAACTTGGTTCCCCGGTTCGCCCCGCCGGGCGATTAGGCGGCGGCCACCGCCGGCACCGGTGGGTGCCGCCTGGCGGAGGCCGGAACCGAGCCTACCGGTGCGGGTGTGACTGGTGTAGCACAGGTGACTGAGGGTGCCTGTCCGCTTACCGTCAAATCCGACATAAGTCAACAATACTCTCCCAGATTTAAGGCTGTGCTCATTACCACTCAACCGACCCGCAGGCCCCGGGAGACGCCCCCGGCTCGATCTGCAACGTCGCGTGCTCGATCTGGAAGTCCTCGTGCAGGGCCGTCCGGGCTGCGGTGAGCACCGCGCCGACCTCCGCGCCCGGCGCCATGGTCAGGTGCGCCGAGGCCACCTCCATCCCGGAGGTCAGCGTCCAGACGTGCAGGTCGTGCACCTCGGCCACGCCGGGCACGGCGGCCAGCCGGTCGTGCACCCTGGCGACCTCGAGGTGCTCCGGCGCGGCCTGCACCAGGATGCGCAGCGCGGCGCGCCCGAGCCGCCAGGTGCGGGGCAGGATGAACAGCCCGATGGCCACCGCGACCAGCGGGTCCGCCCACCACCAGTCGGTGACGGCGATCAGCAGGGCCGCGCCGATCACGCCGAGTGAGCCCAGCAGGTCGCCCAGCACCTCCAGGTACGCGCCCTGCATGTTGATGCTCTCCTTCGCCCCGGACCGCAGCAGGGCGAAGGCGGCCACGTTGGCGAGCAGGCCGAGCACGGCGACCGCGAGCATCGGGCCGGCGAGCACCTCCGGCGGGTCGCCGAACCGGCGTACGGCCTCGACGACCACGTAGACCGCGACGCCGGAGAGCAGCACGGCGTTGGCCAGGGCGGCCAGCACCTCCAGCCGGTAGAGGCCGAAGGTGCGCTGCGGGTCCGCGCCGGCGCGCCGGGTCGCGGTGATCGCCGCGAGCGCCATGCCGATGCCGAGCACGTCGGTGAACATGTGCCCGGCGTCGCTCAGCAGGGCCAGCGAGCCGGTGCGGAAGGCGGCCACCGCCTCCACCACCATCAGGGCGCCGAGCAGCGCGAACGCCGCCCAGAGGCGGCCCCGGTGGCGGTGCGCGGCATTCGCGACCGACCCGTGGTGGTGGTCATGACCTGCACCCACGCGCCCACCTTCCGTCACCCGTCCGGACCCGGTTCAATCTATGCTCACATCGCAATATGTGCAAGTGACTGCCCGGCGGCGGCCGGGACGACTCAGCCGGTCGGGTCGACGGTGGTCAGCCGCTGGGTGGCCCGCGACAGCGCGACGTAGAGCGTCCGTACGCCCGAACCCGGGTCGGCCCGGATCTCACCCGGGGCGACCAGGACCACGCCGTCGTACTCCATGCCCTTGGCCTCCAGGCTGGTCACCACCTGCAGGCGCGGCGCGCCCAGCCCGCCCAGCCACCCGGCCACCTCGTCCCGGCGGGGCACCGGCGTGATCACGCCCACGGTGCCCTCCACCTCGGCCAGCAGCGCCGTGGCCGCCGTCACCACGGCGGTCTCCAGCTCCGCCGGCGGCACCACCAGCTCGACCGGGTCGACGCCGGTGGAGCGCACCGCCCTGGGCAGCGGGAGATCCGGGTGCAGCCGGCGGATCTCGGCCGCCGCCACCGCGAAGATCTCCGCCGAGTTGCGGTAGTTCGTGGTCAGGGTGAAGTGGTGCCGCTTGCGCCGGCCCAGCGCCTGGTCCCGGGCCCGGGTCAGCTCCTCCGGGTCGCCCGTCCACGCCGTCTGCGCCGGGTCGCCCACCACCGTCCACGAGGCCAGCCGGCCGCGCCGGCCGATCATGCGCCACTGCATCGGCGAGACGTCCTGCGACTCGTCGACCACGACGTGCGCGTACTCCCGGTAGTCCTCCGGGCGCTGCCGCGCCGCCTCGCGGGCCGCGCGCTGCCGGTCGGCGAACGTGCTCAGCTCGCGGACCCCGCCGGCCAGCTGGAACGGGTCCCGCTTCGGCCGGGCCGGCTTCATCGGCTTGCCGAGCAGCGCGTCCAGCTCGTCCAGCAGCGCGATGTCGGCGATCGTCAGCCCGGCGCGGTCCAGGCTCCGGTACGCGTCGGTCAGCAGCCGGATCTCGGCGCCGGAGAGGATCCCGCCGGCGTACCGGCGCAGCCGGTCGGGGCGGGCCAGCCAGCCCAGCACGTGCCGGGGGTGCAGCCGGGGCCACCACGCCTTGAGGAACTCCCGGAACTCCGGCCGCTCGGCGACCTCGTCCTCGAACGCGCGCTGCTCGGGCAGCCGGCCGATGCCCAGCCGACGGGCCTGCGCCCAGAGCGCGGCGAAGACGCCGTCGAAGCCGGCGCGGCGCACCTCGTTGCGGCGGGCGCCCCGGGGCATCGCCCGCTCCCGGATGGCGTCCAGCTCGCGGCGGTCCAGCCGGAGCAGCTCGCCCCGGTAGAGCAGTCGCAGCTCGGCCGGGCCGTCCGGCACCGCGTCCCGGGCCGCCCGTTCCAGCACCCGGCGCATCCGCAGCGAGCCCTTGACCGCCGCCACGGCCGGCGGGTCGGTACGGGTGGCGCTCATGCCCGGGAACAGCGTGCCCAGCGAGTGCAGCGTGGCGGTGTCCTCGCCGAGCGAGGGCAGCACCGAGGCGATGTACTCGACGAAGACCGAGGACGGGCCGACCACCAGGATGCCGCCGCCGGCGTACCGGCTGCGGTCGGAGTAGAGCAGGTACGCGGCCCGGTGCAGGGCGACCGCCGTCTTGCCGGTGCCCGGGCCGCCGGAGACGATCGTCACCCCGGAACCGGGGGAGCGGATGGCCTCGTCCTGCTCCCGCTGGATGGTGGCGACGATGTCCCGCATGCCCCGGCCGGTGGCCTTCGACAGCGTGGCGAGCAGCGCGCCGTCGCCGACCACCGCCATGTCGGCGGGCGCGGCGGCGGGATCGAGCAGGTCGTCCTCGATCCGGGTGACCCGCTCACCGGAGGACTGGATCATGCGCCGCCGCACCACGCCCAGCGGCTCCGCCGGGGTGGCCTGGTAGAAGGCGGCGGCGGCTGGGGCCCGCCAGTCGACCACCAGGGTGGTCGCGTCCTCGTCCCGGATGCCGAGCCGCCCGACGTGCAGCACCTGCCGGTCGCGCAGGTCCAGCCGGCCGAAGACCAGCCCCTCGTGCTCGGCGTCCAGCACGTGCCGCCGCTGCGCGGCGTGGAACACCATCGCGTCCCGCTCGACCAGCGCCCCGAAGTTGCCGACCCGGGCGAGCCGGTAGCCCTCCTTCTCGGCGCGGACCGCCGACCGGCGCAGCTCGGCCAGTCGGGCGTACACCCGGTCGAGGTGCCGCTGCTCGACGGCGGTCTCCTGCGCCAGGGTGGTCTGGTCGGTCAACGGTCGCTCCTCCTGACGTGGGCGGCGGGCGGCGCGAACCGCGCGAACCACGCCAGGCCAACCGCAAGAGGGTACGGCCCGCGCGCAACCAGCTGCGCCTGAGGTGCGGGAAAGGAGCCCGCGTCACCCCGCCCGGCCGGCCCGCGTCACCCCTTGCGGGTGGTGGCGGGAGCGGCGGAGCGGGCGTCGTCGAGCACCTGGCCGAGCACGCCGCCCAGCGCCGCGTTGACCTCGGCGGGGCGTTCCATCATCAGCATGTGCCCGGCGCCCGGACAGACGGTCAGCTCCGTCGCCGGCAGCGCGGCGGCGATCGACTCGGCGCACGGCGGCGGGGTGAGCCGGTCCCGGTCGCCGACCAGCGCCGCCGCCGGCAGGTGGGCGAGCCGGGCGAGGGTGTCGAGCCGGTGCTGCGCCCCGATCGAGGCGCGGAACCCGCCGATCGAGCGGAGCGAGGCGCGGGCCACCGCCGAGGTGACCAGCCGGATGTCGTGCGGGTCGCAGCGGTCGCCGAAGAGCATCCAGCGGATGCTGGGGCGCAGGGCCCGCAGCAGTGCCCGGGGCGGCCGCCAGGACCCGCACCGGGCCAGCACGCCGGCCCCGGTGGTCTCGGCGAGCCGGATCAACCGGGCGATCCGGGGCGACAGGCCGTAGACGGTGTGCGTGTGCCCCTCGGCCGTCGTGGAGACGAAGACCAACCCGGCGGCGCGTGCGGCGAAGTGCTCGGGGTGCCGGTGCGCGTACTCCATGATCGTCATGCCGCCCATCGAGTGGCCGGCGAGCACCACCCGGCCGTCCGGGGCCACCTCGTCCAGCACCGCGGCCAGGTCGTCGCCGAGCTGGGCGAGGGTGGCGGTGGGCAGCGCCATGCAGCTCGACCGGCCGTGCCCGCGGGCGTCGTAGGTCACCACCCGTACCGCGGCGTCGAAGCGTTCCCGCAGGTCGGCGAGCTGCCGGTGCCAGGCCCGCCCGTCCAGCGTCCAGCCGTGCAGCAGCACCACGGTGACCTCGGCGTCGGCCGGCCCCGTCGCCTCGACGTGCAGCCGCACGTCGTCGGGAAGACGTACCTCGACGTGCTCCGGCATCGCCACCTCCCCAAGGCCGCGCTGGTCCGCAACACCGGGGATACCCGGTGGTAACACCGGCTACCCGTCATGACACCACGGCAACCGTGCCGGTGAGAAGATTCGCAACCCGGTCCGGGCGCCGGCCGGGCCGGCCAAGCTGGGGGCATGGGGTCGCCGCAGGCAACGCCGCCCGGGCCCGCGCCGGCCGGGCGGGCGGCCGGCGGCACACCCCGGGCCGCCCTGGCGGAACTGCTCGCCGGCAACCGCCGGTTCGTCAGCGGCCAGCCGATCCACGGCCACGACGTCACCGCCGCCGCCGCGGCGGCCTCCGGGGACCAGCAGCCGTACGCGGTGCTCCTCGGCTGCATCGACTCGCGGGTGCCGCTGGAGGCGATCTTCGACCAGACGTTCGGCTCGATCTGCGTGATCCGCACCGGCGGGCACGTGCTCGACCGGGCGGTGCTCGGCTCCATCGAGTACGTGGTCGGGGAGTTGGGCGTACCGCTGGTGGTGGTGCTCGGGCACGAGCGGTGCGGCGCGGTCGCCTCCGCCGTGGACGCGCTGCGCGGCGGACGGTCACCGGGCGGCGCGCTGGCGCACCTCGTCGAACAGATCGCCCCGGCGGTGACCGAGGTGGGCGTCGACGATCCTCGGGCGCATCCGCTGGCGGTCCGCCGGCACGTGCTGCGGACGGTGGCCGCGCTGCGCGCCGACGACCTGCTCGCCGGCCCCGTCGCCGCCGGCCGGCTGGCCGTGGTCGGCGCCCTCTACGACCTGGCCACCGGCGAGGTCGCCCTGCTCGAGGGGTGACGTGTAAGGAAGGGCCCCTTCCTAACGCAATGCGTTAGGAAGGGGCCCTTCCTTACACGTCAGGCGCGCGTGAAAAGAACCGCCCGCCGGGATGATCCCGACGGGCGGTCCAGGTGTCGCGTGGGGAGGGCTCAGCCCTCGAAGACGCCGGCCTCGACGAGGCGCTTCTCGGTGGCGTCCCAGCCGTCACCCGGGTGGGTGGCGTTGAGGTTGTTGAGCTCGGCCCGGATCTTCGCGGCGTGGCCGGCGGCGGCCAGCGTCCGGATCTCCTCGACGAAGGCCTCGGAGTCGGTGCGCAGGTGCGCGGTCTTGCCGTTGGTCAGGTTACGCACGTAGGCGTGCTTGCCGCCGTTGAGCGGGATGAGGTACTTGAACTCGCCCAGCACGCTGAGGGCGCCACCCTGGCCAGCCTGGCCGGCCCGGACTGACGCGCGCGCGGTCTTAGAGGTGTTGCTCGCCACGGAGGTACTCCTTGCAAGACGTACGGGAGGACGGAACGTCCGGGGGCTGTGCGGACGGCACCTGGTGAGTGGGCCCGCGGAAGATGTGCGCGGCACAGGCCGCCGATGGAACTGTACACGACCACGGTCCCTGGCTGGTCATCGCGTCTGGAGGGGTCAACGGCGGTCACCCGTCCGACTATTCCGACCGGCGAATTTTCCGATTCCCTGGCGCACCATCCGTCACAGCAGTCATCATGTGTTCCAGAAGCCACTCGGGTGATCGAGGTCGTAGGGGAAGACGCACCTCGCTCTCCGGGAGGTCACCGTGCCAACGCGTGGCGTCGTATACGTCCACTCGACCCCGCTCGCCGTGTGCTCACACGTCGAGTGGGCGATCGCGCGCGTCCTCGCCGCGCCGGTCAACCTGCAGTGGACGGCTCAGCCCGTCGACCCCGGCGCCCGCCGGGCCGAGTGCGGGTGGACCGGTCGTCCGGGGACGGGCGCCGAGCTGGCTGCTGCCCTCCGGCAGTGGCCCATGATCCGTTTCGAGGTCACCGAGGAGCCGAGCGCCGGCGCCGACGGCGAGCGCTTCATGTACGTCCCGGGGCGCGGCCTGTTCCGCGCGACCGTGGGCGCGGCCGGCGACATCCAGCTCGGCGAGGACCGGCTGCGCAGCCTGATGGCGGGCGCGCGGGCGCCGGAGGCCCTCGCGCACGCGCTCGACAAGGCGCTCGGCACCGCCTGGGACGCCGAGCTGGAGCCCTACCGCTACGCCGGCGACGGCGCCCCGGTGACCCTGCTCACCCGCGTCGGCTGACGTCCCACGTCCGACCGCGTCCCGACCCGTCGGCGGCGCGAAGGTCGGGTTGCCCCGATAAGGGTGAACTGGTGGGATGGGCCGCGTGTCGACTACCCCGCGACGTGCCGGCGTCGCGCTCGCCGCCCTGACCGCGCTGCTCCTCTCCGCATGCTCGGGGCCGGCGGACCGCCGCCCTGAGCCCGCGTCGACGAGCGCCGCGGCCACCCCGACACCCGGCGCGAGCCTGCCCGCCGCCGACCCGGCCGCCCGCGCCGCCGCCCTGGTCGGCACGCTCGCCGACGAGGACCTGGTCGGCCAGGTGCTGATGCCCTACGCCTACGGCGACTCGGCGACCCGGGTCTCGCCCGGATCGAAGGCCGGCAACCAGGCGCTCGCCGGGGTGGACACCCCGGCCGAAATGATCGCCAGGTACCGGCTCGGCGGGCTGATCCTGGTCGGCTTCAGCGCCGACGACCCGACCAAGGGCAACCAGGAGACCACCAACGTCGACAACCCGGAGCAGGTCCGCGGACTCACCACCGGCCTGCGCGAGGCCGCCGGTCGGCTGCCCGCCGGTCAGGCGCCGTTCCTGATCGGCACCGACCAGGAGTACGGCGTGGTCACCCGGATCACCGACGGGGTGACCCTGCTGCCCAGCGCCCTCGCCGCGGGCGCGGCCGGGAAGCCGGAGCTGACCGAGGCCGCCTGGCGGGCGGCCGGCACCGAACTCGCCGCGATGGGCATCAACCTCGACTTCGCCCCGGTCGCCGACGTGCTCGCCACCCGCAGCACCGTGATCGGCTCTCGGTCGTACGGGGCGGACCCGAAGGTGACCGCGGGGCAGGTGGCCGGCGCGGTCCGCGGGTTGCAGGCCGCGGGCGTCGCCGCGACCGTCAAGCACTTCCCGGGCCACGGGCACAGCGCCGCCGACTCGCACGAGGACCTGCCGGTGCTCGACCAGTCCCGCAAGGCGCTGGAGACCGGTGCCTGGCCGCCCTTCTCCGCCGGCATCGACGCCGGCGCGATGGCCGTCATGTCCGCCCACCTCGACGCCCGGTCGGTGGACCCGGGCACCGCGGCGACGTTCTCGCGCAAGCTGCTCACCGACGTGTTGCGCGGCCAGCTCGGCTTCCAGGGCGTGGTGATCACCGACGGGATGAACATGCCGCCGGCGAAGCGCTGGTCGCCGGGGGAGGCGGCGGTGCGCGCGCTGCAGGCGGGCAACGACCTGATCCTGATGACGCCGCACGTCGGCCAGGCGTACGACGGGCTGCTCGCCGCGCTCCGCGACGGCTCGTTGCCCCGGGCCCGCCTCGTCGACGCCGCGACCCGGGTGCTGACCATGAAGTTCAAGCTCGCCGACCGGCCCGCGCCCGAGCTGTCCACGCTGGGCGGCCCGGCGCACCGCAAGGCGGCGGCGGACCTGGCGGCGGCGGCCGTGACGGTGTTCCGGGGCGCCTGCGGCGGCGGGGTCCGGGGCCCGGTGACCGTCACCTCCTCCGGCGGGCGCGACCACACCCGGGCGGCGCTGACCGAGGCGCTCACCGCGGCCGGGGTCAAGGTGGTGCCCAGCGGCGGCACGGTGGTGCACCTGGTCGGGTACGGCGATGGCGCCGGCGACCTGCGCGCCGACGCCGCCGTCACGGTCGCCATGGACACCCCGTACGTGCTGGCGAAGGCGAAGTCACCGACCCTGCTGGCGACGTACTCGTCCAGCCGGGCGTCGATGACCGCCCTCGCCGGGGTGCTGGCCGGCAAGGCACGGCCGGAGGGTCGGTCCCCGGTGCCGGTGCCCGGCCTGCCCGCCACCACCTGCGCCGGCTGACCGCCTCATGTAAAGGACTCCGGTGCTTGATCAGCCCGGTGGTCCTGGGGTTGCATGAGCATCCCGGCTGGTCCGGTGGGTGGCGTCGAGCACGGCTCT
>NZ_JBIDBG010000020.1:0-108579 GCF_043202855.1 Micromonospora sp. NPDC048063 | reverse complement strand
GGCGACCTCCCCCACCAGCGATCGTCCAACCAGCCGACCTACACCGTCAAGCCAGCCAGCACCTTGACAGCCGATCCCCGATAGGGAATCAGTCGGTCACGATCAGGCTGTCGGTCACGAGGCTGTTCCTGTGGGTGCCGTTCGGCTCCGGATAGGTGGCCCCCTCACTCCCACTCCAGAACACCGTCGCCCGGTACTCACCGGCCTTGCCGGCACCCAGCCCGGGGCGTCGGACCGAGACGGACAGGTCGAGCGCCACGGTCTCCGTGACCGCCAGCGCCGCCAAGCGACAGGTGAGGGTGATCGTGCGGTCGCTGGAGACGAACCTGCTGCAACCCCTGGGAAGCGGGGTGACGTCGAACCCTGCCGGGAAATGCACCCTCACCTGCGGTTCCGTAGCTGGCTGCGGTCCTTGGTTGCCGATGATCAGGCTGAGGACGCCCTCCGCCTGATCATCGTCCACCCGGGCGAGTCGCAGCTGGCCGCCGCTGATCGACAGGTCGGTGATCCGCGGGTTGGCCGGGAAGACGGTGGGCCCGCCCGACTGGACGAAACTCGCGCCCGACCAGGAGTAGGCCCGCCATTGGTGCTGCGCGAGGCTGTCCGGGATGCCGTCGCTCGAGAAGTCGACCACCTCCGCCTCCACGGCGGAACCAGCCGGCCGGATCCGTTGGATGCCCGCGATGTCGCCGGTCTCGGCGACCACCAGGCCCGTCGTCACGATGGCGTCGGACTGGTTCCGGTCGAACGCCAGCACCCGTGACTCGCTCATCTCCAGCCCGCCGCAGTTGATCAGCGCGGCGGTCTCCGGTGCCCCGTCGCGATCCAGGTCGGCGTGGACGACCTGGAGAATCTTGACCTGGAGGTCCGCGTCGGGCGAGAGCTGGGCGCGGCCGTCCGAGAACCGTACCCGTCCCGTCGGGCAGTGCTCCCTCAGGTACGCCGGCCAGGCCGGCAGGTCGAGGGTGGCGTTGCCGAGCTCCTTCTCACCGATCCGCCCGTTCGGGGGCGGCGCGGCGGGGCTCGACGTCACCGACGGGCTCTCGCAGCGAATGGCGAACGCGCTGTCGCAGATCGACGGGGTGGGTGCCGTGGTGGCAGGCGAGGTGGGCGTGGGGGTCCCGGCCGGTGGCACCGGAGGTTCCCGGTCGAGCCAGGTGCCGGCGAACGCCGGGGTGGCCACAAGCACCGCCGCCAGCACGCCGGAGGCGACGATCCGGGCCGTACGGCGCCGGCGGGCGACCTGACGTGCGGCCGCGACGCCGGGCGGCACCACCAGCGGGCCGCCGGAGGTGTAGGCGGCGAAGAGGTTGTCCAGGTTCGGTGAAGTGTCGTGCTCAGACATGAGGCTCCTCCGTCCGCGATTCGGAGAGGGCGGCGGCGAGCGCGGTGCGGCCCCGGTGTAGCCAGGACTTCACCGTCCCGGGGGCGACCCCCTCCTGGTCGGCGATATCGGCGATGCTGAGGTCGGCCACGTGGAAAAGCACGACGGCTCGCCGCTGGGTCTCGGGCAGGGTCGCGAGGGCGCGGGCGAGCGCGACCCGTTCCGGACCGGGGCCCTCGACCACTTCTTCGCGATGGAACCTCGCGTGGACGCGGGCGGCCCGCAGCCGGCGCCACCGGTTGCGCACCACGTTCATGGCGACCGTGCGCACCCAGGCCGCCGGGCGCTCGTACCGGACCAACCGGTCCCACCGGGCCCAGGCGCGGCTGAACGCCTCCTGCACGGCGTCCTGCGCCTGGCCGACGTCGGCCGTGTACGCGTACAGCTGAAGCATCAGCGGTTGGAAGTTCGCCGCGTAGAACTCCTCGAAGCTGTCGCCCACGGCCCCCGTGGCCGTGGGTGACAGCTTCTCCCGGACGTCGCCGGGGTCGTGCTCCCGCACCATCACGATGGCGCCTCCCCTGCTGCTTTCGCCGCGTGGTCGCGGCTCTGCCCAGCACACCCCGGGTGGGCGGTGCAGGTTGCAGCCGGTTGGGTGTCGCCTTCGCGTCAGCGGCGCGGGGTCACCGTGGCGAGCAGTTCGGGCATGCGGCGGTCCAGCACGTCGCCGGCCAGGTACGCGCCGAGCAGCGCGGCGCCCAGCCCGTACGCCGCGCCGACCGGCAGGGCCAGCCAGAGCCAGACGTCGCCGAGCAGCCCGGCGGCCACCACCATCGGCACCGCGGCGACCGCCGAGGCGAGCATGGACAGCAGGGTGAGGAAGCTCTTCGCCACCCCGGCGCCGCTGTTCAGCGCGAACGGGTTGCTCGTCTCCGGCAGCGAGTACGCCCCGAGCACCGAGACGAAGGTGTTGACGGCGAGCCCCACGCCGTAGGTGGCGATCAGGGTGCCCGCCATCAGCCCGATCCAGCCGGGCTCGCCGAGGACCACCGCCACGACCACGGAGATCACCGCCAGCATCGGCAGCAGGTAGATCGAGAACGCGGCCATCCGGGCGCGCAGTTCCACCTGCCCCGGCACGCCCGCCACCACGTTTGCGGCGTACGCGCTGCCGTCGAAGCCGAACTGGTTGGCCAGGGTGATCGCGGCGAGCAGGCCCACGAAGAGCATCGACAGGCTGACCAGCACCGGCGACGCCGTGTCGGGGACGGTGAACCCCTGCTCCGCCCCCACGCTGAAGCCCGAGCCGCCGAGGTTGACCATGACCGGCACGAAGAGACCGACGACCGCGACGGTGATCAGGTTGGCCCGCCGCCGGGCGTCCCGCCACCAGTAGCGGGCCTCCCGGGCGACCAGCGCGCCGAACCGGTCCCGGCGGGCCCAGCCGACCACGCGCGGGAAGAGTTGGGCGACCGCCCCGCCGGCCACGCCGCGTCGGTCCCGGGCCGGGCTGGCGCTGGCCGCGCCCACCATGGCCGACTCGAGCGAGCGGGACCACCAGGCCAGCAGCGCGACGATCGCCGCCGCCGTGATCAGCAGCTTCACCGGGGCGGCCCAGGCGCGGCCCTCGGCCACGTCGATGCCGGCCGTCCAGGGGGCGCCGAACGGCGTCCAGCCGATCACCTCGGCCACGCCGTCGAGCCGGTCCCAGTCCGCGTCCCCGAGGGCGGCGACGCCCGCGAGCTGCAACGGGCCGAGCAGCGCGGCGAGCACGGCGAGCAGCACGGCGGCCAGGTCACGGACCCGGCGGGACCGCAGCGCCGTGGCGAACGCGCTGGTGACCGCCCGGGCCCCGGCGACACAGAGCAGGAGCCCGGCGACCACCCCGACCGACATCACCGCGGCGGCGGACCAGCCGCCCAGCGCCCCGGCGGTGACCACCAGCCCGGAGAGGGCCAGCAGCACCGCGAGCGTGGGAACGCTGACGAAGGCGGCGGCGAAGAGCCCGGTGACCAGCGTGCGGCGGGGCAGCGGCAGCAACGCGAACCGGGCCGGGTCCAGCGTCTCGTCCACCCCGAAGAAGACCAGCGGCAGCAGCAGCCAGCCGAGCACGGCCAAGCCGCCGCCGAGGGAGGCGACCATCAGCGCGTAGCGGCCCCCGTCGGCCAGGCCGGGCGCGGCGAAGAGGAAGAAGCCGGTGCCGCCGAGCCAGAGGCCGGCCAGCACGCCGGCCACGAAGAGGCCGACCCGCCAGCCCTGGCCCCGGAAGTTGTTGCCCATCACCCGCAGCTTGAGGCGGACGAAGTGTCGGGCGGAGACCCGTCGGACCGCCGTCGTCGGGCTGGCCGGGTGCGTCACCGCGACAGCCACGCCAGCTCCTCACCGGTCGCCGTGCGGCCGCCGACCACCTCGACGAAGACCTGCTCCAGCGGCCGGCCACCGCGCACCTCGTCGATGGTGCCGACCCGCTTGATGGTGCCCGCCGCCAGGATCGCCACGTGCGAGCAGAGCCGCTCGACGACCTCCATGACGTGGCTGGAGAAGACGACCGTCCCGCCCCCGGTCACGTACCGGTGCAGGATGTCCCGGATCAGCGCGGCCGACACCGGGTCGACCGCCTCGAAGGGCTCGTCCAGCACGAGCAGCCGGGGCCCGTGCAGCAGCGCGCAGGCCAGGCCGATCTTCTTCTTCATGCCGGCGGAGTAGTCGACCACCAGGGTCCGCCCGGCGTCGCCGAGCGCGAGCACGTCCAGCAGCTCCGCCGCCCGCTGGTCGACCACCGCCGGGTCCATGCCCCGCAGCAGGCCGTGGTACGCGAGCAGCTCCGCGCCGCTGAGCCGGTCGAAGAGGCGTACGCCGTCCGGCATCACGCCGAGCAGCTGCTTCGCGGCCACCGGGTCGGCCCAGACGTCGTGCCCCAGCACCCACGCCCCACCGGCGTCGGGCCGGAGCAGGCCGACCGCCATGGACAGGGTGGTCGTCTTGCCGGCGCCGTTCGGGCCGAGCAGGCCGTAGAAGGATCCGGCCGGGACATCCAGGTCGACACCGGCCACCGCGACCTTGCCGTCGAACTGTTTGGCCAGGCCACGGAGGGAGAGAGCCGGGTGCTCAGCAGTCATGCGTCCGACCGTATCCGGCATCGGCCGGCCACCGGTCCGGCCGCAGGATGATCCCCGATCATCCCCGAGACGTACCCGGGGCGTGGCGGCGGTCGCTCACAGCCGCAGCGCCTCCGGCGTGTGCAGCCGGAGCATGGTGGCCCCGACGTCGGCCGGAGCCCGGCGGCGGGTCGCCACGGAGACCGCCACCATCACGGTGAAGGCCAGCGGCACCGTCCACGCGGCCGGCTGCGCGGTGAGCGTGGCCGGCCAACCGGAGAGTGGCGGGCCGAGCACGGTGACCAGGACCGCCCCGACAGCGGCACCGCCGCCGACCAGGATCCCGGCGGCGGCGCCGAGGTCGGTCAGCCCGCGCCACCAGATGCCCAGCACCAGCAGTGGGCAGAAGCTGGACGCGGCGACCGCGAACGCCAGCCCGACCACCTGGGACACGTCCAGCCCGGCGAGGTTGAGCGCGAGCACCGCCGGCACGCCGCCGGCGATCACCGTGGCCAGCCGGAACCCGCGGACCGAGCCCCGGCCGAGCACGTCGGTCGAGATCACCCCGGCGACGCTGGTGAGCAGCCCGGACGAGGTGGACAGGAAGGCCGCGAACGCGCCGGCCGCGACCAGCGCGGCGAGCAGCCGCCCGGTCGCCCCGTCGCCCAGCGTGGCGCCGGGCAGCAGCACCACCACCGCGTCCGTCTGGCCGGTGACGAGCAGTTGCGGGGTGTAGATCCGGCCGAGCACCCCGTAGATGGTGGGCAGCAGGTAGAACGCGCCGACCAGAGCCAGCACCACCAGCGTGGTGCGCCGGGCGGCCGCGCCGTCCGGGTTGGTGTAGAAACGCACCAGCACGTGCGGCAGCCCCATGGTGCCGAGGAAGGTGGCCAGGATCAGCGAGTAGGTCGCGAACAGGCCCCGGTCGTCGTCCCCGGCGGTGCTCGGCAGCAGCCAGTCGGCCGCGTCGGTGGCCACCCCGGAGACCTCCGGCACCGGGTCACCGGCGGCGAACGACAGCTCGTCGCCGGGGCGTACCTCCCGGATCTGGCCGTCGGGAAGGGTGAGGGTCGCGCGGTGCTCGACCACGACGGTGGTCGCGGTCCGGAACGTCGGCCCGTCGGGCGGGGTCACCGCCGGCCGGGCGTCGGCCTGCCACTGCAACGCCAGGAAGATCGCCGGTACGGCGAGCGCGGTCAGCTTCAGCCAGTACTGGAAGGCCTGGACGAAGGTGATCGCGCGCATGCCGCCGAGCGCCACGTTCGCGGTGACCACGACGGCCACCAGTAGGGCCCCCAGGGGGTACGGCGAGCCGGTCACCGTGGCCAGCGTCAGCCCCGCCCCCTGGAGCTGCGGCACCAGGTAGAGCCAGCCGATGAAGATCACGAAGGCGGTGGCGAGGGTGCGTAGCCGGCGCGAGCCGAGCCGCAGCTCGCAGAAGTCCGGCAGGGTGAACGCGCCGGAGCGGCGCAGCGGCGCGGCCACGAAGAGCAGCAGCGCGAGGTAGCCGGCGGCGAAGCCCACCGGGTACCAGAGCACGTCGACGCCGTACTTGAGGATCAGCCCGGCGACGCCGAGGAAGCTCGCCGCCGAGAGGTACTCCCCGCCGATCGCCGCCGCGTTCCAGGTCGGGCTGATCGCCCGCGAGGCGACCAGGAAGTCGGAGGTGGTGCGGGCCAGCCGCAGCCCGTAGAAGCCGATGCCGACGGTGACCAGGGTGACCGCCACGATCGCCGGGACGACGAGATCGTTGCCCACGTCAGCGCTCCGGCCGCTGGACCAGGTCGGTGAAGTCCTGCTCGTTCCGTTCGGCGAGCCGCACGTACGCCCAGCCGACCGCGATCAGGAACGGGAACGAGACCACGCCGAGCAACAGCCAGGGCAGGTTGACGCCGAGCACGGTGATCCGGCCGACGTCGGGCGCGATGGCGAACAGCCACGGCAACCCGCCGAGCCCGATCGCCACCACCAGGGAGAGCCGCAGGGCCAGCGCGAGCTGGGCCCGGACCAGCCCCCGGACGAGCGCCTCGCCGACCCGGGTCTGCTGGGCCAGCTCGGCGCGGGTGCGCTGCGCCCGGTCCTCGCGGCGGGACACCTCGGCCAGCACGATCCGGGCCCGGGGCTGGGCGGCGGGAGTCTGCCGCGGCACCACGGGCCGGCCCGTCCGCCCCGGCGTTTCGGGCCGGCCCGACCGGGGCGCCGGGACGGGATCGTCGGCAGCGGCCACCCCGGCAGTCTGGCCCGCTCACCGCGATTGTCAAGGGCAGTCGTCGCACCGGCCACACCTGCCGCGAACGTCCCAAGCCGTGACGCGGTCGCGGCCGTCGCGCCCGCCGCAGCCGTCGCGGGGATGGTCCACACCGGGCTGTGCACAACCTGTGGAGAACGCGTCACCCCTGTGGATAACTCCCGTGGGCACCCTTTCGATCGGCCGGGGAACCTGCCGCCGTGCTCGTGGGTGGGATAGGTGGAGGAGGGAGGTGACGGTGTCCGACGGCGATCTGATCTCGGAGCTCTACGCCGGGTGTTTCCGCCGGCTCGTGGTGCAGCTCTACGCGGTGACCGGTGACCTGAACGAGGCGCAGGAGGCGGTCCAGGAGGCGTTCACCAGGGCGCTGGCCGCGCCCCGGCGCTTCGCCCGGCTGGAGAACCCGGAGTCGTGGCTGCGGCGGGTCGCGGTGAACGTGGCCCGCAGCCGGTACCGGCGACGGCGAGTGCTCGACGGGCTGCTGCGCCGGATCGGCCCGCCGCCCGCCGTCGCCGACCGTGCGCCGGAGCACCTCGCGTTGCTGGCCGCGCTGCGCGGGCTGCCCGACGGGCAGCGGCACGCACTCGCCCTGCACTACCTGGTCGACCTGCCGGTCGACGAGGTGGCGGCGACGCTCGGCGTCTCCGCCGGCACGGTCAAGTCCCGCCTGTCCCGCGGCCGGCAGGCGCTGGCGGCGCTGCTCACCGAAGACCGCGACCACGAGGTTAGGCGCGACCGCGACCAGGAGCCCGCCGACACCGCCGAGACCACGCAGACCGGGAGGGCCGATGTCCGATCGTGAGTTCACCGGGTTCGACGCCGAGACCGTCGCAGTCGCCGTCCGTCAGCCGCCGCTCGGCGACCTCCGGCGCGCGGCCCGGCTCCGGCGGCGCCGCCGGGCGGCCGGCGTCGGGTCGGCGGTCGCACTGGCGCTCGGCGGCACGGCGGTCGCCCCGTTCGCCGGGCACGGGAGCGGGGTGGACTGGGCCGGTCCGGACCCCACCGACCCGCCGGCCGACCCTCGCGTGAGCCATCTGGTCGTGCTCTCGGAGCGGTCGGCGGTGGCGGTGGAGGAGGCCGACAACGGTTGTCGGCTGAGCTTCACGGCCACCACCGACGCCGGGCGTACCTGGTCGGGCTGGCGCACCAACTACCTCGACGGCCCGTGCAGGTCGGACGCGGAGGGACGCCGCACCTCGGACGTCCGGTTCACCGTGCTCGACGAGCAGCGGTACCTGGTCAGCATCGACGGCAGCCAGGTCGTCTCGCTGGACGCCGGCCTCACCTGGCGGAGTCTCGCGTCGGTGGCGACCGAGGTTCGCGCCTTCCCCGAGAAAGCCCGTCCGGCTCGCTGCGCGGAATCCTGCGGGGCGATGCCGCGCCCGCTGGCGGTCGATTCGGGCACCTGGCGGGTGTACCGGCTCACGGACGCGCCCGGGGAGGTCGTGCCGCAGGCGGTGGACCAGGCCGATGACGGCGCCCTCTGGCTCATGTCGCCCGCGCCCGACCACGGTGCGCCCGCCTCGGTCGCCCTCAGCGTCGACCGGGGAGCGACCTGGCGCACGTCGACGGTGCCCGAGGGTGTGTGGGCGAGCTCGTTGGTTGCCGTGAGCGCGCAGGAGGCGTACGTGCTGGGCGGGACCATCTCCGCCGACCCGCACGGGGAGCGACCCGCCGGTCCGGCCCGGCTGCTGCACACCACGGACGGCGGCCGGTCCTGGGCGGATGTCGGCACCGACCTCCCCTCGACGGACCTGGTGCGGGGAATCACCCGGGGCGCGAACGGGGCCCTGCTCGTCGGCGACGTGACGCAGGACGGCGTCACGTCGTTCGTGTGGATCAGTCGGGACGGCGGGCGGCACTTCAGCCGGAGCACGCGGACCGGCAACGAGGGCACGTCGTTCGGCACCTCTCGGGGGCTGGTCTGGCTGGCCGATCGGGAGGACCCCACCGACGCCAACTCGGTCGTCGTCCACGTCAGTGCTGATGGTGAGAACTGGAGCCGGCTGACGTTGCCCCGGTGAGTGGAGGCGGGACGGCCGGGATACCCACCCGGCCGTCCCCGCGACCGTCAGCCCAGCCCGATGCGCTCGGGGCGGGCGGTGGCGGAGCCGAGCCAGGTGTGCGGGTTGCCGTACCAGCACCAGCCGAGCTTCGGCGCGCCCTGGCTGATCCAGATCGCCGGCACCCGCCTGTCGCCGCAGCGGGAGCCGACCAGCGAGAAGCACTTGTTCTTCGCCAGTGCCTCCGGGTGCAGCGTGACGAAGGCGAGCCCCTCGTCGATGGAGAGCGGCAGCCGGCCCTGGCCGGTGATCACCTCCATCGCGGCGGCGGGGGCCAGGTTCAGCGTCTCCTCGCCCCGGTCGACGTCGAAGAGCAGGTACGCCGGCCCCGCCGGCACCTCCAGCTCCTTGATCGGGTCGAACTTCGGCAGGTCACCCTCGGCGTAGTGCCGGTCTACAACGCCCGGCTTCCGCTTGCCGGCCAGCGTGGTGAGTGCGACCCGCGCCTCCACCGGCACCAGCTCGCGGGTGATCACCAGGAGGAACGGCACCCGGCCCTCGGTCGGCGCCGGCAGGCCCGCCGCACCGGTGACGGCCGCCGCCCGCAGCGGGGCGACGAGGGCACGGAAGGCGTCCTCGGTCAGGTCGGCCAGGGCCGGGTAGCCCAGCTCCACCAGGCGGTCGAGCTGACGGTCGAATTCGGTCGCGGCATCGAACAAGGCGGCCTCCATTTTCGTACGGAGTACCGTACAGCGTACGACAATGCGAGCTTATTCCCGCCTCAGCGGTTCCAGTCCTGCTTCGCCGCGCGCACCAGCTTGTCCTTCAGCTCGCGGGTGTGCCGGCGGCTGACCGGCAGCTCGGCCGAGTCCACCACCACGACATAGCCGGAGTTGGCCAGCCGCAGCTCGGCGATCAGCTTGAGCTGCACCAGGTACGACCGGTGGATCCGGACGAACCCGGCATCCGCCCAGCGCTCGGCCAGGGTCGCCAGCGACACCCGGACCAGGTGCGAGCCGTCGGCGGTGTGCAGCCGCGCGTAGTCGCCCTGTGCCTCCACCCAGCGCACCGCCGAGCGGGGCAGCATCCGGGTGGTGCCGGCCAGCTCGATCGGGATGGTCGGGTCCTCCTCCGCCCGCGCGAGGGCCGCCGGGTGGGACGGCACCACCCGCGCGCCGATCACCCGGCGCAGCGACTCGGCGAGGCGCTCGGCGCGTACCGGCTTGCGGACGTAGTCGGTGGCGCCCAGGTCGAACGCGTCCACCGCCCCGTCGTCGTACGCCGTGACGAACACGATCGCCGGTGGGCGGGCGAACCGGCGCAGCACCCGGGCCAGCTCCATGCCGTCCAGGCCGGGCATCCGGATGTCGAGGAAGACCACGTCCACGTCGCCGTCGCGGAGCACCCGCAGCGCCTCGGTGGCGTCCCCCGCCGTGTGCAGCCGGGCCACCCGGGGGTCGGCCCGCAGGTGGTACGCCAGCTCGTCCAGCGCCGGCGGCTCGTCGTCGACCGCCAACACCCGGAGGAAACCGGACGCGTTCACCCCGCCGGTCCGGTCGGTCACGAGCCCGCCCGTACGCCGGGGTGGAACTTCGGCACCCGCATGCTCACCTTCGTACCGGAACCGAGACCCGTCTCGACGACGAGGCCGAAGCCGTCCCCGAAGACCGAGCGGAGCCGCTCGTCGACGTTGGAGAGGCCGACGTGCTGGCCCGGGTCGTCGCCCGGGTCCACGGTGGCGCCGGCCAGCTCGGCGATGCCGGCGGTCAGCGCGGTCGGATCCATCCCCACTCCGTCGTCCTCCACCGTTATGTGGCATTCCGTGCCCGCGTCCCGGGCCTCGATGCACACCATGCCCGTGCCCGGCTTGCGGGACAACCCGTGCCGGACGGCGTTCTCGACCAGCGGTTGCAGGCACAGGAACGGCAGGGTCACGGGCAGCACCTCGGGGGCGATCTGGAGGCGCACCTGGAGCCGGTCGCCGAACCGGGCCCGCTCGATGGTCAGGTAGCGGTCGATCGAGCGCAGCTCCTCCGCCAGCGTGGTGAACTCGCCGTGCGCCCGGAACGAGTACCGGGTGAACTCGGCGAACTCCAGGATCAGCTCCCGGGCCCGGTCCGGATCGGTGCGCACGAAGGAACCGATCGCGGTCAGCGCGTTGTAGATGAAGTGCGGGCTGATCTGGGCGCGCAGGGCGCGCACCTCGGCGCGGGCCAGCCGCTCCCGGGAGGAGTCCAGCTCGGCCAGGGCGAGCTGGTTGCCGGCCCAGTGTGCCGTCTCCAGGGTGGCCTGCACCAGGCCGGGCTCCGGCTGACCGTCGGCGACCGCGACCAGCGCGCCGACCGTGCGCCCGTCGGCACCGGTCAGCGGGGCGACCACCGCGCCGCGCACCGGGCAGTCCACCCGGTCGCAGTGCAGCTCCGAGTCGCCGAGCACGGTCGAGCGGCCCGTCGCCACGGCCCGCCGGGCCGCCGCGACCAGTTGGTCGTCGTGGTGCCCGCCCCGCCCGTCCAGGGCGAGCAGCGTGTCCCGGTCCGTCAGCGCCAGCCCGGCCGCCCCCACCAGGGCCCGCAGGTGGCGTACGGCCTTCGCCGCGTTGGCCGCGCCCAGCCCGGCGCGCAGCGGCTCGGCGGCCAACCCGGCGGTGTGCAGCACCTCGTAGGTGGCCCGCTGGGTGGCCGTGGCGATGCCCCGCCGCCCGCGCAGCCGGAGCACGGCGAACAGCGCCGCGGCCAGCGCGGTGACCAGCGAGACGACGCCGAAGACGGCCGAGAGGTTGCCACCCACGCAGCGATCCTGGCCCCTGCCGGCCTGTTCGCCAAGGGGTCAGTACGCGCCCTTGCGGGCGAGCACCACCCCGACCGTGCGCCACAGGATGCTCAGGTCGTACGCCAGCGACCAGTTGTCGACGTAGTAGAGGTCGAGCCGGACCGCCTCGTCCCAGGACAGGTCGGAGCGGCCGGAGACCTGCCACAGCCCGGTCATGCCCGGCCGGACCAGCAGGCGCCGGCGCACGTCGCCGAGGAAGTCGCCGTCGTCGGCGGGCAGCGGGCGCGGCCCGACCAGCGACATCTCGCCCTTGAGCACGTTGATCAGCTGGGGCAGCTCGTCCAGCGACGAGGCCCGCAGGAAGCGGCCCACCGGGAAGACCCGCGGATCCTGCTTCATCTTGAACAGCATGCCGTCGGTCTCGTTCTGGTCGACCAGGCTGGCCAGCCGGTCCTCCGCGTCCACGTACATGGTGCGGAACTTCCAGACCCGGAAGGTGCGGCCCTCGTGGCCGACCCGGGGCTGGCGGAAGAACACCGGGCCGGGGTCGGAGAGGCGGATCGCGATCCCGATGGCCAGGAAGACCGGGACCAGCAGCAGCAGGCCCAGCCCGGCGGCCACCCGGTCCATCAGGTTCTTGGCGAGCAGCGCCGGCCCGGACAGGGTCGGCTCCTCGACGTGCAGCAGCGGCAGGCCCTCGATCGGCCGGATGTGCACCCGGGGGCCGGCGATGTCGGTGAGCTGCGGGGCGACGACCAGGTCGACGCCGGAGCCCTCCAGCTGCCAGGCCAGCCGGCGCAGCTCGCCCGGTTCGGCGCTGGCCGAGCCGCAGACCGCGATCGTGTCGCCGCCCACCTCGCGGACGAGGGCGAGGACGTCCCGGCCCGCGTACACCGGGACCGGGGTCTCGATGCCCTTGGCGGCCGCGTAGCCGTCGGTGACGTGGATGGCGACCGGCACCAGCCCGGCGGCCGGGTTGCGGGTGACCGCGGTGTAGACCTCCAGGCACTCCGGCAGGGTGCCGACCAGCACCATCCGGTGGCCGGCCTGGCCGATGTTGCGCCGGACCACGTGCAGCACGAAGCGGCAGAGCATCCGGTTCAGCAGGATCAGCAGCAGCGCGGCGAGCAGGGCGGTGCCGACCGTGTAACGGGACAGGTCGGTCTTGGTGGCGAAGGCGAGGAAGGACACCGTCGCGGTGACGGCCACGCCGGCCCGGATGACCCGCTTGTACTCGTCCGGCCCGAGGCCCAGGTAGCGCCGGTCGTAGGCCCGGTTGGCCCAGAGGCTGACCACCCAGCCGAGCGGCAGCAGCACGAACGCCACCGTGTGGAACCACGTCGGGTCCTGCTCGGCGTTGTAGAAGCCCGCCGTGGACTGGTCGAACGTCTCGATGGCGATCAGGCTGGCGACCGCGGCGGCCGCGAAGTCGAGCAGCAGCAGGAGGGTGATGTAGGGGCGGTGCCAGCGCGACACCCGGCGGCGGGCCCGGGCCCACGCGGACCGGGGCACGCCGTTGGGGGACGGCGACGCCGGCGGCTGGATCTCGAAGCTGTCGACGTGCCGCACGAGTTTGCTCCGGCCTGTGTTGGTTACCGGGCGCTGGAGGCTTGTCGTCACCTCACCCATGTCCTCCCGCATGACACGTGCCGCTCACTCGCCGTGAGGGCCCGGGTCGCCCACCGTCCCAGTCTCCCACGCGGTGCCGACCCCGTACGCCGACCCGAGGGACATTGCGCGGGTGTGGTGCCGCCTGGCATCTGGCCGGCTTCGCGCCATTTCAGAAGCCGGGGACCGAGCCACTATACCGATGGATTGCGGCCCCGGTAGAGCTCCGACTCCGACCTTCGACGCAGGATGGCCGATTCCTCTGCGTAGTGGGGCAGTGTCGTTACTCACCGTACGAGCCGCGACAACCTACGGTCAGCGAGGGGCTTGCCGCCGGTCTGACAGGTGGCGCAGTACTGGAGGCTGGAGTCGGCGAACGAGACCTCGCGGACGGTGTCGCCGCAGACCGGACAGGGCTGCCCGGTCCGGGCGTGCACCTTCAGGCCCGAGCGCTTCTCGCCCTTCAGCTCGGCCGCCTTCTGCCCGACCGACCGGCGCACCGCGTCGCCGAGCACCTCCCGGGTGGCCGCGTGCAGGGCCGCGAGTTGGTCGTCGGTCAGCCGGTGGGTCAGCGCGAACGGCGACAGCTTCGCCGCGTGCAGGATCTCGTCGGAGTACGCGTTGCCGACACCGGCCAGCACCGTCTGGTCGGTGAGCACCCCCTTGACCTGGCCCTTGCGGCTGCGCATCCGCTCGGCGAAGGTCGCCGGGTCGGCGGCGAGGGCGTCGGGGCCGAGCCGGGCCACCCCGGGCACCGCCGCCGGGTCCGCCACCAGGTAGACGGCGAGGCTCTTCTGGGTTCCGGCCTCGGTCAGGTCGAAGCCGGAGCCGTCGTCGAGGCGTACCCGCAGGGCGACCGGGCCCTTGCCGGGGCGCAGCGGGGCGGCGGACGGGAACGCCTCCCGGTAGTGCAGCCAGCCCGCCCGCGCCAGGTGCACCACCACGTGCAGGTCGCCGTCGAGCACCACGTCGAGGAACTTGCCGTGCCGGCGGGCGTCCACCACGGCCCGCCCGGCGGCGGCGGTCGGTGCCGGGTCGTACGTCTTCAGGGCGCTGATCGCGGCGACCTCGACCCGGTCGACGCGCCGCCCCACCGCGCGCTCGCGCAGGTAACCCGCGAGCGCCTCAACCTCCGGTAGTTCGGGCACCAGCCAACGGTAGCCTTCTTTCCCGTGAGCGCGAGGAATGAGCTTGCGAGTCCCGCAGTCGCGAACGAAAGGCAAGCTCCGTGAGAATCGTGGTGGCGCACAACCGGTACCGGGAAGCCCAGCCGTCCGGTGAGAACACGATCGTCGACGCGGAGATCGCCCAACTGACGGCGGCCGGCGTCGAGGTGCTGCCGTTCATCCGCAGCTCGGACGAGATCCCGACGATGCCGAAGACGGCCAAGGCGCTGCTGCCGATCTCCCCCATCTGGGCGCCCCGCGCGCAGGAGGACCTGAGCCGGCTGATCACCGAGCACCGGCCGGACGTGCTGCACCTGCACAACCCGTACCCGCTGATCTCGCCCTGGGTGGTGCGGACCGCGCACCGGCACGGCGTGCCGGTGGTGCAGACGGTGCACAACTACCGGCAGGTCTGCTCCTCCGGGCTCTACTTCCGGGACGGCATGATCTGCCAGGACTGCCGGGGCCGGGCGCTGGGCGTGCCGGCGATCGTGCACCGCTGCTACCGGGGCTCGCGGGCGCAGAGCGCGCTGATGGCGACGACGCTGGCCGTGCACCGCGGCACGTGGCGCTCGGTGGACCGGTTCATCGCGCTCACCTCGGCGGTCGCCGACCACCTGCGCGACTACGGCATCCCGGCCGGGCGGATCGTGGTCAAGCCGAACGCGATCCCCGACCCGGGCCGCCCCGCCCCGCTGGGTGCGGGGTTCCTCTTCCTCGGCCGGCTCTCCCCGGAGAAGGGGCTGGACCTGCTCCTGGACGCCTGGCGGCGACACCCGGACGGGACGCTCGGCCCGCTGCGCATCGCGGGCGACGGCGAGTTGCGCCCGCTGGTGGAGGCAGCGGCCGCGGACCGGGCGGACGTGACCTTCCTCGGGCCGCTGGACCGCGCGGGGGTGCGCGCCGCACTGGAGGCGAGCGCGGTGGTGCTGGCCACCTCGACCTGGCACGACGTGCTGCCCACCGTGATCATCGAGGCGCTCGCCGCCGGCCGCCCGGTGCTCGGCACCGCGCTCGGCGGCATCCCCTACCTGGTCGGCGCGGACGCCCCCCGCGAGCCCGCCGGCACCGGGCCGGCCGCCGTCGCCTCAGCCGTCGCCGGGGACGGGCCGGCGGCCCTGCCGGTGGGTGCGCGGCGGGGCGAGGCCGGCTGGGTGGCACCTCCCGAGCCGGCGGCGTTGGCCGCCGCCCTGCCGGTGGCCGCCGCCGGGGCCGCGGCGCTGGCGCCGGCCGCCCGGCTGCGCTACGAGCGCACCTTCCATCCCGACGTGGTCACCAAGCAACTCCTCGACATCTACGCCGGTGTCCTGCGCACCGGCACGCCGGCCGGCCGCTGAGCCGGCCGGCGTTCCGGTCGACCGCTGAGCCGGCGGCGCTAGGTCGGCTTCTGAGGGTGCCGGCCCTCGGTCGGCGCTGAGCCGCTGTCGCTCCGGTGGGACGCGGAGCGTGCCGGTGAGCCGGTCGGCCGTCACTCCACGTGACTGTCCGTCAGGGAGCGGCTTGCGTCACTGAGCGTGACTGAACTCGCTCTCGTGTGGTGTCCTATATGTCACCTTAGTTGTCACACAAGCCTGTTGAGCAGCGTCTTCGCCATGATCCGCGTTTCCGCCCCGGTGGCCACTCGCCGACGCTTTGCTCTGCACCCATCCACGCACCGGACACGTGCGGTAGCTGGTGCGCCGGTGGGTGCAGAGCAAAGCGAGCGGGGCGGGAAACCGGTGGGTGCCGCGACACGCGCATGACGATCACGGAGGGTGACTGCCCGGTGCCCGGTGCCCGGTGCCGGGCGCCGGGCCGGGTGTTGGTGGCAGCCGGGCGGACCGGGAGGTGGTCGGATGTTCCCCTCAGCGCAGCGAGGCGCGGGCGGAGAAGGCGATGCTGGCGAGCAGGAAGCCGCCGTTGACGATCGTGAAGGCGACCATCACCCAGAGGGCGAGGGCGGGGGCGAACATCAGCACCAGGGCGGCGGCGAAGATCACCGCGCCGTA
The DNA here is from genome assembly GCF_043202855.1 of Micromonospora sp. NPDC048063. Taxonomy (NCBI): domain Bacteria; kingdom Bacillati; phylum Actinomycetota; class Actinomycetes; order Micromonosporales; family Micromonosporaceae; genus Micromonospora; species Micromonospora sp. NPDC048063. Next base: position 92,375 of record NZ_JBIDBG010000020.1, on the reverse strand, counting down.
GTCGCGGACCAGCTTCACCAGGCGTACGGGCAGCGAGGTCGAGGTGACCATGCTGGCCGCGTTCGGGCCGGCCTGCATCACCGAGGTGACCAGGTTGACCATCCAGGTGCCGGCGAAGATCGCGACGAGCCAGCTCGGCGTCGACGGCTCCTGCGCCACCGCCGTCGCCGACAGCGCGGCGACCAGAGCGATCTGGGCGGCCACGTCGCAGAGCACGTCGACCCGGGCGCCGGCAGCGCTGCCCTGCCCGGTCACCCGGGCGAGCTGACCGTCGGCGCAGTCCAGGGAGTACGCGACCTGCCAGCCCACCAGGGCGAGCAGACCGACCGCCCAGGCCGGCACCTCGCCGGCGGCGACCCGACCGGCGAGCGCGACCACGGTGATCGAGGTGGCCAGGCCGAGCACCAGGTTGAGGATGGTCAGCGCGGTCGGGCGCAGCCCGAGGCGCTGGGCGACAAGCGCGAAGACCGCGCCCAGCCACTGGCTGACCGATTCGCTGAACAGGCCGCCGCCCCGGTTCACCCGGTGGAAGTCGGCGACGGTGGGGCGGGGCTCAGCCAAGGTGGTCGCGGATTGCACCGGCGTAGTCTGCCAGCCGCTCCCGGATCTCGGTAGACGACATCGCCAGGTGTTCGAGGATGGTGTAGCGGTCCGGCCGGGTGGCCGGCGCGAACTGTACCGCCTCGACAAACTGGTCGTCGGTCAGCTCGACCTCGGCCGGCAGGCGCGGCAGCCCGTGCCGCGCCAGGCAGGCGGACATCTCTACGAACCGGCGCTCGTCGCCGCGCAGGAACGTGCAGAACAGCGCGCCGATCCCGGCCAGTTCGCCGTGCGACGCGGTGCCGGGGAACAGCGCGTCGATCGCGTGCATGATCTCGTGGCAGCCGCCGCTGCACGGTCGGCTGGTGCCCTCGATGGCCATCGCCAGGCCACTGGAGATCAGCGCGTCGGCCAGCACCGTGACGAACCCGTCGTCGCTCATGTCGCCCGGGTGGTTGAGCACGGCCTCCGCGCCGGCGCGCGACAGCGAGGCGGCCAGCCCGTCGACCGGCTCGCCGCGTACTCGCCGGGCCAACTCCCAGTCGGCCAAGGCACTGATGTTGCTGACCACGTCGCCGATGCCGGCGCGGTTGTGCCGCTCCGGCCCAGCCTCGACGAAGTCCAGGTCGACGATCACCGCGATCGGGATGTGCACCCCGTAGGAGCCCTTCAGGCCCTCGGTGATCAGGCTGGCCACCGGCGAGGCGATGCCGTCGTTGGCGAGACTGGTCGCCACCGAGACCATCGGCAAGCCGCGCCGGGTGGCAGCGTACTTGGCTACGTCAATCGTCTTGCCGCCGCCGATGCCGACGACCGCGTCGTAGGACCGGTGCCGTAGCTTCGCCCCCAGGTCGTCGGCGGCGTCCAGCGTTCCTCCGGCGACCGTGAACACGTCCGCAGAGCGCAGCGACGGCCGGATCAGCTCGGCGATCCGCTCGCCCTGCCCCGGCCCGACCACCACGGCGACGTCGCCACCTGCGGAGATCCGGCCGTCGGACAGGATCGACGCCAGGTCGGCCACCGCGCCCCGGCGCACGTCGATGTGCAGCGGGGTGAGGACGCTACGGGCTAGTAGCGGCACGCGATCTCCCGCGCGCGGGCCAGGTCGGCGTGGTTGTCGACCTCGACCCAGGAGACGTCCCCGATCGGTGCCGCCCGTACCTCGCCGCCCCGGTCGGCGAACTCCTGGTAGCCGTCCTCGTAGTAGAGGTTCGGGTCGCGCCGCCAGGTCGCCTCCAGCGCGTCGGCGAGGGCGTCGGCCACCTGCGGCTCGATCAGCGTCGCGCCGATGTACTCCCCGTACGCCTCGCCCGGGTCCATGATCTTGGTGATCCGGGTGAGCTGGCCGGCCGCGTCGAAGGTGGTCTTCATCTCCTCCTCGGCCAGCGCCTTGATCGTGTCGACGGCGAGCAGGATGCCCGGGCCGCGCTCGGCCAGCAGGGTCTTCTCCACGCTCACCGGGTGCACGGTGTCGCCGTTGACCAGCAGCACGCCCCGGGCGAAGTGCTCCCGGGCCAGCCAGAGCGAGTAGGCGTTGTTCCACTCCTCGGCCTTGTCGTTGTGCACCAGGGTCAGCGTGACGCCGTACCGCTTCTCCAGGTCGGCCTGCCGCTCGCGTACCGCGTCGGCCGCGTAGCCGACCACGATCACGATCTCGGTGAGCCCCACCTCGGCCAGGTTCCCCAGCGCGATGTCCAGGATGGTGGTGTCACCGTCCACCGGCACCAGCGCCTTCGGCAGGGTGTCGGTGTACGGGCGCAGCCGGCGCCCCGCCCCGGCCGCGAGCACCATCCCGATCATTGAGGCGTCCTCCCTCGTACGACTCCCGGTCACCGCTGGAGGATAGCGCCGCGTGACGGCGCCGCTGTGACCAACCGGGTCAGCCGGGCAGCGCCGCCAGGTCCGCCAGCATCACCAGCCGCTCCTCGGCGGTCAGCACGGTGTACGGGCCGGCCGCCCGCCGGTCGGTCTCCAGCTCGATGGCGAGCTGCTCCGGCCCGGGCGGCAGGGCGGCGACGCTCGCCGCGGTGTGCCCGGCGGCGGTCCAGGCGGCGGCGTGCGCGTCGGCCCGGTGGTAACGCAGCGTGCCCAGCCGATTGAGCAGCAGCACACCGGGCGGGGTGCCGTCCGGCTCGTGCGGCGGCGCCATCGCGGCGAACGCGGCGCCGTCGTCGGCGTCCTCCTCCTCGGCGAGCACCAGCGCGTACGCGAGCACCCGGCCGAGCGCCTCCACCAGCCGGAGCACGCGGTCGTCGTGCCCGGCCCAGAGTTCCCTGGTCACCTCGGCGTGCACCTGCCAGATCCCGGCGAGGAAGGCCAGCCCGCGTTCGGTGGCGGAGAGCCCGCCGTCGGGGCTGCGGTGGATCATCCCGTACGCCACCTGCTTGTCCAGGGCCCGCCGGCAGTCGGCCGGGTCCCGGTAGCGGGTGACCGCCGCGAACCCGGCCTCGTCGACCGTCCCGCCGGGCGCCGCGAGGCGGGTGCGGAACTCCAGCAGGAAGCCGGTGGCGGCCGGCCCGCCGTACTGCTGGCTCAGCTCCGCGCCGCCACCGTCGCGGCCGGCCAGCATGCCGGCGACGAAGGCCCGGTCGACCGCCGGGGCGACCAGGCCGGCGAACCGGTGCGGCGCCAGCTCGACGGTGTCGTTCACAGACCGATCGAACGCAGGGCGGCGAAGGCTTCCTCCGCGATCCGCCGGATCAGGCCGTCGTTGACGTCGCGGTGCTCGTCGAGCAGGTCGACCTCGTCGGCGGCGAGCCACCGGAACTCGGTGTGCTTGCCCGCCTCCAGCGTCGGCCGGGCGAGGTCGCCGTCGACCCGGACCAGCCAGTCGCTCTCGATCCGCTCCAGGCCGTCGTCGGCGACGTAGCGGTACTCCCCGACGTGGCCGAGCACGTGCGACACCGTCCAGCCGGTCTCCTCGGTCACCTCCCGGCGCAGCGCGTCGTCCACGTCCTCGCCCGGTTCCAGGTGGCCGCCGACGATGTCCCAGCAGTTGGGAAAGATGCGCCGGTCGGGAGACCGTCGCTGGACGAAGAGGCGGCCCTCGTCGTCGACGATCAGCGCGCCGGCGCAGCGTAGAGGCTCGGTGGACACGCCACGACAGTAGCGAGCGGTCGGGCGTCGCGGCGATGCCCGGTCTTGTCCCGGAAACCTCAGGAGCGGACCATGTCCCCTACCGGATGCCACCGTCCCACAGGGGTGATGCGTGATGCAGGTACGGGAAGCGATGTCCAGCGAGGTCCTCGTGGTCGGCCCGGAGCACACGCTCCGTCAGGCGGCCCGGATGATGTCGGCCCGCGGCGTCGGGTCGGCGGTCGTGATCGATCCCGACTCCGAGGGGGTCGGCATCATGACCGAACGCGACGTGCTCAAGGCCATCGGCGCCGGCCTGGACTGCGACGTCGAGCGGACGGGCGCCCACCTCACCTGGGACGTGGTCTACGCCGGGTCGGAGTGGACGGTGGAGGAGGCGGCCGCCGCGATGGCCCGGGGCGGCTTCCGGCACCTGGTGGTGCTCGACGGGCGCGAGGTGGCCGGGGTGATCTCCGTACGCGACATCATGCGGGTCTGGGCGGCCAGCCGGATGGTCGACGCGAGCTGAGCGGCCGGTCCGGCGCGGGTGTGGCCGGCCGATCGACGGGTAAGGATTCCCTGCGGGCGCGGACGGGCCGTGCCCCGCGGGGAGGCCCTCATGCGCGGCGCGGATCGGCTGGTCGAGCAGCAGTACGCGATGCTCCTGCGGCGGGACGTGGCCCGGCTGCCGGACCTCTACGCGACGGACGCCTTCTACTCGATGCCGGGCGTCACGGTGCGCCCGATCGAGCTGCCCGCACTGCTGCGCACCTGGACCGGGGCCTTCCCGGACCTGTCCGTCGACCGGCTCGGGTCGGTGCAGACCGCCGGGGGCGCGGCCGTCGAGCAGCGGCTCACGGGCACCCACACCGGGGTGCTGCACACCCCGTTCGGCACCGTCGCGCCGACGGGCCGGGTGGTGAGCTGGGACGTGGTCGACGTCGTCCGGGTGCGGCACGGGAAGGTCTCGGCCTGGCGGTCCTACTTCGACTGGGGCCAGCTCATCGCGGCGCTCGGGCTGCACGTGGACGGGCTTTCCCGCGAGGCGCAGCACGACCCGCTCGGCCTTCCGGTCTGATCTGCCGCCGACCGGTTGACGCGGGTCACCCGTCCCGGTGGCTCAGGATGCGGACATCGCCGTGCCGTCGGCGCGCACCCCACCGCCTTCCGTACGCTGAACAGCCATGACCGCCGAGCAGCTGATCTCCTTCGCCCGTGGCGCTCCCTCGCTGGACATCGTCGATGTCGAGGGGCTCAAGGCCGCCGCCGTCCGCGCGTTCGACGCCGACCCCGCCGGGGTGACGGCGTACGGCACCTCCGTCGGCTACCTTCCGCTACGGAAGTGGATCGCCGAGAAGCACGGGGTGTCGGCCGACCAGGTGCTCATCACCAACGGGTCGTTGCAGGCCGACGCGTTCCTCTTCGACCACCTGGTCCGCCCCGGCGACGCGGTGGTGGTGGAGCGCCCGACGTACGACCGGACCCTGCTCAACCTCCAGCGGATGGGCGGCGAGCTGCACGGCGTCTCCATCCAGCCGGACGGCCTCGACACCGCCGAGCTGCGCAAGCTGCTGGAGTCCGGGGTGCGCCCCCGGCTCGCGCACGTCATCCCGAACTACCAGAACCCGGCCGGCGTGACGCTGAGCCTGGAGAAGCGCCGCGAGTTGCTCGATCTCGCCGCCGAGTACGAGTTCACGATCTTCGAGGACGACCCGTACGCCGACATCCGGTTCCGGGGCGAGGCGCTGCCGTCGATGCTCTCGCTCGACACCCGCAACGTCGTGGTGCACGCCTCCAGCTTCACCAAGACGGTCTGCCCGGGGGTGCGGGTCGGCTACCTGGTCGGCCCGGCGGACCTGATCGGCGACATCGCGAAGAAGGCGACCAGCCTCTACATCTCGCCCGGCATGGTCTCCGAGGCGATCGTGCACCAGTTCTGCGTCTCCGGTGACATCGAGCGCTCGATCGAGACGGTGCGCGCCGCACTCGGCGAGCGGGCCCGGGTGCTGGCCGAGTCGCTGCGCCGGCACATCCCCGAGGCCCGGTTCGTGGAGCCGGACGGCGGCTACTTCCTCTGGGTCGAGCTGCCCGAGGACGTCGAGGTCGACAGGCTCGCCCCGGCCGCCGCCGAGCGCGGGGTCGCCGTGGTCAAGGGCAGCGACTTCGTGGTCGACGGCGGGCGGCACGCCCTGCGGCTGGCCTACTCGGCGGTGACCGCCGACCGGATCGAGGAGGGCGTCCGGCGGCTGGCGGAGGCCATGGCGGCCGTACGGGGCTGATTTCTGTCGGATTTCTGACAGTGCGGCGATACCGGCCGTCCCGGGTCTCCCGCCGGGGCGGCCGGTGGCCCACAATGCTGCGAGCGTCACTCACCACGTAGCGCAACTCACCGTTCGGCGCCGGCCCACGCCGCGCCCGACGACGAGATTGACCCGGCCCCCGCCGGGCGGCACGCGGAGCGACGCGAGCAGCACAACCCCCGCCCCCAAGGGTGCCGGGTGGGCCGTGTCGTCCCCTCACCCCCCTGATGCGGCCCGGCCCGCCCGGCGCCACCACGGTCGATCGTCACCGCCCGTGACCGTCGACGGCGGCGTACCCTGCTAGCCGCGGCAGCGCGTGGGGAGGGGGCGTGATGACGGACCGGGGGCAGCGGGGGCGGACGGCCTCGCCGAGCGGCGGGCGGGTGCTCAGGCCCCGGGACTGGGCGGCGCCCGTGCGGGCGATGACCCGCCGGCTCAACCCCGACAACCTCCAGGGCCCCCCGACGCCGGCCGGCCCGCAGCGCAGCGCGGTGGTCGACTGCGCCCTCTACGTCGACGGCCGCCGGCAGCCCGGCGACTGGCGGTACGCCGACGCGCTCGCCGCGGCCCGCCGCGAGGAGAACGCCTTCGTCTGGCTCGGCCTGCACGAACCGGAGCTGGCCGAGATGACCGCCATCGCCGCCACCTACGGCCTGCACGAGCTGGCCGTCGAGGACGCGGTCAAGGCGCAGCAGCGCCCCAAGCTGGAGCAGTTCGGCGAGGTCAGCTTCCTGGTGCTGCGGACCGCGCGCTACTGCGAGCACGCCGAGCTGACCGAGAACTCCGAGGTCGTCGAGACCGGCCAGGTGATGCTCTTCATCGGGCCGAACTTCCTGATCAGCGTCCGGCACGGGGACGCCTGCCGGCTGGCCCCCGTCCGGGCCGACCTGGAGACGAAGCAGGACCTGCTGCTCCACGGGCCCTGGTCGGTGGCGTACGCGGTGACCGACCGGGTGGTGGACATCTACCTGGAGGTCGCCGACCGGCTGGAGGACGACCTCGACACGCTGGAGGTCGAGGTGTTCGACCGCCAGGCGAGCGGCCGGATCCAGCGGATCTACCAGATGAAGCGGGAACTGGTGGAGTTCAAGCGGGCGGTGACGCCGCTGCAACGCCCGCTGATGACGCTCACCGCGCAGCTGAACCGGGACGTGCCCGACGAGATCCGCCGCTACTTCCGCGACGTGCAGGACCACCTCAGCCGCACCGTCGAGCAGGTCAACTCCTACGACGACCTGCTCAACTCCATCCTCCAGGCCCGGCTGGCCCAGGTCACGGTCGACCAGAACAACGACATGCGCAAGATCGCCGCGTGGGCGGCCATCGCCGCCGTCTGGACCGCCATCGCCGGCATCTACGGCATGAACTTCGACGTCATGCCGGAGCTGCGGATGACGTACGGCTATCCGGTCGTGCTGGCCCTCATGCTCGCGATCTCGCTGGCCCTCTACCGCTGGTTCCGCCGCAACGGCTGGCTCTGACCGGGGGCGGGGACGCGGAAGCGCCGGCGGCGCGGGGTGACCCGCTCTGCCGGCGCTTTCCGGGGACTTCGGGGCGTCAGCGGCGCCCGTTGGTCTTGGCGCCTTTGCCCAGCGCCTCGGTCAGGTCGTCCGCCGGGCGGCCCGACACGTTCTTGGCGCCCTCGGCCACCGACGGGACCTTGTCCGTCGCGTGGACCGTCGGCTGCGTGCCGGGGGCGGTGGTGGAGGTGCTGTCGCCGCCGGCCACCGCCGAGCTGCCGGCGCCGGTCGGCCCGCCGGCCATGCCCGAGCCGCTCGACAGCGTCGAGGCGTCGGTGACCGGGGTCCGGATCTCCATGGTCTCGACCTCGTCGCGCATCGGTTCCAGCGTGCGGGTCGGGTCGTACTCGGCCCACTCCTGCTGCTCGCGACGGCGACGCATCGCCATCGCGGCGACGCCGGCCACCGCGCCGGCCGCCAGGAGACCGGTCAACATGGACCCGCCGCGCCGTGCGTTCTTCTTCCGGGAAGCCTTCATGTTCTTCGCCTTGACCTTCCTGGTGACCGCGGCCTGCTTGGCTGCGGCGGCCTTCCTGCCGGTGACCGCCTTGCCCGCCGCCTCGGCCTGGGCCTTGCGGACGGCCAGGGCCAGCGGCGCGAGCGCGGCGACCGTGGACGCGAGACCGCTGGAGGCGCGGTCGCGCACGATGACGGCGGTCGGCGCGACGGCGCCCCGGGCCGCCTGGACCCGCGGGCCGACGGTGGCGCCGGCGCCCTTCGCGGCGTAAGTCGCGGCCTGCCTCAGGTGACCGAGGCCCTGGTTCAGCTCCGCCTTGGCCAGCTGCCCCTGGGTCTTACGCCGCCCGATTCCAAACACGGTCCCACCTCCTGGGAGTTGTTCCTTCGTCATCCTCCACCTTCGGATGCCTCCGCACTGCCAGATCGGGCACATGGGAGGATCCGCATGGAACTGACCAACGAGTGAGGAGTACCCGTGGCCGAGGCTGTCTACGCCACCTTGCACACCAACGCTGGCCCGATCCGGCTGGAGCTCTTCCCCAACCACGCGCCGAAGACCGTCAAGAACTTCGTCGACCTGGCCGAGGGCAACCGCGAATACACCGACCCGCGCACGGGTCAGCCGGGCAGTGGGCCGTACTACGACGGCACCATCTCGCACCGGGTGATCAGCGGCTTCATGATCCAGATGGGCGACCCGACGGGCACCGGCCGCGGTGGCCCGGGGTACAAGTTCGCCGACGAGTTCCACCCGGAGCTGCGCTTCGACCGGCCGTACCTGCTGGCCATGGCGAACGCCGGGCCGGGCACGAACGGCTCGCAGTTCTTCATCACCGTCTCGCCGACGCCGCACCTGAACAACCGGCACACCATCTTCGGTCAGGTGGCCGACGAGCAGTCCGCGAAGGTCGTCGACTCGATCGCCAACACCCCGACCGGCCCGAACGACCGGCCGCTGCAGGACGTCGTCATCGAGCGGGTCGAGATCGAGCGCTCCGCTGCCTGAGCCGTCCGCGAGGTACCTTTGCCCACATGACTGAGCGCTCCGAAGGTCGGGACCGGTTGGCGGGCCGCGCGGCCCGCGTCGGCGGGCGGGCGCGGTGAGCGAGTCGCCGCCGGTCACCCCGGTCTGCTACCGGCACCCCGGCCGGGAGACGTACGTCCGGTGCACCCGCTGCGACCGGCCGATCTGCCCGGACTGCATGCGGGAGGCGTCGGTCGGGTTCCAGTGCCCGGAGTGCGTGGCGGAGGGACGTCGTGGCGTGCGGCCGGCGCGCACCGTCTTCGGTGGCGGTGCCGCCGGCCGGCACGGCTATGTCACCAAGGCGCTGATCGCGCTGAACGTGCTGCTGATGCTGCTCTCCATCGCCTCGGACCGGGGCGGGGACGCGGCGGTCGGCGGCTCCGGCTTCGGCGGCCTGATGGGCGGCAGCACCCCGCTGACCGACTGGGGCGCGGTGCTCGGCGGCGCGATCTTCCCCGACGGCACGGTCGGCGGCATCGCCGAGGGCGAGTGGTACCGCCTGGTCACCGCGATGTTCCTGCACTACGGCGTGGTCCACCTGCTGCTGAACATGTGGGCGCTGTGGGTGCTGGGCCGGTCGCTGGAGGCCAGTCTCGGGCCGCTGCGGTTCGGCGTGCTCTACCTGGTCTCCGGGCTGGGCGGAAACGTCGCCGCCTACCTGTTCAGCGAGCAGAACCAGCTCACCGCCGGCGCGTCCACGTCGATCTTCGGCCTCTTCGCCGCGCTGGTGGTCATCGAACGCAAGATGGGGCGGGACATCTCCCAGGTGCTCCCCATCCTGGTGATCAACCTGGTCTTCACGTTCACCGTGCCCGGCATCTCGATCCCCGGGCACCTGGGCGGGCTGGTGGTCGGCGGGCTGGTGGCGCTCGTGTTCGCGTACGCCCCACGGTCCCGGCGGACGCTGGTGCAGTTCGCCGGCGGCGCGGTGGTCGTGGTGGCGCTGCTCGGCCTGGCGCTGATCCGCACCGCCGTCATCCTCGGCGGCTGACCGTCCGCTCGGTCGTGCCGCGCGGGACCGACCGGCGGCGGGCCGGCGGCTGACCCGCCGCTCAGCGCGGGCGGGCCTCGTGCAGGGCCTCGGCCACGTCGGCGGGGTCGGCGCCGAGGTCGAGGCGGCCGAAGAGGTGCAGCGACTCCCCGGCGTCGATCTCCAGCACCTCGCTGGTCAGGCCCAGCCGGGCGCGGCGGTCCACGGTGACCCGCTCGACGGCCGGCCAGGGCAGCCGGCGGCAACCCGCGAAGCCCTGGACGACGGTGACCCCCTCCGGGTCGACCGCCAGCCGGACCGGCGCCACCAGGTCGCGCGCCGCCCAGCCGGCCAGCGCGGCGGCCGCGACCACGGCCAGCCCCAACTGGACCGGGTCGCCCTCGTCGAGGAGCAGCGCGAGCGCGAGCAGCGCGACCGCGCCGGCCAGCTTGAGTGCCGGCAGGGTGGCCGGCACCCGCCACTGGTGGACGGTCGGGGACGGGTCTGGGCGCATCCGTCCAGGATGCCAGCGCACCCCGGGGGAGGACGGCGGCCCGCCCAGGACGTAGTATCGGTGGCAGCCGAAGTTACCGGGGAGTAGTCATGAGTGACGCAGTCATCGTCGGCGCGGTACGCACCCCGGTGGGGCGGCGCAAGGGCAGCCTGGCCGCCGTGCACCCGGTCGACCTCTCGGCGCACGTGCTGCGCGCCCTCGCCGAGCGCACCGGGATCGACCCGGCCCAGGTCGACGACGTGGTCTGGGGCTGCGTCTCCCAGGTCGGCGACCAGTCGTGGAACATCGCCCGCAACGGCGTGCTGGCCGCGGGCTGGCCCGAGTCGGTGCCCGGCACCACGCTCGACCGGCAGTGCGGCTCCAGCCAGCAGGCCCTGCACTTCGCCGCCGCCACCGTGCTCTCCGGCCAGGCCGATCTGGTGGTCGCCGGCGGCGTCGAGTCGATGACCCGGGTGGCCATGGGCTCCAGCGGGGCCGGCGGGATGCCCTTCAGCGAGCAGCTCCGCGACCGCTACCGGGGCGTCGAGGGCTTCGCCGAGGATGCGCCGCTGCCGTTCAACCAGGGCGTCGGGGCGGAGCTGATCGCCGCGCGCTGGCGCTTCTCCCGGGCCCAGCTCGACGAGTTCGCCCTCGCCAGCCACGAGAAGGCGGCCGTCGCGCAGGACGCCGGCGCCTTCGAGGCCGAGATCACCCCGGTCGCCCTGGCCGACGGCGGCAAGTTCGTCGCCGACGAGGGCATCCGGCGGGACACCTCGCTGGAGAAGCTCGGTGAGCTGGCCACCCCGTTCCGCCCCGACGGCGTCGTCACCGCCGGCTCCGCGTCGCAGATCTCCGACGGCGCGGCGGCGCTCGCCGTCACCACCAGCGAGTGGGCCAGCCGGCACGGCCTGCGCCCGCTGGCCCGGATCCACACCGCCGTGGTCGCCGCCGACGACCCGGTCACCATGCTCACCGCGCCCATCCCGGCCACCGCGAAGGCGCTGCGCCGCGCGGGGCTGGGCATCGAGGAGATCGGGGTGTACGAGGTGAACGAGGCGTTCGCCCCGGTGCCGCTGGCCTGGCTGGCGGAGACCGAGGCGGACGCGGAGCGGCTCAACCCGCGCGGCGGCGCGATCGCCCTCGGCCACCCGCTCGGCGCCTCCGGCGCCCGGATCATGACCACCATGCTCGCCCACATGCGGGACAACGACATCCGCTACGGCCTCCAGACCATGTGCGAGGGCGGCGGCATGGCCAACGCCACCATCGTCGAGCTGCTCTGACGCCCCGCCTGCCGGGGCGGGAGCTACGCCCCGGCGGGCCGGCGCGCCACCATGTGGCCCTGCGGGGTCTTCTCGGTGCCTTCGGGCTCCTTCACGACCGTGGCCCACAGGTCGAAACCGGCCTCGCGCAGCAGCGCGGCCACCTCGTCCGGCTGCTGCCGGTACCAGTCGGCGCAGATCGGTTTGCCGAAGGCCTCGTCGAGGTGCAGGCATTCGTCGCCGACCTGGAAGGCGAGCATGAGCTGCCCGCCCGGCGCGAGCACCCGGTGGAACTCGGCGAAGACCTCGGGCCGCCGCTCCCAGGGGACGTGGATGATCGAGTAGTAGGCGAGTAGCCCGCCGAGGGAGGCGTCCGGCAGGTCCAGCGCGAGCATCGAGCCCACCTCGAACCGCAGCCCCGGGTACGTCTCCCGGGCCAGCGCGACCATCCCGGGCGACAGGTCGACGCCGAACGCGTCCAGGCCCAGTCGGTGCAGCAGGATCGTGACGCGGCCGGGCCCGCAGCCGACGTCGGCGACGGGGCGGTTGCCGTTGGCCTTCACCGCCTCGGCGAAGGCGGCCAGCAGCGCGCGGTCGAGGGGTCTCTCGTCCATGTCCGTGCGGAGCCACTCGGCGTAGTCGACGGCCATGGTGTCGTAGGAGTCGCGGGTGGCGGCGAGGAATGAGGCGTCCGGCATGGCGGTGAAGGGTAGCCGTCCCCTCCGCCGGCCGCGATGATCATCGCCGGGACCGGCGGGGCGTGTCGATCGCCGCCGGGCACGGGGTGCGCCGGGGATAAGGTGTCGCCCCGGCGCCGGGGACCGGGCTAGATTCCGCGGCGTGACCACTGCCTCCATGCCGTACGCCGACTGGGCCGACCCGTACTGGCGGGACACCGCGCTCGGCTGGGTCGGCGACCAGCTCGGCCGGCACGGCCGGCGGGTCGTCGGGCCGGTCGAGCCCCGGGTCCGGCCGTGGTCCCTCGTCTGGCGGGTGCCCACCGACGCCGGGGACGCCTGGTTCAAGGCGAACAACCCGGGCACCCGGCACGAGGCGGCGCTGCTGGCCGCACTGGCCCGGCTCGCCCCGGGGCGGGTGCTCGACCCGATCGCGGTCGACGCCGACCGCGGCTGGTCGCTGCTGCCCGACGGGGGCCGCTCGCTGCGCGACGCGCTGGGCGGCGACCGTGACCTGCTGGCCCGCTGGGAGCAGGTCCTGCCGGAGTACGCCGACCTCCAGCGCACGGTCGCGCCCCGGGCCGGTGAGCTGCTCGCGCTCGGGGTGCCCGACCACCGGCCGGAGGTGCTGCCGGAGCTGTTCGAGTCGCTGCTGGAGGACGAGGAGTCGCTGCTGCTGGGGGCGGAGGACGGGCTCGACGTCGAGGCGTACGGGCGGTTGCGCGCCCATCGGGACACCTTCGCCGAGCACTGCCGACGGCTGGCCGACTCGGGCATCGAGCCCAGCATCCAGCACGACGACCTGCACGACGGCAACGTCTTCGTCGCCGACGACGGGCACCGGTTCTTCGACTGGGGGGACGCCTCGGTCGCCCACCCGTTCGGCACCCTGCTGGTCACGCTGAACTCGGTCGCGGACGCCTTCGAGCTGCCCGCCGGCGACCCGACGTCGGCGCGGCTGCGGGACGCGTACCTGGAGCCGTGGTCGGACCGGCACGACCGGGCGACGCTGCGCGAGGTGGCCCGGCTGGCCGTCCGCGTCACCCGGGTGAGCCGGTCGCTCTCCTGGCGCCGGGCCCTCATGACGCGGGATCCGGCCCGGGCGCAGTACGCGTCCGCGGTGCCCGGCTGGCTGACGGAGCTGTTCGAGCCCGACCCGGTCTGAACCCGGACGGGCGGCGCGCGGCCCCGCCCAGCAGGCGCGAGGGCCCGCCCGCGACACTTCCGGCCCGTCCGGTGCCGGCCACGACCTCGACAGGAGCCGTCGACTGTGGTCAGAATCAGCGGGCCGGCGGCGCGAGTGACGCGTCCGCCCGCCGGCCGTCCGACTCACGGGGACAGATCGGGGAAACGTGAAATCCACACTCTCGCCGGCCGGGCTGCGCCGTGCCGCCCGCCGGACCGTGGCCCTCGCCGCCACCACCGTCGTCGGCACCGGCCTCGCGTTGACAGCCGTCACCAGCCCGGCCCACGCCGCCGTCCCACCACAGCCCGGCACCTACACCGGCCTCGGCTTCGACGCCTGCACCGCGCCGACCAGCGCACAGATGCAGGCGTGGCGCGACCACTCGCCGTACCGGGCGGTCGTCATCTACTTCGGCGGCAGCAGCCGGGGCTGCGCACAGCCCGCGCTGACCCCCGAATGGGTCGCGGAGCAGACGGCGGAGGGCTGGCACCTCGTCCCGATGTACGTCGGGCTCCAGGCCCCCTGCCTGGCGACCAGCCGGCCGCGCATCGACCCGGCCCAGGCGGCGGCGCAGGGCCAGGCCGAGGCCGACGACGCCGTGGCGCGGGCGGTGGAACTCGGCCTGCCCCGGGAGAGCGTCCTCTTCTACGACATGGAGGACTACGACGGCGGCGACGCCGCCTGCACCACCGCGGTCCTCACCTTCATGAGCGCGTGGACCGCCCGGCTGCACGACCAGGGCTACCTCTCCGGCTTCTACAGCAGTGTGGCCCGGGGCGTCGCCGACCAGGTCGCCGCCTACGACACGCCCGGCTACGTGCGTCCGGACTACCTCGACTTCGCGCGCTGGGACAACGACGCCACGGTCGAGGACCCGACCATCCCGGCCAGCTACTGGATGCCGAAGCGGCGGATGAAGCAGCACGTGGGCCCGCACGACGAGACGTGGGGCGGGGTCACCATCAACATCGACGGCGACTACCTCGACGTCGCCCCGCTGCCGGCGACCCGGTTCGGCGACTTCACCGGCAACGGCTGGGCGGACCTCGGCTACCGGGAGCCGTCCACCGGCCGGGTGTACGTCTATGGCGGCAACGGCACCACGCTGAGCGGCCGGATCACGCTGGGCGCCGGCTGGAACGGCATGGACACGATCATCCGGGCCGGCGACTTCGACCGGTCCGGCGGCGAGGACGTGATCGCCCGCGAGCCGGCCACCGGCTACCTGTGGCTCTACCCGGGCACCGGGTCGGGGATCAGCGGCCGGATCAACCTCGGCGCGGGCTGGAACAGCGTCCGGGAGATCACGCCGATCGGCGACTACAACCGCGACGGCTTCCAGGACCTGCTGGCGGTGCAGAGCTCCACCGGCGCGCTCTACCTGTATCCCGGCACGGGAGGCAGCGCGTTCACCAGCCGCATCCTGCTCGGCTCCGGCTGGAACACGGTGGACGAGCTGAACGGCGGCGGCGACTTCAACAACGACGGCTACCCCGACGTGGTCGCGCGGGAGAAGAGCACCGGTGACCTCTACCTGTACCCGGGTCGTGCCGGCGCGCCCAACACCCGTACCAAGGTCGGCGCCGGCTGGAACACCATGCGCGACCTCGTCCAGCTCGGCGACTTCGACCGGGACGGCCGGCCGGACATGGTGGCCGTGCAGAATTCGACCGGCTACGTCTACCGGTACCGCTGGCTCGGCACCGCCTGGGCGTCGCCCATCCGGCTCGGCACCGGGTTCGGCTCCATGACCCCGCTGCTCTGAGCGACCAGGATCGAGGACTCGTGACGCTCCGTTCCGCTCTGCCCGCCGGGCTGCGGCGTACCGCCCGGCGGGCCCTCGCCGCGACGGCGGCCACCGTGCTCGCCGCCGGCGCCGCCCTGACCGGCACCGCCGGGCCCGCGTGGGCCGCCGGCTACACCGGGCCGCACCCGGGCGCGTTCACCGGCCTGGGCTTCGACACCTGCACCGCGCCGTCGAACGCGGCCATGAACGCGTGGCTCGCCTCGCCGTACCGGGCGGTGGGCATCTACATCGGGGGGAACGGCCGGGCCTGCGCCCAGCCGAACCTGACCCGGGAGTGGGTGACCACGCAGGCGGCGGCGGGTTGGCGCTTCTTCCCGCTCTACGTCGGGCCGCAGGCGCCCTGCCGCAGCACCAGCAAGCCTCGGATCGACCCGGCGCAGGCCGCCGCGCAGGGGCGGGCCGCCGCCGACGACGCCGCGGCGCGCGCCCGCGACCTGGGGCTCGCCCGGGAGAGCACCGTCTTCTACAACATGGAGAAGTACCCGGCGGGCGACGCGACCTGCACGGCGGCGGTGCAGACCTTCACCCACGCCTGGACCATCCGGCTGCACGACCACGGCTACTTCTCCGGCTTCTACACCGACGTGGCCTCCGGCGGCCTCGCCGACCAGGTCTCCGCGTACGAGCGGGCCGGCCACGGCCGGCCGGACTACCTGGACTTCGCCCGGTGGGACGGCGTGCAGACGGTGGCGGACGAGGCGCTGCCCGAGTCGTACTGGATGCCGAAGCAGCGGATGAAGCAGTACCGGGGCGACCACCACGAGACGTGGGGCGGGGTGACCATCAACATCGACAGCAACCACCTCGACGTCGCCCCGCTGCCCGCCACCCGGTTCGGCGACTTCACCGGCAACGGCTGGGCCGACCTCGGCTACCGCGAGCCGGCCACCGGCCGGCTGTACGTCTACGGCGGCAACGGCGCCACGCTGAGTGGGCGGGTCTCGCTCGGCGCGGGCTGGAACGGGATGGACGCGATCGCCCGGGCGGGCAACTTCGACCGGGCCGGCGGCGAGGACCTGCTGGCCCGCGAGAAGTCGACCGGCTACCTGTGGTTCTACCCGGGCAACGGCACCGGCGTGACCACCCGGGTCAGGGTCGGCAGCGGCTGGAACGGCATGCGCGAGATCACCCCCGTCGGCGACTGGAACGGCGACGGCTTCCAGGACATCGCGGCGGTGCAGACCTCCACCGGCGTGCTCTGGCTCTATCCGGGCACGGGCACCGGCTTCGGCAGCCGGGTCGCCCTCGGCGGCGCGGGCTGGAACGCGATGGACGAGCTGACCGGCGGCGCCGACTTCACCGGTGACGGGCGCCTCGACGTGCTCGCCCGGGACACGGCCACGGGCCGCCTGCACGTCCACCCGGGCGGCCCGGACGGGCTCCTCGGCGCCCGGCTCGACGCGGGTGCCGGCTGGGGCGGCATGCGCGACCTCGTCCAGCTCGGCGACTTCGACCGGGACGGCCGGCCCGACCTGGTCGCGGTCCAGAAGTCGACCGGCAACGTGCTGCGGTACCGCTGGAGCGGTGGCGGATGGCTCGCCCCGAACCGGCTGGGCAGCGGTTTCGGCGCGATGCAGCCGTTGCTCTGACCCGTACTTCCGGGCCCGTCCGGCGCGACGGGCCCGGAAGTCGGACAGGCGGTGCGACGCGCGGGTGTGGAAGTTCTGCAATTTGCGCGTGACCCACGTCACCCTCCGGCGCCCGTCGTTGGGCAGGGCATGGACGTCTTCTCCCGAACGTTCCTCCCGGCCGCCTCCGAGGCCGGACTGGCGATGCAGACTGTCAGCCGGCACATGCCGGTCTTCCGCCGCTGCGTCGGCTCCGGCGACGCCACCATCCTGGTCACCCGGTGCAGCCGGCCCGACCGCCCGATGGCCGGCGAGTACCTCTTCCTGCTGACCCACCGGCGGCTGGTCGTCACCCAGCAGACCCGGGTCCTGCACCGGCTGCGCCTGCACCTCAACACCGAGCTGCGGGAACTCAGCAACGTCACCTGGAGCCCGGACCCGCGCCTGCACTCGGTCGAGCTGGCGGCCACCGCGATCGACGGGGTCCGCGAGCGGTTCCTCATCCACACCCGGCACCCGAAGCAGGTGTGGCAGCTCGACGCGCTGCTCAACCACGCCTTCCGGACCCGGCTGCGGACGCCCCGGGAGCGGCTCGTCGCCACCATCGGCGAGGCGCCGGCGGTCGCGCGACCCGCCGCGTTCCGGCCGGCCGTGGTGCGCTGACCGTCTTCTTACCGAACCCGAACATCCGCTGACCCGCCCGACGCCGCCGCGTCGGGAATCATGGGCCGGTGACCGTCGACGCCCCGACCCGCGGGCTCGTCCTCGTGGTGGAGGACGAGCCGGCCATCGCCGACCTGGTCCGGCTCTACCTGATCCGCGACGGGTTCGGCGTACACCTGGAACGGGACGGCGCCGCCGGCCTGGCCGCCGCCCGCCGGCTGCGGCCGGTGGCCTGCGTCCTCGACATCGCGCTGCCCGGCCTCGCCGGCACCGAGGTCTGCCGGCGGCTGCGCGAGGCCGGCGACTGGACGCCGGTCATCTTCCTCACCGCCCGGGACGACGAGGTGGACCGCGTCGTCGGGCTGGAACTGGGCGCCGACGACTACGTCACCAAGCCGTTCAGCCCGCGCGAGCTGGTCGCCCGGGTGCGGGCGGTGCTGCGGCGCACGGCCGGAGCGCCCGGGGGAATGGGCCGGCCGCGGGTCGTCGGCGCGGTGACGCTCGACCCGGCCCGGCGCACGGTGACCGTCGCGGGGGCCCCGGTGCAGCTCACGTCGACCGAGTTCGACCTGCTCGCGCACCTGATGGCCCGGCCGGGCCGGGTCTTCACGCGGGAGGAACTGCTCGCCGGGGTGTGGGGGTACGCGGCCCACGCCGGCACCCGCACCGTCGACGTGCACGTCGCGCAGGTCCGCGCGAAGCTCGGCGCGGCCAGCGTGATCCGCACCCACCGGGGCGTCGGGTACGCCGCCGATGGCTGAGCCCACCGTCGCGCTGCCGGTGGTCGGCCCGCCGGCGCGACCGCCCCGCCCCCGCCCCGCCCGTACGCTCACCTCCCGCGCGGTGCTGGTCACCTGCGCGGTGGCTCTGGTCTCGGTGCTGGTCACCGCGATCGTGGCGGTGCCCCTGGCGGTGCGCG
The DNA here is from genome assembly GCF_043202855.1 of Micromonospora sp. NPDC048063. NCBI lineage: Bacteria > Bacillati > Actinomycetota > Actinomycetes > Micromonosporales > Micromonosporaceae > Micromonospora > Micromonospora sp. NPDC048063. Next base: position 73,912 of record NZ_JBIDBG010000020.1, on the reverse strand, counting down.
GCGTCGAGCGGCGCGACCAGGAGGCGCTGGCCGCCCAGGCCCGGCTCGCCGCCGAGGTGCTGCGGCCCCGGCTGGAGACCGGGCGGACCGCCGACGAGGAGCGGCTCGTCCGCCAGTTGCGCGCCCAGGGCGTCGACGCGTACCTGGTCCGGCGGGGCGTCGCGGACCGGCCCGGCCTGCCGCCCCGGGTGGTGCAGCGCGTCGCCGAGGGACGGAACGTGTCGACCCGCCGGCCCCTCGACGGGCGGCGCACGCTCATCGAGGGCCGCGCCCTGCCGGGCGGCAACGGGGTGGTGCTGACCCGCTCCCGGGCCACCGCCCCGTGGCGGCAGGTGCTGCCCAGCCTCTGGCTGCCGCTGCTGGCCGGGCTGGCCGCCGGCGTGGTCGCCGGGCTGCTGCTGGCCCGCCGGCTGGCCCGGCCGATCCGGCGCGCCGCCGACGCCGCCGCCCGGCTGCGCGCCGGGGACCGGACGGTACGCGTGCCGGTGGAGCCGCCCGACGAGGTGGCCGACCTGGCGTACGCGCTGAACGGGCTGGCCGCCGCGCTGGCCACCAGCGAGGGCCGGCAGCGGGAGTTCCTGCTCTCCGTCTCGCACGAGCTGCGCACCCCGCTGACCGCGATCCGGGGCTACGCCGAGGCGCTGGCGGACGGGGTGATCGGGGCGGCGGACGCGGCGGGCACCGGCCGTACCGTGCTCGCCGAGGCGGAGCACCTGGACCGACTGGTCAGCGACCTGCTGGCGCTGGCCCGGCTGGAGGCCGCCGACTTCCCGCTCGAACCGGTGCCGGTGGACCTGGCCCGGCTGGCCGCCGACGCCGGCCGGACCTGGGCCGACCGGTGCGCGGCGATGGGGGTCACGTTCCGTGCCGAGGTCCCGGAGCAGCCGGTGCCGGCGTACACCGATCCGGGGCGGATCCGGCAGGTGGTGGACGGGCTGCTGGAGAACGCGCTGCGCGTCGTACCGCCGGGGGCGCCGGTCGTGCTCGCGGTCCGGGCGGCCGGCGCGGACCCGGCGGCGGGCGGCGTCGTGGAGGTCCGCGACGGCGGACCCGGTTTCACCGACGACGACCTGGCGGTGGCGTTCGAGCGCGGCGCCCTGCACCAGCGCTACCGGGGGGTGCGCAAGGTCGGCAGCGGGCTGGGGCTGGCGCTCGCCGCCGGCCTGGTCCGCCGGCTCGGCGGGGAGATCATGGCCGGGCACGCGCCGGAGGGCGGGGCGGCGTTCACCGTCCGGCTGCCCCCGGATCCTTACCAAGCTCGAACATCGGCCTGACCCGCCGCTCGCCCGACGGCGGGAGGCTGGGATTCCACGGACGGACGAGAGGGAGACTCATGGCACGTTGGGGAATCGCCGCCGGCACGCTGTTTGCGGCGGTCGCGTTGGGGCTCACCGGCTGCGGCGCGGCCGAGGTGGCGGGCCAACCGGCCCGCGAGACCGCCGTCGAGGTCGTCGCGGCGCTCGGCGCGGAGGGCCAGGCGCTCGCCGCGATGGGCTTCGACGCCGGCGACCTGGACGTCGACCCCGTGGCCGCACCCGCCTCGCCGACGGCCTCGCCCACCGCGACCGGGGAGAAGCCGCGACGCGAGCGCGCGGAGGAGTGGCGCAAGCGCCGGCAGGCCCGGGTGCTGCTGCGGAAGAACACGCTGCACGGCGAGGCCGTGGTGCGGACGAAGGACGGCGGCACGAGGACCGTCGCCGTGCAGCGGGGCGAGGTGACCGCGATCGACGGCGGGAAGATGACCGTGAAGTCCACCGACGGCTTCACCATGACCTGGACCTTCGGCGACGAGCTGCGCGTCGTCGAGCGTCGTACGACGATCGCGTCCACCGACATCGGGGTGGGCACGACGGTCGGCGTGGCCGGCGCCAAGGAGGGGGACGGCGGCGTGGCCCGCCTGATCGTCGTGCCGGTCAAGCAGAAGTAGGTGTGGCCGCCGTGCCCGGCGGAGGGATCAGGCCGGACCGCCCGGAGCCGGGCACGGCGGGCCACACCCCACCTCAGTACACCCGGGAGCCGATGAAGTCGTCGTGCCCGTAGCCCACCGGGTTGGCGAAGGCGCGGGACTCGAACGACCACTGCTGGCGCGTGCTGGTGGAGCAGGTGGCCAGCCGCAGCCGCGGGGTGCCCAGCCACGGGTCGTCGAAGGCCAGGCAGAGGTTGGTGTTGCCGGCCGCCTTGATCTGGTTGCCGGCCAGCACGAACCTCTGGTTGGCGCCGCCGTGGCAGTCGTGGACGTTGACCGCCGTGCCGGAGTTCAGCGTGCCGCCCGAGACGTCCAGGCAGCGGTCGTGGGAGAGCTCCGAGTGCAGCGACTGCCGGGCCGGGTCGTACCAGAAGCCCTGGTTGCGCCCGCCGTGGCAGCCGTACGACTGCTGCGGCGTGCCGTTGCGCGAGTCGTAGCCCTTGCCGTCGACGCAGGTGCCGGTGGCGGCGTTGCGTAGCTGCCTGAACTCGAACAGCCCCGAGTAGAGCACGCCGTTGCCGGTGCTGGCCGGGTCGACGCAGGTGGCGCGCTGCTGCCCGGAGTTCCAGAACTGGGTGACGCACTGGGCGAACATGCCGTGCCCCCGATAGTTCGGGTGGAACGACTGCCGCGCCGCGTTCTCGTCCCAGACGCCGATCTCGATGTGGAGGCCGCGGACGGCGGTGTTGTCGGTGCACACCTCGTGGCCGTGGAACAGGCGGCTCGCGTCGAGATAGCGGGTGCCGGTGTTGGTCGCCGCCGCCCGCAGCGCCGACTCGAACAGGGGCACCGCCTTGTTCCGGGCGAACGCGGCGTCGGCCAGGTAGAGCAGGCAGCCACCGGCGTACCAGCCGGGGAAGTTCGGGTTGTCCTCCACGTCCGGGCTGCCGGGGCTCGGGTACGACATGAGCACCAGTTCGTAGTCCGACCGCAGGTAGCCCGCGCCCGTCATGGTCTGCCGGATGTCGGTGAGCGTGTCCTCGACCGCCTGTCGGCTGCCGTCGGTGCGCACCGTCCACTGGTCGGTGTAGGTGGGGTAGCAGGGGCCCTGGAAGAAGACCCGGCGGATGGTGCAGTCGGTGGCGACGGGGCCGAACTGGATCGTGCCGTCGCCGTTCGCGCCGACCACCACCCAGATCAGCTTGATGTGCGTGTTGCGCGCCTTGATCGCCAGGTGGTCGCCCTGGTTCAGCTCGTTGTGCTGGGTGGGCCCGCCCCGGATCAGGTTCCACGGGGTCGCCCCGGAGCAGGCGATGTTGTACTTCTCGTCGGCCGGGATCCCGGTGCGGAAGACCGCCTGGTCGTACGAGCGGTCGCACCAGTTGCCGGGTTCGTGGGTGCCGGGGACGTAGTTGCCCACCCCCTCGCCCGAGATCTCGCTGTCGCCCATCGTGATCAGCGCGGTGCGGCGCTGTTCGATGGGGCGGATGGCGGGCGCGCCGTAGAGGGCGGTGGCCTCGGCGGCGCGGATCGCCTCCAGGTTGCCGGGGAGTGGCTGGATGGCCGGACGGTCGGCCGCGGTGGCGGGGGAGGCCGTTCCGGCGAGCATCGGCAGGACGAGAGCGGCGGCGACGACGACGGTGAGCACCCGTCGTCGGGTCGCGCGTTCGCGTCTGGCAGGGGAACCATGCATCGACGCACTCCTTTCGGCTCGATCGCGGGACGTCGATCGAGTTACCAGAAGGTAACGCCGGCTTCGAGATATGTGAATGCGTCTCGGAATCCTTGCGCGCGGAGTGTAGAACCGGACGATCCGGGCGAGGCGGACGACGTCAGGGGTGCTGCGGCCGTCGCTCCGGCCGCCCTCTCCGGGTGGCCGGGCGGCATCGGCGGTGTCCGGCCGGAGGCGCCGGGCGGCGTCGGCGGTGCGCGGCCCGGACGCGCCGGGCGGCGCCGGCGGTGCGCGGCCCGGACGCGCCGGGCGGCGCCGGCGGTGCGCCGGCGGAGACGCCGGGCGGGTCAGCGCCCGGGCGGCAGGGCGTAGCCGACGTAGCCCCGGAACTCGACGCGCCAGCCCGCCGGCACCAGCTCCGCGCACGCCGGCCGGCTGCCGGTGCAGACGATCGCGTCCACCGAGGCGGGGTCGGCCGGCGGGCGCCCGGGCAGCACGGACTGCAGCGCCACCAGCTCCGGCTGGCGGCCGTCGGCGTCCCGCAGCAGCAGCCACCAGGGGTACTCCCAGTTGTCGTTCTGCTGCACCAGGCCGATCCGACGGGCGTCCGTCGCGCGTACCGCGCCCGCCGCCCAGCGGAACTCCTCCGCCCACTGGGGGCGCCGCAGGAACCGGGTCTCCCACTCGGAGGTGGTGAAGACCGAGCCCGCGCCGACCAGCCGGCGCGGGAAGCCGTACGACACCGCGAGCACCCCGGCCAGCGCGCAGGTGGCCAGCACGGTCACCGCGAGCCCGACCGCCACCGACCGCCGTCCCGCGCCGCCGTCCCGCGCGGTCGACCGGCGGCGGAACAGCGCGTCGAGCCAGAGCCCCGCCAGCGGTACGGCCAGCGCCAGCGCGTAGAGCAGCAGGCGGTTGCCCCACGGCTGCCACTTGACCATGGCGGTGTGCAGCAGCACGGCCACCACCACGACCACCGCGTACGCGCGCAGCGGCCCCGCCTGCGTCGGGCCGACCCGGCCCGGCCTGGCCAGCGCGAACCCCGTCCCGATCAGCGCCAGCGCCCCGGCCAGCGGGAAGGCCACCCGGTCCTCGTCCGGGTACCAGGACGGCACCGGGAAGCGTTCCCGCCCGAAGGTGGTGGCCCGGTCCTGGGGGTCCACCCCGATCAGGTCGGCGCTGGCGACGATCGCCTCGGCGCCGGCCCGGCGCAGCGGCGCGAGCGGGGTGTCGAACGCCGTGTGCGCGATCCGCAGCGCGTTGACGAGCACCGAGGGCGGGTCGTGCCGCTCCATCGGGACGGACTCGCGCAGCCGGGGCGGGCCGAGCGGGTGCCCGAACTCGGCGGTCACCCGGGCGAGGAACGGACCGACCACGACCGCCGCGACCAACAGGATCAGCACGGACCCGGCCACCGTCCGGGCCACCTGGCGCCCCGGCCGGAGGCCGCCGGGCGCGGCAGCCCCACCGGCGTGACCGACATCCGGGCCGCCCACCGCGCCGGCCCTGTCGGGCACCGCTCCGGCGCGCTCCCGCGCGGTGCCCCGCGCCAGTCGGAGCTGGGCGAGCCCCCAGAGCACCAGCAGCGGCCCGAGCGCCATCAGGCCGTTGGTCTTGGTGACCGCGGTCAGCCCGGTGGCCGCCCCCAGCCCGAGCATCGTTCCGACCCCGGCGCGCCGGCGCAGCCCGTCCAGCGCGAGCGTCGCCGCGCAGGCCACCCAGGCGGCGCAGACCAGGTCGGTCTGGGTGCTGGTCGCCTGGAGCGCCACCATCGGCGTGGTGGCCAGCACGAACGCGGTGAGCAGCTGGGCCCGGCGGCTCCCGCCGAGCTGGGCGGTGATCCGGGTCGCCGCCAGCAGGACGCCGACCCCGGCGGCCCACTGCACCAGGTGGTGCAGCGCGTCGCCGCCGGTGAAGAGGCGCAGGTGCAGCAGCAGGTACTCGGCGCCGGGCGGGATGGTCACCTGGCGGTGGATGGCGGTGGGCCAGAAGTCGAGGTCGCCCTGGGCCACCCAGTGCTCCACCTTCGGCAGGTGGTAGGTCTGCGAGTCGAAGTTGTTCGGTTCGGCCAGCAGGGCGATCAGCAGCTCGACCAGGAGCAGCCCGCCGACCGTGCCGGCGAGCAGCCGCTCGCCCCGCCCCGCCGTACGCCAGACTTCGGCCAGACCGGTCCACCAGCCGGACCGGCGGGCCCCGGCGGCGCCCGGCGCGCCGGCATCCGGTGCGGGCGGCGGGGCCGGGGCACCGGTGGTGGGGCCGGTGGTCGCGCCGACCAGGGCGCGGCGTGGCGCCGCGACCGCCGCCGCCCGTCGCGCGGCGTCCCGCCACCGGCGCTGTCCGGCGGCCGCGCCGGTGGCGGCGAGGAAGAGCAGCCAGGCGACGGCGAACGCCGGCAGGGTGAGCAGCCCCAGCGCGCCGAGCAACTCCACCGTGAGTACCGCGAACGCGCCCGTGACCAGGGCGGCCCGGACCAGCGCGAGGCGCAGCGGCGCCACGGTCTCGGTGGCCAGCGGCCGGAGGGCGACGGTGAGCAGTCCGATCGCGGCGACGGGGGCCAGGGCGAGCGGGTAGCCGGCTGCCGACATGGCGGAAGTAAACACCATCTTCCTGAGGCCGCCACGGTCGATGCCCGCGGTGCTGGGCACCGTCCCGCTGACCAGCCAGGCTAGGCTAGGGCCGACGTATTGTCGCCACCGTGGAGATTCCCGTGAAGCTCTCGATCCTCATGCCGGTCTACAACGAGGAAGAACGCATCGCGGATGCTCTCAAGCAGGCGTTGGCGGTCGACTACCCGTGCGAGATCGAGCTGGTCGTGGTCGACGACGGCAGCCGGGACGGCACCGGTGAGATCCTCGGCCGGGCCGACGACGCGCGCCTGCGGGTCATCACCCACCAGCGCAACGCCGGCAAGGGCGCGGCCATCAAGACGGCGGTCGACAACGCGGAGGGTGATTACCTGGTCATCCTCGACGCCGACCTGGAATACGACCCGCAGGACATCCCCAAGCTGCTCGACCCGGTGCTCGACGGGCGGGCCACGGTCGTCTACGGCAATCGCACCTTCGGCAGCCACAGCGCCTACAGCTTCTGGTACGTGATGGGCAACAAGGGCGTCACGATGGCCGCCAACGTGCTGTTCAACTCCTACATCGGCGACCTGGAGACCTGCTTCAAGCTGATGCCGGTCGACCTCTACCGCTCGCTCGACGTCCGCTCGCGCGGCTTCGGCATGGAGGCGGAGGTGACCGGCAAGCTGCTGCGCCGCCGGATCCGCCCCTACGAGGTGCCGATCAGCTACCGGGCGCGGGGCCGCGAGGAGGGCAAGAAGATCACCTGGAAGGACGGCGTCGAGGCGCTCTGGATCCTCGGCCGCGAGCGCACCCGCCGCCGCCCCCTCGGCGCCCCCACCCGCTGACCCGCCGCCGAGACCTGCCCCGCGGCGGGTCGTCGCGGCTCAGCGGCCGGCCGGCGCCAGCGCCGACTCCAGGAACCCGCCGACCGAGCGGCGCAGCCCGGCGGCGTCCAGCCCGTGCCACCGGGTGTGGTCCTCGGCCGACCCGTAGCGGCGCAGCTCCTCGCGCCCGACGCCGAGCGCCAGCAGCCGGTGCGGCCGGTCGGCCAGCGCCGCCGACACCACCCGCGCCGACGTCCCGGCCAGGTAGGGCTCGACCAGGATCACCTCCGTGCCGGCCAGCGCCCGCAGCCCCGCGGTGTCGAACGGCCGGGGCCGGTGGGTGTACGCCACCGTGACGCCCAGATCGGCCGCCGCGGCGAGCGACGCGTCCAGCACCGGGCCGACCGCGACCAGCAGCGGGGCGCCCGGCCCCGCGTCCCGGAGCACGCGCAGCGCGCCGTCGCCGCCGTACGGCCGGTCGTTGTGCTGGGTGGAGAGCCGCAGGTACGCCGAGCCGTCGGCGGCCACCGCGTCCCGCAGCAGCGCCGGCACCTCGTCGGGGTGGCCGGGGACGTGCACGGTCCAGCCGTGCAGGGTGTCGATCAGCGAGACGTCCGCCGGCGAGAGGTGGGTGCGCCCGGCAGCCGCCCGGTCGTACGACGCGCCGACGCTGACCAGCACCGCGCCCACACCCTGGTGGTCGAGGTCCAACTTGAGCTGCTCGTACGCGCGCTCGACCAGGAACGGGGCGTAGCTGTGCGCGATCGGCCGCAGCCCGGTCAACGCCAGCCCGCCGGCCACGCCCACCATCAACTGCTCGCGGATCCCGACGTTGAGGACCCGGTCCGGGTGTCGCCGCGCGGCCGGGGCGAACGCGGCGGCGGAGATGTCCGCCAGCACCAGCGCCGTACGCGGATCGTCCGCGAGCAGCGCGGTGGTGGTGTCGACGAAACGGTCCCGCACGGTCACTCCCCCTGGTCGACGACCGCGACGACGACGTGCGGCCGGTGGTTGTCCTGCCCGGTCAGGGCGGTGTGCAGGGCGTCGTGGTCGCGCCCGTCGACGGTGGCGGCGGTCCAGCCGTTGACGGTGAACCGGGCCGCGGCGCCGCCCGGCCAGCCGTGCGTGGCGGAGCCGTTGTCGATCACGATCGCGGTCAGGTTGCCCAACCCGGTCGCGCCCGCGTACGCGATCGCCTCGTGGTTGGATCCCTCGTCCAGCTCCGCGTCGCCGAGCAGCACGAAGACCCGGGGCGTGAGCAGGCCCTGGGCGCGCAGCCCGAGCGCGGTGCCCACGCCGAGCCCGAGCCCGTGGCCGAGGGAGCCGGAGCCGATCTCCACCCCGGGCACCAGCATCCGGTCGGGGTGGTCGCCGAGTCGGCTCCCCGGGCCGCCCTGGTCGTCCAACCAGTCGGCGGGGACGAAGCCCTTCGCGGCGAGCACGGCGTAGTAGCCGGCGACGGCGTGCCCCTTGGAGAGCAGGAACCGGTCCCGCTCCGGCGCGTCGACGGTCTCCGGGGTGATCCGCAGGATCCGGTCGTAGAGCACCCAGAGCACGTCGACCGTGGAACGGACGTTCGCGCCGAACTCCCGGCCCGCGCGGACCCGCTCGTACAGCGCGGCGACGGGCCCGGGCAGGGGCGGCACGGTCGGGTCGTCCGGCGGTGGGGCGGTCGCCACCCGACCCGCGTTGGCGGTCATCGTGGTCATGCCGCTAGCCTGCAAGTTGAAGTCCGCTTCAACTCAAGGCGACGTGATGCACGAGTCACTGACCATCGGCCAGCTCTCCACCCGCAGCGGCGTGGCCCCCTCGGCGCTGCGCTACTACGAGCGGCTCGGGCTGATCCGGGCCGAGCGGACGGGCGGCAACCAGCGCCGGTACGCCCGCACCGAGCTGCGCCGGGTGGCGTTCATCCGGATCTCCCAGCAGGTCGGCATCTCGCTCGAGGAGATCCGGGAGGCGCTGGACTCGCTGCCGGCCTCCCGTACCCCCACCGCGGAGGACTGGGCGCGGCTCTCCGCGGCCTGGCGGGAGCGCCTGACCGAGAAGATCCGGCTGATGACCAAGCTGCGCGACGACCTCGACGGCTGCATCGGCTGCGGCTGCCTGTCGCTGCGGCGCTGCACGCTCTACAACCCGGACGACTCGCTCTCGGGAGAGGGCTCGGGGGCCCGCCTGATGCTCCCCCGCCCGGCCGCCGACCCGGCGCCGGCCGCCTGACGGCGGACGACGCGGCGGACGACGGCGGCGCGGCGGACGACGGCGGCGGACATGGCGGCCGGCGGTGGCGGACGACGGCGGCGCGGCGGCCGACGGTGGTCGGCGCGGCACCGGCTGCCGCGGCGCGGCACCGGCCGCCGGCCGGCCAGCTCGTGATGCTGCGCCGGCCGATTGACGCGTCAGCCGGTGGTGAGCAGCACCTTGCCGACGTGGTCGCTCGACTCGACCAGCCGGTGCGCCTGCGCCGCCTCGGTGATCGGCAGCCGGCGGTCCACGATCGGCCTGACCGCGCCCGCCTCGACCAGCGGCCAGACCTGCTGGCGGACGCCCCGGACGATCTCCGCCTTCTGATCCCGGGGCCGGGACCGCAGCGCGGTGGCCGCGACCGTGCCCCGCTTGGCCAGCAGCGCGCCGAGATCCAACTCGCCCTTGCGACCGCCCTGCATGCCGATGACCACCAGCCGGCCGTCGGTGGCCAGCGCCGCCACGTTCCGGGGCAGGTAGGAGGCGCCCATGATGTCGAGGATGACGTCGGCGCCCCGGCCGTCCGTGACCCGCCGGACCTCCTCGACGAAGTCCTGCTCGCGGTAGTCGATCGTGTGCGCCGCGCCCAGCTCGCGCAGCCGCTCGTGCTTGGCCGCCCGGGCGGTGACCACCACCGTGGCGCCGAGCGCGACCCCGAGCTGGACCGCGAAGGTGCCAATCCCGCTGCCGCCGCCGTGCAGCAGCAGCGTCTCGCCCTTCGCGAGCCGGGCCAGCTGCACGACGTTCGACCAGACCGTGCAGGCCACCTCGGGCAGCGCCGCCGCGTCGACCAGGTCGACCCCCGCCGGCACCGGCAGCAACTGCCCGGCCGGCACGGCGACGCGCTCCGCGTACCCGCCGCCGGCCAGCAGCGCGCAGACCTCCTGGCCGACCTCCCAGCCGGCCACGTCGGGCCCGGTCGCGCTGATCACCCCGGAACACTCCAGCCCGGGGTACGCGGGCGCGCCCGGCGGCGGCGGGTAGTGCCCCTGCCGTTGCAGCAGGTCCGCCCGGTTCACGGCGGTGGCCCGCACGTCGACGACCACCTCGCCGGGGCCGGGCTCGGGATCGGGCACCTCGCTCCAGACCAGTGCGTCGGGTCCGCCGGGCTCCGGGATCGTCATCGCGCGCATGCCCTGTGTCTACCCCACCCGCCCGTCGGTCCACGCCCGGGACAGGATCTCGTCCACCGTCTGCCCCGGCGTCTGCGCGGAGGTGTCCAGCCAGAGCCCCATGCGGGGCGTCTCCGCGCGGAACCCCGCGTCCAGGTCGGCGACCGGCCAGTCGCCGTACCCGGTCTTCTCCCGGGCGTCCTCGCGGGCGGCGACGACCTCGGGGCTCGGCGCGAGCACGACGACCGCCAGCGGGCGGTGCCGGATGCGGTCGACCATGCCCGGCAGGTCCGCACCGAGGATCACGTCCTGGAGCACCACCGTGAAGCCCGCGGCCGCGTAGCGGTCCGCCGCCGACGCCGCGAGGTCGTAGCGCAGCCGCAACTGCCGCCACGCCTCCTCCGACGGCTCGGCGGTCATCTCCTCCCGCCCGCTGACCACCATCCGCCGGAAGACGTCCCCACGCAGGTGCACCGCGCGCGGCAGCCGCCCGGCCAGCGCCTCGGCCACAGTGGACTTGCCGGCGGCCATGATGCCGGTGATCAGCACGACGGACGGGGTCTCCCACATGCCGCCGATCATCTCAACGCGGGTGCCGTGCCCGCTCGCCCGGTGCGCCGCCGTGGCAGACTAGGCACGGTCGCGTACCCCTGCGGGGCGCGGCCCGGGAGGGTTCGCCTAGTGGCCGATGGCGCTGGTCTTGAAAACCGGTAAGGGCAGCGATGTCCTTCGTGGGTTCGAATCCCACACCCTCCGCCGATAAACAGCAGAAACGCCCCCTGACCAGCGCGAACGCCGGTCAGGGGGCGGGTCTACGGACGGTGAGCGGGTTTCACTTCGTCTCGCTCCGGGCCGCCGCGTCTGGGACGCTGTCGCCGTTGTCGGTCTCCGCGTCGGCGATCAGAATCGTCACCGGGGGCGCTCAGTGGGCCGCCACGCCCGACAGTTCAGCGTGCTGCTCCCTGTCGCTGGGCGACGCGGACCGCCGACGCGCAGCGACGACCACCGCAGCGGTCGTCACGAGGATGAACACCGCCACCCCGGCGAAGGCGACCAGTGTCTGCCGATCGAGACGGGTCACCGGCATGCCCCGCTTCGCCTGCCAGGTGAATATCGCGAACACACCGGTGTAGCCGAGGCTGGCGACGCCGACCAGTCGGGCCCGCACCCGTTCGTCGCGGAGCCAACGATGACTGGCCGCGAGCACACCCAGGATCGCGGTGACGAGCAGCAGCACCTGGATGGCGTGCAGGCCGACGAAGTGCGGTACGCGGAGGTCGCCGCCGGTCGTACTCCAGTTGGTGAGGAACATTCCGTTGCCGTCGGGGTCACCGATTCCGTGGCCGCCGGTCATGGACACCGGGTGGCCGTTGGCGTCGGTCACCGTGCGGGGTGCTGCGCTCGAGGAGTTGCCGAGCCAGAGGGCCACGACCATGCTGGCGACGGCAAGCCCGAGTCCGGCGCGCAGGGCGCGGGTCATGGCGCGGTCGCCGGTGCGTTGGATCAGGACCAGGACCGCGATGATCAAAGTGGTCAGCAGGAGTGGCGCGACGCCGATGGAGAACACCGTCCGCACGGTTTCGGCGACAGGCTCGGCATTGTTGTTGAAGTGGCTGAAGGTGCCGTGTGCGGCAGCGTAGGCGACGGCACCGACGTCCAGCAGACCGGCGACCGCGAAAACGGTGCCGAGCCACCAGCCGAGACGCCTGCCCTTGCTCAGCTTGCTGAGCAGCCACGCCAGGGTCAGGCCGTACACCCCCATGGCGAAGCCGAACTTCATCGGCTTCACCCAGACCGATTCGCCCATGAGCAGGCGATCGTCGACGAACAGGCCGACGGCGGAGACCAACGTCAGGGTGAACATGAGCGTCACGTTCGCCACCAGCGGGCGGTGCCAGCCGCGTAGCGGGCTGAGGCACGTTGCAACGATGGTCATCGGGCTCCAGACGAGGATCAGGGGGCCGGATCTGTTCGAACGAGCCCGCCGTGGACGGTGCTGATGCGTCCACCAGCCTCAGCGACTTCGCCCCGCTCAACCATCCGATCAGCCCCCGGACGCGTCCGCCGGTCAACCCCCGGCCGGGCCGGGGGTTATCCCCCGGCCCGGGCAGGCGCGCCGAGATCGATCCTCACCCGAGTTCGGAATGTTTCGAGCCGAGTCTCGGCCGGCGCCGGCTGCACACCATCCGGCCCGGAACAGCACAACGCCCCCTGGCCGGCGCGAACCCTGGCCAAGGGGCGTCGTGGTGCCCGTTCGGGTGGTGCGTCAGTAGTCCAGCAGCAGGGGCTGACGGTGCTCGATCGCGGTCTCGGCGAGATCGAGCATCACGGCGAGGCCGAACCGTGCGAACTCCACCAGCGACGGGTCGTCGGTGAACAGCCCACGCCGAAGCTCCGCCGGGTCGTACCCGGCGAGGAGACCGGCGCGTTCGTCCAGCAGGCGCAGCTCCGCCGCCAGCCGATCGATCGAACCCATCCGGGTCGGCTGACCCGTCGGTCGGGACGCCTCGAACACGAGCGGATCCTCGGCGAGCGGCAGCCACCACTCCACCCCGGACAGCAGAGTGACGTAGCGCTCGGGCTGTGCCGAGGCCGCCTGGTACGCGGGCGCGTCAGCGAACTCGCGCGGGCTGTCTTCCTTGCCCCAGGGGCCCGGATGCAGGTCCGGGCGCTCGTCGTACGCGGCGAACAGCAGGACGGCGCCGAATCCGTCCCAGTCGGGTTTGTCGGTCCAGTACGGCTGAACCGCGCCCTCCGGCCAGTCCACGGGGCCGCCGAGCGCCTCCCCGAGCCACTGTTGCCACTCCCGTACGGCGTTCTGAACCATGTCCGGGTCGGTCTCGTGGTCCTCGTCCTCGTGCGCCCGGACGATCCGCACGTCGTATCCCTCCTGTGCGCCGATCTGCTGTGTGATGGTCAGCCAGTCGTTCAGGTGGTAGCGGGTCAGCGGTCCGACGTAGAGATCAAGGCCCATGGGGAGGCATTCTTGCCCACGGCGCGTGCGACGCGTCGATCCGGGTCAAAGTCGCCTCGTACGGGACGGCGGGCGCCGCCGGTTCGATCTCGGGCGTCGACGGGGTATGAAGGGCGGAGGACAACCGCGCTCACCGGAAGGACCTGTCCCGATGACCCTGGAACGACCGATCGCCCCGGACCCGTACGAGCTGCTGCCGACCGTGTCGTCGTTCACCCTGACCAGCGACGACGTGCAGAACGGCGAGCCGATGGACACCGCGTACGCCCACGGCAGCGTCGGGGGCGGGAACGTGTCGCCGCAGCTCGCCTGGTCCGGCTTCCCGGCCGAGACCAAGGGCTTCGTGGTGACTTGCCTGGACCCGGACGCCCCGACGGGCAGCGGGTTCTGGCACTGGGTGCTGGTCAACCTGCCGGCGAGCGTCACCGAGTTGCCCAGAGGAGCGGGCGCGGAGGATCTCGGCGGTGCCTTCACGGTCCGCAACGACTACGGCGACCAGGGCTACGGCGGCGCCGCGCCGCCGGCCGGTGACCGCCCGCACCGCTACGTCTTCGCCGTGCACGCCCTGGACGTGGAGCGCCTCGACGTCACGCCCGACGCGACCCCCGCCGCGGTCGGCTTCAACCTGGCCTTCCACACCCTGGCTCGCGCCGTCTTCCGCCCCACCTACCAGATCAAGGAGTAGTCCCTCCGCCCGTCAGCTCCCGTGATCTTGCACTTGCTGACCGGACGTAACGGACGAAAGCCTCGGAACGAGGCCGGAAAGTGCAAGATCGCGGGAGCGGGAGCGGGAGAGCGGGTCAGGCGGGGACGCGGGCGACGGCGAAGACGGACTGGCCGAACGGGGGGCGGACGCGCTGCTCCGCCGCCTTGGTGGCGGGGAGCACGAGGGTGTCGTAGACCTTGACCATCGGGCCCTCCTTCGGCATCAGCCGGAAGACCTTGGTCGCCATGAAGTAGCCGATCAGCCCGAGCGCGTTCGCGTAGTGGATCTTCTCCACCGTCAGGCCGGCGGCGGTCATCGCGTCGGCCAGGGTCTTCTTGGTGTAGCGGCGCACGTGGCCGGTGGCGATGTCCGCCGGGCTCATCGCGAACTGGAACGCCGGCACGATGATGATGACGTTGCCGCCCGGCCGGACCAGGTCGCGCATGCTGCGCAGCGCGCCCACGTGGTCCTCGATGTGCTCCAACACGTTGTACGACACGGCCGCGCTGTAGTCGCCCCGCTCCGAGTGCGGCAGCAGCATCTGGCGGACCTCGATGTTCGGCTGGTCGGCCAGCCGCTCCTTCAGGGAGACGAGCCGGTCCGGGTCGGCCTCGGTGGCGGTGAACCGGGGCAGCCGCTCCGCCCACTCCAGCGCGTAGTCGCCGAGCCCGCTGCCGATCTCGATCGGGTTGTCACCGAGGTGCGGCACCGCCAGCTCGACAAACCAGCGTCGGTGGTTGACCGCGGTCGCGAGGCCTTCCAGGACCTCGGACTGCACGCGCTGATCCCCAGTGATTTCTGCCATGCGTCGATTCCTCACGATATGACTCGACCCGCGCCTGGACCGACAGAGTGAATCATCCGCGCTGACGGCAGAAGAATCGGGGCACCTGGGTGGCCGAATTGCGGTCGGGGGGTGGGCACGTGATCGGCGGTCGGCGAACCCGGCACATGGTACGCCAGTACCCCGAAACATGTCACGGCGGTGCCATAGCCTGACTACTCTACGAATCGTTATGACTACTCCTGAATCGGACCTCCCCGCCGGCGTGCCGGGACGCGGAGCGCCGGAAAGCGGGTCCGACCGGGGCGTACGCCCCTGGAAGGGGTGGTGGACGGACCTCGCCGCCGTGGCGAGCTTCGTCCTGCTCGGCTTCTGGGTGACCGCGCGGCTGTGGCTGCGTCCGTCCCACGGCATCCGGGACAACCGTACGGACCAGTCCCAGTTCGAGTGGATGATGGCGCACGGCGCGCGGGTGGTGACCGATTTCGTTTATCCGTTCACGTCGGACCGGATGAACGTGCCGGACAGCGTCAACCTGATGGCAAATACGTCCGTATTATCCGTGTCTATCCCAATGACGCCCGTCACGCTGTTGTTCGGCACGCGGGCGTCGTTTCTGCTGTTCCTCACATTGGGCATGATCGCCACGGCGACGGCCTGGTACCTCCTGCTCTCCCGGGTGGTCGTCGGCTCCCGGGGGCCGGCCTGGCTCGGCGCGGCGTTCTGCGCGTACGCCCCGGCGATGATCTCGCACGCGAACGCGCACCCCAACATCGTCTCGCAGTTCGTCGTGCCCCTGATCATCTGGCGCACGCTGCGGCTCGCCGAGCCGGGGCGCTGGCTGCGCAACGGTTTGCTGCTCGCGCTCGCGATCGTCTGGCAGGCCTTCATCAACCTCGAAGTGCTGCTGATGACCGCGATCGGGCTGGGCGTGGTCGTCGGGGCACTCGCCCTCGGCCGGCCCGAACTGCGCCGCCGGGCCCGGCCCTTCCTCGCCGGCCTGGGCACGGGCGCCGTGGTGGCGCTCGTCCTGCTGGCGTACCCGCTGTACGTCCAGTTCTTCGGGCCTGGGGCCTACCACGGACTGTCGTGGCTGATCCGCGGCTACTCCACGGACCTCGCCTCGTTCGTGGCGTACTCCCGGGAGTCCCTCGCCGGTGACGCGCGCACGGCGCAGGGACTGGCGAAGAACCCGACCGAGGAGAACGCCTTCTTCGGCTGGGCGCTGGTCGTGCTCGTCGTCGCCCTGCTCTGGTGGCTGCGCCGGCACGTCGTGGTGCGCGGGCTGGCCGCCCTCACGCTGCTCTTCGGCCTGCTCTCCCTGGGGCGGGAGATCCAGCTCAACGGGAGGGGGACCGGGGTGCCCGGCCCGTGGGCGGCGCTGGAGGGCCTGCCGATCCTGCACTCGGTGGTGCCGACCCGGTGGGCGCTGGCGATCACTCCGATCGTCGGGGTGCTGCTCGCCTACGGGGCGGAGCACGTACGCGTCCTGGCCGCCCGGCATCCGCGGGCCCGACCGCAGATCCGCTTCGCCGCCGCCACGGTGCTCGCCATGGCGCTGCTGCCGATCCTGCCCACCCCGCTGCCCACCACCCGGCTCGACCCCGTCCCCGACTTCGTCACCTCCGGTGCCTGGCGGCCGTACGCGGCCGGCGGACGGAGCATCGTGACGCTGCCCCTGCCCGACACCCACTACGCCGACCCGCTGCGCTGGTCGGCGCGGACCGGGCTGGACATGCCCATCGCCCGCGGCTACTTCCTCGGCCCGGACACCCGCCCCGGGCGGGACCGGGACGCGCTGTTCTCCGCCCCGCCCCGGCCGACCAGCGAGTTCTTCGCCGAGATCCGGCGCACCGGCGCGGTGCCGCCGATCACCCCGCAGGCGCGGGTCGACGCGGTCGGGGACCTGCGGTACTGGCGGGCGGGCGCGGTGGTCCTCGGCCCGCACCGGCACGCCGACGCGCTGCGCCGGGGGATGACCGAGCTGACCGGCATCCGCCCCACGTACGCCGGAGGGGTCTGGCTCTGGGACGTCCGTACGCTCACCGATTGAGGCGGGACCGGGAGTTCGGGCGTTACGGGCGGACGCAGCAGCCCTGGCAGATCTTGGGCTTGGGGAGGGTGAAGGCGAGGCAGCAGGTGCGGCGCTGCACGGTCGGCTCGCCCGTCGGCCCGGGGACCAGTTCCACCAGGTCGGCGAGGTCCAGCGCGCCGAGCAGGGTCTCGATCGTCTCGACCGAGGAGCCGGGCAGGCCGTCGGCGGCCCGGAGGATGCCGTGGGCGATGCCGGAGGCCACCGACCCGAGCAGGGTGCGCGCGCCGATCCGGACCTCGGCCTGGATCGCGGCGATCATCGGGGCCAGGTGGGCGTCGAGCAGCGAGGCGCGGAGCACCCGGAGCAGCTCGGCCTCGTCGGCGACGACCCGCACCTCGGGCAGCCCGGAGAGCGCCAGCGGGTCGCCCGGCAGCACCGCGACCGTGGTCGAGCGGCGCAGGCCCAGGGTGAGCAGCGGGCGGTGGTCCTCGAAGTGGATCAGCACGTCGGCCGGGTCGAGCAGCGGCACCCGGCGGGCGGAGGCCCAGCCGAGCACCACGGGCAGCGCCGTCCAGTAGCTGTAGGACTTCCAGGCCAGCGCGGCGCAGGCGTGCGGGGTGCCGCCCCAGCGCAGGGTGGCCGAGTGCAGGAACTCCGGCAGCCGGGTGCCGTCGACCAGGGTGCTGGCCCGACCCCAGCCGAACTCGTCGGCGACCAGCAGGCCGGGCGCGAGGCCGGGCACGTCGTCGGTGCCGAACATGGCCCGCAGGGCGGCGGTGACCGGGGCCAGCGGCGCGGCGGCGACCTGGCGCCCAGGCATCACCGCTGTCATCCGACTCATCCCCCGTTCGAAGCGCCCGTCGCTGAGCTAAGGCTAGCCTAACCACAGCTCGCGGGCTAAGGGAAGCCTCACCTACGCCGGATCGGGAGGTGCGGATCACTCCGCCGCGTGCGGCGTACTACCCGGGCGTCGGGGCGGGAAACGCCGGTGCGCAGTATCGAGAAACATCGCTTTGTCAAGGCTCGTGTCGGCAAGGCGGCACTTCTCGTGTGCGCGTGGCCACAGAACGTGAAACTGATACTCCCGGCCACGAGGAAGCTGATGACGACCTCACCGCTCGATCGGGCTGCCGACTCCTTCGCGGCCGAGCTCGCCCGGCACCGTACGGGGCGGGGGCTGTCCAAGAAGCAGCTCGCCACCCTGATGGGGTTCGACCCGTCGTACGTCAGCCACGTCGAGGGGCGGCGACACCGCCCCACCGAGGACTTCGCGCGCCGCGCCGAGGCCGTGCTGGAGGCCAGCGGCGCGATCTGGCAGCGCTTCCGGGAGTACGACGAGCTGCGCCACGCCCGCGCCGAACGGGCCCTCCGGGAGCCGCCCGTCCCCGGGCAGTGGATGCCGCCCGGCACCGGGCTCATCGTCGAGCGGGAACTCGCCACGCTCACCCATATCGGCGACGCGTACCGCTGCGTCATCCGGCGGGAGCTCTACAACGCCGGCACCGAGCCGGTCACCCGCTACCTGGTGCGGGTCGCCGTCGATCGCTACCCGAGCGACCCGGGGCGCTCCAACCGGCACCACCGGGAGCATCCGCTCACCTTCGCCGAGCTGCGGCTGCGGGCCGTCCGGGAGGACGCGGGCGAGCAGGAGGCGATGCACTGGCGGGCCAAGCACGACCGGGACGCCTTCAAGGAGATCTGGCTGCTCTTCGAGAACGCCGACCGACGCTTCCCGCTCTACCCCGGCGACCGCGCCACCATCGAGTACGCGTACTGCGTCGGGCACGACAAGTGGGGCCCGTGGTTCCAGCGGGCCGTCCGGCTGCCCACCAGGCAGATGGCCGTACGCCTGGATCTCCCGGCTGCCCTCGACCCGCAGGTCTGGGGCGCGGAGACCTCGCTCTCGGCGGAGGAGGGCCCGCTGCGCACGCCGGTGACCCGCCGCGACGACGCCGACCGGGTGATCTTCGACTGGGCGACCGACGATCCGCCGCTCAACGCGCGCTACCGGTTGCAGTGGCGGTTCCGCGGCCGGCCCGACGCCGAGCCGGAGGAGGCCGGGCGGGTCCGGCCCAGCGACCGGATGCGCGGCATCGGCATCGTGCAGCGCGGCGCCGGCCTGCTCCGCCAGCCGGCGCGTCCGTTCGACCTGCCCCGCGAGGAGCAGGCGGCCCGGGACGTGGTCGACCGCCTCTGCGCGGCCCTGGTCCGGCTCGACGAGCTGCACCCGTTCAGCAAGGGCGTGGGCATCGCCGCCCCGCAGCTCGACCTCGGCCGCGCCGCGGCGGTGGTCCGACCCCCCGACCGGTCGGCCGACCCGGTCGTGCTGCTCAACCCCCGGGTGGTCGACACCTCCCCGGACACCGACGAGCAGTACGAGGGCTGCCTCTCCTTCTTCGACCATCGTGGCCTGGTGCCCCGGCCGCTGCGGATCGACGTGGAGCACGCTCAGTACGACGGCAGCCGGATCATCACCTCGTTCGAGTTCGGCATGGCCCGGCTCGTCGCGCACGAGATCGACCACCTGGAGGGGCGGCTCTACGTGGACCGGATGGCGCCGGGCGTGCCGCTGGTGCCCGTCGAGGAGTACCGCGAGACCGGCCACCCCTGGCGCTACTGACGCCCATCCGCGCGTCGTGGCCCTCCCGCCGCCGTGCCCTCTTGCGGTGGTGGCGTGGTGGCGTGCCGGTCGGCTCCCCGGGGTGCGCGACCACGTCCGCCCGGGTGGGAAGGACGGCCGGGCGGACGTGGTCGGGCGGGGCGGTGCCGGTCCGCCCGTCGGGGACCGGGGCGCGTGCCCCAGGGGGCAGGGGCACGCGCCCCGGTTGGGGGGAGGAACGCTTCTAGAGGTCGCCGAAGGTGTCGTAGCGGGTGTTCTGCGGCGGGACGTCGTCCTCGGCGAGGACGCGCAGGGTGGCCCGGACCATCCGGGCGGAACCCGAGACGTAGCAGTCGTGCGCCGTCCACGGCCCGTACCGGCTGGCCACGTCGGAGATGTCGCCCAGCTCGCCGTCGAAGTCCGGGTCCTCGCTGCACGCCGGGGTCACCGACAGCCACGGGTGCGCCGCCACCAACTCCCGGAGCCCGGCCAGGCCGTACAGGTCCGCCTCCGTGCGGGCCCCGTAGAAGACGTGCACCCACCGGGTCCGGTTGTAGCTGGCCAGCTCCTCCACCAGCGCCTTCACCGGGGCGAGCCCGACGCCGCCGGCCACGCAGAGGACGTCCCGCTCGGAGGAGCGGTCCAGCGTCATCGACCCCATCGGCGCCGCCACCCGGAGCAGGTCACCCGGCTTCACCCGGCGGACCAGCGATCCCGAGACCCAGCCGGCGCCCGCCGGCGTACGGACGTGGAACTCCAGCACGTTGTCGTCGTTCGGGGCGTTCGCGATCGAGTAGGTGCGCCACACCCGGGGCTGGTGACGGGGTACCTCGACGCTCACGTACTGGCCGGCCCTCCAGCGCAGCGGGTGCTGCAACGCCCGGCAGGTGAGCACCGCCGTGTCCGTGCCGTACCGCTCGTGCGTCAGTACCTCCGCGTGCCAGAACGGCGGGTTGTCGTCGGCCGCCGCTCCGGCGAGCATCTTCTCCGAGATCGCCGCGTACGCGTCCCGCCACGCCTGGTCGTACTCCAGGTTCCAGCCGTCGCCGGCGGTGCTGCGCAGCGCGTCCAGCAGCGCGACGCCCATGGTCTCGTAGTGCGCCGCCTCGACGTGGTACTTCCGGTGGTCCCGGCCCAGCGAGCGCAGGTACTCGTCGAAGCTCTCCGGGTCGCCGACCGTCTGGCTGGCGGTGACGATCGCCTCCAGGATCCGGTCGCCCTGCCCGGCCATCTGCACCGGGAAGAGCTTCCGCAGCTCGGGGTCGAGGAGGAAGAGCCGGGCGTAGAAGTGACCGGCCAGCCGCTCCCGGTGCTCCTCGACCAGGGTCCAGCTCTCCTTCAGCAGCCGTGCGAAGTCGTCCACGGGGCGCGCTCCTTCTCCTGACGGCGGATCGGGCACCCATAGAATGTCCACGGAGCGTGTCGACCGGTCGCACAGAATGTGCGATCGGCTCGTGAGGTTCGTTCGGCGCTGCCGCCGACCGTCGTCGTCGGGCACAGTGGTGCGGTGACACTTGAGCTGGACCGCCCGGCGACCCGCCGGATGCTCGGCACCGAGACGCTGCTGGTGCTCGGCCTCTCCCTCGGCCAGTCCGCCGTCTACGCGACGGTGTCGATCATCGCGAAGCTGGCCGCCGACGGGCCGCTGTCGAAGCAGACCGCCGCGCTCAACACCTCGGTGTCGCCCCGGCCGTGGCTGGACCTCACGTACCAGCTGCTCGGGATCTTCTTCGCGCTGCTGCCGGTGCTGCTCGCCGTACACCTGCTGGCGCGGGACCCCGGTGACCCGGCGCGGACGCTCGGCCTGGACGTCCGGCGGCCCGGCCAGGACCTGGCCCGGGGCGCCGGCCTGGCCGCGCTGATCGGCCTGCCTGGCCTGGCGCTGTTCTGGGTGGCGGCCCAGCTCGGCGTCAACGCCACGCTGGTGCCGGCCGCGCTGCCCGAACTCTGGTGGACGGTGCCGGTGCTGGTCCTGGCCGCTGTGCAGAACTCGGTGCTGGAGGAGGTGATCGTGGTCGGCTACCTGGTCACCCGGCTGCGTCAGCTCCAGTGGCGGCTCGGTGCCGTCATCGCGACGAGCGCCCTGCTGCGCGGCTCGTACCACCTCTACCAGGGCTTCGGCGCCTTCCTGGGCAACGTGGTGATGGGCGTCGTGTTCAGCCTGTTCTACCTGCGCACCCGCCGGGTCATGCCGCTGGTCGTCGCGCACACCCTGCTCGACGTGTTCGCCTTCGTCGGCTACGCCCTGCTGCCCAGGGAGTGGTTCGACTGGCTGTGAGCCGCTGTCCGCCGGTAGGCGCTGATCGCGCGGGCGGCGAGCCGCTCGGCCCCCGCCGCGTCGCCGGCCGCTGCCGCGAGCACCGCCGCGCCCGGCAGCAGCCGGGACGCCGCCCGCAGCGCCAGCCAGCCACCGGCCTGGGCGGCGAGCGGCGCGGCCAGCCGCCACGCCGCCTCCGCCGCCCGCGGCCACGGCGCCTCACCGGGCCCGTCCGCAGCCCGGGCCGCCGCCAGTGCCGCCCCCGCGCTCCCGGCGTCCGGGTGCACGCGAGTCAGCACCAGCAGCTCCACCGCCCGGTCCGGATGGGCCGGGTCCCGGCCGTACGCCGCGGCCAGGTGCAGCACCAGGTTGGCCTGGGCCCACAGCACCGCAGCCAGCTCGGCCAGCGGCGCGAACAGCCCCGCCAGCGCGGCCGTCGCCCCGCCCGTTCCGGCCTGCCGGACGAACCGTCGGGTCGCGAGCCGGGCCAGCCCGTCGGCACCCGCATCGGGGTACGCGTCGCGCAGCCCCTGCGCCCAGTCACGGGCACGCGGGCCGAGCACCTCGACGGCGGCCAGGGCCAGCAGCTCCGGAGCGAACCCGGGATGGCCGAGCACCCGCGAGGTGATCCCCCGCAGGGCCGGTTCCGGCGTACGGCCCGACGGGGTGCTCGCCGGCCCGGCGTCGGCTGTGGTGCTCGGCACGCCGGCGGCGGACGTGTCTGCTGCTGCGGCCGGCGGCAGGTCGACGGCCTCTCGCGGCTGCTCGGCCGACGGGCTCTTCGTGGCGCCCGTCTTCCTCGCGGGAGTCTTCCTGGCGGTGGCCTTCCTGGCCCCGGTCTTCTCGGCCGGGGTGGCGGTGCCTGCGGTGGCCTTCCGGGCAGGGGCGGTGGCCCGCGCTGCGGTGGCTTCCTCGACCGGGGTTCCGGCGGCAGCCTTCTTCGCGGGGGGCTTGCTGGCGGGGGTGGCGCGGCGCGTTCGCTCCGCGGCGGCCGGCGCGAGCGACCCCTCGCCCGGCGCCTTTGCCGCCACCGGCCCCGCTGACGTGCCCTCGTCCGGGCCGTTCGTCCCCGCCGTCCCGGCAGGGACGTCGGTCGGTGTCCCCAGACTGGTGGCTCCGGTGGTCACGGGATCCGCGCCGCTCGTGTGTGGGACGCCACTCTGCCCGACCGCCCCGGCCCGGTCGGCGCGCTCGCGGGGCGCCGGACCGGCCGAACGATCGGCCTGGCGAGGCAGCGGCGGGTCGTCCGCAGGTGGCTGGAAGAGCACCGCCGGGGCCGGCTTCACCCGCCGGGGGCGCTCCTCGGCATCCTCCGCCGGCCGGGCCGGCGAGGGCGCGGGCGGTGCCGGCTCCGGTGGCGCGGGCGGCGGCGTGAAGGTCGGCTTCGGGGAGCGCCGCCGCGCCCCCTCAGCAGGCTCTCGTCGGGTCGGCTCGCGCGGCGGCTGCTCCTGCATATCGATGGAGCCTAGTCCCGATCGCGCTCGCGCACAGCCGGGATACCGACCGCCTGGCGGCCCCCGAGTGCTCCGGCCTGCCGGGCGGTCGGTCGTACGGGGGAAGTCGCTTTGCTCCCGATCGCTGCGGGCATGTATCCTCGGGCGCGGTGGTCTGCAGGGGCCACCAGGGAGACTTCGCCTAGTCTGGTCTATGGCGCCGCACTGCTAATGCGGTTGGGGTCTTAAAGCCCCTCCCGGGTTCGAATCCCGGAGTCTCCGCGCGAAAGCCGGTTGTGTAGACTGGCCGAGCACCAAGCGCCCGTAGCTCAATGGATAGAGCATCTGACTACGGATCAGAAGGTTAGGGGTTCGAGTCCCTTCGGGCGCACCAGATCGTAAGGGCCTGACCTGCGAAAACGCGGGTCAGGCCCTTCGCTTGTCCGTCCCTTGTGGACGCGTGGCTGCTCGGTGGCTGCTCGTCCGACGAGCATCCCCTACGTCCTGCCCTGTCCGGTGGGGTCCATGGCGTCCGGTCCGGTCCATCGGGGCCCGGGGCAGATGATCACCGGATCAACGCGAACATCGAGGTAGTGGCCGCGGTATTCACCGGGACGCGGCCGTTTGGAGCGTTACCGGCACGTGGTTGGCATGCGACCTAGATCAGCTGGGTTAGGACCTGATTGGCGATTTGCCCCTCCTATACCTTCGCGGTCGATATGTTGCGGGGCGTGGACATACCGCTGCGGGAACCGACCTTCTGAATCCTCACCGCTCTCGCCGGCCCGGCACTGCACGGCTACGGGATCATCAGGGAGGTGGCTGCCCTGTCCGAGGGCCGGCTGTCCATGCGGCCTGGCACCTTGTATGGCGCGCTCGACCGGTTGACGGAAGCGGGCCTCATCGAGGTCGACCGGGAGGAGGTCGTCGACGGCCGCCTGCGCCGCTACTACCGCCTCTCCGCCACCGGTAGTGCCACCCTCGCTGGTGGGACCGAGCGCCTGCGGCGCAACGTGGAGGCAGCGACCGCCCGCCTGGGCAACCCGACGCGCGCCGCCCGGCCCATCGCCGCCCACGGACCTGAGCGCGGCGCTCGACCAGTTGCGACTCGCCGTCGAGCGGATCTGGTGATGGACGTCGAATCTTTGCGCCGCATCTGCGGCGACATGGTGGCGGCGATGACCCGGGCCGCCGAGTTCGCCGAGCGGGCGCCGCACACCGAGTAGGAGGCCACATCCCCGGACGGGGAGGTCACCGTCCGGGTGTCCGGGGCGAAGGAGCTGCTGGAGATCTGGATCAACACGCGGGCGAAACGGACCGTCGACAACCTCACGCTCGGCGAACTGGTGACGCAGATGATCCGCGCCGTCGAGCTGCGGGCCGATGACGCGCGGGCGCAGTTGCTCGACGGAACGTCCATCGGCGGGTTCGCGGTCGGTGACGTCCTGCGCGACCCCGGCCAACTGCTGTCCCGCTTCCAGCCCGGGCGCTGAGCCGCGGAGCTCGGCCTGGCTCGCTGTCGAGCGCGGCGAGCAGCCCTGTGCCCACCGGCCCACCAGCCGATTCCGGCCGACCGCCGCCGGCGGGTTCATTCGGACGATGCCGGATCGAGGCGGGCCAGGTGGGCGCGGACGGCGTCGGTGCTGGTCTCCTCGTCCTCGGTCTGGTCGACCCCGAGCCCGGTCAGCAGGGCCAGGGCCTGCTGCCAGTGGCCGCGGGCCGACTCGAACCGCCCGAGGGGTGGGCAGGGTGTCCAGGGACAGCGCACCGGTGTGGTCGAGGCCGGTCAACCGGTGCCGGCTGGTGATCAGGACCAGGCAGCCGGGCGCACCGGGCAGCAGCGGCGCCACCTGCGCCTCGGTGGCGGCGTTGTCCAGCACGATCAGCATCCGCTGGTCGGCCAGCCGGGTGCGGTACAGCCCGGCCCGTTCCTGGAGCCCGGCCGGGATCTGCGGGCCCGGGACACCGAGGGAACGCAGCAGGTGGTCGAGGACCTCGCCCGGCTCGCGGGGCGACATCCCGGGCGTGTGGCCGTGCAGATCGACGAAGAGCTGCCCGTCCGGGTAGCGGTCGGCGATCCGGTGGGCCGTGTGGACGGCGAGGGCGGTCTTGCCCACCCCGGCCATCCCGTCGATGGCGCTGATCACCACCGTGGCGGCGTCCCGGACCCGGTCGAGGGCGGCCAGCTCGCGCGTCCGGCCGGTGAACGACGGCGGCGGGGTCGGGAGCTGCCGGGGTACCAGCCGGGCGGTGCCCCGCCCGGCCGGCACGGGTTCCCCGCGCAGGATGGCCCGGTGCAGGTTCCGCAGTTCCGGGCCGGGGTCGGTGCCGAGCTGCTCGGCCAGCCGCGCCCGGGTGACCGCGTAGTGCGCCAGGGCCTCGGCGCTCCGGCCGGCGGCGTGCAGCGCCTGCATCGACACCGCGACCAGGGGTTCGACCAACGGGTGGTCGACCACCAGGTCGGACAGTCGCCCGAGGACGGCGTCGTGGTTGCCCAGTCGCAGCTCGGCCCGGGCCCACGCCACCACGCCGGCCAACCAGTGCTGCTGCCAGCCGTCGCGCAACCGGGCGAACCACCCGCCGGACAGGTCCGCCACCGGGTCGCCCCGCCACAGGTCCAGCGCCTGGCGCAGCAGCGTCACGCGTTGGGTGTCGTCGTACCGGCCGTCGCGGGCCTGCTCCACCAGACGTTGGAAGCGGTGCAGGTCGACCCGGTCCGGGTCGAGGTCCAGCAGGTATCCGGCGGGCCGGCGGTCCAGCCGGGCAGCGCCGCCGTCCAGTTCGGCGGCCCGGTCGAGCAGGCGCCGGATCCGCATGATGTGCGCGTACAGCGCGTTGCGGGCCTCGGCGGGCGGCGGATCGTCCCAGACCCGGTCCACCAGGGTCTCCACCCGGACCGGCCGGCCGGCGTCCACGGCCAGCGCCGCGAACACCGCCCGCTGCTTGGGTGGGCCGAGGGCGAGCGGCTGGCCGGCCGCGCGCACCTCCACCGCGCCGAGTAACCGGACCTCCATGCCCTCCTCCGCGTCCTGGGCGACCAGTCGGTACTGGTCAACGCTATGCGGCGCCGGCCACTAAGACCTTCGTAAGGTCGCCAACCAGACCGTGCCGGCAGGGTCGAGGAACAGCAGTCGGCGGCTTCGGGCTCGTACGAGGGGGAGCCCCGGAGCCGCCGCCCGACCCTGAAGGGGGAACCCATGAAACTCGCGACACGAATGATGGCCGCTCTCGGACTGGCCGCGGTGCTCGGTCCGGCGCTGGTGGTCGGCGGGCCGGCCGGACCGGTGTCCGCGGCCGAGCCGGACCGCCCCGCGCAGGCCACCACCGTCGGTGACCGGACCGAGCGGGTCCGCAAGGCCTACCGGATCGATCCGGACGGCACGGCGCGGGAGGTCACGTCGACGGCCGGGGTCGGCCCGACCGGCAGTACGTACGCCTACGTCGTCTACCCCGCCTACGAGTCGGACTGCTGGTCCGGGGAGATGTGCATCTGGACCGGGGACTACTACAGCGGCTGGGGCCTCATCATGGGCGGCAGCTACGCCTCGTGCCAGGGCTGGCGGTTCGAGAACACGGTCTTCCAGGACCACACCTGGTCGATCTGGAACCGGGTGCCCGGCGGAACGTCCTCGATCTGGGACCGGTACGCCGACGGCTCGTACCGCTACACCAAGTACGCGCGGCTGGCCACCGGGTACAAGCACGACACCCGGTTCAGTCTGATCATGGACGCGTGGACATTCGACCCGGCCAACAACTGCCGGAGCCTCAACCTGAGGCACGTGGACTTCTGACCGACAGGGTGCGGTCGCCCCGCCCCGGGCGACCGCACCCGTGCGCGGCGTGCCGGCGACGTGACCTGACCGCAGGGCTCCGTTGCGGCAACACTAACTCCATGCTGCTCCGTGGCTGCTCGGACGTCGGCGAACTGGTCCGGATGCGCAGGGAGTGCTCGGATCCTGGGCCTTATCTCGCGGCGACTGGTGATCGATGAAGGCCGATGTAAAGCCAGATGCGTGCCTCCGCTGTGCGGGCGGAAGGAAACATCTCCGGCGCCACTCGACGACCGACGATGACCTCCGCCCAGAACCCCGACGTGGCCGTCTGCCTCGTGTACCGGCACAGTGGTGGAACCGCCTACAACGCGGATCAAGGTGACTGCGTCCGCGGCGAGTCCGACGACACCATCTGGTCCCTGGAGGAGTGCCGGAACGGCACCTTCGCCGTCATCGCTCGGTTCGAAGGGGAGAGCTCAACCCGGAACTGCGAGGAGGTCCCCGGGTACCAACGGGATCGCTACTTCACCGTGGCGGGCATGCCCGACCTGAACGTACGCCTGTGCTTGAAGCTGAATGGTTCAGGCGGCGGCCGATCCCCCAGGGCCCCGGCAAGAGCGGCACGCGGCGCCCGGGCCTACTACGACGTCCAGCGGGCCAGCGTCGGTTGCACGGCCCACCGCCGTACTGTTGCAGGGTGACCGTGCCTGCCGATCACATGTCCACCGTCTTGGCGCCGTTCGTGGTGACGCTGGAGGCATACGATCTTGGGCCGGGTCCGGTCGGCGTTCATCGCGGGCTGCCATCGTCCACGGTGTCGATCACGATTCCCGAGGAGGACTCGCTCGAGATCGGGTGGATCGGACGGCCCGGCTCGCGCCAGAAGCTACGGGCCGTGGTCGCCGGACTCCACTTGGATGCGGCCGAGCTGAGGCAAGAGCGGTGCACGCGCGGGGTGTACGTGACGCTCAGCCCACTGGGTGCCAGCACACTGCTGGGGCTTCCGGCATCGGCTCTGGCCGGGCAGGTCGCCGACCTCGCCGATGTCGTCCCGGCGATGGCCGACCTGCCGGAGCGCCTGATGGCCTGCCGATCCTGGCCAAGCCGTCGCGCACTCGTCGAGCGCTGCCTGGTCGGTGGCCTGTTTCGTCATGGCGAGCGCGCGAACCACGACGAACTGCGCGCAACGCTGGCGGTCCTGTCCGAGGCCAGCCGGGTGCAGGAGGCCGCTGAGCTACTCGGATGCTCCCGACGGCACCTGAGTAGTACGGTCCGTGCCGAGTTCGGGGTGACGCCGAAGGAGTACCAACGGCTCGTTCGCTTCGAGACTGCCCGGGGTCGGCTCGTGGCCGCCGCCAATGCCGGAAGGCTCAGTCTGGCGGCGGTGGCCGCCGCCTCGGGTTTCGCCGATCAGGCCCATCTCACCCGCGAGTGGCGGGCCATGGCCGTGTGCACCCCGATGGAGTGGCTACGCGCCGAGGGCCTGGCTCCGCGGTGTGTGCCAGCCGATGATCGGCCAACCGGCAAGGAGCGCGCGGGCGGTTGACGACCGGTGTGGCCGGATTCGTTCCCAGATGTTCAAGACTCTGCCGCCGCCCGATCCCATGATGGGGGCATGAAGTCGCTTTCCCCTCGTCTGATCGTCTCCGATCCGGACTCTGCGTCGGCGTTCTACCAGGTTGCCCTCGGCGCCGAGGAAGTGTTCCGGGCCCCACCGGGCGACGATGGCCGACCCACCGTCGTCGATCACCGTATCGGTCGTTGGCCCTTCCGGGTCTCGCCTGCCGTCTCGTCGTGGGGGTGGCTCTCACCGGGTGATATCGGTGGATCCGCGGTCCTCCTCGAGATCGAGGTCGATGACCCGGACGGAGTAGGTGACCGCATGATCGCCCACGGCGCCGAGGTGATCGTGCCTATCGAGAACCGGCCCTACGGCAAGCGCTCGGGTCGCATCCGTGACCCGTTCGGCCATCTCTGGATCATCACAGGCGAGCTACGCTGAGGCCCGACCGGCGACCCGTTGAGCACAGGTCGTCGGCGACATGACCAACAACTGCGTGCCGGCCTCCGCCGCCGAGGCCGAGACCCACGGCCCGGCCGCCGAAGTCCTCTCCGACGCCACCGGAGCGATCAACAGCGCAAACGAGGCCGGCTTCGCCGGCGCCCGCGCGACTGACAACTGTCACCGTGGCGAGGCGTAGTCAAGTACCGATGGACGCTCAGCGAGGACCTGCCATGCCCGGCAGGTCCTCGCTGAGCCGGAAGGCTCGTACGGAAACGCGGGTCAGGCTCTTTGCTTTGTCTGTTCCGTGCGGACGTGTGGCTGCTCGGCGGCTGCTCGCCCGACGAGCATCCCCTGCGTTCCGCCTGATCCGGGCGGTTCCGGGAGCGTCCGGTTCGGTCCAGCGGGAATCCGGGGTTGATGATCGCTGAAGCAACCGACGGATCTCAATATCGTCCTGGTCCGCTATCGGACCTCAGGCCGGGCCAGCGCCAGCACACTCAGGCCGAACATCAAGACACCCAGGGGGAGGTGGACCGACGGGACGTGCGCGATGCCCAGCACGACCTGGACCGAGGCGAGTACGAGGAATCCTGACGCGTGCCAGACAGGCCGGGGCGAGCTGCCGCCGGGCTTCCACGCCAGCACCGCCGCGAGCACGTACAGCATCGACGCCCCGTACATCACACGGGCTCCGACGCTGTGCAGCGTCTCTCCGTAGGACGAGGTCAGCAGCAGTCCGGCGGAGACCGCCTGAAGGAAGATGGTCAGGGTCTGCAGGGCGATCGCGATCTGCAGGAACGAGGAACTGCGTTGTGCGTTCGCCGTCACCTGGGTGGCCATGTCACAGTCCCCTTTTCCGCCCTCGGGCAGTAGGTCGATAAGGTCTCACCAGTCCGACGACGCGGGCCTGCAGAAGGTAAGGCGAGGGGCGGCCGGAAGCATGGGGACTGTCGCGACCAGCGCAGATGAGATAGTCGGCGAGCGACGTCAACTGATCAATGTCGCTTACCGGTTGCTCGGTTCGGTGACCGAGGCCGAGGACGCCGTACAGGATGCCTACGCACGCTGGTACGGGCTGCCGCGAAGCCGGCAGGAGGAGATCCTGTCCCCCGGTGCCTGGCTGACGACGGTGACCAGCCGCATCTGCCTGGACCTGCTCGGCTCGGCGCGGGCCCGCCGTGAACGCTATGTCGGCGCGTGGCTGCCCGAGCCGCTGCCCGACCGCACCGAGTGGGACCACGCAGGCGGCGCCGGCCCCTCCGACGGTGCAGACCCCGCCGACCAGATCGTTCTGGACGAGTCGGTGGCCATGGCCTTCCTCGTCGTCCTGGAGTCGATGACGCCCGCCGAGCGGGTGGCGTTCGTCCTGCACGAGGTCTTCCGGTACCCGTTCGCCGAGATCGCCGAGGTTCTCGGCCGGAGCCCCGCGGCCTGCAAGCAGCTGGCGGCCTCCGCCCGGCGGCGGGTGAGCGCCGCGCGCGCTCGGGTGACGGCGACCGGCCAGGCCGACGTGGTGAGGCACGTCAAAGAGGCATGGGAGGCCAAGGACGTCGCAGCCCTCGTCGGTCTCCTCAACCCGGCTGCCGTGATGACCGCCGACGGCGGCGGCATGGTCGGCACCGTCCTGCGCCCGGTCGAGGGCGGCGCGCGCATCGCCCAGTACATGGTCGCCATTGCCGACAAGGCTCCGGGGCTCGAACTCCTGGAGCGGTCGGTCAACGGTGTGCCGGGCCTGGTGGCCCAGCGTGCGGGCGTCGTCGTGACCGTAGCCTCGTTCGACGTCGCCGACGGGCGTGTCACCCGGATCTGGGCGGTCCGCAACCCGGAGAAGCTGCGGCCGTGGGCGCGGGAGGCTAGCTAGCCCTCGCTCTGCAGAGCGTGCGTCGGCCTCCTCCTCTAACGCCCAGATATGGGAGCCGTCGACCACGGCCCGGGAGAAGTACAGGGCGTTCGTGCTGCGGCGACGGGTGCGTGGTCGGCCATCGGGTGCACTCCTCCCTGCGGTCAGCTCACCCTGGCTGGGTGAAGCGGTCGACCAGCAGGGCCAGCCGCCGCTCGTGCTCCTCCCGCCGGAGCCGGCCGCTGCGCATCAGCGTGACCAGGCCGTGCACTCCACTCCAGAAGGTCTCGGTGAACGTCTCCAGGTCGTCGTCGCCGGCGACCGGGCGCAGGCTCTCGGCCAGCTCGGCGAAAGCCCGGGCCAGGTCCACCGGCACGTCCTGGCTGGCGAAGGGCAGGTCGACGGCGAGGTTGAACATCGCGTCGTAGAGGGCGGGCCGCCGCTCGGCGAACGCGGCGTACGCTGCGGCGACGTCGGCCACGGCCTGCCGCGGGTCGGTTACGGCGGCCCGGGCGGCGGCGAGTTCGTCGGCCAGGTCACCGAAGCCTTCCACGGCGACCGCCGCCATGATCGCGTCCTTGCCCTTGAAGTGGCTGTAGAGGACGGGCTGGCTGTACTCGATCTCGGCTGCGAGCCGACGGGTGGTGACCGCGTCCCAGCCTTCCGACTCCGCCAGCTCGCGGGCCGCTGCGACGATCGCCCGCTCCCGTTCCGCCCGCTCCCGCTCCCGGCGTGCCTGAATCGACATGACCGAAACTCTAGCATCGCTAGTCTATCTGCCGCCGCTCTGCTACCTTCGCTCGCATATCTAGCGCTGCTAGCGTTCGGAGTCGAACATGCTCAGCCCCCTCGCCTACGGGCTCGCCATCGTCCTCAGCCTCTTCGTCGTCCTCATCGGTGCCCGGTTCCTCCTGGCGCCCCTGGCCGCGGCCGCCGGCTACGGCGTCCCGGCCACAGCGGACGGCGACCCCGCCTACCTCACGATCAAGGGCCTGCGCGACCTCAGCTACGGCCTGCTCGGCCTCGCCCTGATCGCCTTCACCACCGCCGACGCGGTCGCCTGGTTCATGCTGATCGTCGCGCTCAACCCGTTGGGGGACACCGTCGTCGTGCTCCGGCACGGCGGCACGAAGGCCGCTGCCTTCGGCATCCACTTCGCCACAGCCGTGGTCGTGGTCCTCGACGCCATCCTGCTGTTCGCCCTGTAGACACCCCCGCGAAGGAGCCGTCCGATGTCCCTGATCACGCCCGAGTTCGACAGGTCCGTCGTCGTTCGCGACGCCGACGCCGAGGTGGTGGGGCGGGCCCCGACCACGATCCGGCTGCTCGCCGACAGCAGTGCCACCGGTGGCGCCCTCTCCACCCAGCGGGTCACCCTGACCGACGGCGCGGACGGCGCCCGGCCGCACCACCACGCCAACTCGGCCGAGCTGTTCTACCTGCTGGACGGCACCGCGCAACTGCTCTCCGGCGAGCAGGTCGTCACCGCCGAGCGCGGCGACCTGGTGATCGTGCCGCCTGGCGTGGCGCACGCGTTCGCCGCCGCCCCGGGCGAGAACGCCGACATCCTCATCGTCATCACCCCCGGCGTCGAACGGTTCGAGTACTTCCGGCACCTGGAGCGGATTGCCTACGGCAAGGTGCCGCCGGAGAGCCTGCTGGAGGTGCAGGAGTTGTACGACACGTACTTTCGGGGCAGCCCCGCCTGGGATGCCGCCCGTCGTTGACCGGCGACCGGACTCGCGACTGTCGACTCTGGTCGCCGGTCCGGCCAGCCGGCGGCCGTATCGGCGGGGCGCGGTGCAGTCATGACGAAGGTGCGCAGGCCTGGCCCAGCGGCAGCCTTGACATCCGGGAGGGGGCGAGACCGCATGTCGCGGTCGCGCCCCTACCGAATCAGTCCCGCGTCTCGTCGACGTCGCAGACCTTCCAGTCGCCGTCCTCTTTGAGGAGGGCCATGGTGATGTTGCCGGTCCTGATCTTGCCGTCGTCGGTTCCGGTGTACTCCGCGGTCACGGTCGCCGAGTTCTCGCGCTCCTTGCTGGATGTGATCTCCCAGTCCAGCAGGCCTTCGTCGTCATCCCACTCGTCGCCGTCGATCCGTCTCTGCTCACTGGCGCAGATCACCGCCCGTAGGTCATCGAGGCTTCTGTCCTGGACGGCGGAGAGGTACTTCTCCGCCACGTCCTCGGCGTCGTCCTTGAACGCGACCCGGTAACCGAAAATGCCGAAGCCGCAGCAGAGCAGGAGCAGCAACGCACCCGCCCCGGCGATCAGCCCATTCCTTGTGTTCTTCAAGATGATTATCGATCCATTGAGAGGTGCGGCATCGCCGGGAGCAGCCCGGCGATGCCAGGCTAATGAGTAGGCCGGGCGACGCCAGGCCTGATGAGGTGTCCGCCTGCGGCCATGACCGCATTCGGACAGGCCGGGCCAGCGCTCGTGGCGACCACGCGTCCCCATCCTCTGCTCAGCACGGTGGCGAACCCGCCGAGCTTGCCTCGTGGCGGCTGGCGGGTTCGCCATCGGCGGCTCAGGAGTGGAACGGCTCGGGTCCCGGTGCCGGCTGGGGTGTGTCGTCGAGCCAGCCGAGGCGTACTGCCCGCACACCGAGCTCGAACCGGCTGCTCGCGCCGACCCGGTCGGTCAGGTCGGCGATCATCCGCCGGACGGTGCGGGCGGACACGCTGAACTGCCGGGCGATGCTCTCGTCCTTGGCGCCCATCGCGAGCAGTTGGAGCAGTTGCCGCTGCTGCCGGGTCAGCTCGCCCGGCGGTTGGGTGGCCTGCAGTTCGATCGGCACCGCGGACAGCCAGTGTCGGCCGAACAGGTCGGCGGCAGCCGCCACGAGGCCCGGGTGGGACACCCGGATGACGCCCCGCTGGTTGTCCGCCGGGTCGATGCCAATCACCACGTACCGGTCATCGACGACGAACGTCCAGACCGGCAGGGTCGGCGTGGTTCGAACCTCCACGCCATTGTCATGAACCCGCCGGGCGCCGGCGGCCAGCCGCGGATCGTTCACGATGCTGTCCAGCAGGATCAGCTGTACCCGGATCCCACGCGCACTGGCGAACTCCGCCAGCCGGTACGCCGGGTCGTAGTCGGTGCTGGTCTCCAGCCCTGGCGGCCCTCCGGCGGCAGCCAGGCACTGGATGCTCGTCGTTGCCTTCGCCGCGATCTCCTCCACGCACAGCCAGGCGGCGTCCCGGTCGTCGAGCAGCTCGACGTCGTGCAGTAGCGCGGGACTGGCCCGGAAGCTGGCCGACATCTCCGCGACGGCTGCCCGGGTCAGCTCCACCGCCCGCGTCTGGCGAGCGAGCCGTGCCTCGGCGTACGACAGCAGCGACGCGAACCCGACGGCCGGGTTCACCGGCCGGATCTGCTCGGCGTGGGGCCGCCGGAGCAGTCCGATTTCCATAAGGCGCTGCACCGCCGTGTCGACCTTCGCCGCCGGCTGGTCCACGGCGGCGCGGAGCTGTTCCAGACTCCACACGGGGCGCCGAAGGGCAGCCCGGTAGACCAGCTCGCACGTTTCGTCCACGCCGAGCTCCGCAAGCATCAACGCTTCTCCCTCTCCCGCCAAGCCATGCTGGGGGAAGAGGTTAGTAGTGCCTTGTGAGGTTGGGACGAGTTGGTGGCAGAGGGGGCAGAAATGAGCACCCTGCCGGGGCCACCATATTCATGAGCCACACCAGCCCGCGATCATGACGCTACGGCTGCGGCGGGCGGCGAGGACCAGGTTGGCGGTGCCATGGCGTAGGTCGTGCTGTCGCACTGGGGGCAACCCGTGCGGTCGGCGAGTTTGTGGGATCGGCACCCAGCGCGATCAGCACTTCATGGCGGCGAGCAGCCCGAGATCCGGATCGAGCGCGCCGGCCTGGCCCAGCGAGCGGAAGTCTGCCTCGACCGCTGCCCGCTCGAGCGCCCCCGCCCGTACCGCGTGGTAGCGCACGACGGACCAGAGGAAGACGTCGAGACTGTCGAAGCGCGTGTTGCCCTCGACGACCTCCTCCTCGTGGAACCAGAGGCCGACCTGCCCGTCGGCGAGCACCACGTAGAGGTTGCCTCCGCCGTCGGCGCCGATCGCGTAGACGTCGTCGTCGGTGAGTTCGGTCTGGTAGTCGGCGTCCAGGATCCCGCAGCCGTTCGCAGCGAAGTCGAATCCGTAGGACCAGTCGTGCACGTCCAGGAATTGCGGCATGCGCCCCGACCGCACCCGCCGGTCGAACGCCGCCAGCGCAGCCGCGCCCGTCGGCGGCATGCGGTCGAGCATCGGCGTCACCGGCCGGGTCTCCTCGGGAACCGTGACCGGTGAACGGTCGGAGAACCACCGTGCGAGGTCGGCGTCGAGGTCGCGCTCGACGTAGCCGGAAAGGTCGTCAAGACTGAGCGTCATCGGCGAAGGCTAACCGCGACCTCCGACGGCGACGACAGCACCAAAGGCTACGCCCGGCAGGCCCACTACCGGCAGAGCCTTGCAAGCAACCGTTAAGCCCGCTCGCCTGGCCGGCGGCTTCACCATCGGCGCGGTCGATGTCGGTTTCGACCGCACGGCGGTGAGGAGGGGTTCTTGGCCGCAAATCAACCGGTTGTGGGCGACAATCAGAGGGTGGACCGGGTGGTGGCGGTGGTTACCGGGTTACCGCCGGTCCTCGTCCTGGCCCTGGTGTTCGTGTTGCCGGCCCTGGAGTCCTCGACCCTGCTCGGGCTGTTCGTACCGGGCGAGACGGCGATCCTGATCGGGGGGCTCGTGGCGCACACCGGTGAGCTGCCGCTGTGGGCGGTGGTCATCGCCGGGACGGCTGGGGCGTGTCTGGGTGACCAGGTCGGCTACGCGCTGGGCCGACGGTACGGCCCGGGGATGCTCGCCCGAGCCTCCGGGTCGGCGCGCCGGCGCGCCGACATCCGGCTTGCCCGCCGCCTGATCGCCCGGCGCGGTGCGTGGGCGGTGATGGTGGGCCGGTGGGTGGCGGTCCTGCGGGCCGTGGTGCCGATGGTCGCTGGCGCCGGCGGGATGCCGTGGCCGCCGTTCCTGCGGGCGAACCTGGCCGGCGGGCTGGTGTGGGCGACGACCGTGGCGCTGCTCGGCTACCTGGGCGCGGCCTCCTACCATCGGCTGGAGCGTGAGCTGGGGATCGGCGAGTGGGCCCTGCTGGCCGTGATCGCCGCCGGCGTGGTGCTGCACTTGTGGCGGCGGCACCGCCAGGTCCGGCAGGGTCGGGCCGACCGCTGACCGGTGCGCCAACTGTCCACGGGGCGCCCACGGCCGGGCTGTCTGGGCAGCGGGCCACCGACCTGCTGCGTGACCACGGAGCCAACCGGATCGAGGTGAGCGGCAGGCGGGGATGGCGGCTGCCGCTGTGGCCGCCGTGCCAGCCAGCCGGGGGTCCGACTACTCGCCGGCCTGCCCGTCGATGCTTTCGCGCAGCAGGTCCAGGTGGCCGCAGTGGCGCGCGGTCTCCTGGATCATGTGCGCGAGCGCGTACCGCAGCGTGAAGGAAACGTCGGCGGCCCGGGCGCGGTCGTCGAGCGCCGCGCCCGCTACGACTGCGGAGGACCGCGCGCACTCAGCCAGGTACGCCTCGACGATCTCAGCCAGCGAGTCCTCGGGGGCGAGAGCGAACGCACCGGGCTCGTCGTCGGTCCACGGCGGGGGCAGCTCGTGACCGGCGAAGTCGATGCTGAACCAGTACCGTTCCACCCCGGTCAGGTGCTTGACCAGCCCAGCGGGGGTGAGTCCGGACGCGAGCACCGGCCGACCGAACGCCTGCTCGTCGGTGAGCCCGGCGACCTTGTTCACGACCGAGGCACGCAGGAAGTCAAGCAGGCCGGACAGGATCTCGCGCTCGCCTCCGTCCTCTGGAGGGCGGATGCGGACCACGGGTGCGACGGATACATCGGTCATCGGGGCACCGTAGTGTCGGACACCGACACTTTCGGGCGTCGGGACATCCAGGCCCCTTCGACAGTCGCCGTCGCGCACCGGCGTAGCTGAGGGGGCTTCGTTCCATCTGGAGCGGCGACACGCCGCAAGCCACCAAATCCCTGCTTATCCGTCGATGCGGCACGATACCTCCCCCTGTCGGCACTCATCGGGCTGCCGCAGCGGTTCGGTCGCGCATTATGCGCTACCCGGGATTCCTGCGCCACCCCGGCCCGCCAGCGCCACTGCCGGGTGGGTGACATTCCCATGCCATCGTCAGGCGTCAGTGACAGAGTGATTACCTGCAAATCGGGTGCGGCCTGCGAATTTGCGTATCAATCGCGCCCGTCCTGACGCTCGGTGATGCCGAAAATTGCCCTGTGATCCAGATCACTGATCATCCTGAGTGTTCGGGTCGACTTGGTCAACTACAGTCGGGAATCGCAAATCCGGTTTCTGATGAGCTGTTGTCCGGCATGGCGTCGGACGGAAATCATTGGGGGGATTGCCGAATGCCTGTGTTCCCACGGGGGGAAGCGGCTTTTTTGTCAAGCACTCGGAATGGGCAGTCAAATCCACCATCGCTCGACGAACAATCAAGAGCGGTAATCAAGGCATGCATCGCCGAACTCGTTGCGCTGCTCGGCGAGGACGGGTCCACGGGCGGGTCCGCACCGGGCGGCACGCTCGCCGGCGGCCCGACCCACCTGCCGCTCACCGACCTCCAGCAGGCGTATCTCATCGGTGAGCAGGGGGTGGCGGGCCATGCCTCGCCGGCTCTCTACATCCAGGAGTACGCGTTCCCCGCCGCCACGCCGCCCGACCCGGAGCGTTTCGCCGATGCCCTCGCCCGGCTGCGACAGGTGCGTCCCGTGCTCCGTACGCGCGTGATGCCGGAGGCCACGCAGCATTTCGCCCCAACAGTGGACGACCGGCCGGAATTGCTCGTGGACGTGCGGGATCTGTCGGCCTGCCGCATCGACGAGATGCCCGAAAAACTGGAGCGACTGCGCCGCGAAATAGTGTCGGACATACCGCCGCACGATGCGGGTCGACCCTTCCTTTTCCGATTCGTCCGACTGCCCGACGGCGGGACCCATCTGCAGGTCGCGCTACGACTGACGGTGTTCGACGGAGCCACGATCCAGTTGTTCTTCGCCGAGCTGGCCCGTTGTTACGCCGATCCCTCCCATCGGCCCGCGCCGGAGGCGGAGAGTTTCGCGGATTACCTCGTCGAGCAGGAACGCCGCAGGTCGCTGCCAGCCCGCCGGACGGCCGAGCGGTACTGGCGGTCCCGACTGGACAGCCTGCCGCCCGCCCCCGATCTGCCGCGCGCCCTGGACACGCAGGCCGCCGAGCGCGACCGGGACGTGCCGCTGCACCGCGTCGCGCACCAACTCGACGTGGACGACTGGAAGCGGTTCCGACACCACGCCGCCGAGCAGGGGGTCTCGGCCGGCCTGGCGCTCTTCGCCCTCTACGTCGAGTGTCTGCTGCGCTGGTCCGGTGGTCAGCCCGGCACGGTGTCGGTGCTGTCCTCGGACCGGGTGACCGGCGCGCCGGGCCGGGAACGGATGTGGGGCAACGCCGCCAGCACACTGCTGGTGACGTACGACGACGTGCCCGGCTCCTTCGTCGATCAGTGCCAGGCGCTGCAGAAGCAGTTGTACGACGACCTCGACGCGGGCGAGTTCTCCGGGGTCGCGGTCGGTCGGGAGCTCAATCGGCGCGACGGCAGTGTCGGCAACCCCGTGCCGGTGGTGTTCAGCAGCGGCCTCGACCTGGTGCCCGGCATCTCCGACGGCTTCCGGCTCGCGTTGCCGGCCGCCACGCTGGCGCACAGCGCCATCGCCACCCCCGAGGTCCTCCTCGACCACCAGGTCTTCGAGTTCGACGGCGCGCTGGTGTGCAACTTCGACCACGACCGGTCGTCGTACCCGCCGGGCCTCGTCGACGACCTCGCCGAATACCACCGGCACCGGTTGCGGCAGCTCGCCGCGAACGCCGACGCGTGGACCGGGACGGGCCGGCAGCCGCTGCCCGACCGGCAGCTCGCCGACCGCCGGCGGGCGAACCGCACCGAGGCGCCCGGCCTGGCGGGCGAGCTGCACGAGGCGGCCCTGGACCAGATGCGCTGCCGGCCGTACGCCGTCGCGGTCGTCGACGCCGAGCGGAGCCTGACCTACGGCGAGCTCGACCGCCTGTCGGCGGCGCTGGCGGTCCGGCTGCGGGAGGCGGGTGTGGGCGCGGATCCGGGGCGCACCGACCTGGTCGCCGTGCGGGTGCCCAAGTCGTGGCAGCAGCCGGTCGCCGTGCTGGGCGTCCTGCGGGCGGGCGGCGCGTACCTGCCGGTCGGTCCGACCTGGCCCGAGGCGCGGGTCGGCGAGGTGCTGCGGCAGAGCGGCGCGACCGCGGTCGTCGCCGTCGACGCCGCGCCGCTCGATGGGCTGCCCGACCTGCCCGTCGTCGCGGTGCCGACGGACGGCGGCACCGGCCCCGGCGGCACCGGCCCCGACGGCCTGGGCGGCGACCTGCGACGCACCGCCTACGTCATCTACACCTCCGGCTCCACCGGCGCCCCGAAGGGCGTGGTGATCTCCCACGGCGCGGCGACCAACACCCTGCGGGACCTGACGCGGCGGCTGGCCCTGACGTCGGCCGACCGGGTGCTCGCGGTGTCCTCGCTCGCGTTCGACCTGTCGGTCTTCGACATCTTCGCCGTCCTGGGCGCCGGGGGCACGGTGGTCGTGCCCGACCACAGCGACGTGCCCGACCCGGAGCGGTGGGGGGAGCTGTGCCGCCAGCACGGCATCACGCTCTGGAACTCGGTGCCCGCCCTGTTCTCCGTCACGCTGGAATACCTGGCCGGCCGGGCGCCGGAGATGCTCCGGGCGCTGCGGCTCGTCATGCTCAGCGGCGACTGGGTGCCGCTGCCGCTGCTCGACCGGATCGCGGAGGCGTGCCCCACGGCGCGGGTGATGGCCGCCGGCGGGGCGACCGAGGCGTCCATCTGGTCCAACTACTTCTGGACGGAGGACCTGACGCCGGGCTGGTCGAGCGTCCCGTACGGCCATCCGCTGGCCAACCAGACCATGCACGTGCTGGACCGGCAGCTCGCCGACGCGCCGG
Source organism: Micromonospora sp. NPDC048063 (assembly GCF_043202855.1). NCBI lineage: Bacteria > Bacillati > Actinomycetota > Actinomycetes > Micromonosporales > Micromonosporaceae > Micromonospora > Micromonospora sp. NPDC048063. The sequence continues at coordinate 34,120 of NZ_JBIDBG010000020.1, read as the reverse complement.
CGTGGGTGCCCGGCGACCTCTACATCGGCGGGGTCGGGGTGGCCGACGGCTACCGGAACGCACCCGAGCTGACCCGGGCGTCCTTCTCCGCCGACCCGGTGACCGGCGAGCGGCGGTACCGCACCGGGGACCGGGCGCGGTACTGGCCCGGCGGCATCCTGGAGTTTCTGGGCCGCCAGGACGACCAGGTGAAGGTGGGCGGGCACCGCATCGAGCTCGGCGAGATCGAGATCCGGCTGTCCGACCATCCCGACGTGCGCAAGGCGGTCGCGGTGGTGGCCGTCGGGCGGGGCGAGTCGTATCTGGCGGCGTTCGTCATCCCGGCACCGGGTTGCGCCGCTCCGGACCCGGCCGCGCTGCGGGCGCACCTCGCCGCCGAACTGCCTTCGTACATGGTGCCCGCCGTCGTCACCGTGGTCGACACGGTGCCGCTGACGGCGAACGGCAAGGTCGACCGCAAGGCACTGGTCGCGCGGCTCGCCGCCGGTCCCGTCGTACGCGGAACGGACCAGGCGGTCGTCGCGCCGCGCACGGCGGACGAGACCCGGCTGCTCAGCCTGTGGCAGGAACTGCTCGGTCCGGACGTACGCGGGGTCACGGACGACTTCTTCGCCCTCGGCGGCAACTCCCTGCTCGCGGTCCGGTTGTTCCACCGGATCAGGGCGAGCTTCGGCCGGACCCTGCCCCTGGCGTCGCTGATGCGCAGCCGCACGGTCGCCGACCAGGCGGGCCTGCTGCGGGCCGAGCAGCACCCGCACGGCGGTACGCCGCTGGTGCGCATCAAGGACGGCGACCACGCCCGCACCCTGGTGCTGGTCCACCCGGTGGGCGGCGACGTGCTCTGCTACGAGCCGCTGGTCGAGGCGCTCGACCGGCACGCGATCACGGCCGGGGCCACCGTGTACGGGCTGCGGGCCGCCGGCCTGCAACCCGGCGAGGAGCCGCCGGTCGACATGACGGAGCTGGCCGGCCGGTACGGCGACGCCCTCTGCGACGTGCTGCCGGAGGGCGCGAACGTGCACCTCGTCGGCTGGTCGATGGGCGGCACCGTGTCGGCGCGCGTCGCCGGGCTGGTGGCGGAGCAGGGGCGGCGGGTCCGCTCGGTCACCGCGATCGACTCGTTCACGGGCCGGCCGGAGGCCGCGGCCGTGAGCCTCCGACAGCGGCTCGCCGGCTTCTTCACCGACCTGGCGCAGGGCGAGGACGTCAGCGGCCACCTGCCCGCGGAGGTGCCCGCCGGCGAACTGCCGGCGGCCCTGTGCGCCCTGCAGGACGCGCTGGTCCGGGCCGGTCTGCTCGCCGCGCCGCTCGACGCCGACGACCTGGGCCGGCTGTTCGGCGTCTACCGCCGCAACTCCGAGATCCTGGAGGGACACCGGCCGGGCACGCCGCACGAGCGACTCCTGCTGCTGCGGGCGCGGGAAACCCGGCGGGACGCCTTCCCCGGCCTGGTACCGCTCGACGAGATCCTGCCGGGTGCCGCCGACCCGCACCTGGTCGACGGGACCCACTACTCGGTCATGCGCCCCGGTCGGGTCGCCGAGGTCGCCGCCCTCGTCGCGGCGCACATCGCCGCAGCGGAGGAGCCCCGGCCCGACGAACCCGACGCCGAGCCGTACTACCTGCGCGGAAAGCTCTGGTGCTGACCCGGCCCGGCCCGGCCCTCCGACGACAGCCCGGCGGCGTGTCTCACCGGAACACCGACGAGGCAGGCGAGGCACCCGGACACAGGGCGGCCGGACACCACCTGGCCGACCTTGACCAACTGTTCAGCTCACGAAGCGAAGGGACCACGCGATGACCAGGACCGACAGCAAACCCGAGATCTGGAACTCCGGCACGTTCGACGTGATGCGGCGCAAGCTCATCCCCTCCTTCGACCTCATCTACGCCAGCGCGGTGCACGCGGTCGTCGAGACCGTCCCGGAGACGGCCCGCGTCCTCGACCTCGGCGCCGGCACCGGACTGCTCGGCGGCGCCGTCCTGGAGCAGCTCCCGCAGGCCGAGTTGACCCTGGTCGACCACTCGGACGCGATGCTCGCCAAGGCGCGGGAGCGGTTCGCCGGCAACCCCCGCGTCACGGTGCTGGTGTGCGACATGAAGGACCCGCTGCCGGCCGGCCCCTTCGACGCGGTCGTCTCCGGCCTGGCGATCCACCACCTCACCCACGAGGACAAGCAGGACCTCTTCCAGCGCATCCGCGAGGTGCTCACCCCCCAGGGCGTCTTCGTCAACGTCGAGCAGCTGGCCGGTCCCAACCCGCAGGTCGAGGCGATGTACGACTTCCAGCACGAGGCGCACGTGCAGCGCGCGGAGTGCCCGCCCGACGAGTGGGCCGCCGGCCGCGAGCGGATGAAGCTCGACATCTGCGCCACGCTGGAGGACCAGCTGGAGTGGCTGCGCAAGGCCGGGTTCGGGCAGGTCGACTGCCTGGCCAAGGACTGGCGCTTCGGCACCTACGCGGCGTGGGTGGCGGCATGACCGCGGTGCTCTGCCAGGCGGTGGCCGACGTCGCGGCGCGCCGCCCGGACCACGTGGCCGTCGTCGACGTCGACGGCAGCCAGATCCGCTACCGGGAGCTGGTCGCGCTCGGCGAGCGGCTCGCCGCCGGGTTGTACGCCAGGGGGGTCCGGGCCGGCGACACGGTCGCCTTCGCCCTGCCCAACAGCGTCCGCTACGTCGCGCTGATCATGGCCGTCGCCCGGGTCGGCGCCCGGTACGTGCCGCTGATGCGCAACTTCACCGCCGCAGACACGGAACAGGCCGTCGGGCAGGCACGACCGGTGCTCCTGGTCGCCGGACGGGAGCACCACGTCGCCCCGGGGACGGTGCCGGTCGTGTCGCTGGACGACCTCGACGTCGACGCGCCGCCGGCGCCCGACGAGCCGTACGCCGGCCTGTTCCGCCAGCTGTGGACCTCCGGCTCCACCGGCTTTCCGAAGATGATGGTGTGGCGGCAGGACAAGTTCGTCGCCGAGCGGCGGCGCTGGCTCGCCGACACCGGCATCGTGGCCGACGACGTCTTCTACTGCCGGCACCCGTTGGACGTCGCGCACGCCACCGACCTGCACGTCTTTGCCGCCCTGCTCAGCGGCGCCCGGCTGGTGCTGGCCGATCCGGACGACTCGCCGCAGGCGTACCTCGACCGGTTGCAGCGGGAGCGGGCGACGGTGATGAGCGCGCTGCCCGCGCACTACGAGATGCTCGTGCGGGCCGGCGCCGACGCACAGGTGGACCTGTCGAGGTTGCGTCGCCCACTCTGCGGCGGCGCCTACCTCAGCCCGGACGTGGTGCGCGCCGCCGCGGACACGCTGGGCGTCCACATCCGGCAGATCTACGGTTCGACCGAGTTCGGCCTCGCCCTCGGCAACATGGCCGACGAGTTGCAGACGAGCGGGGCCATGCCGCCCGTACGCGGCGTCGGCGCCCGGCTCGCGCCGCTGGTGGACGGGCACGCGGGCATCGGCGAGCTGGTGCTGCGTTCCGACTGCACCAGCGAGGGTTACCTCTTCGCCGACGCGGCGAACGCGCGCACGTTCCGGGACGGGGAGTTCTGGACGGGCGACGTGGCGCAGGAGATCGGCGACGGCGCGTTCCGGATCATCGGCCGGGTCTCGGAGGTGCTGTCCACGCCGGGCGGACCGGTGCTGGCCCCCGTGCTGGACGCCGAGTGTCGCGCGGCCAGTCCCGGCACGCAGGTGGTGAGCCTGCCGCTCGATCCGGGTGAGCTGACCGACCGGGTGCTCGTCGCGGTCCGCCCCGGCCACGGCGTCGACGCCGAGGACGCCGTCCGGCAGGTCACCGCCGTCCTGGACGGGCACCGGCTGGCGGCGACGGTGCGCCTCGTGGACGAGATCCCGCACACGCCGGTCGGCAAGATCGACAAGCCGGCCCTGCGTCGCCAGTTCGCCCTGGTGAGCCGATGATGCGCGCCGAGATCCACGGCGCCGGGCCGACCCTCGTCCTCGTCCCGGGCCTCGCCGCCAGCCGACACTTCTTCGACACCACCGTGGCGGACCTCGGCCGCGACCACCGGGTGGTGACCGTCGACCTGCCGGGGCACGGCGACGCGCCCGCCCCGGCGCAGCCGCCCACCCTGCCCGACTGCGCCGCCGCGCTGCACGAGGTCGTCGATGGCCTCGGCTCCGACGACGTGACGCTGCTGGGCTGGTCACTGGGCGCGACCGTCGCCTGGACCTACCTGGAGACGTTCGGCACCCGGCGGGTCCGCCGGTTGATCAGCGTGGAGCAGACGCCGTGGCTGCTCGCCGACGACGGCTGGCCGTACGCGGCGTTCGGCTCTCTCGACCGGGCCGGGGCCACGGCGCTGCTCGGCGACGTGCGCGGCGACTGCGGGGCGTTCGCCGAGAACCTGGTCCGCGGCTCCTTCGCCGTCGACGGCCCCGCCCCGGACGCGGCGCTCGTCGCGGACCTCGTCCGGCAGGCCCGTGGCGCAGACGCCGGCGCGGTCGCCGGCCTGCTGTCCGACGTGCTCACACAGGACTGGCGGGACCGGGTGAGCGCCCTGCGGCTGCCCACCCTGCTCGTCCACGGCCGCCGCAGCGCGGTCTACCCGCCGGAGGTCGGCGACTGGCTGGCCAAGGCCATGCCGGACGCCCGCGTGGAGTTCCTCGACCACTCCGGCCACCTGTGTTTCCTCGAGGAGCCCGAGGCGTTCGGCGCCGCTGTCCGCGGTTTCCTGACCAGTGAGGAGAAGCAATCATGACGCCCGCCCGCACCCAGCTGGCCCGCCGGCTCTGCTGGATCTACCCCGACCGCGGCACCGTGCGCCAGCGGGCGGCGGAGGCAGCCGCCATCTGGACGACCTACACGGAGATCGCCAAGGACTGCGGCCTCGCCATGTCCCTGCACAAGGCGGAGGCGCTGGCGGTCGAGGCGGTCGGCGACGAGCCTCGGGTGTTCCTCGACGGCGAGCGGATCACCCCGGAGGACACCATCCTGGTCACCTCGCTGTGGTCGCTGCCGCACCAGGTGCAGGAGGTCTGCAACCAGCTGTTCGCGTACTCGATCGTCGAGCAGGCGGGCTTCTACCTGCCCATTCATCCGCGCATGTCGTACATCACGACGGACAAGATGGCCACGATGCTCTACCTGCGGGACTGCCCCGTCCCGCGGGTGCCCACCGTGCGCATCGGCACCGGCCGCGACTCGATCAGCCGGCACTACGAGCCGGTGCTGGAGAAGCTCGACTTCCCCATGCTGGTCAAGCCCGCGTACTGGGGCATGGGCCAGGGCGTCTGCCTCGCCAACAACGAGCACGAGCTGCGCGGGCTGATCGGCCTCGCCGGCGGCGCCGACACGGCCGTGGTCGTCCAGCCCTATCTCGGCACCGGTGTCAACGACTTCCGGGTGTACGTCATCGACGGCAAGGCACACACCGTGCTGCGCCGGATCCCGCAGGGGGAATCGCTGACCGCGAACCTGGTCAACGGGGGACGGCTGGAGTACCCGCCGCTGCCGGAGGAACTGGAGAGCTCGATCGACTACATCGCCGAGAAGCTCCAGATGCCGTACTTCGCGGCCGACTTCCTCTGGAACGGCAACCAGTTCTGGCTGTCCGAGGTGGAACCGGACGGCGCGGTCGGGTACGCCACCACCGAGGAGATCGCCAAGATCCAGCGACCGGTGATCGAGTCGCGGTTCCGCGCGTACGTCGCGGCGCACGCCGCGTGGATCGCCCGCGAGGGAGACGCGGCATGACCGCGACGATCGGGAACCTGCCCTGGGCGGACGTGCTGGCCCAGGCGCGCGGCCTGGACGGGCGCGGCGGCGCACCGGTGCCGCCGGACGCCGCCGCCCTGTCCGACCTGGCGGTGAGCGGCCCGGCGGAGATCGTGGCGGTGACCCGGGAGCTGGCCCGGGAGACGGGCAGCGCGCTGATGTCCAGCGGCGGCACAACCGGCAAGCCGAAGCTCACCTACGTGCCGTACCACCAGGCGGTGGATCGGGTGCTGCGGGAGTGGCGGCCGCTGCGGCCCGACAACGTGCTGCTCAACCTCTTCAACCCGGGCCGGCTGTGGGCGTCGCACTACTACATCCACGCCCTCGCCGAGCGGTCGCGCTGCACGGTGCTGCCGTCTGGCGCCTACGCGCCCGAGGACGTGGGCAACTGGGTCCCGATGTTCCGGGAGATCGGCCTCGACGCGCTCACCGGCACCCCGAGCGCGCTCGCCGACTTCGCCGAGGGCCTGATCGCGGCGAACGAGACGCTGCCGATCCGCACCATCATCTGGCTGGCCGAGCCGTGGACCGACGCCAAGCACCGGGTCGTCCAGAAGGCGTTCCCGGAGGCGGAGTACTGGGCCAACTACGGCTCGGTGGAGACGTACATCATCGCCACCAACACCCCCGCGTGCGACCTGCAGACCCTGCACGTCATGCCCGACCAGATGCTCGAGTTGGAGGAGGAGGGCGCGCTGCTGACCCGGCGTGGCACGGGCTGGACGATGCCGGCGGTGCGTTACCGTCTCGGTGACCGGCTGGCGTCCGCCGAGTGCCGATGCGGCCGTCCCGACGGCCTGCGGGTCCTGGGACGGGCGGACGACGCGGTGAGCCTGCGCAGTGCCCTGTTCAGCGTCGGTGAGGTGGTGTCGTCCGCGCGCACCCTGCCCGGCGTCGAGGAGGCCCAGCTCGTCCTGACCCGCGACACCGAGTCGCCGAGGGCCGCCACCGCGCTGACGCTGGAGTATTCCGGGGGCGCCGACGCCGAGGACGTACTGGCTCACCTGACCGCCCAGTTCTACCACCTGGCAGCGGTGCACCGGCAGGTTCCGGGGGCGATCACCGCCCGCCGGGTCGACAAGGTGAGTCGCGTCGAGCGCACCAACAAGGTGCCGCCCGCAATCTGGAGGCAGTGAGTGACGTCCGAAGCCCTGCAGCAGGAGGCCGCCGCCCGTGGGGGATGGCGGGAGAATCCGTGGGTCAGTCTCGTGGTGCTGGCCCTCGGGTTCTTCCTGACGATGCTCGACGTGTCCATCGTCAACATCGCCATCCCCGACATCCGCGCGGACTTCGGCGCCTCGCTGCCGACGGTGTTGTGGTCGGTCAACGCGTACGTGCTGGTGGTGGCCGTACTGCTGATCACCGCCGGCCGGCTCGGTGACCTCTTCGGTCCGCGTCGGCTGTTCGTCGTGGGCATCGCCGTCTTCACGGTGTTCAGCCTGCTCTGCGGGCTGGCCCAGAGCCCGGGCCAGCTGATCGCGGCCCGGGCCGTGCAGGGCCTCGGCGCGGCGCTCCTGCTGCCGCAGACGATGGCCATGATCGTGAGCCTGTTCCCGCCCACCCGGCGGGGCCTGGCCATGGGCATCTGGGGTGCGGTCGGCGGCGTGGCGGCCGTCGCGGGCCCGTCCGTCGGCGGCCTGCTGGTCACCACCCTCGACTGGCGGTGGATCTTCCTGGTCAACGTGCCGATCGGGGTCGCGGCGGTGGTCCTGGCCCTCGTCGCCGTGCCGGACCTGCGCTTCGACCGCCGGCACCGGCTCGACGTCGGCGGCATCGTGCTGGCCTCCGCCGCCCTGTTCTGCCTGGCCTTCCCGCTCATGGAGGGGGAGCGGTTCGACTGGGCACCGTGGACGCTGGTCATGATCGCGGCGGCGGTCGTCCTCGGGCTGGCGTTCGTCTGGCACGAGCGCGGTCGCCAGGACCGGGAGCCCCTGGTGCCGTTCGTGCTCCTCGGCATCCGCTCGTACTCGACGATGGTCGTCGTGGCCGCGGCGGTCTCCTTCGGGATCATCGGCTTCATGCTGCTGATGACCCTGTTCTTCCAGTCGGTGCTGGGCTTCTCCGCCCTGGCCGCGGGCCTGGCGCTGGCACCCCCGGCGCTGATCTCCACCCTGCTCGCGCCGTTCGCCGGGAAGATCACCGACCGGCTCGACGGCCGGGTGGTCCTGCTCGGCGGGTTGCTGTTCACCGTCGCCGGCATGGGCTGGGCCGCCGGGGTGATGCGGCTCGACGCGGCCTGGCTGACCTTCCTCGGCCCGATGGTGGTGATCGGGCTGGGCAACGGGCTGCTGATCGCGCCGATGGCCGCGGTGGCGATGCGCGAGGTGCAGCCGGCCCTGGCCGGTGCCGCGTCGGGCCTGCTGAACACCGTCCGCCAGCTCGGGCCGGTCGCGGCGGTCACGCTGGTGGGCCTGCTGCTGGCGCAGCGGTTGTCGGCGTGGGCGGACGGCGCCGCGCCGGTGGACCGGTATGCGGAGGCGTTGCGGCTGGGCATGGTGCTGCCGGTGGCGGCGGTCCTCGTCGGCGTCCTCGCCTGCCTGCCCGGCGCGCTGCGCACGATCCGTGGGACCGGCACCGCAGGAGGAGGATCGGCATGAAGGTGGGCTTCTGGTTCGACCCGCTCTGCCCCTGGGCGTGGATCTCGTCGCAGTGGCTGGTGCAGGTGCAGCAGGTCCGCGGGATCGAGCCCTGCTGGGACCTGATGAGCCAGGCGATCCTCTACGAGAACCAGGACCTGACGCCGGAGCAGTGGGACACGGTCCGGCAGATGATCAAGCCGCTCCGGGTGCTGGCCGCCGCCGAGCAGCGCTACGACGGCGAGGCCGTGCCGCTGCTGTACGCGGCGCTGGGCGTGCGGTTCCACGACCGGGGCCTGCGCCATCGCCTGGACGTGCTGCCGGAGACGGTGGGCGACGCGCTGCGGGCCGCCGGCCTCGACCCCGCGCTGGCGGCGGCGATGGAGAGCACCGAGTTCGACGGGCGGATCCGCCAGTCGCACGAGGAGGCGGTCAGCCGGGTGGGGCCCGACGCGGGAACCCCGGTCATCGAGGTGGACGGGCCGGCCGGGCGCGTCGCGTTCTTCGGTCCGGTGGTGTCGCCCGCCCCGCGCGGCGAGGCCGCCGGCCGCCTCTGGGACGGGCTGGTCCTGATCGCCGGTACGCCCGGCTTCTCCGAGCTGAAGCGCTCCCGCACCCAGGGGCCGATCTTCGACTGACCCCTTTTCGCTGATCCGAAGACCTTTTCGCTAGGACGGGGGAGGCTCCATGGCAAAGGCGACTTTTCCGGTAGGACAGGTGAGGCAGCGGGCGAGCCGGCTGCCGTACCGGCGGTACGCGCCCGCGCCCGCCGTGGATCTGGCCGACCGGTCCTGGCCGGCGAGGCGGATCACCACGGCACCGCGCTGGTTGTCGACCGACCTGCGGGACGGCAACCAGGCGCTGCCGCACCCGATGGATGTCGACCGCAAGCTCCGGTTGTTCCGGCTCCTCGTCGCCATGGGCTACAAGGAGATCGAGGTCGGGTTCCCGGCCGCCAGCCGGACCGAGTTCGAGTTCACCCGCAGGATCATCGAGAACGGCGAGATCCCGGACGACGTCCTCATCCAGGCGATCGTGCCGGCGCGCGAGGAGCTGATCCGGCGCACGTTCGACGCGCTCGCCGGCGCGCCGCAGGCCATCGTGCACCTGTACAACTCGACGTCGCCGACGCAGCGTCGGGTCGTCTTCCGGGCGGACCGCGGGGGCGTGCTGCGACTGGCGGTCGACCACGCACGCCTGTGCCGGGAACTCGCCGACGCGCACCCCGGCCGGATCGGGTTCGAGTATTCTCCCGAGTCCTTCTCACAGACCGAGCTGGACTTCGCGCTGGACGTCTGCGCGCGGGTCACGGACGTCTGGGACCCGGCGGACGACCGGGAGATCATCATCAACCTGCCGGCGACCGTCGAGTGCGCCGGGCCGCACGTCTTCGCCGACCAGGTGGAGTGGATGAGCCGCAACCTGCCCCGGCGGGAGCACGTCTGCCTGTCGCTGCACCCGCACAACGACCGCGGGACCGGGGTCGCCGCCGCCGAGCTGGGCCTGCTGGCCGGCGGCCAGCGGATCGAGGGCTGCCTGTTCGGCAACGGCGAGCGCACCGGCAACGTCTGCCTGGTGGTGCTCGGCCTCAACCTGATGAGCCAGGGCGTCGACCCGCAGATCGACCTGTCCGACATCGACGCCGTCCGGCACGAGGTCGAGCAGTGCACGGGGATGCGGGTGCCGGAGCGCTACCCGTACGCCGGCGACCTCGTCCACACCTCGTTCTCCGGGTCCCACCAGGACGCCATCAGCAAGGGCCTGCGGGCGTTGTCCGAGGACGCGGCGGGCCGGGGCGTGGCGTTGTCGCAACACCGGTGGGACGTGCCGTACCTGCCCATCGATCCCAAGGACATCGGGCGCTCGTACGAGGCGATCATCAGGTTGAACAGCCAGTCCGGCAAGGGCGGCGTGGAATACCTGCTGCGGTCCTGCCACGGGCTGACCCTGCCGCGCAGCCTCCAGATCGAGGTGTCCGGGCTGAGTCAGGCGGTGTCCGACGACGAGGGCAGAGAGGTGACCGCGGAGGAACTCTGGGCGGTCTTCCGCGCCGAGTTCCTGCCGGCCGCCCTCGACGTGCAACTCGTGTCGTGCGAGCTGTCGGCGGGCGCGCCGGGGCCGGGCGCGGTCAAGGTGGAGCTCGCCGTGTGCGGCGGGCCGCTCGTCGTCGGCGGCGACGCCGGCCACGGGTTGCTGCCGAGCATCGCGCGGGCCCTCGCCCAGTCCGGCCCCGCACCGGTCGTCCTCGACCACGTCGAGCAGGCGTTCACCCTCGACGAGGAGCCCGGCACGCTGGCGTACGTGCGGTGCCGGGTGGACGGTCGGGCGGTCTGGGGGTGCGGCTTCGACCCGGACCCGACGGCCGCCTCGCTGCGCGGTCTGTGCGTGGCGCTGCACCGGGCCGGCTGGCGCCCGTCCGCCGTCCTGCCCTCGGCGCAGCCGTCGCAGGGGTGAGTCCACGCCGCCGGGCCTCTGCCGACGGCCAGCCGGAAGTTCCAGCCGAGGTGGGCCGGTAGGTGTCGTTTCCGACAGATCCGGCCGGTTGTTGAACCTCGCCATAGCGGCGCGACCGGGCCGACCATTAGGCTCATTTGCTGAGTGGGGCCGCCAGACATCGCCTTCACTCGATGCCGGGTTACGAGTATTGGCTGGTTGCGGCACCGAAGGGCAGGATGGTGTGACCCGAGACGGCGAGCCAGGGGCCGACTTCGCCACACGCGAGGACAGCAGACGCGTGGCGTACGAGGTGACCGGCGCGCCCGACGGATTCCCCGTCTTCCTGCTCCACGGCACACCCGGCAGCCGCCGTGGCCCGAAGCCCCGCAGCATCGTGCTCTACCGCATGGGCGTCCGGCTGATCGCCTACGACCGCCCCGGCTACGGCGACTCCGACCGGCGCGAGGGCCGGGACGTCGCCGACGCCGCCCGCGACGTCGAGGCGATCGCCGACCACCTCGGCGTGGAGCAGTTCGCCGTGGTCGGCCGTTCCGGGGGCGGCCCGCACGCCCTCGCCTGCGCGGCGGACGCCGAGCTGCGCGGCCGGGTGACCCGGGTGGCGGTGCTGGTCAGCCTCGCCCCGTGGAACGCGATGGAGCTGGACTGGGTCGGGGGCATGAACACCGGCAACGTCCGAGGGTTCGGGGTGGGCACCCCCGACACCGCCGCGGTGGTGGAGGAGATCCGCCAGCGCGCCGAGCGGGCCGCCGCGGATCCCCGGCTCCTGCTGGCGGATCTGCGGACGGAGATGAGCGCGGCGGACCGTCGGGCGGTCAACGACCCCGCGCTGCGCCGGTTGATCACGGACACCTACGAGGAGGCCCTCCGCGCGGGCCCGTACGGGTGGATCGACGACGTGCTGGCCTTCCGCCGCAACTGGGCGTTCGACCTCAAGGCGATCGACACCACCGTGACACCCGTCCGGCTGTGGCACGGCGCCGACGACAACTTCGCCCCGGTCAGCCACGGCCGTTGGCTGGCCGCGCAGATACCCGGCGCCGAGATGGAGATCCGGCCCGGGGCGGCGCACTTCGACGCGGTCGAGGAACTGCCGCGCATCCTGCGCTGGCTCACCGACCCCGCCGCGGCGCTGAGCGGCGACCTGCTGATCGGGGCGCGGCCCGGTCAGTAGGGGTGCGGGTCGAGGACCCGGCGCACGTACCGCCCGTCCCGCAGCAGCACGACGCTGGGGTGGTGCTGCCCGATCCGGTTGGCGAGCCGGTCGGCGATCCGCATCCGGCCGATGCTCACCCGCCCGCCGGAGGCCGCCTGGTTGGCGGTCTCCAGGTTGCCCCGGCTGCGCAGCGTGTCGGGATGCTCGGGCCCGAGCACCTCGGCCAGCCGCTCGACCACGGCCCGCAGCCGCTCGCGCCCCTCCTCCGGGTCGCCGGCGAGGATGGTGAAGACCGCCACGTTGTTGGACGCGGCCATGGCGAACGGATGCCGGTCGCCGAGCGTGGCGAGCAGCGCCGCCGCCGCGGCATCGGTGAGCGACCGGCTGGCGTCCGTGTCGCCGGCGTCCCACAGGGCCACGCCCAGGTTGACCCGGCAGACCAGGGAGTACGGGTGCTCGGGCCCGAACACCCGGACGAACATCTGCTCCACCTCGCCCAGCTCCGCCAGCGCCTGGGCGCTGTGGCCCTGCAGCATCAGGTTCGCCGTCCGGCTGAGCCAGCTGAACAGGGTGTCCGGGCTGGCCGGCCCGAGGGTGGCCAGCAGCCGCTGGTAGGTCTCGTCGAGCAGGTGGGCCGCCTCGTCGATCTCCCCGGTGCTGCGCAGCGACACGGCCAGGTTGGCCTGGGCGGTGAGCACGTCGCGGGAGTGGTCGCCGAAGAGGTTGCGGTAGCCGGTCACCACCTCGCGCAGCAGCGCCACGGAACCCTCGTAGTCGCCGGTCTCCCGCAGGTCGCGGGCGAGGTTGTTGGCCGACGCCAGGGTGTTCGGGTGCTCCGGACCGAGGACGACCCGCAGCCGGCGGTTGGTGGCCTGGTCACCGTCGAGGGCCCGGTCGAACATGCCCATCAGCCGGTAGGAGGCGGCCAGGTTGTTCGCCGCGGTCAGCGTCCGCCGGTGGTCCTCGCCGAAGACCTCGACCGACGCGGCGTACGTCCGCAGGTCACGCTCCAGTGCCTCCCGGTAGCGGCCCAGCGTACGCAGGTCGGCGCCGAAGCCACCCGCGGTCATCAGCGTGTACGGGTGGCTGTCGCCGATCAGCTCCTCCTGCTGGCGCAGGGTGTCCTCGTCCAGCCCGTGGGCCTCCTCGAACCGCCCGAGGCGGCGCAGCAGGTTGGCCAGGTTGAACCGCAGGTGCAGCAGTTGGACGCGCAGCTTGCGGTGCTCCGGCCCGTCCGGCGGCAGCTCCGCCAGCAGCGCCGACCAGACGGCGTCGGTCTCCCGCGCGTACCGCTCGCCCTGCTCGTAGCCGCCGTTGACGTAGATGTAGCGGACCCGGTCGATGACGAGCTGCCGGACGTCGTCGTCCTCGCAGGAGATGGCGTCGGAGCCGTCGAGGTGGGGCCAGAGGATGCGGAACCGCTGCTGGTTCGCCGGGTCCTCCACCTCGCCGGGCGGGCGGGATCCGGCGAGGATCTGGTGCACCTCGTGCTTGGCCGCGACCAGCTCGTCGTCGGACATCCGGGCGCGCAGCGCGGCCTGCAACAGCCGGTGCACCTGCACCCGGTGCGCGTGCGGGTCGAGCTTGATCAGCGCGAGCTTGTTCATCCGCTGCACCAGTGCCGCCGCGATGTCGCGTTCGGACACCCGGTCGGCGACCCGGGCAGCCACCACCGGGTCGTGGGGGGCGATGACCCGGGCGACCTGGTCGCCGTAGAGCAGGTCGAGGGAGATCTCGGGGGCGAGCACCGACGCGAGCTGCAGGAGACGGTACGCCCCCGGCGAGCCCTCCTTCAGCCGTTGCAGCGGGAGGTCCCAGACCTCGGTCTCCAGGCCGGTGCGGCGGAGCCCGGCAAGGTACTCGTCGACCGGCGTCCGGGTGTCGGCCAGCCACGCCCCGACCGTGGCGACGAAGATCGGCACGTTCTCCACGGCGTCGGCGACCTGCTCGGCCTCGGCGACGCTCATCAGGTGCTCGCCCAGCCGGGCGCGCAGGTGCGCCACGCTCTCCGCCCGCTCGAACGCGTCCACGTCCACCGCCCGCGCCAGATCGCCCCAGTCCGGGTTGCGGGTGGTGACCAGCACGTGGCCGTTGCCCTGCGGGAGGTAGGGCCGGACGTGCTCGTACTGGTCGGCGTTGTCGAAGATCAGCAGCCAGTGCGGCGGCGCGGTGCCGTCCGCGCGGCGCTCGGTCTGGCTCAGCCGCTGCCGCAGGGCGCGGTTGGTCTCCGGCATCGTCGTCTGGGTCGGCAGGCCCAGCTCCTCGCTGAGCTCCACCATGCGCACGTCGACGAACTGCGGCGGGTCGGCGGCGACCCACCAGATGATGTCGTACGCGCCCCGGAACCGGTGGGCGTACTCGATGGCGAGCTGCGTCTTGCCGAGGCCCGGGCCGCCCCGCAGCGCGACCGGGGTACCGCCGCCGCCGGCCGCCTTCAGCTCCTCCCGGAGCCGGCGCAGCAGCTCCTCGCGCCCGGTGAAGCGGGCGTTGCGGGCCGGCGCGTTGAACACCGCGGCGCGTACCCCGGGGAAGCGGGCGGGACGCAGACCGGCCGTGCCCACCGTCCGCCCGACCAGCTTCAGCAGGTGCGCGGCGGCCTCCTCGGCCGTGAGGTCGTGCACGGCCGTCCAACTGCCGATCGGGACGTCCGGGACGGGCGGGGTGTCGTCGACGTACACAGCCAGCCAGGCCGGCGCGCCGCGGTCGCTCTCGGGCACGCCGAGGGCGCGTCGGGCCGCCTGGTAGGACCGGGAGACCAGGCGGAGCTCGCGGAACGCCGTGCCCGACGGCACCGGCGCCGGATCGTCGAGCGGGGCGGTCACCACCCGCAGGTCCGCCGAGTTCAACACCGACTGCGCCCACTCCGCCCAGACGTGGTCCTCCGGCACGTGGCGCAGCACGACCAGCTCGTCCACGACCGCCGGCTTGCGCTCGAAGCGCTGCACCGTCTGCCGGCGCAACTGGTCGTCCATCCGGGGCAGCCCGGTGATCCTGCCGTTCGTGATGTGGCTGGTCAGCGTCTCGTACGCGCTCAGCAGGGTGGTGCGGCCACCCGGCTCGTCGCCGAAGGTCGCCAACGTCTCCTCGTACGCGTAGTACGCCCGGTAGGGCACCTCGACGGTGAGCCAGTAGTGCTGCCGCTCGGTGTCCGTCATGCCACCGGGCAGGCCGGCGAACCGCTGCATGGCCAGCGCCCGGCCGGCGTCCCGCTTGCCCTTCTCCCCGTCGTCGACCCGCATCGGCACGGGCAGCACCCGCCGCGCCCGCCGCCCCTCGTAGTCGCGGACCCGGGCGGCCACCGCCGCGGCGCCGTCGATCCCCTGGTCGCTGAGGGTGAAGCAGTCGACGAGGACGTCCGGCAGGTGGATCGTGCAGATCTCGGCGACGTCGCTGATGCCGGTGCGGCTGTCGATGAGCGCGTAGTCGTAGTGCCGCTTCATGTCCTCGCGCAGCGCGTCGAAGAACTGCGCGCCGCCCAGCCGGTTGTAGAAGTTGTCCCAGTTCAGGCCGGTCACGCTGGTGGCGTAGTCGGGGTTGTGCCGCCCGGCCAGGAGCAGGTCGAGGCTGCCGCCGCCGGGGAACTCCCACCCCACCGAGAACGCGTACCGGTGGACCCGGGCGTACTCGCGGTGCCAGTCGCCGGGGCGGGTGCTCTCGGCGCCGTCCTCCTTGCGCCGGCGGGCGTTCTCCCACTCGTAGTCGAGGATCAGGTCCATCACGCCGCCGGTGGTGGCGACCTGTTCCGGGTCGAGGAACGGGGCGTAGAACCGGTGCAGGCCGGGGGACTCCAGGTCCCAGTCGGCGACGAGCACCCGCTGGCCGTTCGCGGCGAGGATCCACGCGGTGTTGGCCAGCGCCATGGTGCGGCCCGTGCCGCCCTTGTAGGAGTAGAAGGTGACGACCTGGCCTTCGCGCGATGGCGTCATCGTTCGTCCTTCCCTCGCGTGACGTCGAACGGCCGCACGGGCGGCGTCGGGCTGCTTCCTGGCGGTGCCCCGGTCGGCCGGCCCGGCCGCAGGCTCGGCTTCGGGGTGGCCGGCCCGTCCGGCGGGTCGACCGGGCCGTGCCGGAGGAACTGCTTGCGGGCCTCGGTCACCAGCAGCGGCGCGCAGCGCTCGAACTCGTCGATCGCGCGTGCCGGCAGCACCCGGGGGAAACCGGCGTCCTGCAACGTACCTGCGATCGACTCCGGGACCGGCTCGCCACGCTCGTGCTCGGCGGCGATCACCAGCGGGACCACCCACCGGGGCAGGCCCGCCAGCGCCGACCGGGCCGCGGCGGCGCCGGTGGCGGCGTCCACCAGCACGACGGTGGGGCTCCCCGGAGCCAGGGCCCGGGCCTGCGCCAGGTCGACGACCCGGGTCGGCAGGCCGAGCCGCTCGGCGGTCGCGGCCACGTAGTCGGCCACCGCCAGCTCGTGCTGCCCCGCGTAGGGCCGCCACCGCGCGTGGTCGGTGAGGGTGGTGACCACCAGCGCCGGGCCGCCGCTGTCGGTGACCGGATGGCTGGCCAGCGTCGCCGCCCGGGAGCGCGGCAGCGGCTGGGTCTCCGTCACCGTGACGATCCGCTCCGCCAGCGCGGTGAGGACCCGCTCGTACTGCCGCCGGTAGGCGCTGAGCTTGCAGAGCGCGCGCAGGCCGTTCTCGGCGTAGTCGGCGCGGTCGTCGGCGTCGGCGACCAGGTCGAGGGCCTGCGTGGTCTCCGGCCGGTCGCCCCAGGACGGCAGCGGCAGCCACAGCACCGGCAGGAGGTGCCGGTCGGCACGCGCCGGGCCCAGCCGGGTGAGTCGGCTGCGGAACGACTCGCGCTCGCCCAGGGCCCAGGCGTTGCGGAAGTAGTTGGGCGAGTGCAGGGGCACGAAGACGTGCGTGAGGCTGAGCGCCTCGGTGAGCGTCTGCCGCAGATCCGCCCCGGGGTTGACCAGACCGTCGAAGAAACCGGCGTCGAGGTCACCGGTCCTCGTGGCGCCGCGCCGGACGGCCGCGGCCAGGTCCTGGAAGAACCGGCTGACCCAGTAGTCGGTGTCCGGCCGGGGTGCGGCCGACAGCGGCACCGAGTGGGCGTAGCTGAGGAAGAAGTAGGTTTCCCGGCGGGGGACGGCGCGGGACTGCGGGAGGTCAGACCACGTCATGCCCGACCTCCTCGAACGTGTCGCGCAACTGCCGCACGTCGCCCGGGACCTGCGCCCGCACCCAGTGCGTCTGGTACGCCCGCGCGATCCGCTGTGCCAGCCGCCAGACCACCGCGTCGTAGGCGTCCTTGCCGTTCTTGCCGAGGCTCAGCAGGCCGTAGATGCCCTCGTCGTGGTACTGCGGGGCGATGTCCGAGGGTAGCCGGGTGGGGGTGAACATCTGCCGCCGCGACACGACCTCCGGCAGGCGTCGACGGTCCACCACCGACCAGTTGACCGGGATCACCGGCGTCTCCCCCGCAGACGGATCGGCGCCCGGGCGGGTCAGCATCCGCCGCCGGGTGAAGGCGTCCCACTCCCGCGCGCACCAGGCGCTGTTCAGGTACTGCGGCGAGATCAACGGGATGAAGACCTGGCAGTGGCCGGCGGCGAAGGCGAGGTCCTCCGTCCACACCTGCCCGCCGTCGAGCATCCGGTCCATGAAGCCCGCCGTCCGGCCGGGGCCGAGGCCGAGCAACTCCACGACGTGGTCGGAGAGGTCGACGAAAAGTTGGAAGACCTTCTGGTTGGTGTCGCGCGGCGGCGCCGCCACCCGGTTCTTCGTGCGGGCGTAGCTGAGGAAGAACACGGGGGCGCTCTCGTCCTCCCAGTACGTTTCCTCTGTCACCTACCGCTCCCGACCGGCGCAGCGAGTCCCGGCTGCCCACAGTATCGACAGCCGCCAACTCTCGGCTGCCCGGCCCGTCACCCCCGGTGTTCATCCATCCACCCCCGGGCGAAGTCGACCGCCGCCCGGAGGCCCACCAGCCGGCACTCGGCGCCCCCGACCCGACCGGTCCGCACCCCGCCGGCGTCGGTCAGCGCCCGGCCGATCAGCGGGAAGTCGGCGTCGTCGAGGTCCGAGGCGCGGAAGTCCCGCCGGACCCGCCGCCCGTCGGGGCCGCGCACGTAGCACCGGTACGCCCGCTCGGCGGGCGGCCGGCGCAGCCGGTACTCGGCCAGGTGGAACGCGGTGCAGGCGGACCAGTCGACGCCGAGCAGCAGCACGACGGCGTCGGCGGCGTAGAGCGCGCCGAGGGGCGAGCGTTCGCCGAGGTGGCAGGCGAGGTCGTGGACGGCGGTCAGCCGGGCCGCCCCGGGACCGAGGGCGGCGAAGGACGTCTGCGGATGCCGGCTGCGCAACGCGCCCGGCTGCCGGCGTACGTGCTCGGCGAAGATCCCCATCCCCTCGGACGGGCTGCGGTCCGGATCGAACGGCGCGATCGCCGCCTCCACCGCCGCCACCTCGGGGCCGGTCAGCCCGGCGGTCGCCGCCCGGAACGCCCGCGACGTGACGGAGTTGCTGGCCGTCTGGGCCGGTACGACCACCGTGCCGCCTTCTCCCAGCACGTCCCGCAGGGCGCCCAGCAGGGCCGCGGGGCCGCCCTCGACCGGCCCGACCCGGGACAGTGCGCAGTGCACCAGCACGGTGGCACCCGGCGGCAATCCCAGCTCGCGCAGGTCCCCGGCCAGCGCCCCGCGCCCGAGGGCGGCGTCGGCCCGGCGCATGCTCGGCAGTGCGGGGCCGACGCCGGTCACGCCCACCCGTCCACCGTCGCGCGCATCCGTCGGACGAACCGGTCGCCGGGGGCCGTCAGGACGCCGAGGTCGAGCAGGGCGTCGATCGCCCCGTCGGTCCAGTCACGGTAGCGGCGGAAGTGCCCCTCCGCGACCGGCCCGGGCCGCCGCCGCCACACGTCGGCCACCGCCAGGTGGGCGTAGACGCCGTGCAGCGCGCCCTCGACCGGCCGGGGATCGTCGCGCCACGGCACGGTCAGCGTCCGGGTGTCGTCGCGGTCGAACAGGTCGCAGACGTCCAGCGCCGCGCTGAGCTTCAGGTGCTGCACCTCGTGCACCAGCAGCACGGCGAGGGTGGCGTCGTCGGGTACGGCGGTGACGGCCACCGCGCCGAAGGCCGCGCCGGCGGCGGCGCTGCGGAACCGGCCGGTGCCGTCCGCGCGCAGCGGCACGACGGCCCGCAGCAGGGTACGGACCCCGGCCGCGTAGTCGGGCGCCTCGACGTCGATCCGCCGGACCGCCCGCGCCAACTGCCGCGTCCACCCCAGGGCGGCGGCGCCGGTCAGCCGGGGCTCCACCGGGACGTCGTAGCAGTCCCGGTGCGGGTCCGTGTCCTCCAGCAGCAGCCGGTGCCCGTCGACCCCGACCGCACGCACCGGCAGCCAACCGTCCGGGCCGTCCGCCCGCGCCGGGTCGCCGTCCCGGCCGGCGTCGGGGATGACCCGCCGGCCACCGACCCGGACGTCACCCTCGTCGGTGGCGAGCCGGACGACGCCCCGCTCGGCGCGCCCGGCGATCGCGCCGAGCGTCGGCAGGCCGACCAGCCCGTCGCGTACCGGCACGGGCAGGTCGGCCCGGACCCGGGCGTGCACCGCGGCGGCGGCCGCCACGCAGGCCAGGTACGACAGGTCGGCCGCCCCGTCCCGGCACCGCCGGGCCCAGCGCCGCACGAACGGGTGGGTCAGCACGGCGCGGACCGCCTCCGGGCGCCGGTCGTCGAGGTCGACCAGCAGCCGCCATCCCTCCGCGGCGACCGGGTCGGAGCCGACCCGGTCGCTGAGGGCGACCAGCAGGGCGCGCACCAGCGCCAGGTGGATCGCGGCGAGCTGCTCCGCCGAGCCCGCCGTTCCCGGCCCGGCGCCGAGGTCGTCGAGCACGTCCGGGCTGAGCGAGTCGGCCGGGCGGGCCGGCTCGTCGACGGCCGGGGCCGCCGTCACCACGCGGACGAGCTCCAGCAGGTCCGGGCAGTAGACGGACGGGTTGTCGAAGCCGTTGCCCGCCCGGTACCGGTGGGCGTAGAGCCCGCCGCCGCAGTGCCGCACCACCGGGCACGCCCGGCACGTCGCGCAGAGCCCCGCCAGACCCGTCTGCCGGACGGCGATCCCGGGGTGGGCCGCGGCGTCGTCCACCCGGTGCCGGAACACGTCGAGGCCGGTGGCCGCCGCGCCCTCGAAGGCCGACTTGAGCGAGTCGACCTGCTCGAAGGTGCCGTCGGTCTCGACGACGACCAGATCGGCCGGGCCGAGCCCGACCGCCTCGCTGCGGCTGCCGTGCCCGGACGCGGTGGCGATGAGGGACTCCAGCAGGCGGATCGGCACCGGGCGCCCGTCGGCCAGCCAGCGCCGGTGCACGGCCAGCAGCCAGTCGGCGTACGGCGTGGCGCGGCCGTCGGGGCGGGCGGGCGGGTTGTCCCAGTTGGCGTGCGGCAGCAGGAAGTCGACGTGCGGCGGCTCCTCGGCCAGCAGCGCCTCGTACACCCGGATGGGGTCGTTGGCCACGTCGACGGTGCAGAGGATGCCCGCGTAGGCGGACCGGTAGTCGGGACTGCGCAGCAGCGCCAGGGCCCGCAGCACCTGGCGGTGGCTGCTCGCCCCGTTGGCGTGCCGGCGGTGCCGGTCGTTGGCGGCCCGGTCCCCGTCGAGCGAGATCCCGACCTTGATGTCGTGGGCGACCAGCACGTCGCAGATCGCCGGGGTGAGCAGCACACCGTTGGACTGCATGCGCAGGTCGAGCCGCGCCACCGGGTCGACGGCGCGGCGCAGGGCGGCGGCGGTGGCGTCGAGTCGGGCGGCGCCGGCGAGCAGTGGCTCGCCGCCGTGCAGGACCACCCGGACGCCGTCGAGCCGGTGCGCCGCGGCGTGCTCCGCGATCCGCCCCGCGACGGCCTCCACCGTCTCGGGCGCCATCATCCGCGGCTGGCGTCGCCACGACTGGTCCGGGTGCTCGTAGACGTAGCAGTGGTCGCAGGCGAGGTCGCAGCGGCTGACCAGCTTGAGCACGTACTGCGACAGCGGGGCGACGCGCCCCGTCGGCTCGCCGCCCGCCCCGGCCGGGTCAGATCGCAGAGATGAAGGCCGCGACATCGACACGGGCCGGACGGTCCTCCCTGCGGGTGGTCACGCGGGCGACGGACCGGGCCCGGTCGAGGGAGATCCGGCCGAGCGGGGTGCGCCGGAGGTCGTCCAGTGGCGGCGGGGTCGGATCGGGCTGGCGTACGGTGCGATCCACGTCGGTTCCCCCATTTGGGTCGGGAGTGGACGGACGCCGTCCACGGCGACGGTCAACGACACTATCGACGATGCTATATGGCACAGCGCGTGATGTCACTGCTGCGCAGCGCCATCTTGCTCGATCATCTTCGCCATCCACCCCTCGTTGGACAGCGAGATGATCCGTTCCGTCTCCGCGACGAACGCGTCGTCGTCGGTCCAGCCCCGCCCGGCCTCCCGGGCCACCCGCAGCCGTGTCAACTGGTCGGCGGTGCGGGCGTACTCGATCTGGTGGTGCTCGTACTGCTGGGCCGACCCGTAGCCGACCAGCGCCGTGGTGACGGCCGCCGCGACGCCGATCCAGGCGGTGAGCCCGAGGTTGTCACCGAGCACCCCCACCGTCGCGGACATCAGGGCGGCGGCGACCGTCAGGGCGGTGGTGGCGTACCGGATCCGGCGCGCCGCCCGGGCCGTCCGGCGGGCTCCCGGCAGGTAGTAGTCGTCGACCTGCCGCCGCAGCCGTTCCGTCAGGTACGTGGCCACGTCCGAGACCGCAGGCAGCGGCCGGGCGGCCGGCGGCGCGTCGAGGGTACGGCCCACCAGATCGCCCGCGTCGTCCATGAGCGCGTCGAGTCGGCCGAGCAGGACGGCGTCCCGGTCGGCACCGCCGAACGGGGCGACCCCGGCGAGGTAGCGGTGAACGTCCGCCTTCAACGCCTCCGAGACCGAGCGGAGCCGGGCCCACGCGTGCACCGCGTCGCGGCCGGCCCACCGGGCCGCGACCGGCACCAGGAGCAGCGCCGCCGCCGCGACGATCGCGAGCGCCCGGCCGGCGCCGCGGTGGGTCTGCCCGAGCTGGTTGGCGAGGGTGCCGCACACGGCCGCGCCGACGGTGAGCGCGGCGACGGCCAGGCGCGCCCGGGTGATCACGCGCTTGGCCCCGACGGCCGCCCGTGACCAGGCGGCCTGCCGCTGCCACACCGTCTCGACGACTGGCGAGGTATCGAAGTTGGCCACGATCGGATGGTAGGACGCCGCCGCCCGTTCCCGGCGCGGCGCAGCGCCGGTCGCGGCGACCGGGTCAGCGGGGCAGGAAGCTGTCGTACGCCTCGTCGTACCAGTCGGCCTCGTTGTGCCGGCGGATCGTGCCGTCGACGCGGGTCAGCATCAACCAGTTGTCGTTGAGGACCAGCGCGACGTCCTCGGGCCGGTCGGCCAGGATCCGGCCCACGGTCCGCAGCATGTTGGGCCTTCCCCGCTCGGTCAGGGTGTCCTTGCGCATGTGGAAGTCGACGTCGACGTAGGTTTCGGGCTCCCACATCCACAGCCCGCCGTCGTTCTCCGCCTCGTAGTAGCCGTGACTGCCGGCGACGACGGTGACGACGTATCCGCACTCCTCGTTCAGGTTCGCGCGCAGCATCCGGTTGCCGGAGAGCGTCGACGTCTCGGTCGCTCCGGGAGCGGCCAGCTCCGCCACCGGCTCCAGCGG
Source organism: Micromonospora sp. NPDC048063 (assembly GCF_043202855.1). Classification (NCBI taxonomy): domain Bacteria; kingdom Bacillati; phylum Actinomycetota; class Actinomycetes; order Micromonosporales; family Micromonosporaceae; genus Micromonospora; species Micromonospora sp. NPDC048063. The sequence goes on along the minus strand of NZ_JBIDBG010000020.1, from coordinate 11,526 downwards.
GACGTCACCCGCGAGCGTCAACCGGTACTCGATCGCCATTGATGCCCCTTCTCAGTACCGCCGGACGATCTGAATGATCGCACCGCCAGGTGTGACCGCTGCCAGCTCCTTCAGCTCGGGCATCGGCCAGTCGTCGAACTGCTTCTGCAGTGCGGCGAGATCACCCTGCCAGTCGTGGAGGTTGAGCACCACGCGTTGGGTCTGCTTCCGGTCGATCTTCCTCGCCACGGAGCTCCAGACGGATCGCGGCGACACGAAGGGCGTGGGAGAGTAGCAGTCGAAGACGTGGCCCTCGATGAGATAGTCCGGCGCCCCTTCGTCCCTCCCGGCGTCACCGGTGTCGAGCCGAGCCTGCGAGATCTCCTGCGTCGTCGGGTTCTGGTGGACCCGGTAGCCCCTGTCGGCGAGGGTTTCGGCACAGTCGTTCTCCAGTTCCAGCGATCGTCGCTCGGTTGGCCTCTCGTTGGGTGGGATGCGGGTGCGTGGGCCGGTCGGTGCGCCGCCGGGAACCCCGGTGGGTTGCCTGGTCCACGGCACGAGGCCGGAGGCGTCGCCGCCTGCGGCGGGGACGGTGGAGGCGTGGTCCGCGGGGGTGGGGCCGGTCGGCGTGGCACCGCCGGCCCCGTCAGTTTCCCGACGACCCCAGTTGCCGCGCCTCGGCGATCGCCGTGTCGACGAACTGCCGGGCGGTGCCGGTGCGCTGCACCGTCAGCACCAGCACCTGCTTGACGTTCTCCAGCGCCTGCACCAGCGGCCCCGGCTGCCCGCCCTGCAGGACGGTGGTGACGAGTCGTTGCGCCTCGCCGACCTGGGCGATGGTGGCGGCGGCCGCGCCGCGCATGCCGTCGATCGCGGTGCCCACGGGGGTCAGCCCGGCGGTCGTCTCGTCCGGCGTGGCCTCCTGCGGGACGGCTGCGGTCGCCTTCGCGGCCTCGCCGAGCGTGGTGGCGAGGCCGCCCAGGCCGCCCCGGATTCCCGCGATGGCGTCCCGCACGCGGGCCAGGCCCGCCGCCACGGCGGCGAAGCCGGCGCCGGCGGCCCGCAGGGCCACCTCCTGGGCCTGCTTGTCGGCGGCGGCCGCCAGCCCCTGGGCCCTGTCGACGCCGGCCGTCAACGCACGAAGCTCCCCGGTGATCTTCTCGATTTGCGACACGGCGTCGACTTCCCCGATCGAAGGCAGTAAGGATGCTCGAAGCTGCAACGTAGCGACAACCGTCCGTCGCCACCAGACCGGTCACCCGGTCCGCAGCCACCACAGCACGTGGTTGTTGCCCGTTTCGGGATCCGGTCGGTCGGTGCGGATGTCCGTGGTGAAGCCCCAGTCGGTCACGCAGGCGTCGATGTCGAACTCGAAGGTCAGGTCGACGCTCTCGCCCGGCCTGAGTCCCCGGTGCCCGCCGTCCTGGGCGGGATGGCCGGGGGTGTCCAGCCAGTAGGGGCCGTCGTACGAGCCGTTCGGCAGGAACGCGCCGCCCCGCCACTCCAGGTGGAACCGGTCGGAGACCTGCCTGCTGTGGTTCGTGACGGTGAACGTCACGGAGACGTGGCGCGTCGCTCCCTCGCACGGCCCCGAGACGGGCCCGGCGACGGGCGTGGCCACGGTCAGGCCCAGGTCGACCGGGCGCTGTCTCACCGGGAAGCTGGTGTCCCCGCCCACCTGCCCGTAACCGTCGCCGTTCCAGGCGTACTGCCGCTCCTGGCGCTGCTGGTCGACGGCGGCGCGGGAGTCGGCGACGGTGGCCGTGAGGCCGCCGCGCGGGCGGGGCCCGATGCCGACGATGGCCGGCATCTCGGCGGTGGTCGCGACGACCTGGCCGAGGGTGGCGACGCGGCCGGCGGCGTCCCGGTCGAACGCCACCACCTGCTCCGCGCCGTGCCCGCACCGCAGCAGGGCGGCGGTCTCCAACTCGGCGTCCCCGTCGAGGTCGGCCTGGCGCAGTTCCACGACGCCCACCCTGGCGCCGCTGACCTTCGCCGACGATGCCAGCCGGACGAGGCCGTCGGCGCAGGTCGCGCCGGACGGACCGGTCCAGGGCCAGCCGGGTACGGCGACGGGCGCGGCGGTCAGCTCCGCCAGCGTGAGGGGGCCGCCGCCGCGGGCCGGGACCGTCCTCGACGAGGACGCGCTCGGTGACGGCGTGGCGCTCGCGCTCGGGGCGCTCGGCAGGCCGGTGGTGTCGACGCTGGCACCGACCGTGGCCGGGTCCGGGCCGGGCTGGCCGCGGCCTGTGCCCATGAACGCCGCCACCGGCAGCACTGCCACCAGTCCGGCGGCGACGGTCGCCGTGGTGACTCGCGTCCTGCGCCGTCGGGCGACCATGTCGCGTACGCCACCAGGGGGACGGACCGTGGGTCCGAGGTCGGCGGTCAGCTGGTCGAAGGCGTCGTCGATCAGCTGGACGTCGTCGTGCTCGCTCATGACACGTCTCCTCTGAGTTGGCTGGCCAGCGCGGCACGCCCGCGGCTCAGCCAGGACTTGACGGTTCCCTCGGCGACGCCCTCCTGGGCAGCGATCTCGGCGACGGAGAGCTGGGCCATGTGGTGCAGCACGACGGCTCGCCGGTGCTTCGGCGGCAGCGTGGAGAGGGCCCTGACCAGGGCGACCCGGTCGGGGTCGGGGCCGTCGACGACCGTCATTCGCTGCCTGCGGAGGAAGTTTGCCGCCGTCCGGCGGCGCCGGAAGCGGCTCGTGGCCAGGTTCCACGCCACCTGCCGCACCCACTGGGCCGGGTCGTCGTAGTCCCGGATCTTCTGCCAGCGGACGTACGCCCGGCAGAAGGCTTCCTGCACGAGATCCTGCGCCTCGGCGAGGTCCCCGGCGTACGCGTACAGCTGGAGGGTGAGCGACTGGAACCTGGCCCGGTAGAACTCGTCGAAGTCGGTGGCACGGGCGTCGTCCGGCGTCACGACCATCGGCTTGACCGGCATGGCATCACGTCGCCTCTCATCCCCGTGGCTGCGGCTGGCGTCAGCCGCCACAGGCACACGCGCGAGCGGACCGGTGGGTTGCACCTGGTTCCGTCCGGAGACGGGACCGCCCCCGGTCGCCGTGGGCGTCCGGGGGCGGTCCGTGGTGGGGTGCGCTCAGATAATGATCTTGAACATGTTCCAGCCGCTGCCGGCCTGGACCCGGGCGGCGAAGGAGCCGTTGCCGAGCCCGGAGTAGCGCCAGAGGAGGCCGCCCGCGTCGCGGGCGACGAGGTCGTTGCGACCGTCCTCGTCGAGGTCGCCGACGGCCACCACGCTGTTGTAGATGTTCCAGCCGGCGTAGACCTTGACGCGCGCGCTCCAGCCCTTGTTGCCGTTGCTGAGGTAGTGGTACATCACGCCGTTGGCGTCGATGCCGAGCAGGTCGCCGTGGCCGTCGCCGTTGAGGTCGCCGGCGCCGGTCACGCGCGGGTACATGCCCCAGCCGGAGCCGACCTGGACGCGGGGGTTGATCCCGCCATGGCCGGTGGTGGTGTAGAGCCACAACTTGCCGTCGGAGTCGATGCCGAGGATGTCGTGGTGGCCGTCGCTGTTGACGTCACCCGGCGCCAGGATCGACCGGTACATCATCCAGCCGCCACCCAGGCTGACCGTGTTCGTGCCGCCGAAGCCCAGGTAGCCGGTGCCCAGGTGCGCCTTCATGTACCCGTTGCCGTCGCGTACGAGCAGGTCGGGGTACGCGTCGCCGTTGTAGTCGCCGAACGGCACCAGGGCCGAGGTCCGCTCGGCGCCCGAGCAGCTGAGGCACCAGTTCTCGGAGTACCCGTTGCTGTAGAGCTGGCCGCGCGGGGACGTGGGCAGCGTTCCGTACCAGTGGCCGTCGCCCGTGGACTTCACGCCGAGCAGCGCCGGCCCGCCAGCACAGGAATAGCCGCGGAAGGGGAAGGTGCCGCAGTGGACGAGCAGCTCGCCGGAGCCCACCGTGACCGGCGCGGCGGACTCGGTGGGAGTGCCGCTCAGCGTCCAGGTGTACGCCCCGTTGAGCGCCGACTGCCCCGACGGCAGCTTGCCGTCCCACCGCAGGTAGACGGACGTCCGTGCCTTGCCGCCGCCAGCGCGGTGGACCAGCTCACCCGTCCACTTCCGGGTGATCGTGAGCTCCCAGCTCCAGAGCGGACGGCTGGGCCGGACGTCCGCCTGCCAGGGAAGGCCGGAGGAGCGCGGATAGACGGAGTCGTCCGCGATCAGGCTGCCGAACTCGGGCGCGGTGCCCGGCACTCCGGTGTCGAGCACGTGCACCGCCCGGTCGGCGTCGACGTACGCGACGCCGGAGCCGTGCCGGTCGACCGCCCAGCGGACGCCGCGACTGTCGGCGGGGGTGCCGGCGGGCAGCTCGGCGAGCGTCACCGGGGTGTGCAGGGCGCCGTCCTGGAAAGCGGTCATCCGCAGCGCGCCGGTCTCGTGCCGGACGAGGAAGCCGTCCCCGAGCAGGGCCGGCCCGGCCGGCACCGTGAATTGCGTGTTGCTCCGCAGGTCGCGGACGCCCGCGGGGCCGGTGTCGCCGCACGCCCAGTAGAGCCAGCGGGCGCTGGTCTGCACCTCGGTCGGGATGCAGGCCGTGCCGGTCGAGATCGTACGCGTGGCCTTCCCGGTCGACAGGTCGATCGCCATGAGCTGGCCGGCGGTGGTCGTCGCGCTCCACAGCGTGCCGAACCACAGGGCGGCCCCGGTCTTCGGCATGGTCTTGAGGACGTGGTCCGAGGTCATGCTGACCACGTACTGGTTGTCCGACGCGCCATCGCTCACGAGGAGGTGCGTGCCGGAGACGTCGAGGAGCCGCCCCTTGCTGGTGGGCAGCGGCGTCTGGTCGTAGCCACCGGTGGCCCGGTCCAGCGTGAGGGCGGTGTCCGTCGTGTCCGACGAGACCAGGTACGCGGCGCCGGCGTTGGTTCCGTCGACCAGGCGTACGCACGCCACGTCCGTCGCGCACGACACCGGGGTCGAACGGAGCACGACCCGCTCCCCGGACGTGTACTGGGGGTCGGGGAAGACCGGGTGGTTGGAGGCGACGTACTGGGTGGCACCGGTCTTCGGCGACACCTCGGAGTGCACGTGCCGCAGCAGGCCCTGCCGGTAGCTGATTCCGGCGTTCGCCACCGGGTCGCGCACGGGGAGCACCGGCGTGAGGCTCGGCGTCTCACCGGGCCGCCCCGTGATCCGGTGTACCGCCCAGTCCTTCGGGCCGGAGCCGCCGACCACCAGGGCCGTGCCGTCCGGTCCCTGCACGAGCGCCCGGAGATCCCAGGAGATCTTCGGCAGCAGCGTGGGGCGGGGCGCGGTGGTCTGCACCGGCACGTAGGTCGCCGGGAAGTACTCGCCGGTGTCGTTGTTCTGGCTTCGGCTGATCACCAGCCCGCCGTCCACGACGACGGTCCGGAGGAGGCTGTCCTGCGGGACGGTCACCAGCCGGGCCGAGGTGTCGGTGCCGCTGGTCAGCCCGCTGCGGGAGTAGAGGTGGTACTGGCCGCCGCTCGACATCCAGCCCACGGTGTCGCCCGAGAGGCGCCAGAAGGTCGAGGGGACGCCGTTCGGGATCCGCTTCACGGCCGCGGTGGCGAGGTCGAGCAGCCCCATCCGCTGCCCACCGTCGGCCAGGTAGCCGACCACCACCGAGGTCTCGTCCCCGGCGGGCGGCAGCCCGCTGGGCTTGGCGTCTGCCGGGATGCCGGTCACCGGCGTCGTCGTCCAGGTGCCGCCGGCGGCGGGGGTGCGCAGCTCCAGCTCCACACCGGTCAGCGGCGGCTTGCGCAGCAGCATCCGCTGCCCGTAGACGCCCCAGAGGACGTGGTCGGTGGGGATCTCCCACTGCTGCCAGCTCTGGTCGGCGAGGTCGAGCACGCTGACCTTGCCCGGCGCCGGCCTCGCCGGCACCTGGGCGGTGGTGAAGACGCTGTCGCCACCGGCCGGCTTCAGCGCCGACGGCTGGACGCCGGCCAGGTCCTCGACCACGACCGTCGCGCCTGTGTCGTAGCGCGTCCAGAGGTAGTCGAGGGAGTTGTTGTGCCGGTGCAGGAAGCCGGTGCGGCCGGCGAAGAACACGGCCTCGTAGGCGGGAACCGTGGCGTCCGCGGGCGGGATGACGGCGATCTCGCGGGGAGCGGTGCCGGGGTCGGCGGCGGCCGGCGTGGCCGGCGCGGTCAGCAGGCCGAGGGCGAGGACGGTCGCCAGGGCGCCTGCCGGGAAACTGCGGCCCAAAGAAGTTCCTCCTGGGTGGGGCTGCGCACAGATGCGCGCAGCCTACCGGCCGGGCAGCTCGTGGACGTGCCGCCGAACGGCTGATCCTCGCGCCGCCGGGCGGGCGGCTCAGTCCGCCCGGTGCAGCGGCCCCCACTCCGGTGACGCCTGCGCCTCGACCGCCCGGTCCGCCTCCCGCAGCGCCCGCTCCGACACCCAGGCGACGGGCCGGTGACAGTGCACCAGCGGCTCGTTGTCCGGCCCCCGGCCGCACTGCTCACCGACCAGCACCCAGGGGCGTACGCCGGGGCCGCGCAGCCGGCGCAGGTGGCGGTAGTCGTAGAGCCGCCGGGCCACCCACAGGCGCACCGGTCGGTCGCCCCACCACGACTCGACCGCGAGCGGGTTCGCGGAGAGGCCGGGCAGGTCGATGCCGGTCAGCGCGTCCTTGCTGGACTGGCCGGACCCACGCTCCCCGGCCAGATCCGCGCCGGGGCCCAGGGACCACCGGACGTACAGCTCCTCGTCGGGGTCGGCCCGCCGAAGCAGGTCGACGAGCTGGTCGAGCCCGTCGACGACCGGCATCACCACCTCGTTTCGCACGCCGCCCATGATGCTTCACTTGCCCCGCTCGGCGCCGGCCATGCACGACTTCGGCGGTGCGCCAGCCGGCCCGGAACCGGGCGGTCCCGGTTCCGGGCCGGGCGCTGTGCGTACGACCGCTCAGGCCGGCGTGGCCCGGGCCTTGCGGCGCCGCTCGGCCCGCCGCCGCACCTGGGTGTACGCGCTCGTCAGTCCCATCGCCCGGCGGGCCTCGACGACCGTCTGCCGCACCTCGCGCCGGGTCCGTTCGGTGCCCTCGACGATCAGCTCGTCGACCAACCCGGGGTCGGCCTCGAACCGCGCCCGGCGCTCGCGGATCGGGTCCAGGAACCGGTTGAGCGCGACGGCCAGCTTCTCCTTGACCTCCACGTCGCCGACCCGCCCGGCCCGGTACCGCTCCTTGAGGTCGTCGACCTGCCCTCGGTCTGGGTTGAAGATGTCGTGGTACGCGAAGACCGGGTTCCCCTCGACGGTGCCCGGCACGTCGGCGCGGACCCGGTTCGGGTCGGTGTACATGCCCATCACCGTGCGGCGGACGGTCGCCGCGTCGTCGGAGAGCGAGATGGCGTTGCCCAGGCTCTTGCTCATCTTCGCCCGGCCGTCCGTGCCGACCAGGGTCGGCGTCTCGGACGCGATCATCTCCGGCACGGGGAACACCTCTCCGTAGAGGTGGTTGAAGCGCCGGGCGATCTCCCGCGTCACCTCGACGTGCGCCGCGTTGTCCTTGCCCACCGGGACGACCTGCCCCTTCACGCAGAGGATGTCGGCGGCCTGGAGGACCGGGTAGCCGAGCAGGCCGTACGGCATCTCCTCCTTGCCGGAGTCGCGGGCCATGTCCTTCAGCGACGGCACCCGCTCCAGCCGGGGCACCGTGACCAGGTTCTGGAAGAGGGTGTTCAGGTCGCCGACCTCGGGGATGGCCGACTGGAGGTAGAAGGTCGCCCGCGCCGGGTCGACGCCGGCGGCCAGCACGTCGGTGACCATCTCCCGGGCGTTGACCGCGACCCGCTCGATGTCCTCGCGGGTGTTGCGCGTGGTGAGCATGTGCAGGTCGGCGATGATGAAGAAGCTCTCGTAGCGCTGGTGCAGCCGCACCCGGTTGGCGATGCTGCCGACGTAGTGGCCGAGGTGCAGCCGCCCGGTGGGGCGGTCCCCGGTGAGCATTCGTGGAACAGACACGGTGGTACGCCTTTCGTGCGTGACGGACGAGGTGCGCGCGGTCGCGCGCCGACCGGGAGGGTCCCGGGATCGGTCGGGGTCGGCTCAGTGAGCCGACCGCCATCGCCCGCCGTCGCGGAACCGCAGTCCGCCGGCACGAAGGAGGTCGATCATCTGCTCGCGGCCGTCGCCGGAGCTGGTGGGAAAGGTGGTCACGACGCCGAGCGGGAGGCCGTCGACCGGGTCGACGACCCCCGGCGCGTAGCTGATCGGCCGGACCATGCCTCCCACCGTAACCGGTCGCCCGGCGCGTGACCCGCCCGGCTCAGGGCTGCCGGTAGGTCTCCCGGTAGTAGTCGCCGACCCGGTCCCGGTAGTCGGTTTCCCGGTGGGCGTCCGGGTCGAAGGCCGGGGACTCCTTGACCTGCTCCCGGGTGCGGTCCACGTGCACGGTGCGGTCCAGGTGGTCGACCCGCGTCACCGTGCCGACCGGCAGCAGCACCTTGCGGCCGAAGATCCACGGCCCGGTGTCCACCACCAGCCAGCGAGCGTCGGTGTCGTCGCTGGCCGCGTCGACCGAGCCGATCCGCCCGTCGGTGGCCTCCACCCGGTAGCCGACCAGGTCGACCGGAGTGCCGGGGCCCGGGGCGTCGGGTCCGTCGCCGGCGCCCTCCGGTCCGTCCGGCGGCGCGGTGTCGGGGCTCGCCCCGGCGTACCCGCCGGCGAGGGCGGCCGGGTCGCGCCAGGCCCAGGGGTTGAACGTCGACGGCTGCACGGGCCACCTCCGATGACGGTCGTTCGCGGTCGGGGAATCATTGCCCAACCCGCGCGACCGGGAAACGATTCGGCAATTTTCGGTTCACAGAAATGTCTCGTGCGAAATTCGTCATAGTCGTCGATCGCCGATGAGTGGCGGTGCCTCTTCCCAGGTGGCGCCGGTCGGAATTGGGCGACCGCACATCGAGGCGCAATGCGGAGTGTTCACCCGGCACATTCGTTCCGTGACCGCCGCCGACCATTCTGGTCCCGCATTCGTAGCAGGAAGAAGAGGGGGACGCAGATGTACCGCACCATTCGTCGGATCGGGCTCGTGCTCGCCGTCGCGGTCGGGCTCGTCGCCGGGGCCGGCGCCACCGCACAAGCCGCCGTCGTCAACCCGGTCACGCCGCAGGCGCTCTGCGGGCTCGGCTACACCGTCCAGGACCAGGACCCGATCCACCACGCGCAGACCGGCGTGCGGCTCGGCACCGTCTACCTGATGTACAACCCCGTCGTCGGGTACGGCTGCACGGTCACCATCAAGTCCGCGTACGCCGGCTCGCTGACCCGCACCCAGGTCTACCTCGCCGCGCAGTACCTGCCCACCCAGGTCGACGACGGCAACAGGCTGTGGGCGGCCGGCCCGGCCAGGGCGTACGTCAAGGGTGGCTGCACCATCTGGGGCGGCTTCATGGCCGACCCGACCGGCACGATCCACCACCACGACCGGGCGAACCCCGCGATCGGCGGAATCGGCACCTGCTTCTGACGGAGCTGGGGAGGCCCCCGGCCCGAGGTGGGCCTCCCGTTTCCGCGGCCACCCGTTCGGTGCCCGGTCCCGCAATCGTGGGAAATGGCGGAACGGATGCGCCGGATGCGCCCGAGCCGGCCTCGCTCCGCCGTTACCGTCGGGCTGATGGGACGGATGCGCGGCGTCCACGAGCGACCGGCGGGTCTGACGTACCAGCCGGACCTGGTCGACCCCGACGAGGAGCGGTCACTGCTCACCGCGCTCGCCGCGTTCGACTTCCGGGAGATCCGCATGCACGGGCAGATCGCCCGGCGGACCGTCCGCCACTTCGGCTTCGACTACGACTACGGCTCGTTCCAGCTCACCGAGGCCGAGGCGTTGCCGGTGGAGTTGCACGGGGTCCGGCAGCGGTGCGCCGCGCTCGCCGGCGTCCCGGCGGCCTCGCTCGCGCAGGCCCTGGTCACCCGGTACCCGCCGGGCTCGGTCATCGGCTGGCACCGCGACGCCCCCGCGTTCGGGCCGACAGTGGTCGGGCTCTCGCTGGGCGCCGCCTGTCGGTTGCGCTTCCAGCGGGGCACCGGCGACGACCGCAGGGTGTACGAGGTGGAGCTGGCGCCGCGGTCGGCGTACGTGCTCGCCGGCGCGGCGCGGACGAGCTGGCAGCACAGCATCCCGCCGGTGCCGGCCCTTCGCCACTCGGTCACCTTCCGGCAACTCGGCGGCAGGTGACCGGGCACGCCCCCCGGGCGGCCCGTTCCTGGCCACCGTCGGCCTGCGGGTGGAGCCCCGGACTCCGCGGAGCCTTCCGGCCCCGGCCCCGGCCCCGGAACAGCATCTTGTTCGGGCCGTCAGGGTCGGCAGCCGGACCGCGGGCGCCCAGTGCCGACCGGGCGGAACCGGCCGCCGCGACGGGTCGTGACCTGGGCCTCGGCCGGCCCGCCGCCGCACCGGCCGGCCCGCTCGGCGCTGGCATACTCGGCACTCATGGTGCTGTCGCGGGGTTGGGCGCTCTTCCTCACCGGGGTCGGGATCTGGACCTGGGTGATCTGGCCGAGGTTCGCGGTCGCCATCTGGAAGGACCCGCGGTCCTGGTCCACCGGCACGGTCGGCGAGTTCCCCGCCACCGGCTTCCTCTGGATCCACGCCCTGTTGATCGCGGCGTCCCTGGCCATCGGCACCACCGTCGGCGTGCTCGGCGTCCGCGCCTGGCTGGCCGCGCGGCGTACCGACCGGTCGACGCACTGACGGAATCGCCGCCCGACCCCTCCGCACATCCGGGGCACGGGGCGCCGTGCGCGCGGGGGCGCGACCTCCCGGAAGGACCCGAGCGTGCCGCACCGCCGCCGACCAGGCCGGATAGCCGGGCGGGAATGGTGTGACGGGGGACGCCACCCCCGGATTTGACGTGCAAACCCGCAGACGCGTAACTTTCTCTCTGCCAGCGCGGAACGGGGCGAACAGGGCGAAAGACCTGGAGTTCCCACCACACTGGTGTCGGGTCGGTCGGGAGTCAGCTCCCGGACGGCACGGGCCGGGCGGGGCCCGCCGGATCTGCCGCGAGGCGGATTTGGTGGAGCGGAGCCGACCGGGTAAGGTTTGACGCCGGCAGGAAACCGGGCGAGCTCGCGGGAAACCGCAGAGCGGCCGGTCTGCCGAAATCCGATGATCAGGTGTGGCGGTTCGCCGATGCGCACGTTCGTCGGCGCCAACCCGCACGAAGCACGACAGACCGGGACAAACGGTTTGACACGGCGGAGACGGTGAGGTAACGTAGTAAAAGTGCCCGGCGCGAGAGCGGCGGGGATGTGAACGAAATGCCCCGGGTCGGGGGCTCCACGGTGTGGGGTTTCCGGGCGGTGTGTGGTTGTTCTTTGAGAACTCAACAGGGTGCTTGATAAGCCAGTGCCAAATTGATTTATACCCCGGGCTGGCAGGTCTTTATGGCTTGTTGGTCTTGGATTCCTTTGGCAACACATGTTGTCGGGATGACTGTTTCAGCAAAGTTTTTGTTGGAGAGTTTGATCCTGGCTCAGGACGAACGCTGGCGGCGTGCTTAACACATGCAAGTCGAGCGGAAAGGCCCTTCGGGGTAC
>NZ_JBIDBG010000019.1:0-113447 GCF_043202855.1 Micromonospora sp. NPDC048063 | reverse complement strand
GGGCTGTGGGGGCTGGGGGTGAGCCGCGGGTCGAGGTGGTGTTCGATCCGGTGCCCCACAGGGATGTCCGGACGCGGGTGCGGCTCAGCGGCCGTGAAGGTAGTGCTCTGCAGGAGAGCGAGGATGTGTGGATCAGTGCTGATGAGTCGGCGGGTCGGCACACGCAGGAGCGTTGGTATGAGGGTCTTCCTCCTGACTGGTATGGGCATGAGCTCAAGCATTACGCTGGGATTCCGCACCCTGATTCGCCCAATGCTTCCCTGAAGAGGACCAGGCCGGTCGGTGATGCTCGTCTCCACGCGCCTGGGTTCACGGACTGGGAGATCAGCGAGTTTCTGGCGGTGAAGGAGTCGTTCGTGGCTCCCACGTTGGCGCGGCCGGTTGAGTCGTCCGGCTCGGAGTCGGAGTTTGAGTCTGAGTCTTTGGACCTGTCGCCCGGTTCGTTGCCTGGTCGGCCGGCGGCGATGGAATGGGGCCCCCAAGCCGGCTCCGTGGATGGCCCGGTCGACGCCGTGGATCTGGCCGGTGTGGACGGGGGTAGCGGCCCCGCGTCACCCGCGACGGGCAGCAGCATTGACGGCAAGGGCGGCGACGTGGAGGCGACGCCGGTCGGGAACCCGCCGGAGGTCGAACGGCTGACCCGGGAACTGGCCAGCATCCGGGACACGACCGCTGCCGTCGAGAGTGACCTCGCCGCAGCGCGGAGCGAGCTGTCCACCGCTCGGGAGGCCCTGGCGCGCCAGGTCGACGCCCGCGCGGCCGTGCCACCGGCGCGCGTGACGCAGACCCCGACCAGCGCCGATGAGACCCCGACCAACGGCGGTGAGACGCCTGCCAGCGGTAATGCCGCGCAAGCGGTGGAGCGTGCGGCGTGGGAGCGGCTCACCAGGGCCCAGGACCGGGTCGCTGAGCTGGAACGGCAGCGCGGAACAGTGGAACGGCGCGGGCACCAGTTGCTGGGGCGGGCCGTGCGGGTGGCTGACCGGAGGCGACAGGCGCTGGAGCAGGACGCCGCCACCCGGGAGGCGGACTGGCGGACGGCGGTACAGCAGTGGACGGACGGCCTACAGGGGTTGCGGGCCGGCGGGGCAGCGGCGGCGGACCGCGCGGCGGAGCGGATCCAGCAGCGGGACGCGGCGCGGGAGGCTGCCGAGCAGCTCGCGGCCCAGCGGGCCGATGAGCGGGAGGTGGCCCGGCAGGAGGCAGCTACCCGGGCGGCGCAGCGCCTGGTGGCGAGCCAGGAGGTACGCGAGCGGGCGGCGGCACGCGAACAGGCCCGGAGAGACGAGCAGGAGCGGTGGGACACGTGGCAGGGCGTACAGCGGGCGCTGGCGGTCCGGAAGGCAGTACGCGATGCCGCGCAGGCAGAGGCCGACCGGCAGGAGCAACGGCGCCAGGAGCAGGAGGCGCAGGCCGCGGCGGATGAGGCGCAGCGACAGCTGGCGGACCAGGACCCCGGGCAGCAGCACCTGGCGGCGGAGCGGGAGCAGCAACGGCGCGCGGCCGCCGCGGCAGCGCAATGGCGCGCCCGGGAGCGCGAGCTGGCCGCGGAGGCGGCGAAGGTCCGGCAGGACGAGCAGCGCGCCGACGACCAGTTGGCCGAGCAGGCGCAGCGGCGGTGGGAGGAGGGCCGGCAGGAAGCCGAACTGGCGGAGGCCGAACGGGTACGGGCGGACGAGGACGCGCGGCGGCAGGAGGACGAGCGGCAGCGGGCCGACCTGCGGGCGGTCGAGGAGGAACGCGAGCGCGTCGAGGCGGAGCGGCGGGACGCCGACAACGCGGAGCGGCAGGCGGAGACGTGGCGTCAGGCCGAGCTGGCGGACGCGGTCGACGCGGCGGCGCGTACGGCGGAACGGACCCGGTTGGAGCGGAACGTCGCACGCTCCCAGGGGCGGCTCGACCGCGCCCGGAATGCGGCGTCCGATGCGCGTACGGTCTGGGAGCGTGCGGTCGAGGAGCGGGATCAGGCCAACGCAACTGGGGCGGCGGCCAAGGGGAAGGCCAGGGAGCCCGAGCCGGCAACGCCGTGGTACTTCGCCGACGGTGCCCTCGGTGAGCTGACCGTCTCGGCGGTGCGGCACCTGACGCCGCAGCAGGTGACGGAGACCGTTGCGCAGTTGATGGACGACCTGCCGTCAGGGTGGTCGACCGGGGCAGCCGACGACATCGAGATGGGCACGACCGACCGGCTGGACCTGGGCACCGCCACCCAGGAGGCGGCCATCCGCGCGCGGGTGTCGGCGGCGCTGCACACGCTACTGACGGCACCGGACCAGCGGGACCCCCGTGCCGTCGAGGAACACCGTGAGCGCTGGGAGCAGGCGTTGTTCTCCGGAGAGACGCTCAGTGCGGGCGGCCGGCTGGTGTGGATCCGTCCCGTGCCGCACGATCCGCGACCGGCACCCGCCGGGAATGCCGGGGGCCCGCGGGTGTTCGGAGTCTCCTTCGGTTCGACCAAGGTCGGCAACGGCACGTCCGTGTCCAGCGGACGGAAGTCCGACGGTGGACTGGAGGAAACCTTCGACATCTCGACCGGGCGAGCGTCCAGGTTGATCGCGGGCATCCCCACGCTGTCGATCAAGGGCGATCGCCAACACGCGATGTCCCAGGAGACCCGGGTCATCTGGGGCCGGAAGATGTTCGTGACCGCCTCGACGTCGTTCACCAGCGGGGTGTCGTTCCAGGTCTTCGTGAACGGCGTCGAGTGGGGACGGCCGTCGGTGCCGGCCGAGAACGGCCTCCTCGACATCTCCCTGCCGACCCTGTACGCCAACGGCAGCGCCGCGCCGAACCGGGCAGCCCAGCTCGCGCCGTCGCCACCCGAGCCGCCGACGCGGTCGACGCCGCAGGCCCGCGACGTGCTCAACGCGATCGACCTGACCCCACTCGTGACCGGCTGGCACCAGGTATTGGCGGCCGCCCTGCCGGCCGACACCGCGGCTGGCGTCGCCGCGAAGGTCACCCGCCAACTGCTCAACGAGCGGACGACCCGCAACCGTAGCCGGTGGATGCTGTCGAACGGGGACATGACGGACACGATCGACGAGCGGCTCACGATCGGCAGGTTCCGCGGCTACGTCGCCACGACTGCGGTCATGCGGGAGTTGCAGCTGGTGGAGATCACCGAGGGCGTCACGATACGGGACGACCTCGGGGTGATCGCGACCTCCGGGGAGGAGGTGTCGGGTACGAGCGGCACCGGCCTCGCGGCGGACGCGGCGCTTCTCGGACTGACCCACGCGGCGACCGACCCGAGTGGCCGGGAGGAGGCCGCCGACAGGGTGACCGGCACCTTCTCGTTCGGCTTCGGCGGCGAGTCCGAACGCGAGTCCGCGCTGGAGGTGGGCGGCAAGGTCCTGAACCACACGGTGCTGAACCGTAAGGAAGACCAGGCTCGTTACCGGGTGGTGTTCGACGTCACGTTGACCACGTATGGCGATTCCTCGGTGATACCGGTGACCCGGCAGGTGGCCGGGGAGCTGGGCGTGCCGTTGAGCGAGGCGCAGCAGTTCGAGCGCAGCGTCTTCGGGGCGGTCTTCACCCCTGAATTCGGTGGGCCGGGCACCGGACGACCGCGGGCGCTGATCACGCCGGCCGTCGCGGCCCCCCCACCGGCTCCGGCGCCGGCAGGCAACATCGGCAACTGGTTGTCGCCGCCGCTGCCCTGGGCGCCGCAGGCGCGGCATTCCTACGTGCCCCCCGCTGGCCCGGCCCCCCGGGAGCCGCTGGCGCTGGCCATGCGGCGCGGCCAGGGTCTGGGGATCGCGGCGAACATGCCCGGGGCAGAACAGGTCGCCGACCTGGTGCAGTCGGTGCTGCGACAGAAGTCGGGTCGCGTTGATATCGGCGCCGTGGCGCGCCGCACCATCCTGGCGAAGGTGGGCCGGGCCGCGATGGAGGCCGATCCGACGCGGACGCAGGCCGGAAAGAAGTTCACCGTGCGGGTCGGCCGCGAGCGGTACCAGGTCATGGTGACCGAACACCGGAGGGAACTGCTGGACAGTCCGGAATACCCGATGACGGTCAATGCCCGCGCGTTGACCGGAGCCACCACGTCGGGTTCCCGGTCGACCGAGGGCAGCCTCAGCGGCCGGTGGGGTGGCCGGGTGTCGGGCAGCAGCCAGCAGTCCGACCAGAACGAGCAGGCGCCGGAGAACGGGACGGAACACCAGGGGAGGGTGTTCTTCCCGCGGCTCGGCGTCACGGCGGAGCACGCACGAGCAAGCGAGCACGAGCTCAGCCAGGTGGTACAGGAGTACCGCCGGACCGAGACCGTCGGAGACGTCGTCGACCATCGCTACCGCACGGTGTTCGAGGTCATGATCCGCGAGCAGACAGACAGCGGCTGGGGACCCCGCGAGACCTGGTTGATCGGTGCTGAAAGCGGCGGCGAGGTGGCGACCCACATCGCGGTACCGGTCGAGCATGTGCCGCGTGATCCGCGCACCGGCGAGGAGCGGGCCATTACGCCGGCGCAGCTCGACGGCGCGGGCGTTACCCGCCCGAACCCGCGACCCGAGGCCGCGTGGGCACCGGCTGACCAACCGCCGCACCTGCCGTTGGACGTCCAGGGCAGCGCCGGGTTGTATGCGGCCTTCCGGCACGTACCCGAGCTGCCAGCCACCGCGGCGCGGCTGTACCAGCAGTTGAACGGTCTCTCCAACGAGTGGTTCAACGAGCCGATGAACTGGCCCGACGCGATCTTCGATCTCGGTGCCAGCACGGAACTGGCCGGTGGGTTCCCGGAGGCGGTCGAGGAGCACGGGTGGGAGCTGCAACTGCCCGGCCACGACGGGTACCAGCAGGTCATCCGGATCCGGGAGCGGTTCTTCGCGGCGGGTCTGGCATACCAGTACAGCAGCGACGGCATCGACAGCGCGAACGGTGTCGAACTCGAGCAGTACCGGCAATCGGCGATCAGTCACGCCGCCGGGACGAGCAACGAGCTCAGCTTCGGCGGCAAGGCCGGTGTCGGGGGCCAGTATCTCAACCACGCAACGACCGCGAAGGAGGGCGACTCGGACAGCGGCGACTCGGACAAGGCCCACGAGCGCGGCCGTGTCGGCGGCGGCCTGTACGTCGAGGGTGGGGTTTCGTTCGGCGGCTCGGACGGCAAGGACTACGGCGCCATCGACATCACCCGGGCCACCTACAACGACGTCGTCCACGCCTATCACGGCCGGGTGGTCTTCGAGGTCACCGCCCTGCGCACCAAGGACGGCGAGACCACGGCCACCGCTCCCATCTATCTGGACGTCGACGACGCGGTGGATCTCCTGGCGACCGATCGTGCGGCCGAGGATCTGGGGCTGGACCGTCCCTGGACACCGGCGCCGGACTCGGCGTCCTCGCGCGAGATCATCGAACCTGAGCTGTTGCCCGCCGTGGGGCACCCCGAGCGGTTGCGGGCCAACGCCGTGCTGGACACGATCCTGCAACGGTTGCGGCAGCGTGGCCTGTTCGCCTCCGGCGAGGGTATCCCCGACCACCTGCGGCGCGCGCTGGTGAAGCGGTTCTCCTCCCGCAACCTGGAGCCGCAGTACCTTCCGCTGTCCGGCCAGGGCGTGTACGGCTGGTTCCCGGTGCCCACGCCTTACCACACCACGCAGTACCTGTGGGTGCGGGTCAGCGCCACCCCGTCTGCCGCGCCGTCCAGCGACCGCCCGCGAGAGCAGGTCAGCCTCACCCTGCGTGGCGAGACGCACGACGCCCAGTCCAACACGGACACCTCCGGATGGTCGTGGGGTGGGGAGGTAGCCTTCTCCGGCCGTGGCGCGTGGAACGATCAGGGCAGGGTCCTCGGCGGGCATGGTGACTACGGGCAGGAGACCTCGGAGTCCAGTGAACGCGGCATGCAGTCCGAGTCCAAGGACATCTTCCGGACCGGACCCAAGAAGTCGCATGAGTTCGAGTACCCGTTGGACTTCGCCATCGAGATGACGCTGACCACGGAGCTGCCCCAAGCGGTCACGTTCATGCTTGATTCAGCGCGCAACGTGCTGTTCGGTGGCGCCTGGCTCGCCGGCCTCTGGCAGCCGAACCTGGAACGGTCGGTCCGCGACCTCTGGCACAACCTCCCCGGGATCGGCTGGCAGGAGCAGATTCAGGTCGCTGGGGACGTCCGGCTCATCGTGCCGCGATACCTGACCCGGCCGACGGCCGAACAGCCGGGGAGTTGGCAGGGGCGGGGTCCGGCTCCGGCCCCGGCCCTGACCGGCGCCGGCCGGCCGGTACCTCGATGGGTGGAGTCCGGCCCCACCCCGCCTCGGTTGAACAACGACCTGATCAATGACCGCAACGTCCATCCGTGGCGGCTGAACCGGGCGGCCCGGGAATTCGAACGCTGGGCGGCGCTGACCACCCAACCGCCACGGCTGCGTCAGGGCCTGGACCTGAGCACCGACGGCGCCTGGAGAGTGCCTGGCGTGCACGATGGCAGCGATTTCGACCGCTTGATGGCGCACCACGCGTCCGAGATGATGCTGCGATCCCGCCTCGAGCCGCTGCTCGAACACCGCTACCAGGTTCCGGGCGCCGGCATCACTCTCGGGCTGAACATCCGGCGGGCAGAGATCTATGTCGACAAGGATGGCCGACCGCTGGCCTTCGAGCAGAAGGCCCGGCGATACCAGCAGAACGAGGCGGGCCCGATCAACAAGGGCGACTCGTCCTCGGGCTGGGAGTTCTCGTTCGGCCCGCAGGGGGGCGCTCCCGCCGGCATCAAGAAGCTCGGCTGGAACGGCGACGGCCTCGGTGTCGATCGCGAGGACGGCGAAGCCCACGCGGCCGAGATGAGCGAGGTCAACGAGCGCAACGTGGAGGCGAAGCGGACGTTCCATCAGTACCGCTATGACGTCACGGCTGTCATCTACGGTCCACACGGCATCCTGCTCGTGGACGTGGAGAGGGGCCTCTACGTCATGCGCGAGCAGGCGCCGACGTACCGGTGACCACCACCCGTCGCCCCGGCCGGTCGGGTGGATCCTTTAGAGGGCCTCTTTGATCGCGGCGTGGACGTGCAGCGGCGTGGATATCGGTCGGACTTGTCGGATGAGCGGTGGGCGTTGATCGAGCCGGTGCTGACCGCGTGGCGGGCGGCCCACGGCGCCCGCGTGGGTGTCGATGTGGAGGTGGTGCCCCGCCGCAGCCGCACCGGGTTTCACGTGCTGCATATCTTCCCTATGCAGGATCAGATGCCCTCTTGGGATCTCGTTTGCCCGCCGCAGCTCGGCGACTTCCTTGCGCAGCCGCCGGTTCTCCTCGGCCATCTCGCTGGTGGGCCGGTCGTGACGCTCACCGGCGTCGGGCTCGGCCTGACGGATCCACAGCTCCGCAACGCCTCGTGATGCACGCCCAGCTGCTCGGCCAGGCGCCGGATGACCGGCTTCGGGTCCGAATCGAGGTACAAGCGCACAACGCGCTGGCGTAGCTCATCGGGGTACTTCTTTGGTTGGCTCGGACGACTTCCTCCCCACGGCCATCAGATGATCAAAAAGCTCCATGAAGCGGGGGTGGCTCAGGTTCGGGTACGAACGGTGGCATGTTCGTGTCCGGCCGGATACCGCCTGCAACTGCAATGGTTGCGAACGGCCGCCCATAGCCGCTCTGCGTACGATGCCGTAATGAGTGGCGATGAGGTCATCGGGCGCGGGGCGGAGCTCGATGTTCTGCGCGGTGTTGTCCGTGACGCTGCCGAGGGTCGCGGCGGAGGGGTTTGGATCGAAGGCGAGCCCGGGATCGGCAAATCCGCGGTGCTCAACGCCGGGCTTGCGCATGCACGTTTCCTAGGCATGCGCGTCTTCCACGGGACGGCCGACAGCCTGACCCAGTTGTTTGCGCTGCAGGTGATAGCAGAGTGTCTTGACCTCGGTGGGCACACGGTTGACGAATATCGGTCGGAGATCGCGGAGCTGTTGGCAGGGCGCGGCTCCGGGACAGACGCGGTGCTGGCAGCGAGCGAGCGAGTGCTCGCGTTGATCGACCGTGAGGCCACTCACGCACCGGTGGTGCTGGCCATCGACGATCTCCAGTGGGCTGATGTCGCCAGCCTCGGGGTGTGGCGCAGATTGACGAGCATCGCTAGTCAGGCGCCCCTCGTGCTCATCAGCGCGTGCCGCCCCGTTCCCCGGCGTGAGGAGGTAGACCGCCTACGTGATGTCGTGATCGATCGGCTGGCCGCGCCGTTGATCCGACTCGACGAGCTGGCACCACCTGACGTGACCACGATGGTCACCGCGCTGCTGTCCGCGTCGCCGGGGCCGGAATTGACCGAGGCGCTGGCCAAGGCTGGGGGGAACCCGTTGTACGTGCGGGAGATGCTCAATGCCCTCGTTCGGGACGGGCAGGTGCATGTATCCCGCGATGTCGCTGAGCTCGACTCTCCGAAGGGCGAGCCGCCGGCGTCGGTGGCGGCCGCCATCAGCCGGAGACTGGACTTCCTTCCTCGGCCGACGCGAGCAATCTTGCGCAGCTGTGCCCTACTCGGAACCCATTTCTCGATGAACGACCTCGCGTTGGTGTCGAACCGCTCCGTCCCCGCCCTGGTCGATGCGGTGAGCGAAGCCGTGGAGGCTGGCGTGCTCGCCGACTCCAACGCCGGGCTGTCGTTTCGTCATCCGCTCATAGCCGAGGTGCTGAAGAAGGAAACGCCAGCGGCGGTTCGCGACGGTATGCACGGCCATGCGGCCAAGGTCCTCGCGGAAGCGGGCGCCCCATGGGATCGGGTCGCGAGACACCTCCTGGCCACGTCGGAAAGGCCCGAAGGATGGATGCTGGATTGGCTGGCCGACCTGCCCGCGGCCGCGTTGTACGCGGCACCCCTGATCGCCGCGGATCTCCTCCGGCGAGCGCTGACGGCTGTCCACCCTGGTGACCCGCGGCGTGATGTCTACCTCGCCCGGCTTACCACCGTGCTCCGGTTGCAGCATCGTCTGGACGACCTCGTGGCTCTGGGCACGGAGGCCCTTCGAACCGTGTCGGACCCAGCCCTTGTCGGGGAAGTGGCGTGGAACCTGGCGCGGGGATTCGGTATGTCCGGTCAATCTGAGCGGGACTGGTCCCTCATCTCGGAGGTGCTAGATCGACCTGACCTGGTGCCGCCGTGGCGCAGCCGACTGCGTGCCCTGCTCGCCTCCGATCTTCTCTTCAGCGACAAACGGGAGGACGGGAGGGTCCATGCCCAGTTGGCGATCAGCGAGGGGGAGGCCTGCGACGACCCAGTCTCGGTCGGGTGGGCGTTGGTGGCCCTGATGGTTGACGCGCCTGGCTACAGCGAGGCGCTGGAGCTCGCCGAGCGCGGTCTTTCCGTGGTTGTCGGGGGCGACATGGAGTCGATGGATGTTCGGCTTCTCCTCATGGTCAACCGGGTGGCGCTGCTCACCAACCTCTACCGGTACGGGGAGTTCGCCACGGCGCTGTCGGCCACGTCGGCGCTCGCCGAGAGCGCTGGTGCGACCACACGTCTCCTTCAAACGCAGCTTGTCGCGGCCGAGCAGTTTCTGCACACGGGTGATTGGGACCAGTCGCTCCTGTATGTGGACGCGATGGGCGACGTCGGGCACATTCAGAATCTGCTGCGGGTGCGTGGGGCGGCGGCATTGATCCATGCGCGGCGGGGGCAGCGAGAGGAGGCCGAGGCCTATCTGGCCTCGGTGGCGCACGTCCAGTACACGAGCGGAGTGCTGCGCCTGAACGCCCAGTCGTTGATCGAGGCGCAGGCACTGCTGGTTGAGGCCGACGGTGATCTCCCTGCGGCGGTGGCGCTGATGGCCCCGTGGCTGGAGGAGCAGTACTCCCAGCGCACCCAATACAGTCGTTGGGAGACACTGATGGAGTTCGTGCGGCTGGCCCTGGCCGCCGACCGCACCGATCTCGCCGCAGCGGCTGCCCGGGCCGCCGACCTGGATGCCAAAAGCAGCGAGGCGCCACAGGTTGTGGCGGCAGCAAACGTCTGCCAGGCACTTGTGTCGAATGATCCGCAGCCACTGCTGGCGGCGGCGGAGTATTTCGACAGCATCCATGCGCTGCCACGGGTGGCGTTCGCGCTGCAGGAGGCCGCCGTCCGGTTGGGGCACCGAGGCGACCTGTCGGAAGCCAGGTCCGCGTTCGCTCGGGCCGTGACGATCTACCAGGAGTTGGGCGCCTGGCCGGACCTACGTCGGCTGGAGTCCAGGCTGCGCCAGTTTGGCGTACGCCGGGGATCTCGATCGACTCACCGCAAGGTCACCACGGGTTGGGAGGCGCTGACGCCGGCCGAGCGCGAGGTGGCCCGCCGGCTGGTGCAGGGGTTGTCCAATCCGGAGATCGCCCAGCGGCTGGTGCTGTCGCGGCGCACCGTGGAGACGCACGTCGCCCACATCTTGAGGAAGCTCAACGTCCGCAACCGAGTGGAGATCGCACGCGAGGCCCAAAAGCAGCTCGCTCAGATCTAGTCGATGTTGGCTGTTCCAGACGCCGACAAGATGCAAACCCCAGCACGGCGAGCAACTTGACTCAGACCAGTCCGGATGAGAGGTGTCCGGCCCCAGCGCTGCACCGGTGACCAGCAGGCCACCAGCGCCGACCGGATGAGTGGATGGGCACCCGTGCGGTGGTAATGACGGCACCGATCGATTCGCGGCGCCGCAGCCTTCGGGGACTGAACCAGTCCACGGTCAGCACCGCTCCGATGCCAATACGAATTAGCATGGCGGGTTCGGCGGACTTCGACCGGTGTCTTGGCCGGCGGTGCCGGATGCCGGTGGTCAGCTGGCGTTGGGTGCGGGACGATGACAACGACCAGGCGCAGGCAGGCGCGAATCGGGGCATTTGTTCTCGGCGAATTCGAGGTCGCGGCGTGGGACGGAAGGGCCGCGAGGGAGGAAGGTTGTGCCGGTTGCCTCCGGCACAACCCGCCCGTTCCACCCGCCGCCGCAGCCCCTCTGGCAGTACGTCAACGAGGTTCACGACGTAGCTACGGATGCACCTGACTCCTGGTTCACAACGGGCGCGACGTGCCCTCGACGCGCCATCTCCTGGCCGCTACCACCAGGGATCGCCAATCAGCCGTCGTCGGCCGCCTCGAAGGCCAGGTCGAACAGGTCGTCGACGGGCGGCGGGTTCGTGAGATGTGCAGGCCGATCAGGGGTACGCCTCGGACAAACGCCCTGTCAAGCCGTCCCTGCCCAGGTCTTTCGTCGTCACTCGGTATTACGAGCGGCGATCTTGCGTCAAACACCGCGACCGGGCCGAACCGACTCTGGGTCGCCGATGCCACCGCATCCCGTGCGGTGAAGGCGTGTTCTGGTTGGCCGCGGTCCGCGACGCCTTCTCCCGCCGGATCGTCGGGTGGAAGACCTCCGACCGCTGCGACACCGACCTCATCCTCGCCGCCCTCGAATACGGGATCTGGTCCCGCGATGTCCGCGACGGCCAGTTCATCCACCACAGCGACCGCGGGTCGAACGGATTCAACGGGCCCGTGTGAGTGCGCTTCTGCGCGTCGATGTAGCCCCCGCGCGATGATCACCGCCTCCGTCGAACCCGGGGCGCTTCAAGGATCGATCTGAACTGACCCCCGGGCTGGTCCTGCCCGTATTGGGGAGTATGACGGCACTACAAATCACGAAGCCCCACCAGTCGTGGTGGGAGCAAGCCGAATGCAGGGGGCTGGACCCGTCGTGGTTCGAGTCCCGCCTGATGTGGCAGAAAGCCGTGCAACGCTGCATCGTCTGCCCCGTACGCGATCAATGCCTCGATGACGCCATTCACTTTGGTGACGTCGGCGTGGTCCGTGGCGCGTCCTGGTTCACCGGCAGCAGGCGTGGCCGGCAGGTCCTGTCGCTGGTCTGTGAGGCGTGCGGCAGCCGCCCGGTGGCCTTCACCCGGTCGACGGTCAGCCGCCACTGCCCGACCTGTCGGAGGTACCGGTGCCAGATGCGATGAGGGACGTCCTGGTCATGTGGACGCCTGAGCAGTTCGCCATCCGGGCGGACGAGGCCGTCGATGTTCTTGCCGAGGCGATGGGCTATGGCCCGGCGATGCGGGAAGGCAGCCGTCGGCAGTTGATCGAACACCTGACGATGCCCGGGTTCCGGGCGGTGGCCGTTCTGGGGCCGCTGGCCGACATCGTCGGGTTCGGCTACGGCTATCGGTGTCGGCCCGGCCAGTGGTGGCGGGACTGGGTGGCCGATGCGATGCCGGTCGTCGCCGATCGCAGGCGGTGGCTCGACGACGCCTTCGTCGTGTCGGAGCTTCAGGTCCGCCCGGCCTGCCAGGGCAGAGGGCTGGGTGAGGCAATGCTGCGGGGCATGCTGTCATCGGCCGGGTCGCGGACGGTGGTGCTGTCGACGGCGGAGACGACCGAGGGGCGGTCGCGGGCGTGGCGGCTGTATCGGCGGATGGGATTCCGTGACCTGCGCCGCGGGCTGCGCTATCCCGGCGACCCGCTACCGTACGCCGTCCTCGGCCGCGATCTGCCGTGGCGGGACGGTTCGGTGGGGGCGCACGGGGGATCGCGGTGCGTGGCCGGCAGTGAGGAGGTGACGCAATGCTGAGGTACCGGACCGTGCTGCTCGCCGAAGCTCTGTTCGCGTCGGCGCTACAGCCGTCGCGGCATCCCGATCGCCAGCAGGTGCGCCGGGCAATCGCTGGCGAGCTCGTGCGCCGCCGGGTCGCCGGCTGCGTAGCCGAGGTCGCGTACGAGTTCGGTGAGCATCCGGAAGAAGCCGCAGAGCGCATGCGGTGGGCGCTGCGGACAGTTGCCGACTGCGGTGATTGGGGTTACGCGCGGCTGGCGGTGCTCCGCGGCCGTGTACCGCGCGGTCGATCATCGACAGAAACCCTTCGTATCAATTTCGCCAGCGATTGATCCACGCAGGCTCCTCACGACGTGCAGACAGGGACGTGAAGAGTGCGGCGCCGCCGCCGAGGCGCCGAAACCCCGAAACCATCCCTTCCATCTGTGGAGTGACTGACGTGAACAGACCCCTCCGAAGGCTGCTCTCCCTGGCGGGCAGCATCCTGCTCGGCATGCTCGCGGTGCTGGTGGCGGCGAGCCCCGCCGCAGCGCACCGCACCGGGGTCAGCGGGACGGCGGTGTGCCAGCCGGACGGCACCTATGAGATCACCTGGCAGGTGAACAACGGCAGCTGGGAGAACAGATACGCCAAGATCACCAAGCTCGTCGCGCGACCGCAGACACCGATCGCCGGGATCAAGGTGGGCAACGCGATCAGCGCCGACACCGACGGCAACGGCCCGAAAGGCGTCGTGACCGGTGTGCAGCGGGTGCCGGGCACGACGACGAGTGCCACCCTGACGGTGTCGGCAACCTGGTTCGAGCGCAACGGCGACCGGACCGGCATCTCCAGCACCGACTCCGGCCGCGCCGCCGGCCTCAAGGGGACATGCAGAAAGACACCGCAATGCGTCGACATGGCACAGGCCACGTACACGCACACGTTCGACGGTGCGAAGGGCCGCGCAACGGTCGAGCTCGCCGGTGACCTGCCCCTGTGCCAGGACCAGAAGCAGGAGTTCCTCCTGGTCTCCTACTTCGCGCCGAGCGCCAAGCCGAGTTGGCCGCAATACGCGCACGACCACGACGTCGCGGTGATCGACGCCAGGCATCGTAAGGTTGAGCTGAAGGTCGACGTGCCGAAGTGCTACACCCAAGTCGATCTCGTCTGGGGTGGCAAGAGCGAGCTGATCACGCCGATGGTGGAGAAGGGCAAGCGCTACGGCGACAAGAAACTGGGCAGCAAGGGCAAGCCCGGCAGCCACTCCGCCGGCCCACTCGGCGCCTACAACGGCGGTGCCGCGTCCTGCGCACAACCGAAGGCCACCTTCGCGCCGGCCTGCGACGGGTCCGTCACCGTCCATCTCAGCGGCGGCCGCTATCCCGTGACGTTCCGAGTCACCGCGACCGGTGTGAACCGCGCCGTCAACGTGCCCGCAGGAAAGTCGGTGGAACTGCCGATGCCAGCGGGCGCCGGCCAGATCGTCGTCGCCGAGCGGGGCAAGGAAGTCGCTCGTTATCTCTGGTCGCGGCCCTCGACCTGCGGGCTGCCCACGATGTCCACCGAGTCGACCTGCACCGAACTGAAGGTGACCATCACCCATCCCGGCCAGGGGATGCCACCGATCGAGGCGGTCGCGACCTACGGAACGCAGGAGAAGAAGGTCACGGCCTCCGACGGAGGATCGCAGACGATCGTCTTCGCCTCCGGACGAGAACGCGCCGTCAATGTGCAGTTTCCCGGCTACGACTACAAGCTGATCGGCGAGTACGAGGACCCAGGCACCTGCGAAAAGCTGGCGACAACAGGTGCGATGACCGCCCGGATCAGCCTCATCGGAATCCTGATGATCTCCGTCGGCGCGGCCCTGATCGTCTTCGTGCGTCGCAGAAGGACATCGGCGGACGAGCTCTAGTCAGTACGTGCCCACCACGTCGCCGGGTAGCCGGTGATGGTTGTGGACCATCGCCTTGGGAACGAGCGCCCCCACCGATAACTGGTGAGGTGAGCCTGGCGCGGACCAACTGTTCCTTGAGCCACCCCTGGTGGGCGGCGGAGGCCACGTCGGGACTGGCCGGCACCTACCCCGGTGCCGGCCAGTCCCGACGGTGCGCGATGACCAACCGCCCCCATCCGCGGTCACCCGCCTACGGTGGTAGCCCAACCGATATGTCGGCTGGTACATGGGCCGCTCGCGCAGGTACTCCCGTCGGATCCTCGGCTATGCGATGGGCGCCCACCACACGCCGGTCTGGTCGTCGCAGCGCTGAACATGGCCGCCATCGCCCGAGGCGGCAACGCCGACGGAGTGATCTTCCACAGCGACCGTGGCAGCGAGGGCGGATTCAACTGGTGGTCAGTGGTTGGCCGGGGTGAGCCGGCCCTCGAAGGCGATCTGGAAGGCGTCCGCCACGGCCCGACGCATCCGCGCTCTCGACGCCGAACTCGCCGCCCTTGCCGGCGCATCACCGCTACCGGCCTCATCAGGCAACACCACCCGACACCGACTCGACCGCGGCGGCGACCGACGCCTCAACCGTGCCCTCTACACCGTCGCCCTGGTCCGCATGGGCCACGACCCCCGCACCCGCGCCTACGTCACCCGCCGCACCGTCGAAGGACGCACCAAACGCGCGGTCATGCGCAACCTCAAGCGCTACATCTGCCCGCAACTCTCCAAAACCCTGGCCGGCACACGCCCAGCCACCAGCACCACTTGGCAGTTATAGAAGCGTCTCGGTGTGCCGGTGAGCGCTCAGGCCCCCAGCCGGTAGCCACGCTTCATCACGGTCTGGATCAGGTCGACGCCGTCCAGCGGGGTGTGGTCGAAGGCTCGCCGCAGCCGCGACACCGCCATCTCGACGGCGTGGTCGTCGACGTCGGCCCAGCTCGGCGCGGCCGCCCGGATCTCGGCCGGGGACAGCACCCGGCCGGGACGGCGGGCCAGCGCCCGTAGCACCGAGATCGGGCCGGGCTGGACCGGAATCACCTGGTGGCCGATCACCATCGCCTGGCTGCGGATCTCCACCCGGTGGCCCTGCACGTCGAGCTGGAGCGACCGTCCCGGGAGTTGGTTCGCCAGGACCTTGACCAGGTCCGGCAGGGCGGGACTGTTCGCCACGTACGCGCTGAGGCCGAACGCCCGCAGTGGCTCCGCCGCCAGGTGACCCAGACAGGCGGGCACGATGTCGGCGGTCAGCGCGTTGAGCACCTCGCCGAGTACGCCGTCGGCCTCGGCCTGGCGCAGCAGGTTCTCGGTGGCGGTCGCCCCGGTCAGCGCGACGGCGTCGACCTGCCGCCGGATGATGACTCCGCACAGCCGGCGCAGGATGTCGATCCGCAGCGGCGGGAGAAACCGGTTGGTGACGACCTCGACCACGGTCGCCCCGTTGCGGCGTAGGGCCTCGCAGTACTCCCGGTGTGGCTCCGACTCGATCTGCGCCACCACCCGGCGGCCGATCATCGGCTGGGCGAGGAGATAGCGGAACAGGTCTTCGGTGGTCGTGGAGGCGGTTGCCCATATCTGGCTCAGGCCGAGATCCCGCAGCGTGTCGGCGGCGTGTCCGTCGCGGGCCAGCAGGCGGGCGTGCGTCAGCCGGTCGATGAGCGCGTCGAGGTGGCCGGTCTGCTGGACCACGCGCAGCCAGGCCCGCAGGCCCAGGCCCGACGACACGATGACCTCGTGCACCGGTCCTGTGACGCAGGAGCGGGTGGCGACGGCAACGGCCTCCGCCACCGGTTGGGCCACCGAGCGGACCGCCTGGACGTTGATCGTCCGTGCCGAGGTGGCCTCCAGCAGGGTGGCGAGGTCGTGTCGACGACGCTCCGACAGGACGGCGACCGTGTACCCCGCCAGGTCCTCCACACTGTCCTCCTGTCACGCCGCTCAACCTCAAACAGGTGCACGGTTCCGGACGGCGGTTGGATCACTTCGGTGCGACTCTTTCGTCGGGAAGAAGTGTCGCGTTAACAGGGCAGACATAGCAGTGGTGGCCAATCTCAACACCGTGACGGTTCGTTCACCGACCCGGTGCTACCGGAATTTGGGACGGCGCGCCGATCCGGACGGTGTTTCACCAGCTCAGAGTGGATCGGCGAAGAGTTACCGGCGAGTCGGGGCCGGATCCGACAAGTTGATCTTGTGAGGTGTTCGTCGGTCCCGTCACGTAGCACCCAGTTGACTTCCGGGAAACGCGGTGGTGATGAAGACTCGGCGCAATCACCGATCGGTTGATCGGGTGCGATCGATAAGGCCGACCCGGATGGGGACGGATGAGGCGGGCCGACCGCCAATCCGGAACCTGGGTCGGCGACCGTCGCCCGTCGACCGCGGTTGAGCTGCCACTCAACCGCGGTCGACTCCGAACGCGGGGCGGGCGGCGGGTCGTCGCCCGCTCCGGTCCAGTCCCGATCCGCAGACCAGATTCAGGAGGGTCCATGATACGACGATGGGTACCGCTCGCCGTGGCGACGGCGGTCCTTGCCACCGCCGCAGGGTGCGGTGGCGATGCCGGCCCGACGTCCGGCGCGCCGGACGCGAACCTTGCCGGCAAGACGGTCGAGGTGGCGGCCACGTGGTCCGGTGCCGAGCAGGCGAACTTCCAGGCGGTGCTGGACGCCTTCGCCGCGAAGACCGGCGCGACGGTGAAGTACACCTCCGGCGGCAACGATCTGCCGGTGCTGCTCAACAGCCGGATCGCCGGGGGTTCGCCGCCGGATGTGGCGCTGATCTCGCAGCCCGGGGTCGTGGCCGAGTTCGTGAAGCGGGGCGCGATCAAGCCGCTGACCGGTGACGCGGCCGCCGCGATCAAGGCCAACTACAGCTCTGCCTGGCAGGAACTGGGCACCGTGAACGGGCAGCTCTACGGCGTCTACTTCAAGGTGGCCAACAAGTCGGTGATCTGGTATCGGGTCGATAGCTTCACCGACGCCGGGGTGCAGCCGCCGAAGACCTGGGACGAGCTCAAGACGGTCTCCGCCGCGCTCGCCGACTCCGGGGTGACGCCCATGGTGGCCGCCGG
The DNA here is from genome assembly GCF_043202855.1 of Micromonospora sp. NPDC048063. Lineage (NCBI taxonomy): Bacteria > Bacillati > Actinomycetota > Actinomycetes > Micromonosporales > Micromonosporaceae > Micromonospora > Micromonospora sp. NPDC048063. Next base: position 95,929 of record NZ_JBIDBG010000019.1, on the reverse strand, counting down.
TGGCGACGGGTGGGTGCTGACCGACTGGTTCGAGAACACCTACCTCCGGGTCGCCGGCCCGGAAATGTACGACAAGCTGGCCAAGCACGAGATCCCCTGGACCGATCCCAGCGTGGTCAAGACGCTGACCCTGCTGGCCGACTACTGGCGTACGCCGCGCTTCCTGGCCGGCAACCCGACGCAGACCACCTTCACGCAGGCGATCGCCGACGTGTTCGGCAAGTCGCCGAAGGGAGCGATGCTGTTCGAGGGTGACTTCGTCGCCTCAGAGATCAACAAGCTGGGTGAATTGAAGGTCGGCGAGTCGGCGAAGTTCTTCAACTGGCCGTCGGTCGACGGCTCGAAGCCGGCGGTGGTGACGGCGGGCGACCAGGCGGTCGCCTTCAAGGACACGCCGGAGGCGAACGCACTGATGGCCTTCCTCGCCTCGCCCGAGGCAGCGAAGATCATGGCGGCCAAGGGCGGGTTCATCTCGGCGAACTCGGGACTGGACGTCGCGACGTACGCGGACGACACCACCCGGGAACTCGCCGAAGCGGTGGTGAAGGCCGAATCGCTGCGCTTCGACCTGTCGGACCTCACGCCGCAGACGTTCGGCGGTGGGACCAGCGCCCACCTGTGGGTGCTGCTGCAGGACTTCCTGGCCAAGCCGATCGCCCCTGAGGCGTTGGCCCAGCAGCTCGAGGCCGCCGCGAAGAAGGACTTCGGAGGCAACTGATGACGATCACGCCCGACCCGGCCCAGGGCATCCGTCCGTCCCCTGCCCGAACAACGATCGGCCGGGCGAGCGTGGCCGATGGCCCCGGCGGCTCACGGCACGCCGCCGGCGGCCCGGGCCACCGGGACGCCCCCGGCGGCCCACGGACCACCGCCGGGACCGCGGCCCGCCGACGGTCGCGGGAGACCCGCCTGATGGTCGCGCTCTTCCTCGGCCCCGCCCTGGTGCTGCTGCTGGTGCTGGTCTGCTATCCCATCGTCTACACGCTGTGGCTCAGCTTTCGCAGCGGTGACGGATCGAGGTTCGTCGGCCTCGACAACTACGTCACCATGTTCACCTCGCCGAACACCCGGCGAGCCATCCTGAACAACCTCGTCTGGGTGATCGTGGCGCCGGCCGTGGCCACCACCCTCGGGCTGATCTTCGCGGTGTTGACCGAGCGGCTGCGCCGGTCGGCCGTGCTCAAGGCAGTCCTGTTCATGCCGATGGCCATCTCGTTCCTGGCCGCCGGCGTCACCTTCCGGCTGGTCTACGACGAGAACCCGGACCGCGGCGTGCTCAACGCGGTCGCGGTGTCGGTGCACGACGCCTTCGAGTCCCCGTCGCGCTACCACGGCGTGGATGCCCGAGAGCAGGGCGAGCTGGCGCCGATCAACGGCGGCTTCGAGTCCAGAGGGCCGGCGACCCCGGGTGAACCCGTCCACCTCGCCCTCGTGGGCCTGCCGCCGGACCGGATCCCGACCGACGCCAAGCCGGCCACGGCACCCACCGGCGGCCCCGGACTGCAGGGGGTGGTGTGGCTCGACTTCACCCGCGGCGGCGGCGGCCAGGCGGGGATTGTCGACGCCGGCGAGGTGGGGCTGCCCCAGATGACCGTCGAGGCGGTGGCCGACGGGGGCAGGGTGGTCGCCACCACCCGGACCGACGCCGCCGGGCGGTTCGCCTTCCCCGAACTCACCTCCGGCCCATACGTCATCCGGCTGCCCGCCGACAACTTCACCGAGCCGTTCAACGGCGTCACCTGGCTCGGGCCTTCACTCATCACTCCCGCCGTCATCGGGGCGTACATCTGGATCTGGGCCGGCTTCGCCATGGTGCTGGTGTCGGCCGGGCTGGCCGCCCTGCCTCGGGAAGCACTCGAAGCGGCCCGGATGGACGGCGCGAGCGAGTGGCAGACATTCCGGCACGTGACCGTGCCGCTGGTCCGGCCGGTGCTCGTCGTGGTCCTGGTCACCCTGACAATCAACGTCCTGAAGATCTTCGACCTCGTCTACGTGCTCGCACCCGAGTCGTCCCAGGACGACGCGACCGTGGTCGCCCTGGAGATGTACCGGGTGTCCTTCGGCGGCGGCCTCGACTACGGGCTCGGCAGCGCCCTCGCGGTCCTGCTGTTCGCCCTGGTGCTCCCCGCGATGCTGTTCAACATCCGGCGCCTGAGGAGGGATAGCTGATGAGCCACGCCACCATCGACGCCGTACCGGAACTGATACCCGCCGGTACCGCGCGGGGCGGCCGGCCGCGACCGGGACCGTGGACCCGGTTCATGATGCGGTTCGGCAAGGCACTGCTGCGACTGCTGGTGGTCCTGATCGGCGTCTTCTGGCTGCTGCCGACCTTCGGTCTGGCCGTGGCGAGCCTGCGTAGCAGCGCCGACAACAGCGCCACCGGCTGGTGGACGGTCTTCACCGCGCCGGCCCAACTGACCCTCGACAACTACGCCCAGGTGCTGCAGAACGAGCGGATCGTCGAATCGCTGTGGAACACGGTGCTGATCACCGTGCCGTCGACCCTGCTCGTGGTGCTGCTCGGCGCACTCGGCGCGTACGCCCTGGCCTGGATGGACTTCCCCGGCCGAGACTGGCTGTTCGCGCTGGTCGTCGCGTTGATCGTCGTGCCGATCCAGGTGGCGATCGTGCCGGACGCACGGATCTTCCGGACCCTCGGCATCTACGGCGAGATCCCAGCGGTGGTTGCCTTCCACGTGGCCTTCGGGTTGCCGTTCGCGATCTTCCTGCTGCGGAACTTCTTCCTGAACATCCCGCGCGACCTGCTGGAGGCGGCCCGCATCGACGGCGCCCGGGAAATGCTCATCTTCGCCCGCGTGGTGCTGCCGATCGGCTGGCCGGCCATCGCCTCGCTGGCGATCTTCCAGTTCCTGTGGGTCTGGAACGACCTGCTGGTCGCGCTCGTCTTCGCCACCTCCGACAATGCCCCGATCACCTACGCCCTGCGGGAGCAGATGCGGTCGTTCTCGTCCAACCTCGACACGATCGGTCCCGGCGCGTTCCTGTCCATGCTCGTGCCGCTGGCGGTCTTCTTCGCCTTCCAGCGCTACTTCGTGCAGGGCGTCCTCGCCGGGTCAGGTAAGTAGCGAAAGGTGAATCACGGGGTGCGCGCCGGGCACGACGCAGGGGCGCGCACCCCAGCACCCGGGACCCGGAACCCGGAACCGGGGTGGGGCCGGACTCCGCTGACCCCACCCCGGGCACCGCCGTTCGGCGAATTCGTCGGCTGCCCGAGGCACGTCGGTCGCCCGAGGCGATCGGCCAGCCCCGCATCTCGTGCGTGCGACCTCGGTGGTGGTGCGCCTGGTGCCGGATCTGCCTCGCGGGCATGGCCGCCACCTACCGGAAAGGAGCCGGTGATGAGCCCGTCGGAACTGCTCAGTACCAGGGCGGAGGCACTCTTCGCCTCCACGCTCCAACCGTCGAAGGATCCGACGCCCGAACAGATCCGGCAGGCGGTGTTGTACAGCGTCAGCCGGCACCGGGCGGCCGGTTGCGCGGCACTCGTCGCGCAGGAGTACGGCGACCATCCGGTCGAGGCGGTCAGTCGCATGCGCTGGGCCGTGGCCGCCGTCCGAGCGGCGTACCAACTGGTCGGGCCGTCGGCCTGACCGCCGGCGTCCGGCGTCCGCGAGTACGGAGCGAGGTTCAGGCTGGTCGGTGGGGTAGTGGCGGCCGGCCATCCAGATGGTGAGGCCCTTCATGGTGGTTGATCAGTGCATGGTCGGCCGGTCGGCCTGCTGCCTTCCGGCTGAGGACGTTTCTCCGGCGGCAGGCTCTGCGCTGTCGGCGATCTCTCGATGCCGTCAAGGACGGCGCCCGCGGACCAGCACGGGTCGCCGTCAGCTGTCCATACCCGTGCTGGATGTCCCGCTGTGCTACGCCGGGCTGGAGTTGCAGACGTCCACCGGCCTGGTCCGACTGCACGCTGAGTCGAGCGCGGTCATGCTCAGTGGCCAGCAGGTCGCCGTGCTGGCCGTCCTGATCACGGCGCGGGGGACGCCCCTCAGCCGGGAGGCGATCTGGGCCGCCATGCCGCGCGGGTATCGGCCGCCGACAGCTGCCCAGATCGGCGTGGTGATCGCCAACATCCGTAGGAAGATCGGTGCCGCACGCATTCTCACCGGGGCGGACGGCTGGTGGGTGCGGGATCCGATCGCGCCGGAACCGGTCGACGGCACCGACGTGCTGTCGTTCGGCAGCCTGCGACTCGATGCCGAGCATCGGTACGTGTTCGACGGGCCGGCTCGGTTCGTCCGGCTCGGCCCGCAGGAGTTCGCCGTGCTGCGGGTGCTCGTCGAGGCGCGGGGAGTGCCGCGCAGCAGGAGTGGGATCTGGTCGTCGTTGCCGCCGCACGACCGGCCGGCCACGATCGCCGCGGTGGGCGTGCTCATCCACCACCTCCGGGAACGCCTCGGGCCGGACCGGATCATCACAGGCGGGGGCGGCTGGCGGCTGGCCGGCCCGGCGGGGCCCCGGCCGCGAGCGGCGGAGTGGGCAGGCGTGCGATTGGAACGCACGACCAGCGAAACCTGGCTGGCCGGGCAGAACGCGCCCGTCAAGCTGAGCCCCCAGCAGGCCGAGGCGTTGCAGGTGCTGATCGATGCGCAGGGCGAACCTCGTAGCGGCGCACAGGTCCGGGACGGGATGAGCGTCAGAGCGCGCCCGAAGAACGCCCTGGCGGTGGGCAGCGTCATCTCACGCCTGCGGCGCAAGATCGGCCGGGACCGGCTGGCCACTGGCAGGGCCGGCTGGTGGTTGACCGATCCGGCCCTCGCCCAGGTAGGGGGTGAGCGGAGGATACCGATGCGAGCCCATTGCGGATAGTGTCCTCGGCCGTACTGTCCGCTCGCCTGAAGGGTTCTGCTATGGCCTCTGGTCATCGATGGCTGGTGCGAACTGCCGCCGCCGCGCTGCTCCTGCTTGCCGGGATGGCTACCCCCGCCGGTCCCGCCTCGGCGGCGGACCCGGGCGCGAAGTTCACGCTCGATCTGCCCGGTACGACGATTCCGCTGGGGGTCGAAAAGAAACGGGTCCACCTGCGGCTCACCAATCTGACCGACCAGACCCCGAGAGAGATCATTTTCTACGTCCGCCCCTCCGAGTTGGACTGGTCGTACAAGGCCGCGCTCATATGGCCGGAGGGCGGTGGCTCCGGTGAGTGTGACGGCGACCACTCGGGCTGGTACTGCCGTATCGAATCGAGCCTGTTTCCGGAGCTGATGCCGGCACCCGGTGGGACGGTTGATCTGCCCATCGATATTCAGGTCTACGAAAAAAAGAAGCCCTACGAAGGCAGGTTCCACGTCGAGGCTGGCATGGCCTGGGGCGACGACAAGATGCAACTCAGTGCCAGCAAATGGTTCACGCTCAAGTTGGTCGACGATTCCGAAGCCGACCTGTCGGTGGTGGCGCCGGACGTGAAGCAGTCGGTGCGGGTCGGCGCGGACGGCCGGCTCGAATCCACCGGGACGTTGAACCCGGGCGAGACGGGCGCGGTGCGGTACCGGGTCGTCAACCAGGGCCGGAAGGCAGTCAGCGGCGTCAAGGCCACGCTGCACCTGCCCAAGGGCGTGACGTTCACCCGACCGCCGAAGGAGTGTGCGGTCCGCGACGACGGGCGGTCAGCGGTTTGCACCTACGACACGCTCGCGCTCGTACCGGTCGGCCAGGACACCGACCCGAATGACAACATCTACTCCGCCGTCGAGTTGCACAATCTGGTGACGGCGTCGGCCTCCATCACGGCACCCGTCACGTTGGCGGGCGGGACCGTGCAGGTCGAGGGCTTGACCGAGCGAACGGATGCCCGCTCCGGCCCGGAGCATGCCGAACTTCCGGCGAACGCCGTCGCCGTACGGGCAGCCGATGTGGACGGCAGCGACAACGAGGACGGGTTCGCCGTCGTGGTCGCCGCGAGCGGCAGTGGCGGGGACGGCGGCGATGACGGCGGCAGCGGTGGCGGCGGGGGTGATCTGCCGATCACCGGGCCGCAGTCCGGGCTGATCGCCGGAGCCGGTCTCGCCATGGTGGCGGGTGGCGGCATCATGTTGCTCCTCGCCCGGCGCCGCCGCGCGGTCCCGATGCGCGGCGACGAGACGCCCGCTGTCTGACGTGTCATCCACCGGCCCGCGAGGGCCGTTCAGGTAGAAGGGCGGGATGGGAAACCATCCCGCCCTTCGCTTTCCGGCAGCACGTCGGGTACGAGCACCACCCATCTGAGGCACCGCTACCACTCCGTCGTCTCGTGGACGCGCTCAAGCGGTGGCCTCGTGGATCATCGGCCCAAGCCCAGGCGTTCTCCTACGAGGCGGTTGCCGTGCCGGTGCCACTCAGGAAGTTGTTAAGCTGGTGCTGCGCGGCGGAGACCGCGACGAGAGTGCGAGGGAGCGGACTGTGGTGACGGGGGACGACGACATCTCGGGGTGAGCGGCCCCGGCCGCCTGCCGGCCTGCGCCGGTGCGGCGTGTCTCGTCGTAGACCTGTCTGCCTGACCGGGGTGCCTGTCGCGTCCCCGGCTCTCTTCCGAGGGTGTCTCCCGATGTCTGACGTCTGCATTGTTTGTACGAACCTGTCCTTTTCCTGGCCGGACGACACTCCGGTCTTCCAGGACCTGTCCTTCACCGTGCCGCCCGGCCGTACGGGCCTGGTCGCGCCGAACGGCGCCGGCAAGACGACCCTGCTCCGGCTGATCGCGGGCGACCTCACCCCGACCGGCGGCGGCGTGACGGTCGAGGGTGTGCTCGGCTACCTGCCGCAGGACCTGCCCCTGGCCGGTGACCTGACCGTCGCGGAGGTGCTCGGGGTCGACGCGACCCTCGCGGCACTGCGCGCCATCGAGGCGGGTGACGCGGCGGAGGAGCACTTCACGGCCGTCGGGGACGACTGGGACGTGGAGGAGCGCAGCCGCACCGAACTCGACCGGCTGGGCCTCGGTGACGTGGGGTTGGACCGGCGCCTGCGCACTCTCAGCGGCGGGCAGGTGGTGTCGCTCGGCCTGGCGGCGCAACTGCTCAGGCGCCCGGACGTGCTGCTGCTGGACGAGCCGACCAACAACCTCGACATCGACGCGCGGCACCGGCTGTACGAGGTGCTGGAGGGCTGGTCCGGGTGTCTGCTGGTGGTCAGCCACGACCGGGTCCTGTTGGACCGGATGGACCGCGTCGCCGAGCTCGACCGTGGTGAGGTGCGCCTGTTCGGCGGGAACTTCACCGCGTACGAGGAGGCGTCGCGCGTGGCACGCGAGGCGGCGGAGCGGACCGTGCGCAGCGCCGAGCAGGACGTGAAGCGGGAGAAGCGGGAGATGCAGCAGGCCCGGGAGCGGGCCGACCGCCGGGCCAGCAACGCCGCCCGCAACCTCGGCAACGCCGGCCTGGCCCGCATCGTCGCCGGTGGGCTCAAGCGCAGCGCCCAGGAGTCGGCCGGCCGGGCACAGCAGGCGCACGCCAACCGGGTCAGCGAGGCCCAGACCCGGCTCGACGAGGCCAGCCGGACGCTGCGCGACGACCAGGCCCTGACCCTGGACCTGCCCGACACCACCGTTCCCGCCGGCCGCACCGTGTTCGCCGGCGAGCGCATGCAGGTCCACCACGGCGACCGGGCCGTCTTCGCCGGCGACGGCGCCGACCTGACCATCCGGGGACCGGAGCGGATCGCGCTGACCGGCCCCAACGGCGCCGGGAAGTCCACCCTGCTGCGTCTGTTGCAGGGTGACCTCCACCCGGACGCCGGGCAGGTGCACCGCGCCGCCGGCCGCGTCGCGTACCTGTCGCAACGCCTGGACCTGCTGGATCTCGACCGGACGGTCGCGGAGAACTTCGCCGCGTACGCCCCTGACCGGCCGCAGGCCGAACGGATGAACCTGCTCGCCCGGTTCCTGTTCCGCGGCGCCCGAGCCCACCTCCCCGCCGGCGTGCTCTCCGGCGGCGAACGGCTGCGCGCCACCCTCGCCTGCGTCCTCTACGCCCAGCCGGCACCCCACCTGCTGCTGCTCGACGAACCCACCAACAACCTCGACCTGGTCAGCGTGGGCCAACTGGGGAGCGCCCTCACCGCCTACCGGGGTGCGTTCGTGGTGGTCAGCCACGACGAACGGTTCCTCACCGACATCGGTGTGCAGCGGTGGCTCCGCCTCGATGACGGTCACCTGCGCGAGATTCCCGCACCCGACCGCGCCTGACCGCCGACTCCGCCCTGCTCCGGGCCACGGGCCGTGCCGGCCCGTGGCCCGGGGGCACCCCGAAGGTGACCCTCCATGCCCGAAGCACTGCTCGCTCACGACCTCGTCCATACCCGCGGCAGCCGTCGCGTGCTGGACGGGGTCTCCCTCACCGCGGCCCCTGGCCGCCGGATCGGCCTGATCGGCGAGAACGGCACCGGCAAGTCCACCCTGCTCCGCCTGCTCGCCGGTGCGGACGAACCGGACGCCGGCACCGTCGTTCGGCCACCGGACCTCGGCTACCTGCCGCAGGAAGCCCCCTACGACCCGGCCGCGACCGTGGGGGACGTGCGCGACGACGCCCTGCGCGAGGCCCGTGCCGTCCTCACCGACCTCGATCGGCTCGCCGACCGGCTCGCCGGCACCGCCGACGACACACCCGACCACGAACGGCTGCTCGCCGATTACGGCGATCTGCTCGACCGCGCCCAGGACATCGACGCCTGGGGCGCCGAGCGACGTGCCGGCATGGTCCTCGCGGCACTCGGTCTCGGCGATGTGGCACCGGAGCGGGCGCTCGCCGCGCTCTCCGGCGGCCAGCGTGGCCGGCTCGCACTCGCCGCCCTGCTCATCCGCCTGCCCTCGGCGTTGCTGCTCGACGAACCCACCAACCACCTCGACGACGCCGCGGCGGCCTTTCTCGAGCAGCAGTTGCGCGACCTGCCCGGAGCCGTCGTCGTAGCCAGCCACGACCGGGCCTTCCTCGACGCGGTCTGCACCGACCTGATCGATCTCGACCCCGCTGTCGCCGGCCCGGTCCGCTTCGGCGGCACCTACCGCGACTATCTGGCTCACCAGCGCAACGAGCGGGAGCGCTGGCAGCGACGCCACACCGAACAGCAGGAGAAACTGGCCGAGCTACGCCGGCAGCTCGCGGTGACCGCGCACGAGGTCGCGCCGGGCCGGGACCGGCGCGACAACGAGAAGATGGGATACGGCCACACCGCCGGCAGGGTGCAGAACCAGATTGCCCGACGGGTACGGGCCGCCGGCCGTCGGCTCGACGACCTCGAACGTACCGCCGTCGCGTCACCACCCGAACCGCTGCGGTTCCGCGCCACCGCGCTCGCCACCGCCACCGCCGACGGGACCCTCGTCAGCCTGTGTCACGTGCGGATACCCGGTCGACTCACCCTCGACCGTCTCGACCTCGCCGCCACCGACCGGCTGCTGGTCACCGGCGCCAACGGTGCGGGCAAGTCCACGCTCCTCGCCGTCCTCGCCGGCCGACTGGACTCGGCCGGTGACGTCCGGCGCCGCCCCGACCTGCGCATCGGCGTACTGACCCAGGACACGGTGTTCGACCGGCCCGAGCGCACCGCCGAGGAGATCTACGCCGACGTCCTGGGCCAGGTACGCGCCGACGACGTACCGCTGGACGACCTCGGTCTACTCACCGCCCACGACGCGCGCCGGCCGGTCGGCGAGCTGTCGGTCGGCCAGCGACGCCGGCTCGCCCTGGCCCTGTTGGTGGCCGACCCACCCGACCTGCTGCTGCTCGACGAGCCCACCAACCACCTCTCGCCCCGACTCTGTGACGAGCTGGAGGACGCCCTCGGCGGCAGCCCCGGCGCCGTCGTGGTCGCCAGCCACGACCGGTGGTTGCGCTCCAGGTGGCACGGACGCGAGATCCAACTCCGCGGCACCTGAACGGGTGCCTGCCACGGCCTGCACGGCGAACGCGGGGTGAGCATCGAATAATTCGATGCTCACCCCGCAAAGCATTCGGGCTGTTCATGCTGGCTGATCCCCGATAGGGTCCCCGCCATCGTCTCAGGCAGGAGGTTTCCGGTGGTCAGGAAGCGTGCGCTTCGCGTTGTCGTCGGTCTCGCCGCACTCTCACTCGCCGTCGCCGGCTGCGGACGGTCGACCAGCGGCCAGACGCCGCAGGCCGGTGGTTCCGCCTCGGTCGCCGCCGACGCCAAGGCTGCCGACCTGGTCCCGGCCACCCTCAAGGAGAAGGGTGTGCTCCGGGTCGCCACGGCCGAGGGCTACCCGCCGATGGAGATGTACAAGGAGGGGACCCAGGAGTTGACCGGCGTCGACCCGGACCTGGCGGCGGCGATCGCCGGGCGGCTCGGCCTGAAGCTGGAGATGACCAACGCCAGCTTTCCCGGCCTGATCCCGGGCCTGCAGGCCGACCGCTGGGACCTGGCGATGTCCTCGATGAGCGACACCGAGGAGCGCCGTAAGGCCGTCGACTTCGTCGACTACTTCCAGGCCGGCGGCGCGATCATGGTGGCGAAGGGCAACCCGGCCGGGGTGAAGGATCTGGCGGACCTGTGCGGCCGGGCCGTGGTGCTCGCCAAGGGCAGCTCCAACCTCGCCATCGGGGAGAAGCAGAACGCCTCGTGCGCCAAGAAGATGACCATCTCGCAGAGCGAGGACGCCCCGACCGGCCTGCTGCAGATCGACGCCGGGCGCGCGGTGGCCACCATCGTCGACTACCCGGTGGCCAAGATGCTCGCCGGACAGAGCGGCAAGTACGAGGTCCTGGAGGCCCAGTACGAGGCCGGCCCGTGGGGCATCGCGATCGACAAGAAGGACAGCCAGCTGCGGGACGCCGTCCAGCGGGCCCTCCAGGAGCTGATCGAGACGGGCGACTACGCCAAGATCCTCGAGAAGTGGGGCGTGCAGGGCAGCGGTGTGCAGACCGCGACGGTCAACGACCAGAAATGAGCACACCGGTGGATGCGACCGTCAAGGGCCCGGCTTCGGCCGGGCCCGCCGGCCCGGAGGTGAACCGGATCAGCCACCCGCTGCGACCGGGGCGCTGGCTGGCCGCCGGGGCGACCGTCCTGATCCTGGCCTGGCTGGCCTGGACCATCGCGATCAACCCGAACCTGCACTGGGACATCGTCGTCGAGTACCAGTTCGACTCGGTCATCCTGGAAGGGCTCTGGGTCACCGTCCAGCTCACGGCCGCCTCCATGGCGATCGGCGTGGTGCTCGGCGTCATCGTGGCGCTGATGCAGGTCTCCGACAGCCGTACCCTGCGCGCCGGCGCCATGGCATACGTCTGGTTCTTCCGCGGCACGCCGCTGCTGGTGCAGCTGATCTTCTGGTTCAACATCGCGCTGATCTTCCCCGAGATCGGGCTGGGCGTGCCGTTCGGCGGCCCGAAGTTGGTGACCTGGGAGACGAACACCCTGGTCACCGGATTCGTCGCGGCGCTGCTCGGGCTGAGCATCAACGAGGGCGCCTACATGAGCGAGATCGTCCGGGCCGGCCTGCGCTCGGTCGACCCCGGCCAGCAGGAGGCCGCGGCGGCGTTGGGCATGTCGCGCATGAAGATCATGAAGCGGGTGGTGCTGCCCCAGGCGATGCGGATCATCGTCCCGCCGACCGGCAACCAGTTCATCTCCATGCTGAAGACCACCTCGCTTGTCTCGGTGATCGCCGGCGCCGACCTGCTCACCGTCGCCCAGCGGCTCTACCTGACCAACTTCGAGGTGATCGCCCTGCTGATCGTCGCGTCCATCTGGTACCTGGTCCTGACCACCGTCGCCAGCATCGGCCAGTACTACCTGGAGCGCCGGTTCAGCCGCGGCTTCGGCGCGACCGCTCCGGGCACCCTGCGCGGGCGGATCACCCGCAACCTGCGCTTCACGGGGAGCGCGCGATGACCCCGCCGATGGTGCAGTGCCGGTCCCTGCGCAAGAGCTTCGGCCGCCTGGAGGTGCTGCGCGGCATCGACCTGACCATCGAACGCGGCCGGGTGGTCTGTGTGGTCGGTCCGTCCGGATCCGGCAAATCCACCCTGCTGCGCTGCCTCAACCACCTCGAGGAGCCGCAGGCGGGTCGGGTCTACGTCGACGGCGAGCTGATCGGGTACGAGGAGCACGGTGGCCGGCTGCGACCGCTGCCGGACGCGCGACTGCGCCGGCAGCGCGAGTCGATCGGCATGGTCTTCCAGCGCTTCCACCTGTTCCCGCACCGCACGGCCCTCGAGAACGTGATGGAGGGCCTGGTCGCGGTGAAGGGCGTCCGGGCGGCCGACGCGCGACGGCGCGCCGCCGACCTGCTCGACCGGGTCGGCCTGGCCGACCGCGCCCACCACTACCCGGCACAGCTCTCCGGCGGCCAGCAGCAGCGGGTGGCCATCGCGCGGTCCCTGGCCATGTCGCCGAAGCTGATGCTCTTCGACGAGCCCACCTCGGCGCTCGACCCGGAACTGGTCGGCGAGGTGCTGGAGGTGATGAAGGACCTCGCGGCGAGCGGGATGACCATGATCGTGGTGACCCACGAGATGGGCTTCGCCCGGGAGGTCGGCGACCACCTCGTCTTCATGGACGAGGGCCTGATCGTCGAGCAGGGGCCACCCCGCGAGGTGCTCGCCGCGGCGCGGCACGACCGTACCCGCGCCTTCCTGTCCAAGGTGCTGTGATGACGCGGTTGGACCTGCTGGTCACCGGTGGGGACGTGATCGACGGCAGCGGCTCGCCGGCCCGCCCCGCCGACGTGGGCGTCCGGGACGGACGAATCGTGCTGCTGCCGCCGGGGGGTCGCGCGCCCGCCAGCGAGGTCATCGACGCGACCGGGCTGGCCGTCACCCCGGGCTTCATCGACGTGCACACCCACTCCGACCTGCTCGCCGGCGACGACGCGCAGCGGGAGGTGCTGCGCCGGGCGCCACTGCTCCAGGGGGTCACCACGGAGATCTGCGGCAACTGCGGGATCAGCCCCTTCCCGGTCCCACCCGAACGCGCTGGCCCGGTGCGGGAGCTGCTCGCCGCGACCTTCGGTCCGCCCGCGTCGGCGTACGCGTCGTTCGCCGAGTTCGCCGACGCGCAGGGCGTGGCCCGGCGCAACCACCTCGCTGCCCTCGTCGGACACGGAACGTTACGCGCCGCGGTGGTCGGCTTCGCCCAACGGCGGGCCACGCCCGACGAGACCCGGCGCATGTGCCAGTTGCTCGACGAGGCGCTCGCCGCGGGCGCGGCCGGGTTGTCGACCGGCCTGATCTACTCCCCGGGCGTCAACGCCGGCACCGACGAGGTCATCGCGCTGGCCCGGGTCGCGGCCGCGCACGGCAAGCCGTACGTGACGCATCTCCGTGACGAGATGTCCCAGGTCGAGTCGGCCCTCGAGGAGGCCGTCGAGATCGCCACCGCGGCCGGGGCGGCGCTGCAGGTCTCGCACCACAAGACGGCCGGGCGGCGCGCCTGGGGCGCCACCGTCCGCACCCTCGCCCGACTCGAACGGGCGCGCGCCGAGGGACTCGACGTCACCTGCGACGTCTACCCGTACACCGCGGGCAGCACAGCCCTGCACGCGATGCTGCCGCCGTGGCTGATCGCCGACGGGGTGCCCGCGATGCTCACCGCCGTCGCCGATCCGACGGTCCGCGACCGGATCCGGACCGACCTGGTCGCCGGGGTGCCGGGCTGGGAGAACACCGTGGGTAACGGCGGCTGGGACCTGATCCGGGTCGCGTCCGCCGCGCGCAACACCGACGCCCAGGGGCACACGATCGCCGAGCTGGCCGCCGCGCGTGGCGTCGACCCGGTCGACTACGCCTGCGACCTGCTGGCCGCCGAACGCGGCGACGTCACCATCCTCAGCCACTCGATGCACGAGGACGACGTACGCCGGGTGCTGGCCAGCCGGCTGACGATGCTCTGCTCGGACGGCGTACCGAAGGGGGGCCGCCCGCACCCCCGGTGGGCGGGCAGCTTCGCCCGGGTCCTCGGCCACTACGTTCGTGACGTGGGACTGCTGGAGCTGGCGGAGGCGGTGCACAAGATGACGGCGATGCCCGCCCGCCGCTTCGGCCTACCAGACCGCGGGCTGCTCGCCGACGGGTACGCCGCGGACCTGGTGGTCCTCGACCCGCAGCGGGTCGCCGACGGCGCCACGTACGACGATCCGCTGGCGCCTCCGCACGGCGTGCGGTGCGTGGTGGTCGGTGGCCGGATCGTGGTGGACGGCGGCGAGGTCACCGACGCGCGGCCGGGCCGGGTGCTGGCCGTGCCGGGCCGGCGGCCCGCCCGGCCGGGGCCGCGATGAGGCCGGCGGTGCGGGTCGGGGCGATGGTGCGCCGGCTGGACGACGGCCGCACGGTCTCGGCCGACCCCGACCTTGCCCTGCCGCTGGCCAGCGTCGGCAAGGTGCTGCTCCTCGCCGAGGTGGCCCGGCGGCTCGCCGACGCCACGCTCGCGCCGGACCAGCCGGTGGAGCTGCTCGACGCCGACCGGGAGGTCGGCGGCACCGGACTGCTCGGCCGGCTGTCCCCTCGGCGATGGACGGTCGCCGACCTGGCCACGGCGGTCGCCGCGGTCAGCGACAACGCCGCCACCAACGCCCTGCTGCGGCTGGTGACCCTCGATACCGTGCAGGAGCTGGCCCGCCGTGCCGGGCTGCGGGACACCACCGTGCACGACCGGATCCGGGCCGAGCGCGGCCCCGACGTGCCGCGGACCTTCGCCACCGGCACCGCCCACGAGCTCTGCGCCTTTCTCGCGGACGTGGCGACGGGGACCTGGCAGAGCCCGCAGGCGTGTCGGCTGCTGCGCGGCTGGCTCGCCGGCAACACCGACCGCACGATGGTCGCCGACTCCGTCGACCACGACCCGTGGTCGAGTGACGGCGTCCGGGTGGAGAACAAGACCGGCACCGACACCGGGGTACGCGCCGACACCGGGATCGTGTCCGGCCGGCACACCGTCGTCTACGCCGTGATCGCCGCGTTCGAGCCCGGGGCCGAGCGAGAGGCCCTGGCCGAGCTGCGGCGCTGGGGCGCGGCGGTCGACCGGCTCGCCGGGGCCCACCGCTCGGACAGCTCCTGACTGAGCGTCGCCGCCGCGCCGGCCAGTCGCTCGACGAAGCTGCCGACCACCGGATTGGGGTTGCCGGGGCGCAGCGCCACGCCGATCTCCCGGTGCAGATTCGCGTGGGCGAGCTGCCGCACCGCCACCCCGCCGGGATCGCCCAGGCCGAGCGACGGCACGAGCGCCACCCCGACACCGGCCCGCACCAGGCCCAGCACCACCTCGTAGTGGTCGCTGCGGCAGCGGACCCGCGGCGGGAAGCCCTCGGCCCGCGCCGCCAGCTCGAGCACCGAGACCTCACCCTGCACGCCGAGGGTGGTGATCCACGGTTCGGCGGCAAGGTCTGCGAGCCGCAGCCGCCGCCGCCCGGCGAGCGGGTGGTCGGCGGGGAGCACCACCAGTTGCGGGTCCACCATCAGCGGCTGGACCTTCGTGTGCGGCGACTTCTGCGCCGGGCTCAGCGGATGGTCGAAGACCACCACCAGGTCCAGCTCACCCTGGTGCAGCCGGGGCAGCAGTTCGTGCGGCTGCCCCAGGATCAGCGCCAGCTCCACCTGCGGATGGTCGCGGGTGTAGCTCGACAGGGCGCGCGGCAGCAGCTCGGTGCCGGCGGTGGCGAAGAATCCGATCCGCAGCAGTCCCTGGCGGCCCTTGCCGTGGGTGGCCAGTTCGTCCCGGGCGGCCGACATCAGATCGGCGATCTGCTGGGCGTAGTCCGCCAGGCGCTGGCCCGCGGCGGTCAGCCGCAGGCTGCGCGGCCCCCGCTCCACCAGCGCCACCCCGGCCTCCTGCTCGAGGGTGGCGAGCTGGTGGGAGACCGCGGACGGGCTCAGCCGAAGCTGCTCCGCGGCGGCGACGATGGTGCCGTGGCGGGCGATCTCGAGGACGACCTGCAGGCGTGCGGTGTTGAACATCGGCGGGCTGCCTTCCCCTGCTCTAGGGCGCTCGGTCAGCCGTCGACCGCCGCCCGGCCCACACTCTCGCACGCCGTCCACACCCGCTCCACGCCGACCGACGGCACCGCCAACCCGCCGAGACCACAGATCAGTCAAGTGCGGCTGTCGTTGATGTGGACGAGGGACAATGGTTGGTGCAACTGGGCGGATCGTGGTGGCAGCATCAATGGTCATCCGTCGGCGAGCACCCAGGGGCGGTAACAGGTGGTGCCGACCTGATCCAGAAGACGTGGGTGTCGGGCAGTGACTGGTACGCGTGGAGCGGCCGGGGACCCGTCGGCGCACCAGCCTGCTGAGAACCGACGGTGACCGGCCCGGCCGCCGCGGCACCACCGCGGCAGCCGGGCCGAACCGCGGGTAGCCGCGTGCCGGCAGCCCAGCCCAAGCCGCCCCTGGGAGGATGGACCGGTGGACGGTGATCTGTCTGTGGCGGTCGCAGGCCTTCAGAAGGCGTTCGCCCGGTACCCGCGCAGGGCGACGCTCGAAGGCTGCCCACATTGCCGAGGGCCGGTGCCGGTCGACGATCACGATCTGTTCTCTTTGACCATCAGCCTCGGCAACACGGTCGGCAGCCGTGACGACCTGAAGAGTCTGCTGCCCCTGCTGCTGGAGCGCATGGCCAGCTCCACAGAACTCGACCCGGCGATCGTGTTGGGCAAGCTGCCTCGCGAGCAGTGGCGCACCTGGCCCGAAGCCGAGCAGGGCGCTGTCGACGGCTACCTGGATGCGGTGTGGCGGTCGTTGCTGGCGACGTACCCGTCGCAGGTCGGTGCGTTTCCCGACCCGGCTACCTTCCTGGCCACGGTCGTGGCCGGCGGGGAGAGCGTCGAGCGCTTCCTCGATGTCTGGGACGTCACGCTCAGTTCGGCGGCGGATCGCCACCTGGCTGTCACGGTGAACGGACTCGACTTCGCGGACCGGAGGTCGGCGGCGCTTGCCGCCTGGCTGCGCCGCGAGTCGGTCCGCGACCGGCTGTTTCGGGCGTTCGAGCGTGACCACGCCACGTCCTGGGGTGACGACCTGGCGCGGGCCCACGACCTCGTCCGTATGTAACGACACCCCATTTCAGATCCAGGTCCAGCGCGGGTGCCGGTGCTCGCGTCCCGCCAGGTCGCCGACGGGGCATTATGGCCGGTCGTCGGTCTGTCCACACTGGTCGGACGGCTCGGGGGCCGGATGCGTTCGGGGTCGGATTTCCGTCCACCCAGATCTGGTCTACGGCGGACAATGTCGATATCGTTACCGGCCAATTGGACGGCCGATGATCATTCGTCGTCAGCTGACCTCCCCAAGCCCCGAGAACAGGAGGACGCGCTCGTGGCCTCACCCGCCGATTCAACGGTCGCCGGCGACGACGTCGAGCCGCAGCGGCCCATTCCGCGGTTCCTCACCGAGTTCACGCCCACCCGGTGGCGCCGTCGGCTGAGCCCCTTTTCGCGCGTACCGAAGCACTCCAAGATGGGCGAGACCTGGCACGTGGCGGCGAAGACCGCCCCGGACGAGCTGGTCATCGTCGACCGCCCGCCGGACATCGACCCCGACGGAGCCGAGACCCGCACCTACACCCAGTGGGCGGAACTCGTCGATCGCGCCGCGGCCTGGCTGCACAAGGCGGGCGTGCGCCCGTGGGACCGGGTGGCGATCCTCAAGCAGAACCACCTGGACATCGTCATTCTCGGCTGCGCCATCGCCCGGATCGGCGCCATTCCCTGCATGTTCTCCGGCTCCTACGGGCCGGAGGCGATGATCCCGATGCTGGAGCGGCTGGAACGGCCGTTCCTGTTGACCGACCAGAAGCACCTCGACAAGTGCGGCATCACCCCGGAGGTGGTGGCGGAGCTCACCGTACGGACGATCAGCGTCGACGCGGTCGCGGACCGGCCGGACGTGCTGCACCTGGACGACTTCAAGGACGCGCCGCCGGTCCAGCCGAACATGCGCGAGTTCAAGGAGCCGGTGGTCATCACCCACACCTCCGGCACCACCGGCATACCAAAGCTGGTCATGCACTCCGCCGAGTCCATCTACGCGATGGCGATCGTGGAGACCGAGCGGTGGCCCAGGTTCGGGCTCCGGCGCAGCGACACGGTGGCGTTCTGCGACCCCTACACGCACGAGCGGCTCACCACCATGCAGCTGGCGATGGCCGCGGTCGGCCCGCGGGTGCTCTACCTGTCCGACCCGCTCTCGCCGAGGATCCGGGAGCTGCTGGCCGAGCACAAGCCGACGCTGGTGGAGGCGCTGCCGAACATCTACCTCGCCTGGGAGCCGCTGGCCCGCGACCCCGCCGGCCTGTTCAGCAACGTGCGCGAGTACGTCAACTCGTTCGACGCCATCCACACCCGTACGATCCGCACCTTCATGGCCGCCACCAAGCGCCGGTTCCCGATCTGGGTCCAGTCGTGGAGCCAGAGCGAGAACGGCGCGCTGTGCATCCGGCCGTTCTTCCGCTTCGTCGTACGCCGCAAGGGGCACCGGCCGCCGCCGACGCAGCTGATCGGCTGGCCCATCCCGTTCCACGCCAAGATGCGGGCGGTGGACCCGGAGACCGGCAAGGAGGTCCCGCGCGGCCAGGTCGGCCTGATCGAGATCGACCAGCCGGGACGGTGCCTCGCCTACGTCGGCGAGCAGGACCGGCACGACCTGAAGTGCAACGGCAGGTGGTGGAACACCGGCGACCTCGCGGTCATCAACAAGTGGGGCGCCGTGCGGATCGTGGACCGGGAGATCGACCGGATCCCCGGCGGCAGCGCGATCGAGTTCGAGGACCTCATCCTCGACCGGATCGACTACACCACCGAGGTCATCGTCCTCCCGGTCGCCGGTGACCTGCCGGTGCCCGTGGTCAGCACTGCGGACGACGTTCCGCTGGACAAGGGCGACTGGGAGCGGGCGGTCGCGGACCTGAGCCCGATGGCCCCGCCGATCCAGATAAAGTGGGACGAGTTCCCGCGAACCGGCACGTGGAAGATCCGCCGGGTCGCGCTCCGGGAGAAGCTGCTCTCCGATGCCCAGGCGATCGGCATCGGGCGCTGGACCTGATCATCACCATCCTGTGATCACATCGACGCGGCGCCGGTCCTGACTGTGCCGGCGCCGCGTCGTCGTTCTCCTGAGCACCGCGGTCGAGCGAAGGGTTGCTGCCATGTTGGATCTCCTCGGCCGGCTCGCGCACCGGGCGCGCTGGTGGGTGATCGCCGGCGCCGCGGTGTTCCTGGTCGCCGCGGGCACCTGGGGCGCCGGCGCGTTCGGCGACCTGGCCGTCGGCGGATTCACCTACGCGGCGAGCGAGAGCTCCCGCGCCGACGAGGTCGAACGCAAGGCGCTCGGACGCAACGACGCGGACGTCGTCGTGCTGTTCGGCAGCGACCGCTGGACGGTGGAGGACCCCGCGTACGCCGACGCCGCCCGGCGCGTGCTGGACAGGCTGCCGGCCGACCGGGTCGAGGGCGTGACCGACTACTGGCGGGCCAAGGTTCCCGCGCTGGTCAGCACCGACCGGCACGAGACGTTCGCGGCGGTGCAGATCGCCGGTGCCACCGAGAACGACCGCCTCACCAACTACCTCGCCATCAAGGACGGCCTGACCAGCCCGGATCTCGACGTCACCGTCGGGGGGCCGCTGGCGCTGATCGACGACGTCAACAGCCAGAGCAAGGCGGACCTGACCCGCGCCGAGGCGCTGGCGTTGCCGATCCTGTTCCTGCTGCTGGTGCTCATCTTCCGTAACCTGCTGGCGGCGCTGCTGCCGGTCGCCGTCGGGGTGCTGGCGATCGTGGGCTCGTTGGCCGGCCTGCGGCTGCTGGCGCAGTTCACCGACATCTCGATCTTCGCGGTCAACGTGGTCACGCTGCTCGGCCTCGGGCTGGCCGTGGACTACAGCCTGTTCATGGTCAGCCGGTTCCGGGAGGAACTCGGCGCGGGCCACCCCGTCCCGGCGGCGTTGCGGCGGACCATGGTCACCGCGGGCCGGACCATCGTCGTCTCCGCGGTGACCGTCGCGCTCGCGCTCGCCAGCCTGGCCGTCTTCCCGCAGGTGTTCCTCCGGTCCATCGCCGTCGGTGGGGTCGCCGCAGTGCTGCTCGCGGGGTTCTTCGCGATGACCGTGATGGCGGCGATGCTGGCCCTGTTCGGGCCGCGGCTGCGGGAGCGGCGCCGCAGGCCGGTCGACACCGACCCGAACTCCGGCGCGTGGGCGCGGATCGCGCGGACGGTGATGCGCCGACCCGTACTGGTCGGTGGCGCGGTCATCGCCGTGCTGGTGGTTCTCGGTCTGCCGTTCCTGCGCATCTCCTACGGCTGGCTGGACACCCGGGTGCTGCCCGCCTCGGCGGAGAGCCGGCAGGTCCAGGACGCCATCGAGCGGTCGTTCCCGGACAGCGTCACCCGGCCGGTCGAGGCCATCGTCACCCTGGACGGCCCGGTCACCGGTCCTCCCGCCCGGGAGGAGATCGCCGCGTACGTGGAGCGGGTGGCCGCACTGCCGGGCGTACGGCAGGCGGACGTCAGCGGGCTGGCCGGCGACACCGCGCGGGTCACCGTCCGGTTCGACGCGGAACCGATCTCCGAGCAGGGACGGGAGCTGGTCGACGCGGTGCGCGGCGTCGAACCGCCGCCCTCCGGCACGGTACTGGTCGGCGGCGACGCCGCCGGGTTCGCCGACCTGATGGACATGCTCGCGCAGCGGCTGCCGTGGATGGCGCTGCTCGTCGTGGCCACCACGTTCGTGCTGTTGTTCCTGTCCTTCGGCTCGCTGGTGCTGCCGGTCAAGGCGATCCTGATGAACGTGCTGAGCCTGACCGCGGCGTTCGGCGCGGTGGTGTGGGTCTTCCAGGACGGCCACCTCGCCGGGCTGCTGCGGTTCACCTCCACCGGCAACATCGACGTGGTGCAACCCATCCTGATCTTCGCCGTCGCGTTCGGGCTGTCGATGGACTACGAGGTGTTCCTGCTCTCGCGCATCCGCGAGCACTACGACCTCAGCGGTGACAACACCGAGGCGGTCGCGGTCGGGTTGCAGCGGTCCGGCCGGATCATCACCAGCGCGGCCCTGCTGCTGGTGGTGGTGATCGTGTCGTTCGCGACCGCGAGCGTGCTGGTCGTGAAGATCATCGGCATCGGGCTCGCCCTCGCCGTCGTCGTCGACGCCACCATCGTCCGGGCGCTGTTGATGCCGGCCACGATGCGGCTGCTCGGCCGGCTCAACTGGTGGGTGCCCGGGCCGCTGCGACCCCTCTACAGCCGGTGGGGGATCCGCGGGGAGAGCAGCCACCTGGACGCGGAGCGTACAGCCGCGTAGAGCCGCGCCGCCGCGCGGGGAAGTCCCCGCCGTGCCCGCCAGTCGTGCGGCCCGCCCGTGGCCTGGGGCTGCCCCCCAGGCCACGGGCGGGCGGGTTAGTAGATCAACGCCCGGCCGAGGCCCATGTCGGTGAGGCGGGTGGAGTGCACGATGCTCGTGACCTCGACAGCCTTCTGGATGCGTTCCTCCGGCGTGGTGTCGACCAGCCGTCGCCCGTCCCACACCTCGTAGTCACCGATGCTGTCCAGGTGCGGGGCGATGCCCTCCTGGAACCAGTTCTCCCAGCGGGTCAGCTGGTCGGACACCGGCAACTGCTCCCACAGCCGCATGCCGTCGCGGATGAGCTCGACGAGGCGTTCCTTCTCGTCGGGGTGCCGCTGCACGTGCTCGCGGATGATCGACGTGCCGACGGCCAGGTGGCGCACCTCGTCGATGGCGGCACCCTTCTCCATGTCCGCCATCCGCGGGTCCAGCGGTCGCCACTTGCGCTCGCTGAGCTCGAACGACGGGGCGAGGAAGCCCTCGACCAGGATCGTCAGCAGCACCACGCCGCCGACGAAGTCCTGCTGCTCGCGCACGATCGGCATGCCGTACTCCTCCAACGGATCGAGGATGGTCGCCTTGTCGTGCGCGGTCTGCTCGGCGATGACGGCGGCGACGTCCCGCTCGTCGATGCCGAGGTTCCGCAGGTGGTTCCGGAAGATCATCGCGTGCCGGGTCTCGTCCACCAGCTGGGTGGCGTAGAACTCCGCCGTCGCGGAGTCCGGCGCGCACGCCACGATGTGACCGATCGCGCGGGCCGCCCGTTCCTCGGCCAGCGCCCGGAAGGCGACCTCCTGGATCAGCGCGTCGCGGAGCGGGCCCGGCTCGTGGAGGAAGTCCGGGGTCACCAGCTCCGGCGGGTAGCCCACGATGTTGCCGCGCAGCGTGCGCTGCGGGACGTTGGCGAACCAGTACCGCAGGTCGCAGTCGCGTGCGGTCAGCCGGATGCCCTCCGCGCCGTCGAAGAGGGAGGACGCCTGGTCCCAGTCGGCGGCGTCGTCCGCCGTCATCCCCGACCGCTCGTCGGTGCGGGGGGCCGCGGGCTGCGGGCTGTACGTGACCACCGGCTGCGGGCGCGGGCCGGGCAGGGTGACCGGTGCCGTGGCCTCGGCGGGCCGGGTGGAGGCCGGGTCCTGGACCGGCTGGACCGCGAGGCTGGGCGCGGGTGCGCCGACCGGTGGGGCCACGGACGACTGCGCCGCCTGCGGGCCCGGTGGCTGCGCGGCCGGCACCGCCGGTGCCTGCACGGACGGCTGCGCCGCTGATGGCTGCGCGGCCGGTGCCGGGGCGCTGTCGTTCATGATGAACGGGCGGGTGCCGTCGAGGTAGTCGACCAGCGGCGCCGCGACGCTGGCCCGCGACGGCGGGTGGAACGCGACGCACTGGCAGGCCGCGACCAGGTAGGCCACCTCGGGGGAGCGGATGAACGACATGCCCCCGAGCATTTCGACGGCCTGGCGGGCGGCGTCGGTGATGGCGTCCTGCGTGCCGTAGCGGGCCATCAGGACGCGGGCCAGCGCGTCGTTGTCCGTCTCGCCGGCCTGCATGGCGCGGGCCGCGCCCTCCAGCAGCTGCGTCGCCGTCTCCAGCCGGGTGCCCAGCGCGGCGCGGTCGGTGACCGCGCCGCGCCCGGCGGCCAACGCGCGTTCGACGAGCGCGCTGGCCATGCCCAGGTACGACGCGGTGATGAGCAGCTCGAACCAGATGAACCCGACTGTCTGCAGGTCGTCGAGCATCCCGTCCGGGCCGTTCTCGGTCGGGATGACCAGTTCCTCCTCGATGAACACGTCGGTCAGCCGGACCTCGTCGCTCTCCGCGCCGGCGAGCACGCTGCTGCCCCAGAACGGGTGCCGGGTGATGCCGCGCAGCGTGGCCGGCATGAGCAGGAAGGCCGTCTGCTGGCCGCCGCCCGGTGCGGGCACCGCCACGCTGGCCGTCAGCAGGTCCATCGAGTGGCTCAGGCTGCACGGCTTCTTCGACCCGTTGATCCGGTAGCCGCCGTCCACCGGCGTCGCCGTCATCGTGGGGGAGAGGATCCCCTGGGCCGGGCGGCCCTCGGCGAAGCCCGAGGAGACCAGCAGGTTGCGGCTGGTGATCGCCTCCAGCAGGGCCCACTCCATGCCCGAGTTCTTGATGCTCTCGGCGAAGGTGAACAGCGTCGCCACGGAGAAGTGGTGCATCGTGGTCGCGACCGCCAGCGACGGCGCGTGGGCGCCGATCGCGCGGGTGACCCGTACCGCGTCCAACGGGGACGCGCCGAGCCCGCCGTAGTCCTTCGGGATCACCAGGCTCGGGCCGCCGCTGGCCCGGAACACCGGCAGCGTGCCGCCGCCGGAGGCTTCCCGCTGCTCGAACGGGACCTCGGACAACCCGTCGAGCAGCCCCGGCAGGTACGACTCGCAGAGGGCACGGGCCTGGTCAAGGGATCGCACAGAATTCCTCCGGAGGCGGACGGTCAACGAGGGATGAGCGAGCGGGCCGCCGCGCGGCGCAGCTTGCCCGACGGGGTCTTCGGAAGGCTGCCCGGCGGCAGCACCACGACCTCCGCCGGACGGGCGTCGACGTCGGCGAGGACCCGGTTGGCGATCGCGTCGGAGAGCGCCTTCTCGGCGGCCGGGTCACCGACCAGGCGTGACTCGACCAGCACCGCGAACGACTCCCGCGCCACCCCGTCGCCGGCCATCAGCCGTACCGCCGCGACGTTGCCGTCGCGGACGCCGTCGACGCCGGCGGCCGCGCGCTCGATGTCGGTGGGATAGATGTTGCGACCGCCCATGATGACGACGTCCTTGCGGCGGCCGCAGACCACGATCTGACCGTCGACCAGGTAGCCCTCGTCGCCGATGTCCAACCAGCCGTCGTCGTCCAGGGCCGGTGCCGGACCGTCCTCGGTGAGGTAGCTCCGGGTCACCGAGTCACCGCGCAGCTGCAACCGGCCGACCTCACGGTCGCCCAGCTCGGCGCCAGAGTCGTCGACGACCCGCACGCTCACGCTAGGGTGGGCGGCGCCGAGCATGGGCAGCCGGCGCACGGCGGTCGGGTGGTCGTCGCCCGCCGGTACCGCCCGCCGGTTCTTCTCCAGCTCCAAGGCGTCGACGGTGTCGAGGAGCATCGGATCCGACAGCGCCGACAGCGAGATGACCAGGGCGCTCTCCGCCGCGCCGTAGCAGCAGTTCACCGCCTCCGGCCGCAGGCCGAACCGGGCGCCGGCCGCGACGAACGCCTCCACCGTCGACGGGTCGATCGGCTCCGCGCCGTTGCACAGGGCCTTCAACCGGGACAGGTCGAGCGAACCGGCGTCGGCGCGGGCGAGCTGCCGGGTCAGGATCGCGTACGCGAAGTTCGGCGCGGCGGTGATCGTGCCGCCGTACCGGCTCATCAGCTCCGCCCACACCATCGGGCGACCGAGGAACTCCGCGGGCGTGACCATGACCAGGTCGATGCCGGTGAACATGGGCAGCAGCAGGCAGCCGACCATGCCCATGTCGTGGAAGAGCGGCAGCCAGCTCACCAGCACGTCGTCGTCGCCGCACTCGAGGTGGGCCGCGGTGTCGACGAGGTTGGCGTGGATGTTGCGGTGGGTGATCCGCACCGCCTTCGGCTCGGCGGTCGAGCCGCTGGTCAACTGGAGCAGCGCGGTGTCGTCCTCGGCGGCGGGCACGACGGTGAACTCCCGGTCGCTGTCCAGGTCGCCGATCATCCGGTGGGGGACGCCCTGCTCGCGCAGCACGCCGGCCATCGCCTCGAACGGGGCGCCCACCAGCACCAGACGGGCGTCGATCATGCGCAGGACACGCAGCGTGTCGTCGCGCCAGACGGCCAGGTCGGTCCGCGGGGTCGGCTGGTGCAGCATGGTCACGCTGCCGCCGGCCAGCCACGTGCCCTGGGCGACCCGCGCGACCTCCCCCGGGTCACCGGCCAGGACCGCGACGGCCTGGCGGGGGGCCAGCCCGCCCGCGACCAGTGCCGCCGCCGTACGCCGGGCCGCCTCGTGCAACTGCCCCCAGCCGCGCCGCACCGGGTTCGCGGGGGCGCCGGTGACCATGCCGCCCGACGACCGCCCGGCGGTGCCGACGACGGCATCGACGAAACGGCTCACCTCGATCTCGCCTGAATCATGCGGGACAGCGTAGACAGGGCGATCGACAAAGACCATAGATCCTTTGTGGAGTCCGTACGGGCGATTGTGTTGGGCGCCGTGACCGATAGAGGATGACCGCTGCCCGGTGGGTGACCGCGGCACCGACGTTGATGATCGCGGAAGGCGGCCGCCTGAATGGGTGACTCCAGGACGCAGTGGTGGTTGGATGTCGTACGTACCGAGGCGGCCGAGGTGCTCGGTCGGCCGCGTGGTGACGTCACTGCCGACGGTGCCTTCGCCGACCTCGGCTTCGACTCACTGACCGCGCTCGAACTGGCCGACCGGCTGTCCGAGGCGAGTGGGCTCCAACTCTCCGGCACCCTCGCCTTCGACTACCCCAACCCGTCGGCCCTGGCCGGGTACCTGGCCGAACAGGTCGGCGGCCCGGACGCGGACCCGCAGCCGGGGCACCGCGTCGCCACGCCGGCGGCCGGCGAGCCGGACGGCGCGCCGTCGGGTGCGCCCGAGCCGATCGCCATCGTGGCGATGGCCTGCCGTGTCCCCGGTGGAGCGGCCACCCCCGAGGACTTCTGGACCTTCCTGGCCGACGGCCGCGACGGCATCGGGCCGTTCCCGACCGACCGGGGCTGGGACCCGCAGGTGTTCCATCCCGACCCCGACCGTCCCGGCTCCACCTACGCCCGCCACGGGGGGTTCCTCTACGACGCCGGCGACTTCGACGCCGGGTTCTTCGGCCTGTCGCCCCGCGAGGCGTTGGCCACCGACCCACAGCAGCGGCTGATGCTGGAGATCTCCTGGGAGGCGCTGGAACGCGCCGGCATCGACCCGCGCACGCTGCGCGGAAGCCGCACCGGCGTGTACACCGGCGTCATCGCCGGCGACTACGCCCCGCGCCTCGGCGCCATCCCGCCGGAGGTCGCCGGCTTCCTGATGGCCGGCAACGCGTCCAGCATCGTCTCCGGCCGCGTGTCGTACACGTTGGGCCTGGAGGGACCCTCGCTGTCGGTCGACACCGCCTGCTCGTCGTCGCTGGTCGCGCTGCACCTGGCGGCCCGCTCGCTGCGTACCGGCGAGTGTGACCTCGCACTGGCCGGCGGGGTCACCGTGATCGGGACGCCGTTGGTGTTCACCGAGTTCAGCCGCCAGGGCGGGCTCTCCCCGGACGGGCGGTGCCGGTCGTTCGCCGCGGCCGCCGACGGCACCGGCTGGGCCGAGGGCGCCGGTGTGCTGGTCCTCGAACGGCTCGCCGACGCACGCCGGCACGGCCGGCGCGTCCTGGCGGTTTTGCGCGGCAGCGCGGTCAACTCCGACGGGGCGTCCAACGGCCTCACCGCGCCCAACGGTCCGTCCCAGCAACGCCTGATCGCCGACGCGCTCGCCGATGCGGGCCTCGACGCACCCGACGTGGACGTGGTGGAGGCACACGGCACCGGCACCCGGCTGGGCGACCCGATCGAGGCCCAGGCGCTGACCGCCGCGTACGGCTCCGGCCGGCAGCGTCCGCTGTGGCTCGGGTCGGTCAAGTCGAACATCGGACACACCCAGGCGGCGGCCGGCGTGGCCGGGGTCATCAAGATGGTGCTGGCGCTGCGGCACGGCCGGCTGCCCCGCACGCTGCACGTCGACGAACCCACCCCGTACGTGGACTGGTCCGCCGGCCCGCTGCGGCTGCTGACCGACGAGCAGCCCTGGCCGGCCGGCGCCCGGCCGCGTCGCGCGGCGGTGTCGTCGTTCGGGATCAGCGGCACCAACGCGCACGTCATCGTCGAGGAGGCGCCGCAGGACGAGCCCGTCGCCCCGACCGACAGCGCGGCCGTGCCGGTGCCGCTGGTGCTCTCCGCGCGGACCGTCCCCGCGCTGCGCGAACATGCCCGCCGCCTCGACGCCTTCCTCGACGCCCACCCCGACCTGCCGGTCCGCGCGGCGGCGGTCGCGGCAGCCCGGCGTACGGCGTTCGAACAGCGCGCCGTCGTCCTCGACCGCGACGCCCTCGCGGCGCTCGCCGCCGGGCAGGACGCCCCGGCCGTGGTCACCGGCACGGCGAGCGAGGGCGGGCTCGCCCTGGTCTTCCCCGGACAGGGATCGCAGCGACCCGGGATGGGGCGGGAACTCGCCGCGGCCGAACCGCGGTTCGCCGCCGCCCTGGACGAGGTCTGCGCCGCACTGGACCGGCACCTGGACCGTCCCGTCCGCGCGGTCATCGACGGCGACCCGGACCTGCTGGACCAGACCGAGTACACCCAGCCGGCGCTGTTCGCCGTGGAGGTGGCGCTGTACCGGCTGCTGCGACACTGGGGCCTCCGGCCGGACTTCGTCCTCGGCCACTCGATCGGGGAAATCACCGCCGCCCACGTGGCTGGCGCGCTGTCGCTGGACGACGCCGCCCGCCTCGTCGTCGCCCGCGGACGGCTGATGCAGGCGTTGCCCGCCGGCGGCGCGATGGCCGCGATCCAGGCCACCCCGCAGGAGGTCGAGCCGCTGATCGCCGACCCCGCGGCGCAGGTCGGGCTCGCCGCCGTCAACGGCCCGACGTCGGTCGTCGTCGCCGGCCCGCAGGACGCGGTGCAGACCGTGGCCGACGCGTTCGCCGCACGAGGCCGCAGGACCACCCGGCTACGCGTCAGCCACGCGTTCCACTCCCCGTTGATGGAGCCGATGCTCGCGGACCTCGCCAAGCTGGAGGCGGACCTCACCCACCGGGCGCCGGAGATCCCGCTGGTCTCCAACGAGACGGGCCTGCCGGTGGACATGATCACACCGGGGCACTGGAGTCGGCACGCGCGGCAACCGGTGCGGTTCGCGCAGGCCGTACGCCGGCTACGCGAGCAGGGGGTGAGCCGGTTCCTGGAGGTCGGGCCCGGCGGCGTGCTGTCGGCCATGGTCCTCGACTCCGTCGGCGACCTGGACGCCGACACGGGTGACCCGACGATCGCCGTGCCGCTGCTGCGCGGCGGGCGCGACGAACGGGACTCCGCCTGGGGCGCGGTGGCCCGCCTGTTCGCCCACGGCGTGGACGTCGACTGGCCCGCGCTGGTCGGCGGGGACGTCCCGCCCGCGGAGCTGCCCACCTATCCGTTCCAGCACCGGCGGTACTGGTTGACCCCACCGGCCCGGCCGCTGCTCGGGGAGCCGGTCGAGACGCTGGACGCCGGAGTGCTGCTGACCGGCGAACTGTCGATCGCCGCCCAGCCGTGGCTCGCCCAGCACCGCGTGGGCGGGACGGTCGTCGTACCGGGCGCGCTGCTGGCGGAGCTGGCGGCGCGCGCGGGCGCGCACGCCGGCTGCCCCGAGGTGGTGGAGCTCCTCCTGCAGGCGCCGCTGGTGCTCCCCGAGGCCGGCGCCGTCCAGACCCGGGTGGTCGTCGCCGGGACGGACGGCGACCCGACCCGCCCGCTGACCATCCACGCGCGCCCACCCGGCGGAACGTGGACGCCGCACGCGACGGGAACCGTCGCCCCGGTGCGGACCAGCGACGCCACCCGGTTGAGGCTGTGGCCGCCGCCGGGCGCGGCGCCGTTGGACACGGACGGCTTCTACGACCGCCTGCGCGCCGGTGGCTACGACTACGGCCCGGTGTTCCAGGGCGTCGGCCGGGCGTGGCAGCGGGGCGACGAGATCTTCGCCGACGTGACGCTGCCCGCCGACGCCGCCGGCGCGACCGAGGGTTTCCTGCTGCACCCGGCGCTGCTCGACGCTTCGCTGCACGCCCTCGGCCTGATCGGCGACGCCGGCGCGGACGACGGGATCGCGCTGCCGTTCTCCTGGACGGGCCTGCAGGTGCACGCCCGAGGCGCCACGGCGCTGCGGGTCCGGCTGACCCGCGTCGGCGACGGTGTCGACGTCGTCCTCGCCGACCCGTCCGGTGCGCCGGTCGCCTCGGTCCGGCACGTCGCGCTACGGCCGATCACCCCCGACCGGCTCACCCTAGGGCCGTCCGGGTCGGGCGGCGGGTACGAGCTGCGCTGGGTGCCGGCCGCGCCGGTCCGGTCCGACCAGCCGGTGGTCTGGCTCGACGAGTTGGCGGCCGGCGACCAGGTTCCCGACCTCGTCTTCACCGAACTGCCGCCGGGCGGTGACGACCCGCACCCCACCGTCGCCGCCGCGCTCGACCTGGCGCACCGCTGGCTGGCCGACCCGCGGTACGGCGCCGCCCGGTTGGCGGTGGTGACCCGGCGGGCCGTCGGCGACCAGTCCCGGGACCTCGCGCAGGCGGCGGCGTGGGGGCTGCTGCGGTCGGCGCAGTCCGAGCACCCCGGCCGGTTCGCGCTGATCGACCTGGACGACGACCCGGCGTCGCGGCAGGCGCTCGCCGCGGCCGGCGCCGCCGGAGAACCGCAGGTCGCCGTCCGCGCCGGTGGACTGCTGGTGCCTCGGCTGCACCCGTCGGCCACCGACAGCCTCGTCCCGCAGACCGGGGCCCCCACTGATCCCGGGGCCGTCACCCACGTCGGACCACGGCCGTGGGCCCCGCAGGGCACCGTCCTCGTCACCGGCGCGACCGGCGCCATCGGCCGTCTCGTGGCACGGCACCTGGTGGAGCGGCGCGGGGTGCGGCACCTGGTGCTCACGTCCCGGCGTGGAGCCGACGCCCCCGGCGCCGCCGACCTGGTCGGCGAGCTGACCGCGCTCGGCGCGGAGTCGGTGCGCGTCGTCGCCTGCGACGTCGCCGACCCGGCGGCCCTGACCGCCCTGCTGAGGTCCGTCCCCGCCGAGCATCCGCTCACCGCCGTGCTGCACCTGGCCGGTGTGCTGGACGACGGGGTCGTCGAGTCGCAGACCCCGCAGCGGGTGGCCGGAGTGCTGCGGCCGAAGGCGGACGGCGCACGGCAGCTGCACGAGCAGACCCGCGAGTGCGACCTGGCCGCGTTCGTGCTCTTCTCCTCCGCCGCCGGCCTGCTCGGCTCGCCCGGGCAGTCGGGTTACGCCGCCGCCAACGCCTACCTCGACGCCCTCGCCGAGCAGCGGCGCGCGCAGGGGCTGCCGGGGCAGTCGCTGGCGTGGGGCCTGTGGGAGCTGCCGGACGGGATGGCCGAGCAGGTCAGTGACACGGGCCTGCGTCGCATGCGCGGGATCGGGCTGACGCCGTTGCCGCCGGGGCGCGGACTGGCCCTGCTGGAACGGGCGCTCGACTCGGACGCGGCGACGCCGGTCCTCGTCGACGTGGACAGCGCCCTGCTCGACGGGCACGACCGGCGGTCGGTGCCGCCGGTGCTGCACGACCTGATGGCCACGGACCGCCCGGCCGGCGCGGACGTCGCCGGCCTGGGGGCGCCGGCCACCGCGTCGGTCGACCCGGTAACCGGCGGCGCGCCCGGCCCGACCGGCGGCACCCGGGCGGGAGGCACGGACCTCGCCAGGACCCTGCCCGGGCTCGCTCCCGCCGACCAGGACCGGGTGCTGCGGGAGATGGTGCTCGCCGAGGCCGCCAGGGTGCTCGGCCACACCTCCGCCGCCGACCTGGACGGCACCCGGAGCCTGCCCGAGCTCGGATTCGACTCGCTGACGGCGGTCGAGCTGCGCAACCGGCTCGCCACCGCGACCGGGCTGACCCTGCCGGCGACCATGGTGTTGGACTACCCGAACGTGCGGGAACTGGTCGGCTACCTACGCGGTGAGCTGTTGCCCGAGCAGGCGTCCACCGCGCTCGGGGTGCTGGAGGAGTTGACCCGGCTGGAGTCCAGCCTGGCCAACCTGACGATGGACGGTGTGGCGCGCAGGCGGCTCGCCGACGCCCTGAACCAGTTGCTGTCGCTGGTCGACACCGAGTCGGACAAGGTCGACGCGGCGAAGGACGACTTCTTCGACCTGCTCGACTAGGAGCCCGCCCCGGCCCGTCGGGAAAGCGGGCCGTCCTCCAGCCGATCGGGCGGCTGGAGGACGGCCCGCGGCCGCTCAGCCGAGCGGGGCGGCCTCCACCACGGTGACCTCGATGTCGGAGCCGAACAGCCCGCGCAGGATGTCCCGGATCGAGTCGCGCATCGCCGCGCACGCCACCGGGTCGATCAGGCTCGCCAGGGAGGCGATGCCCAGGTCGAATCGGCTGTCGAACTCGACCCGCACCCCCTCGTCGGCCTCGACGACCAGCCACGAGCCGGTGAACGTCGCGAAGTCGCCCTTGGTCTGTTCGAAGTCGATGCGGCGGTTGACCGGGTCGATCTGGTCGCGTTCGGTCCAGACGAGGATGCCCCGGCGGAAGTTCACCTCCCACGTCGACTCCACCTCGGTCGGGCTGACCTCGGTCACCCCGACCGTCCGTACGGTGTCGGTGAACTCCGGATACGCGGCGAAGTCGGCCAACCGGTCGAACGACTCCTTGGCGTCTGCCCTGGGCAGCAGAGCGTGCACGATGACGGAGCACTCCATCGCGGGTGGCCTCCTCAGCTCGGGTTGACGATCACTGCTGCAACCCCCGGATCAGGTGACGCAGGCTGACCCGCCACGCGTCCTCGGCCTGCGCCGGGGTCATCGCGTCCGGTCCGCCGGGAATCGTGCCGAACGATGTCGGCAGCAGTTCGGGGATGATGACCAGCCCGCAGACGGCCACCACGCCGTCCAGCCGAGCCAGGTCCTCGGGAGGAAGGACGTCCGCGAACGCCGGCCGGACCAGCCGATCCACGATGGACGGATCCGCGATCCGGCCGTCGGGTATGTCCATGCCGCACTCGCGGGCGGTTTCCGTCACCAGTTCGAGGTAACGCTCCACCGGGATGCCGGCGGGTCCGGCGGTCAGCCAGTAGTCGCCCTTGCGCAGGTCGGCGTCGAGCACCGCGCGGATTCCCTGCGCGACCATGTCCTGGGGGACGAGGTCGAAGAACGTGCCGGGATGCGCCGGGATGAACGGCAGCTTGCCGGTCACCAGGTACTCGGCGAGCTGGTGCACTCCCTGGGGCTGGCGGATGACGCCGGTACGGGAGTCGCCGATGACGATCGCCGGCCGGACGATCACCGCGTCGATGCCGCTGTCGCGGACCATCTGCTCGCCGAGGTACTTCGACGTGACGTACTCGTCGGTCCGCGCGGCCACCTTCTCGGTGCCCAGCCTGCCGCCGCCACCGGCGCGGCCGTACCGGGACACGTAGGCGGTGCTGACGTGGACCAGGGTCGCGTCCGCATCGGCGGCGAACTCGACGACCCGGCCGAGGCCCTCGATGTTGAGCCGGTCCACCTCCGCCTGGTCGGCGGAGAAGTTGACGATGGCGGCGGAGTGGACCACCGCGTCGACCTCGGCGCACAGCTCGCGGTAGGCGCGGCGGTCGAGCCCGAGCGAGGGGGCGTGCAGGTCCAGCCGGACCACCCGGTTCGAGCCGCCCGGCAGGCGTCGGTAGGCGGCGGCGATCACGTCGTACCCGGAGAGTTCCGCCAGTACGGCGGTGCCCACGACGCCGCTGGCCCCGGTGACCAGGACGGTACGTCGCGTCATGCGGGGGAGTCGCTTCCGGTGGCGGGGAAACGCGCGGCCAGGGCGGCGCAGGCCCGCTCGAATGAGGCGACCAGCCGCTCCTCCTCGTCGGGGGTCATCGTGGCGGGTGGGGTGAGCCGCAGCACCGGGTGCGCGTTCATCGAGTGGTTGACGACCACGTCGTTGTCGAGCAGGTCCATCAGGAACTCCGCGGCGTGCATTCCGGAGCGGAACTCCACTCCGATGAGCAGCCCGGCGCCGCGTACGTCGGCCACGAGGTGCCCGATCGACCGCACCGTCTCGGTGATCGCCGCAAGTAGCCGCTCGCCCAGGTCGGCCGCCCGCTCCACCAGCTTCTCCTCCCTGATCACCTCGACCGTCGCGCGGACGGCGGCCATGGCGAGGGGGTTCGCGGAGAACGTGGACGTGTGCAGGTAGGGGTCCTTGTCGAACGGGGCGAACGCCTCCTCGGTCGCCAGGGTCGCCGCGACCGGCACCAGCCCGCCGCTGAGCGCCTTGCCGACCAGCAGGACGTCCGGCCGTACGCCGTCGCGGTCCGCCGCCCACCAGGTCCCGAGCCGCCCCAGCCCGGTCATCACCTCGTCCAGGACGAGCATCGCCCCCCGATCGCGGCACAGCGCCTCGACGGCCTTGAGATAGCCGGGCTGGGGGATGATCACCCCGCCCTCGCTCTGCACCGGTTCGACGACCACGCAGACGTCACGGTCGACGACGGCGGCCAGTTCGTCCAGGTCGCCGAACCTGACGTGGGTGACCTCGGGCAGCAGCGGGCGGAACGGGTCCTGATAGAGCGACCGCGCGGTGAGCGACAGCGCGCCGACCGTCTTGCCGTGGTATCCGCTGTGCATGGAGACCAGCCGGTGCCGCCCGTTCGCCCGGGCGATCTTGATCGCGGTCTCCACCGCCTCCGCGCCCGAGTTGGAGAAGTGCACCTTGACCAGGCCCTCCGGCGCCACCGAGGTCAACGCCTCGGCGGCCCGGGCGGCGGGCTCGTTCAGCAGCACCCGGGTGGACAACGCCTGCCGTTCGAGCTGGTCGCGCACCGCCGCGAGTACGACCGGATTGCCGGCACCGACGAAGAACACGCCGTAGCCGGCGCAGTTCAGCAGTTGGCGACCGTCCGCGGTGTGCACCACGGTGCCCGTGGCGCCGACCTCCAGTGGTGTGTGGAGCATGGCGGCGACCCGCCCCAGCCCCTCGCCGAGATGGCGGCGGTAGATATCGAAGACACTGGAGGACACGGCGGAAGTCTGCCCGAACGGCAGCAACCGATCAATGGTCTACTCAGGACTGTCGTCGGTGGCCGAACAGCCGACCCGTCGAGCATTGCCGCGAGCGTTGACCTTGCTCTAGGGTGCCGGCGTGGACACGTACAGCGAGATCATCTACTCCCTCTCGGACCGGATCGCCACGGTCTCGCTCAACCGTCCCGAGGAGCGCAACGGCTACACCCTGCGGATGGCCGACGAACTCGCGCACGCGTTCGACCGCGCCGACCGCGACGACGACGTCCGGGTCGTCGTCCTCACCGGTACGGGTGAGCACTTCTGCGCCGGGTTGGACATGTCCGTGACGGAGTTCGACACCCCCGACGACCCCGAGGCCGAGTGGGCGGAACCGGCGGGGCGGTGCTCGATGCGGATCTTCGCGATGAACAAGCCGGTCATCGCCGCGATCCGGGGCGCGGCCGTCGGCGCGGGAGCCACCATCATCCTGCCGGCCGACTACCGGCTCGCCGCCACCGACGCGCGATTCGGGTACGTCTTCAGCCGGCGGGGCATCTACGCCGAAGGCGCGTCCACCTGGTTCCTCCCGCGGCTGGTCGGGATGGGCTGCGCGCTCGACTGGATGATCAGCGGGCGGGCGTTCGACGCCGCCGAGGCGCTCTCGGCCGGCCTGGTGCACAGCGTCCACGAGCCGGAGCACCTGCTCGACAAGGCGTACCAGCTCGCGCGGACCATCATCGCCAGCACCGCGCCGGTGTCCGTGGCGGTCATCCGGCAGATGCTGTACCGGACCAGCGCGCTGGACTCGCCGTACCCGGCGCACCGGCTGGACTCCCGACTCTCCGCAGAGGCTCTGACGAGCGCGGACGCGAGGGAGGGCTTCGACTCCTTCCGGCAGCGACGCGCTCCGGCCTTCCCGGGGCGGGTCAGCAGCGACCTGCCCGACCACCTCCCGTGGAGGAACGAATGACGTCTATGGTTGCGGCATGACCGCGCAGGCAGCCGGGCACTGTCCAGAAGTCGCCGAACAGATCACCGTCACGGCACCGGCGGGGACGGTCTACGCGGCCGTCGCCGACGTACGGCGGATGGCCAGGTGGAGCCCGGAGTGCGTCGCGGTCTGGGTCACCCGGCGCGACAGCGGGCAGCCGCGACGGTTCGTCGGCTGGAACCGTCGCGGCCCGTTGCTGTGGTTCACCACCTGCCGGGTTGTCACCGCGACGCCGGGCAGCGAGTTCGCCTTCGACGTCACCACCTTCGGCCAGCCGGTGGCCCGCTGGGGCTACCGGTTCAGCGAGACCGACGGCGGCACCGAGGTGACCGAGTACTGGCAGGACCGGCGCAACGGGACGGCCCGCGTTCTCGGCCGGATCTTCACCGGCAGGGCGTCGGGCGACCGCCCGACCGTGAACCGGAACGGCATGCGGGAGACCCTGCGCCGGTTGAAGCGGGAGCTGGAAGCGGCCTGACCCCGCGGCGGCCGACCGCGTCACGCCGCCCAGGCAACCGGCCGCGCCGGCGACCCCGGATCCGACCTCGGGCCCGCCGCCCGGCGTGCCGGCCCTCGGGACCGGAGGTTCGGTCACGCGCCTGACCCGACGGCGAACCCGGCCTTGACCCGAGGACGGGTAGGGCCGGGTTCGGCGGGCGGGGTCATGCCCCCGTCGTCGCCAGCGTGCGCTCCTGCTGCGGGGCCGCGGGCAGGTCGTGCGACACGCGCGGGAGCCATTCCAGCCACCGGGGCAGCCACCAGTTCTTCTCGCCGAGCAGGGCCATGACCGCCGGCAGCAGTACCGCGCGGACGATCGTCGCGTCGAGCAGCACGGCTGCGGCGAGCCCGACGCCGAGCTGCTTGGGAGCGGCCATCGGCAGCGTGGCGAATAGCGCGAACACGGCCACCATCACCGTCGCCGCGCTGGTGATGACCCCGGCCGTGCGGGTGATCCCCTCGGTGACCGCCAGCCGGGTCGGTAGTCCTCGGTCGTGGCCCTCCCGGATCCGGCTGACGACGAAGACGTGGTAGTCCATCGACAGCCCGAACAGGATGACGAACAGGAACAGCGGCATCCAGTTGGTGATGCCGTCGGCGGCGCGGAAGTCGAGCAGCGACTCGAAGTGACCGTACTGGAAGACGTAGACCAGCATGCCGTAGGCCGCGGCGACGGACAGCAGGTTGAGCAGCACGCCGGTGACGGCCACGACGACGGACCGGAACGACACCAGCAGGAGCAGGAAGGCCAGGCCGAGAACGAACCCGAAGACCAGCGGCAGGGACTTCGCGAGCTGGTCGTTGAAATCCTGGGAGGTGGCGGTGGCGCCGGTGACGCCGACCCAGGCGTCGGGCAGCCGGCCGAGCGTCGCCGGCAGCACGGTTCCGCGCAGGGTCGCCAGGGCCTCCTCGGAGGTGCGGTCCCCGCCGGAGCCGGACAGCCCGACGCTGACGACGGCGACCGTGCCGGCGGGGTTGACCTCGACCGTGATCGGCTCGTGCAACCGGCCGGTCGCCAACGCCTGCTCCTTGAACGCCGCCATCGCACCGTTCCAGGCGGGCCCCGTGACCTGCGGGGCCTTGACCACGATCTCGGCCGGGGCGGCGCCGCCTGGGAACGCCGTCTGGATCGCCACGAACGCCTGCGCGATCGGCGCGCTCGGAGACAGGTCCTCGACACCCTCCCCCTTCGTACGCAGGTCCAGTGCGGGTGCGGCGAGCGCGCCGAGAGCCACGGCGGCGAGCACCGCCGAGACCAGCGGGCGGCGCAGGACGAGCCGCAGAACCGTGCCCCACACCCGGCCGTCGGAACGGGTGCGGTACAGGACGGGGATCCGGCCCGAATCGACGCGGTCGCCGAGCGCGGACAGCAGCGCCGGCAGGACCGTCAGCGAGCCGAGCACCGCGGTCGCGATGACGAGGATGGTGCCGACGGCAAAGCTGACGAAGGTGGTGTCACGGGTGAGGAACATGCCGGCCATGGCGACGATGACGGTCAGCCCGGAGATCCAGACCGACCGGCCGGAGGTCTGCGCGGCGATGACCAGCGCGCGCTGCGGATCCGCGCCGTTGCGGCGTTCGTCGCGCTCCCGGCGGATGTAGAACAGGCAGTAGTCGACGCCGACGGCCAGCCCGACGAGCAGCATGACGTGCATGGTGGTGTCGACGGTCGGCGCCAGGTGGCTGGTGAAGCCGAGCAGGCCGATCGCGGCGACGACGGCGGTGATGGCGAGCCCGACCGGCAGCAACGCGGCGGCGACCGCGCCGAAGGCGACGAACAGGATGCCGAGGGTGACCGGGATGGAGAGCATCGACAGCCTGGTCAGGCCGGCGTCGAGGTCGTCGCCGACGAGTTTGTCGCTGCTGGCGTCGCCGGCCTGCGCGATGTACAGCTGCGGGTGCGCCCGCTGGACGGCGGCGACGGCGTCGAGGACCGGCCCGACCCGGTCCTTGGCAGTCCGCGGGTCGCCGTGCATGGCGAAGGTGAGCAGCGCCGACTTCCCGTCCCCGGAGATCACCGGCGGCTCCATCGCGTCGGTGGCGCCGGTGGCCTGCACGGCGGCGGTGACCTCGGCGATGGCGGCCCGCCCCTCCGGACCGTCCACCGTCGATGTGCGCGAGCTGACGATCACCATCTCGCCGGCCTGCTCTGTGGGGAAGCCGGCCTGTTCGACGATACGGTCGGCGTGGCCGGACTCGCCGAGGCCGAAGTCGCTGTCGGTCGCCTTGACGATGCCGACCTGCCCACTCAGGACGGTGACGCCGATGACGAAGACCAGCCAGCCGAGTATGGCGAGCGTACGGTGACGGGCACTCCACACCGCGACGTGCGCCGCGACGCCGGTGACGTCTTCCCTGGATCTCATGGCTCGAACGGTATGGAGCGCGACGGGGCGGGTCGATCCCGTGAGCCTCCTGGTGGGGGTGGGGACAGCCCTACCTTGACGACCGGGGCGGGGCGGATGGACGTACCGGCCGGCTGGCACCTGCGAGTTCGCGCGCCCAAGGCAAGATCGCATTGCGTCGCCCTCGCCCTACGACGTGGGCAAGAAGATCAACGGTTCGTCATCACCGACACTTCGGGCCTGCTGGGGGTACGTCGCCGTCGCTCCGGCTGACGCTTGATCCAGCCCGCCCACTCGGGCTGCGCCGCGTGTTCGGAGGCCCGCCAGGCCGCATGTGCCAGGTGGTCCTCGACGAGCACCAACGCGTCACCGGGCAGCGGCCGGGGCGCGGAAGCGGTTCCTCAGTCGTCGCGATCAGCAGGCCGGCGGCTCCCCCGCCAGCGGTGCGTAGGTGCCACCGCGAGCCGCGCAGGTGGCAGCGCCACCGGGCAGCATCTAGCCGCTACCGGACCCAGGCGGACAGACCGGTCCTTACGCCCCAGAGAATGTGAATCAACTACTTATAGCACCTCAA
Organism: Micromonospora sp. NPDC048063; assembly: GCF_043202855.1. Taxonomy (NCBI): domain Bacteria; kingdom Bacillati; phylum Actinomycetota; class Actinomycetes; order Micromonosporales; family Micromonosporaceae; genus Micromonospora; species Micromonospora sp. NPDC048063. The sequence continues at coordinate 57,485 of NZ_JBIDBG010000019.1, read as the reverse complement.
GTGCTACATGTTGCGAAACCCGGAAAAGACCTCTTGTTTCACATGAATCGGCCTAACGTTCGTCATGGCTCGTCCTCCTGAGCCGACCAGAAGGGAGTGAGGAACATGTCGATGAGGTTTTTGACCAAGCTCGCCGGCGGGGTGGTGCTGGGCAGCGCCGCCCTGCTGCTCGCTGCGCCCGCCACCGCGCTCGCCGCGACCGACGAAGGTCCCAAGGAGCCCACGGCCTCGAACCAGGGGCAGGCGAAGAAGAAGTCAGACGACAAGCCGAAGACCTTCAGCCTGCACGACAAGAAGGGTAACGGGGTCACTTGCGCCACCAACAAGCAGATCAACGAGCAGAACATCACCCAGATCATCAAGGACAACACCATCACGAACAGCATCGTCACCTTCAACCTGTCCGCAGCGCAGTCAGCGTCGAACGACAACAGAACCCAGCCAAACAACATCGTCGTCTGCATCCGCGACCTCGACGTGGAGGTGGATGTCGAGACCGATCTGCTCGCCGACCTCCTCGGGATGGTCGAGGCCGGTATCGGCAAGGCTGGTTCGTCGGTGGGCCAGCCTGCCGGCGCCAGCGGCGCGTACGCGGGTCCGGACGGAGCCTGGGTGTTGCCGAAGACGGCCGGCGTCGCGGCCGGTGACGGTGGCGCGCTCTCCGGCACCAACACCGGTGCTCTGACGGCGGCCGGTGCCAGCATGATGGGCGTTGGCGTGCTCGGTGGCATCGCACTGCTGCGTCGGCGGTCCGCCAATGGCACTGTCGCCTAGGGCGGCCAGGAGCGCCAGCGGCCGCCACGGATTCCCGTGGCGGGCCGCTGGCCTCGTCCTGGTCGTCCTCATCACGCTTGCCGGAGCAGGGTTGATCACGCTCGCGGCCACGGCTCCTGATCCGGTCGGGCCGCCGCAGCCCGACCCCGCCGCCGCACCGCAGTCCCTGCTTTCACCGTTGGCGGACGAACCCACCACACCAGAGCCGACGCCGAGCGAAGCCAACGCGTCGCCGGCGACCCACGGCGAGGCGCACAGTGCTCGCGGCCGCCTCAAAGCCGATCCCGGGTCCACGGCGACCCGCCCGTCTCCCGCGCCGAAGATGGCCGGGATGCCGCGATCGCAGCCCACCCGCATCAGGATCCCGCGGATCGGCGTCGACGCGCCGACGGTTCCGCTCGGGCTGGACCGGAACCAGCAGATCGCGGTCCCACCGCTGGATCAGCCCAAGACGGCCGGATGGTACAAGCTGGGACCAAGCCCCGGCGAGGTCGGGACCGCGGTGGTGGTGGGCCACGTCGACTCACGCGCCACGGGTCGGGCGGTCTTCTTCCGCCTGGGCGCGCTGAAACCCGGAGACACCATCGAGGTGCCCCGCCAGGACGGCAAGAAGGCCCGCTTTGTCGTCGACGGGGTGGCCCGCTACCCGAAGAAAAAGCTCCCGCTGAGCCTGGTCTACGGTCACACCGGCAAGGCGCAGCTCCGCGTGATTACCTGCGGTGGCGCCTACGACAAGGCAGCGAAGTCGTACAAGGACAACATCGTGGTGTTCGCGACGCTGGCGCCCTGACCACCACCGTTCGCTGTGTTGGTGGCACGCCGGCCTCAGTGGCGGCCCGGGCGACTGCCGGGGTCGTGCGGATCCGGACGCTGCCCCGTGTCGGTCGTCAGCCATCAGTGTCCCGGTCGCGGTCCCTTCCCTCGCGGCCCTCTCACGCTACTGACGGAACAGCCATGTCATAGCCTCCAGGCTCTTGCTCATGTATGCGTTCTGCCCGGTGTCGACTCCGTACATCATGTCCTCGAACAGGGTGCATCGGGCGTAGAAGACCGCCCGGTCGTGCAGGCCCGTGCGGTCGGGCCCAGGTGCGTCGTACCTGGCTAGGGCGAGGTCGAGTGCGTGTGGGCCAAGGTCGCGGCAGATCAGGCCGAAGTCGTAGGCAGGGTCGGCGATGGCGGCGTCACTCCAGTCGATGATGCCGGTGACCTCACCGTTGTCGGGGTCGACGAGGACATGTTCGATGCCGAGATCATTGTGGGTGAACACCGAAGTGTGTGGTTCTGGCGGCGGGGTGGACTGGAAGAAGGCGTCGACGGCTGGCCGATGTCGAGGTGGGATGTGCCCGGTGACAACGGAGTAGAACTCCTCGGCCTCGCGGTGCCACTCGGTCAGCGGCGTGTCGTCGATGTCGACCAACCCGGCCACGCGGTCGGCGGGGATGGCGTGAAGGGCGCGGAGAAGTTCACCCAGGGCGGTCGCGACCGACGGGATCAGCGCCGCGCGCGATGCCTCACGAATCGACAGGAGTGGGCGGCCGCGCAGTTTGGGGTACGCCAGAACACCGGTTTCGGCCGCCGTGAGCAGTGGTTGGGGCACCGGCAGAGGTGATGCGGGTGCGACCACCTGTAGTAGCTGACATTCACGGATCGCGCGGGCGGTGCGCTCGTCAGAGTCGGGGTCTTTGGAGATCCGGACCACGAGGTTGTCGTTCACCTCGTACGAAATGTTGTCCAGGCCTGCCCCGAGCGGGACCACCGACGTGACATGAATGTCGGGCAGGTGGGCGGACACCGTTCGCAGTGCGGTTTGTTGATCGTCCCACTCGGATACGGCTGGGCCGGCTTGCCCGGGCATGGAGCCTCCAGGGTGTGATGCGATGACTGACGTCGGGGATGAAAGGCTGAGGTGGTCTTGGATGTCTCCGCGTGTGCAACGGTGGCCGGTGGACGATCTATGCGCGACACCGTTGGCGTCGGCGTGGCAGGAAACCCACCACAGCGAGGCCGACAATCACGGTGACCACGCCGGCGGCCAACCAGCCGGGTGACCCACCCGTGACGGGTTGACAGTCGGCGACGCACAGGATCGGCCTTATCCGGATCAGGTCGGTCCCCTGCAGCATCCATAACAGGCCAAGCAGGACGAGGGTCATTCCGGCGACCACCCTCGCGGTCCTACGCCATCTCACAGCCACGCCCCTTCCGGTTGGGTGAGGGATGGGATGCGCCAGGGGCGTCCCGCAGTCGGTGTCGCTGTCGCAAGGCCGGCAACCGGCGCGAGTTGCCGGCCCGGTGCCACCGGTCGGGATGGGGGATGGCAGTGGTGAAGCGCTGGGTGGGCACCGCCTCGGAGGTGCCGACGAGGTGGGGCTGGGGCATGCTGCTCCGTTCGGCTAGGCTCAAGTAATCAAGCAACCTTAGAAGGCGAGATTATAAGGTGCCCGAAGGATCCACAAGTGACAAGCCGTTCCTCCCGCAGCTCATCGGTCAGGCGTTCAACCTGATCCTCGACCAACTTCACCACCACCTCGTCGAGACCGGACACGGCGACCTGCGACCCACCCACTACCTCAACGTGTTCCGGTTCATCGACTGTGACGGCACCCGGCCCACCATCCTGGCCAGGCGAGCCGGGATGACCCCTCAGGCGATGAGCGAACTCGTGGGTTACCTGGAACAACGCGACTACGTGCGGCGTGTCCCTGACCCCACCGACGGCCGCGGTCGCGTCGTCGTCTACGCCGACCGCGGCACCCGGGCCGCCGAGGTCGCCACGAGATTCTTCGCGGACCTGGAGGCCCGCTGGGGTGCCGTGGTCGGACACGACCGCCTCCAGGACGTGACGTCCGCACTCGCTCAGATCCTCGACGCCTCTCCTCGCGGAGCCGACACGTCGAGAGCCTCCGCACCATGACACCGTCGCCCCGACACTCGCCGACCAGCGGGAAGCCCCAGCTTCCACCACGACACGAGGACGGCTGGCGCCAGCGACGTGCAGCCCAGCCGTTACGGCTCGGCGCGGTCAGCAGGCCGGCGGGATCTTCCAGACCTCGTTGAAGGCGATGCTGTCGAAGAACGCCGTCCCGTCGGCCACCTTGCCGTCGCGGAAGGTCAGGAACCAGGCGACGGTGCTGTCGTGGGTGGTACCGGCGACGGTGACGCCGGTGCCGTCGAACACGGCGATGACGGTGTTCGCGTCCGGGTCCTCGTAGAGCGCCCGCACGCGCACCGGCCGGTACGGGCTCTCCGGCCTGAATCGCGCGTCGAACGGCCGCAGCGCCTGGGTGACGAAGTCGTCGACGCCGTGGTACGTGCGCGACACCGCCGAGTTGCCCACGATCTCCCACCGCACGTCGGGAGCGAGGATGTCGGAGATGGCGCCGGTGCCGGCGGACCAGTTCGCGAGGGCGCGGGAGACGATGTCCCGGTTCGTCGCCATGAGGCGGACCGCCCTTCTCCTGTCGCGCGGGCGCCGCAGCCGGGCCCGCTCGGCGGCTCGATCGTTCGTGCCGTCAGGTGTTCGGGCTCACTGTATCGACGGTCAGGTCGACCGAGGCCAGGTCGGCGGATCGCGGAAGTCGTACGGCTGCGGCCCGCTATGGTTGCGGCCGCGACGACTGCTGCGAGCACGCACCCCCGCCGGGAGGGGCCGCCGGCGCCGGTCGTCGGGCGGCTGCGGCGGCGAGATCCAGGTGACCATCACCACCGAGATGATCATGAGGAGGAACCACGACGCGAGCTTCTCCGGCGAGACCGGGTGCCAACCGCTCATCTGGCTCGGGTAGAGCCAGGCCTGCGACCAGGTGGCGATGTTCTCCGCGAGCCAGATGAAGAGGGCGACGAGGAGGAAGGCCAGCAGGAGCGGCATGCGCAAGCGGAACCGGAACACGCGGAACTGCATGACACAGCGCCCGAACACCAGCGCGACGACGGCGATGAGCACCCATCGCACGTCCAGGACGTAGTGGTTGCTGAAGAAGTTGGCATAGATCGCGGCGGCCACGACAGCCGTCACCCAGCGTTTCGGGTAACGCGCGAAACGCAGGTCGAACAGCCGGTTGACCCGGACCATGTAGGAGCCGACGGCGGCGTACATGAAGCCGCTGAAGAGGGGCACCCCGGCGAGTCGCAGGACCCCGTCGGGCGCGTAGGACCACGAGCCGATGTGGGTCTTGAACAGCTCCATGGCCGTGCCGACGAGGTGGAACAGGACCACCACTCGCAGTTCGCGCAGGGTTTCCAGGCGTCCGGCCACCATCCCGATCTGGACGGCGACCGCGGTGAGAGTCAGGAAGTCGTTGCGGGCGAGTGCCGCGTCTGCCGGGTACCAGAGGTGCGCCGCGAGGATGACCGCCAGCATCGCCGCACCGAACACGCACGCCCAGGCCTGTTTGAGCCCGAAGACCGCGAACTCGGCCAGCCAGCAGATCGGCCCACGCTCAGGCAGCCGTGCCAGGACCGCGCGGAAGCGGGCATCGATCGCGCGTTCGGCCGTGGTCAGGCCGGCTGGTCCGGACGGGGTACGCATCACCGCGACGCTATCGGCCGGCCCAGCCCGAGCCGGCGCCGGTGGGCGGTGCGCGCCTGCTCGTCATGCGGCAAGCGGGACGCGAAGCGACGAACCCCGTGTCTCAGTCCTCGTCCGCGGCCAGCACCGCGACCAGGACGCCACCGCCAGCGGCGATGACGAGGGCGTCCATGACGTGCCGGCTCACCGGGTTCCATGCTTCCAGATCGGTGTTGGTCCACCAGTGGGTGCCGTGACCCAGCAGACTGATCGTCTTCTGGAACACGTCTCGAGCCTGCCCGATCGGGTAGCGGCCCCGTGTGCGGTAGGCGAGCGTGCGTGCGGTCATCCCCACCAGCACGGCCGACGCGGCGTCCTGGTCCACCTCGCCCATGCGTGCCGACAACTCCGCGGCATCCTGTGGCGCCTGCGACGCCGTGCCGTACGGGCTGCCGGAGCCGATGACGGCAGCCTCGGTCAGGAACGCGAACGCCGCCGGGAACGGATCTTCGGCGTCGCTGGACCGGACGAGGGTCCAGAGGCGTCCGTTGCCGTACGGCCCCGGCAGCCCGGCCAGCAACCGCCGGAGCCGTACCAGTCGCTCAGCGGAGTCCACCGCAGGTCACCCCGTCTGCTTAGCCGGCCGGAACTCGTGCACCACCTTCGGGACCGACGAGGTGCCGGATTGGCTGCCCTCGGCCGATCGGCGGGGCGGAGATCCGTTGACCGGGCTCGAACCGGCGTCCTGCCGGACCCTAGCCGGCTGCTCTACCGCTGAGCTACAGCGGATCTCCGCACGTCCCGATCGGCTGGGCTCGAACCAGCGTCCACCCGGTTAAGAGCCGGGCGCTCTACCACTGAGCTACGACGGGCCGCCGACGATGTTCTCCGATCACTGCGGGCCCTGTCCACCGCGTTCCGGCAACGCGCTGGTCACGACGCCGGCGGGTACCTGGTGCTGTGCCCGGCCGGCCTTGGCCGGCTTGCCGGAGAACACGCCGTCGGAGCGCAGCACGGATGCCCAGACCGGGTCGGCGATCGACACGCCGTGCACCAGTTCCGGCGTCGGCCGGAACACGCCGGTGTCGCCCACCGACCGCGGCCCCACCCAGCCTGATCTGGCGGGGTCGACACCGGCGTCCGCGCACGCCGCTTCCACGTCCCGGCGGGTGCAGGCTGCCGCCCCGTCGAGGACGTCCCAGGGCAGCGGCAGCCGCGTCCACACGCCCACGTCGGGGTGCAGTCCGCCGCCGGTGGAGCGGTGCCACGCGGCGAGGTCAGCGGCGATCAGCATCATCGCCTTGCCAGGGCAGGACACGTCCAGCAAGCCGGTGCTGCCCGACGCGTCCAGCGTGTTGATCCAGGCCGCTCGGGCGGTGTTGTAGGCGCCGCACAGCAGATTCCACGTGGACGAGTCGTTGCCCCGACGGACGATCATGGTGGCGCGGTCGAACTCGCTGGCCGCCCACACCCGCTTGAGTAGACCCGCGACCTGCCGCATCGTCGCCCACCACCGGCCCAGCAGCTCACCCCGCCGCGCCTCGGACAGTCGCGCGAGCACCTCCGGGCTCGGCCAGACCTGCGCGACCATCCACCAGTCGGTGCCCGGACTGTCGACGCAGCGGCGGAACAGCAGGTCAGCGATCTCGTCGTAGGGGTTCTCCCGGCCGGACAGGGTGAACTCCCGCCGTAGCTTGCGCTTTGCCGTGAGGTAGGCGACGAAGCATCCCGCCCAGGGGTCGGCGACGAACGCGCCCCGGTCGATGTCCGCCGCGAACCCGGCCCGCGCGATCATCGTCAGCTGCCGCTTACTCCACTCCGTCTCCAGTCGCCCCGCTTTCGCCGCCACCCGCTGGGTCACCCGGAAACGCCGGTTGTACTGCCGCTTCGAGATCTCGATCCCCGCCGCGGCCCGCGCCTCCCGGTTCAGCCGGTCCCGCAGGAAGTCCAACCGCCGCGCGTCGACGGCGCCGAGGGACTCGCTGAGCTGGACGCTGAAGTCCAGCAGCGAGGCCGGATCGTCCGCGTCGACATCGACACCAGGCAGCTCGAACAGCCGCAGCGCCGCGTCGACCTGTCGTCCGCCGCCAACGGGACGGGTGAAGTCGGTCGACATCGAACTCCAGCCGTTCCACCGGGACGCGGCCCGGGCCACCCGGCCCAACACCGTCCGCTCGCGCAGTCCCAGCTGGCCGCCGACAGCTTGCCACACCAGAAGCGCGACCTCCTCCGGCCGGCGCCGCTCGTCGAGCGACGCGTGCAGCGCGGTCAGCGCTTCGTCAGCGGACACCTCAACAGACATGACCGCGATCCTGACAGCGGCCGACACGTGCGGCAATCGCATTCGTACGACCGCCGAGCGCGGCGGAATCGGGGTGTCCCCGACCCGGCCGGCCCACTACGCTGCCGTGCATGACCAGCGCGACCGCTCAGTGCACCGGAACGTCGTATGACGTCCAGGTCGGTGCGCAGCGACGCCGGCGATCCGTCGCCCGCCCGCGCTGACCTGTTCCCGGCGACCGGCGGATCGAGCCGCCGGCCATCGCCGATCGTCCTCGGTCTGCCCGCATCTCCCCGTCCAACGGCCCGCGTGACAGCGCGGGTCCGAGCGAGATCGGCGTACCCATGGATCTTGAAAGGCTGCTCTCCGACCGGCTGGCACCAGCGTTCGCGACCGTGGCCGGCACCCCGGTCGACCCGACGGTGCGGCGTTCGCCGCGCGCGGACTTCCAGTCCGACGCGGCGCTGGCGCTGGCCCGGCGGCTCGGCCGCTCGCCGCGCGACCTCGCCGCCGAGGTGCTGGAGCACGCGGCGCTCGACGACGTCTGCGCGTCGGCGGAGGTCTCCGGGCCGGGCTTCCTCAACCTGACCGTGGCCGACCGGACGCTGGCCGACCTGGTTTCCCGGCTGGCCGGCGACGACCGGCTCGGCGTGCCGCCGGCGGCGGTGCCGGAGACCGTGGTGGTCGACTACTCGGCGCCGAACGTGGCCAAGGAGATGCACGTCGGACACCTGCGCTCCACCGTCATCGGCGACGCGGCGGTACGGCTGCTGGACTGGCTCGGGCACCGCGTGGTGCGGGTCAACCACCTGGGCGACTGGGGCACGCCGTTCGGGATGCTGATCGAGCACCTGACCGACCTCGGCGAGGTCGAGGCGGCGCACGGGTTGTCGGTGGGTGACCTGGACTCGTTCTACAAGGCGGCCCGGGCGAAGTTCGACGCCGACGAGGCGTTCCGCGAACGGTCCCGGCGGCGGGTGGTCGCGTTGCAGGGCGGTGACGAGTCGACCCGACGTCTGTGGCGGCTGCTGGTGGAGCAGTCGGAGCGGTACTTCCTGTCCGTGTACGACCTGCTCGACGTGACGCTGACGGGGAGCGACTTCCGGGGCGAGAGCGCGTACAACGAGCTGCTCGCCGACGTCGTCGACGACCTGGACCGGCTGGGGCTGCTGGTGCCCAGTGGCGGGGCGGACTGCGCCTTCCCGCCCGGGTTCACCGGCCGAAGCGGTGAGCCACTGCCACTGATCGTGCGCAAGAGCGACGGCGGCTACGGCTACCCGGCCACCGACCTGGCCGCGCTGCGGCAGCGCACCGGGGAGCTGGCCGCGACCCGGTTGCTGTACGTGGTCGGGCTGCCCCAGCAGCAGCACTTCGCGATGGTCTTCGCCGTCGCCGGGGCGGCCGGTTGGCTGCGCCCGCCCGCCCGGGCCGAGCATCTCGGCTTCGGCTCGATCCTCGGCGCCGACGGGCGGATGCTGCGCAGCCGGACGGGCGAGTCGGTGAAGTTGGTCGGCCTGCTCGAAGAGGCGGTGGCCCGCGCCACCGACCTGGCCCGGGCCAAGAACCCCGACCTGGACGCCGCAGCCGCCGCCGAGATCGGCCGGGCCGTCGGCATCGGCGCGATCAAGTACGCCGACCTCTCCACCGACCGCGCGCGGGACTACGTCCTGGACTGGGAGCGGATGCTGTCGCTCGACGGCAACACCGCGCCCTACCTCCAGTACGCGTACTCCCGCATCCGGTCGGTGTTCCGGCGGGCCGGGACGGCCCCGCGGCCCGGCGCGCCCGTCGTGCTCGCCGAGCCGTCGGAGCGGGCGTTGGCGATCGAGCTGCTCGGCTTCGCCGGGGTCGTCGGCAAGGTGGAGCGGAGCCTGGAGTTCCACCACCTCGCCGGCCACCTGCACCGGCTCGCGACCACGTTCAGCGCGTTCTACGAACGCTGCCCGGTGTTGCGCGCCCCCGACGAACTGCGGCAGAGCCGGCTGCTGTTGGCCGACCTGACCGCCCGGACACTGCGGCAGGGGCTGCACCTGCTCGGCATCCGAACCCTCGAACGGATGTGATCCCACGGCGTGGTCACCGACCAGCAGGCAGGTAGCGGGGGAGCGGGCGGCCACCGTAGGTTATGGGCTCCGGACAGTGAGGGGTGTGGATGCGGACCATCGACTGGCGGGACGGTCTGATCATCGCGATCGACCAGACCCGGCTGCCGCACGAGGTCAAGTTCCTGGAGATCGGGACCGTCGAGGAGTTGATCGCGGCGATCCGGTCGTTGGCGATCCGGGGCGCACCCGCGATCGGTGTCGCCGGGGCGCTCGGCGTGGCCCTCGCCGCCCGGCTGTATCCGGACGACCCGGCGGAGTTGCGGCGGGCCGTCGACGCGATCCGGGCCGCCCGCCCCACCGCCGTGAACCTCGCCTGGGGCGTCGACCGGGTACACGTCCGGCTCGAGGCCGAGGGCGCGGAGGCCGCCCTCGCCGAGGCTCTGACGGTGCTGGAAGAGGACGTCCGCTGCTGCCGTGCGCTCAGCGAGCGGGGTGCCCGCTGGCTGGTCGAGACGGTGGGGCCGCAGGTGGCGGTGCAGACCCACTGCAACGCCGGGGCCCTGGCCACCGTCGAGTGGGGCACCGCGCTGGGCGTGGTCCGTTCCCTCCAGGAGTACGGGGCGCTGGCCCACGTGTACGCCTCGGAGACCCGCCCGCTGCTGCAGGGCGCGCGGCTGACCGTGTGGGAGCTGGCCCAGATCGGCGCGCCGCACACCCTGGTGGTGGACTCGGCCGCCGCGTCGGTGCTGGCCCAGGGTCTGGTCGACGCGGTCGTGGTCGGCGCGGACCGGATCACCGCCAACGGCGACGTGATCAACAAGGTGGGCACCTACCCGCTGGCCCTGGCGGCGGCCCGCGCCGGGGTGCCGATGGTGGTCGCCGCCCCGGAGTCGACCGTCGACCTGGCCACCCCGACCGGCCGGGACGTCCACATCGAGGTACGCGCCCCCGAGGAGATCACCGCTCTCGGTGCGGCGGACCTGGCCCCGAAGGGCACCGGTACGCTCAACTACGCCTTCGACGTGACCCCGGCGGACCTGGTCACCGCCATCGTCACCGAGCGTCGGGTCATCCTGCCGACCGCCGGCGGCCGCCCCGACGACCCCACCGACCGGGCCTGACCGACCCCGACCCCTCCCGCGAGGAGCCGCCTCCCATGCTCGACCGCTGGTCCGCCGCCGACGCCCCGGACGCCTCCGATCCGATCGCGCGACTCGTGTACGCGTCCCGGCTGCTCGGTGCCGACACCGACCTGGTGCTGCACGGCGGGGGGAACACCTCGGCCAAGACGACGGTCACCGACCTCACCGGGGAACCGGTGGAGGTGCTCCACGTCAAGGGCAGCGGCTCCGACCTGGCGACCATGGACGCGTCCGGCTTCACCGCGCTGCGGCTCGACCGGCTGCGGGCGCTGCTGCGGCTGGAGCGGCTCGCCGACAGCGACATGATGAACGAGCTGCGCTGCGCCCGCCTCGACGCCACCGCGCCGGACCCGAGCGTCGAGACGCTGCTGCACGCGCTGCTGCCGTACCCGGCCGTGCTGCACAGCCACGCCGACGCGCTGCTCGCCCTGACCAACCAGCCGAAGGGCGACCGGCTGGTTGAGGAGGTCTACGGCGACCGCGTCGTCGTGGTCCCGTACGTCATGCCCGGGTTCGACCTGGCCCGGCTCTGCGCGGAGCTGTACCCGGCACGCGCCCACGCCGGTACGGTCGGCGTGGTCCTGCTCAACCACGGGCTGTTCACCTTCGGCGCGGACGCCGAGGAGGCGTACCGCCGGCACATCGAGCTGGTCACCCTGGCGGAGGAGAGGATGGCCCTGCCGCGCCCCCGGGTCGCGCCGGCCAAGCCCCGTCCGGTCGACCGGCTGCGCCTGGCCCGGCTGCGTCACGAGGTCTCCACCGCGGCGGGCGCCCCGATGCTGCTCAGCCGCTACGAGGACCCGGCCGTGCGGGCGTTCCTCGACCGGCCCGACCTGGCGGCGGTCGCCACCCGCGGCCCGGTCACCCCGGACCACGTGCTGCGCACCAAGCGGATCCCGCTCGTCGGCACCGACGTGGCCGGGTACGCCGGCGACTACCGCCGGTACGTCGAGCAGAACCGCTCCCGGGCCCGGACGGCGCTGACCACGCTCGACCCCGCGCCCCGGGTGATCCTCGATCCGGAGTTGGGGATGCTCACCGCCGGCCGCCGGGCGGCCGAGGCCATGATGGCCCGGGACATCTACCGGCACACCGTCGACGTGATCGAGGCGGCCGAGGCCGTCGGCGGCTACCAGGCCCTGTCGGCGCAGGACATCTTCGACCTCGAGTACTGGGAGCTGGAGCAGGCGAAGCTGCGGCGGGGCGGCCCGGTGCCGGAGTTCGCCGGCGAGGTGGCCGTGGTGACCGGGGCGGCCTCGGGCATCGGCCGGGCCTGCGCCGAGGCGCTCCTGGCCCGGGGGGCCTGCGTGGTGGCCCTGGACCGGGACCCGTCGGTCGCCGCGTCGGACGGCCCGGCCCGGCTCGGCCTGACCGTCGACGTCACCGACTCCGCAGCCGTCGACGCCGCCCTCGACACGGCGGTGGACCGGTTCGGCGGAGTCGACATCGTCGTCGCGGCCGCCGGGATCTTCCCGGCCAGTCGGGAGATCGCCGGGCTGGACCCGGCCGACTGGCAGCGCACGATGGCGGTGAACGCGGAGTCGGTCGCGTACCTGTTCTCCCGGACCCACCCGCTGCTGGCGCTCGCGCCCCGGGGCGGGCGGGTCGTCGTGGTCGCCTCGCGCAACGCCCTGGCCCCCGGGCCCGGCGCCGTCGCCTACTCCGCATCGAAGGCGGCGGTGACGCAGGTGGCCCGGGTGGCGGCGCTGGAGTGGGCGACCGACGGCATCCGGGTGAACGTGCTGCATCCCGACGCGGTCTTCGACACCGGGCTGTGGAGTGCCGAGTTGCTGGAGGCTCGGGCCCGGCGCTACGGGCTGACCGTGGCGGAGTACACGCGCCGGAACCTGCTCCGTACGGAGATCACCAGCGCCCGGGTCGGCGACCTGGCCGCCACGCTCTGCGGGGAGACGTTCGCGGCCACCACGGGCGCACAGATCACCGTGGACGGGGGGAACGAGCGGGTGATCTGAGGCGCTGACGCCTCGGCCCCGCAGCGGCATCAGGTCCGCTCGGCATCATCCGTTCGGGTTACCGGGGGTCGGCTGTTCGGTGGCGGCGATGGTCAACCTTATGGCAGACTCCCAGCGGGTTGTTTGACACGTATGTGTCACGCGGCGAGGGGATTGAGAGGTGCGGGCGCCAGCCGGTGTAGGACGGCCGGAGCCCGCACCTCTCTTCACCGGTTGGGCGTAGCCGGAGGGGTCGAGCCCTGTTCGGGCTCGCCGTACCGCTGGTGGGGTTCAACGCCCCGGGCGGATTCGCCGACGCGAGCAGGCCCGCCTCGACCGGCCCGGGGACGTCGCCGTGGCGGCGGGTGCCGTCCGTTCGCGTGTCGGAGCGCGTCGATGCGTTCACTGTTGGCACAATCGGCGTGGTCGGGAAGAGCAGTCCCCGGAGGTGCGTGTGGTGCGGGTTCGCGGCCGATTTGCCCGGACGATGCTGCGGGGGGCGCTGGTGGTCGGTGGCGTCCTCGGAGCCTGGGGTATGGCCGAGGCGACAGCGGAAGAGCCTGCCTACGCTGCCGGACCGCCTCGCCTGTGTGCGTTGGGCGACCTGCTTGACAGCGCCGGAGCCATCGCGGACGGTTCGCTGTCCTGCACTGCCTCGTCGGCCGCCGACCGTGGATCCCCGGCCATCGTCGCTGTGGGCGTCGGCCCGGCGGCGCGGGGGAAGGCGCCGGTGGGCGCGATCCCGTCCGACGGAGTGGACTCAGTCACCGAGGTGGCCGAACCGGTGACGCGTCGGGTCGTGGGCGATGCCCCGCCCGCCGTGCGGGAGGCCGCCGGGGCCGGCCCGCTCGAGCCGGTCGGCGCGGTCGTTCGTCCGGTGGTCGAGCCGGTCGGCGCGGTCGTTCGTCCGGTGGTCGAGCCGGTCGTCGAGGCCCTGGCGCCCGCCCTGGCGCCGGTGCTCGAGCTGACCCAGCCGATCGTCGGCCCACCCGTCGCGCCCCGGCCCCCGGCCGGCGATCCGGCGGATGTCGTGCCTGCGCCGGCCGAAGACGTGCCGGCCGTCACGGCACCCGCCACCGATGAGGGCCCGATGCCCGTGCGGCCGATGATTCCCGGCGTCATGCCACACATCCCGAGCAGCGCGGCAACCACGTCACCCGCGACGGGGGAGTCGACGCCCGCCGGTGCGCCGGGCGTCGGCGCAACCGAGGCGAGCCACCCGATCCGGCAGTCCTCGCCGGCCCACGTTCCCGGTGTCACGCCGGCCGCGTCTGGCAGCTCGGCGGGCAACAGCTCCGCCGGCGGGTGGACCGGCACCGCCGTCGGCACCGCGCTGGGTTCGTGGGCCCCAGAGCCCGAGTCCCAGGGCTGGTGCGCCAGCCGCGGCGAGGAACTCGCGGACCGGCCGCGCCAGCCCGATACCCGACCCGCCTGAGCCCTTGCGCCCGGCCCCGGACGCATCGTCGCCGTCACCACCGGAAGTCATCGGAGGCGGAAAGACCCAACGGACGGCGTACGGGTAGCGGTTCGCCATGTCGGCAACCCGCTTCGGGCAGTGGTGGTCGCTGTCGCGATGACGAGCGGTACCGCTGGCGGCGTCGGCATCACCACGATCGCCTGGACGGTCCGCTGACGGGTCGTCGCTGTGGCCACCGGACTCGGGGGCGGGCGAACGACCAGATGCCGTGTCCGCACGACGAGGGGCGTGGGCCCGCGTCCGGGCGGGGGAGCGATGCCCTGCATCGACCCGGCGCCTTCCGTCGTACTGATCAAGCCGCCTGGACTCCCGGCACCGTTGTCGGCCGGCGCGGGCCGGGCCTGATCGAACAAGTCCATCTGCCTGCGGCTGCTCCGTCTGTCGACCAGCCGTACCCGTGAAGAGGAGAAGTCATGAAGGAAACCCTGCCGCTCGGACGTGCCCGGTGGTGCGACATCGGCGAGGTCGTCCACCTCGTCGCCGCTGCCCTCGCCACCAGCGCCATCGGGGCATGGCTCGTACCCGACGAGTGCCGTCGACACGACGTGCTCCGCGCCGTCACCCGGATCTGGACCGAACACGCGCTCCTCTTCGGCGAGGCCTACCTCCTCGACGACCACTCCGCCGCCGCGGTCTGGTTCCACCGGTACGGCCAGATCCCGCCACCGACCGGATACGGCGAACGGCTCGCCGTCGCCTGCGGCGACCACCTCGATCGTTTCCTCTGCCTCGACGGCGTCCTGGCCGCCCATCGGCCCACCGGCCCCCACAACCACCTGGCGTTCTTCGCTGCCACGCCGGACCGGCGAGGCGTCAACCGCGCCGGCGCCCTGCTCACCACGAGCCACGCCCGGATGGACCACGCCTTGCTGCCCGCCTACACCGAGGCAACCACCCTCACCGAACGTGACCTCTACACCCGGCACGGCTACGTCGCCCATGAGCCCTTCACGCTCCCCGACGGGAGCACCGCCTACCCGATGTGGCGCAGCCCAGGAGCGGGCGGGACGCCGGCGCAGCTCACCCGACGCGAATCTGTCGGCGGCTGACCTCTTCCCGTCACCGCCGTGCCTGTCTGCCTTCCGCATGCGTACACCGTCAGAAGGGATCACTCCGGTGTCGAAACCAGCTACGACACGGCCGCAGCGAAGCGGTGCCGGTCATTCGCCCCGCCGTGGCGCTGGCGGGGAGTCGGTCGTCGACGCCCCGCAAGGCTCGGGCCGGCGTGGCGCACCGCATCGTCGTGGAGGCTGAGGTGCCGGCAGACCGGGTTTCTCCTCCGCGCCGCCTGAACGGCCTCCCGATCCGGGTGATCCTCGACTCCTCGGCGATCCTCGCGTTCGCCGAGGAGTCGATCGACGTGGGCGAGGTGATTGCCGAGGTGGCCGACGAGGGGTGCATGTTCGGGCTGCCGGTGGCGTGCCTTGCCGAGGCGTTTCGGCTGGCCGACGCGGACCGCCTCGACATGGTCGTCAACCATCCGGCCGCCGCGGTGCTGACGGTCGACCCCCTCAACTGGCGGGCGTGCGCCATGGCGCACCTCATGCTGGGGCGCTTCGACGCCGCGAGCGCTCTGCTCGCCGCCGTCGACAACGAGTGCCACCTGCTCACCGGACAGCCCGACCGGTATGCGCCTCTCGCCGACGGGGGGCCGATCATCCCGCTCCAGGTCGGAAGGCGGCCAACTGGTTGGCAGCACGGCTCGCCCGACTGGAGCGAGTGCCAGGTGCCGTTTCTCGAAGGGTCGTGACGCCCGATGACGTAGCCGAAGGCGCCCGTGCGACCGTCACGAACGGGCGCTGTTCGGCACGCGCGTGATGTCGTGCAGCAACACGGCGAGTGCGACGCCGTCGACGGCGGCGGCCGCGTACAGCGCGCACGCCAGGGCCAGGAGGACGCCGCCGGCGGCGACACCGCGTGCGGCGGTGCGCAGTCCATGTGTGCCGCGCGCGGACCGGACCTGAAGCAGGGCGACCAGCACGGTGTGCGGCCCCGGGGCGGCTGGCTCACCGCCCCGGGGCGGCCATGCTTCCAGCACGGCGGTCGCCGAGCCCTACGCCGGAGCGGTGGTGTCGCACCGCAGGCGGGCGACGTGGTCGACCAGGGCGGCCCGCAGACCGTCGTGGTCCCGGAGGTCAGCCCCGAAGATCTCCCGGACGTCCAGGAAGGAACTGACCAGGCGGTGCGGATCGCTGCCGCCGGCCACCACCGCGGCGCACAGCCGGTCGGCCAACGGGTCCTCCAACGGCACCGCCCTGTCGCGGACGTCGGCGACGTACGTCATCCACGCGGCGATCGCCAGCGCGGCATGGTGGGGCACCACACCGGCGGCGAGGCGGTCCCGAACGGTGCCCACCAGCCGGACCGGCAGCTTCTGGGACCCGTCCATCGCCACCTGGGCGGTGCGGTGCCGCAGCGCCGGGTTGGCGAAGCGGGTGAGGACCTCGCGTCGGTAGCGGTCCAGATCCAGTCCCCGCGGGACGCGCAGCGTGGGCGCGACGTCCTCGGCCATCAGCGCGTCGGCGGTCGCGGCGAGGTCGTCGTCGGCGAGCGCCTGCGCGATCGTCTCGTGTCGGCGCAGCGCGCCCAGATAGGCGAGCAGGGAGTGGGTGCCGTTGAGCATGCGCAGCTTGACGGCCTCCCAGGCGGCGACGTCATCGGTGAGCACCGCTCCGGCCAGTTCCCAGGCCGGTCGGTCGGCCGCGAAGTCGTCCTCGATCACCCACTGCCGGAAGGGCTCGGCGACCACGAGGCCCTCGTCGCGCAGACCCAGGATCGCCGCGGCCTCGGCACGGTCCCGGGGGGTGGTGGCCGGGACGATCCGGTCGACCACGCAGGACGGAAAACGGGCCGCCCCGGCGATCCAGTCGGCGAGCACGTCGCCCTCGGCCGACGGCAGCGCGGCCAGGAAGTCGTGCACCAGGTGGCGCAGGACCCTGCCGTTGCCGACCAGGTTGTCGCAGGACAGGATCGTGACCGGACCGGCGTCGAGTGCCTGCCGTCGTCGCAGCCCGCGGACGAGTTGACCGACGGCGGTGCGGGGCGGGCGGCCCCGCAGGTCGGCGACGACCTCCGGATCCGTCAGGTCCAACCGGCCGTCGCCGCCTCGCCGGTAGCCCTTCTCGGTGACCGTGAGGGTGATCAGCCGGACGGCGGGATCGGCGAGGCGGTCGACGACCGCCGCCGGATCGTGCGGCCCGGCGAGGACCTCCCGGACACTGCCGACCACCCGCAGGGGCGCGGCTGCCGGCCCGCGCTCCAGCACGGAGTAGAGGCCGTCCTGCGCCGTCAACTGGTCGCGTACGGCCGTGGAGCGTTGCGTCACCGCGGTGATACCCCAGTCGTCGCGGCCGGCGGCGGCCGCGGCCAGTTCGGTGAAGGTCGCCTGGTGTGCCCGGTGGAAGGCACCGATGCCGAGGTGCACCATGCCGACCCGCACCGCGCGCGGGTCCACCGCCGGCCCGATCCAGCCACCGCACCCCCGCGGTGCGGCCGCGAGGCTGCCCAGCGAGAGCCGTGGCCCCGACCCTGCCGTGGCGCTCACGACAGCCAGCGGTCGAGGTGCTCGGCGACGAAGTCGTCGTCGCGCAGTTGCGGGTACGCCCGCCACACCCGGTCGATCTCCGCGAGCTGACCCGGGCTGAGCGATTCGCGCTCGTCCAGGCACCACAGCCCGGCGAGCAGCCCCTGCCGGCGCAGCACCTCGTGGATGCCGGAGAGGCAGCCGTGGAACCTGCCGGCGACGTCGAAGATGGCGGCATTGGCGTCGGTGAGGGCGAGTTCGGTGGCGAACGCCTCGCGCAGCGCGTCCGGGTCGCCGGCCTTCGCCCGCCGGGCGGTCCGGTGCAGGTGCACCGCGCGCTGCGTCCACACCGACCACTGACCGAGCAGCCCACCGACGAACTCGATTTCCCGGGAGCCGTCGACGGGGTAGCGCGAGAGCAGGTCGCCGACGATGTGGTCGTCGTTGCCGGTGTAGAGGGCGATGTCGGTGCTGCGCCCCGACGCGGCCACGCCGAGGATGACGTCGAGCGACGCGTACCGGTCGAACGGGGCGACCTTGATGCCGATGACCGACGGCAGGTCCGCCAGGCTGGTCCAGAACGACCGGGACAGAACCCGGCCGCCGACGGCCGGTTGCAGGTAGAACCCGATCACCGGCAGCACCTCGCCCACCGCCGCCGCCCGCTGGACCAGCTCGTCCTCGGTGAGGTCGCCGGCGCCGTACGGGGCGAGCAGGATCGCGTGGTAGCCGAGTTCGGCGGCCAGCTCCGCCTCGGCGACGGCGTGTCGGGTCGGCCCGCAGGCGCCGGCGACGAGGATGGTGTCGGGGGTCTCGTACTCGGCGGCGGTGGTGGCGGCCAGTTCGAGGACGGGCCGGAGCAGGCCGTGGCGGGGCTCGTGGATGGCGAACTGGGTGGTGTGTACGGCGACGGCGACGCCGCCGGCGCCGGCCTCCAGGTAGTAGCGGGTGAGGGCGCGTTGGCGGCGTTCGTCGAGTTTGAGGTGGGCGTCCAGCGCCAGAGGATGCGCGGGAATCACCGTGCCGGTACGGAAGAGTGTCAGCGGGTCGGTCGTCCTGGCCTGCACCGTCGTGGTCATCGGCACCTTCCATTCCGCGTCTGGGATCGAGTGGGTCCTGCCCGGCACGCTGCTGCTGCCTTCGTCCGTGGGTCAGGGAATCGTGAGGCGGCCGGAGCGGCTCGTGGGATCCCAGGCCCCGAAGGCGTCGAGCAGGGTGCGGGCCATGGCCCGGTGACCGTGCTGGCCGGGGTGGCACCCCATGGCGTACCAGTGCTCGGGCGCCGGCCGGTCGGTGTCGGTCCACACGGCGTAGTGGTCGACCAGGGGCGCCGCGGTGTCGGTGGCGACGGCCCGGATCGCGTCGACGTAGCGGGGGAGGTGCTCGACGACGTGCTCGGGAGCCGTCGGCAGGGTGTCGTTCGGGGTCTGGGCCACGACCAGGCTGTCCGCCCCGGTGCGGAGCCGCTCGACGACCGACCGGTAGGTGGACGAGAACGCGGCCAGGCCGGCCTCGCCGTGCTTCGTGTCGTTGAGTCCGATGCCCACCACCACGACGTCCGGCCGGAAGCGCAGGGCGAGCCGGTCGAGACGCTCGTCGAGGTCGGTGACGGTGTAGCCGCTCACGGCGGTGTTGACGAACGCGTCCGCGGTCCGACCCAGCTCGCGCAGGCGTTCGGTGAACAGCTCGGGGTACGACCGGGCGCCGTAGGTGTGCCAGGTCCCGGCGGTCACGCTGTCGCCGATGAACGCCCAGGTCAGCGGCGTCTGCCGGGCGATGACGGCGGTCAGTGCGGGGTGCGGGTCCACGTTTCGCTCCTTCGGTCAGTGGATGCGTACCGGTTTCCCGGCCCGACCCGACTGGTAGACCGCCTCGATGAAGGCCACGGCCGCCCGCGCCTGGGCGGCGGTGACCAGCGGCGGGCCACCGGTGCGGGCCGCGGTGACGAAATCGGTGAGCTGGGCCAGCTGCTGGTCGGTCGGTACGCCGTCCGGCCCGGGTGGTTGCCCGCCGTGCCTCGAGGTGTAGTGGGTGAGTTGTTCCGCCTCCACCACCACCGAGCCGCCGTCACCGAAGACCGCGTAGCGGATCGGGACGGTGTCGTAGGCGGCGGTGGTCGCCAGGAAGGTCAGCAGGGCGCCGCTGCGCAGCCGGGCGGTGATGGTGACGGTGTCCTCGACCTCGATGCGTTCGTGGGCGAGCAGGTCGGTGTACGCGAACACCTCGTCGACCTCGCCCAGCAGCCACAGCGCCAGGTCCACCAGGTGCACACCCTGGTTCATCAGGGCACCGCCGCCGTCGAGGGCCCAGGTGCCACGCCAGTCGCCGGCGTCGTAGTACTCCTGGCTGCGCCAGAGCGCGACCTCGAAGGTGGCGGACGTGATCCGCCCCAGGTGACCGTCGCGGATGGCGCGGAAGACGAACTGGTTCGCCTCGGCGAACCGGCGTTGGCTCACGACGCTCAGGGTCCGGCCCGACCGCTTCTCCGCGTCGAGGATCTGATCAGCGGCCTCGACCGTCACGTCGATCGGCTTCTCCAGCAGCACGTGCTTGCCCGCTTCCAGCGCGGCGACCGTGACGGCCGCGTGCAGGCCGCTCGGGATCGCCACGATCACGGCGTCGACGTCCGGGCGGGCGAGCAACTCCGGCACCGACCGGGTGGCGTCGACGCCGAACTCGGTTGCGACGGCGTCGGCGTGTCCGGTGTTCTCGTCGGCGACCGCGACCAGCGTCGCGTCGGCGGCGCCGCTGACCAGGCGCTGGACGTGGGCCCTGCCGATGACGCCGACCCCGATGACGCCGACGCGGAGCGGACCGTGGGGTGGGGGCATGTTCCGTCCTTTCCTAGGACCGGCTGGTCAGCGCGTCGGTGATCGCCGCCATGACCACGATCGGGGAGAGCAGGGCGCGCGGATCGACCGGTGACCGCCCCTGGTCGCAGGCGTCGACGAACCGGGCGAGCGCGGGGGCGTTGTAGTCGGGGCCGATCGTCGGGGACTCGGTCAGTACGCCGCGCGTCCCGGTGGCCACCACCTGGAACGGGACGCGGTCGTCGGTGGGCGTGACGAAGGTGAAGGTCACCACGACGTCGCCGATCCGGGTGAGGGCCACCGTGGTGTCGCCTTCGCGGACCAGGTCGACCGATGCCGACTCGGGCTCGACGTGCGGGTCGCCGAGTAGTTGGAGGGCCAGTTCGACCTGATGGATGCCGTAGAAGAACAGGCCTGCCCACTCGCTGTCGGGATCGGCCGGGCCGATGACGGCGAGCTGGCGCAGCCGACCGATCCGTTCCTGTGGGTCGGTGAGCCGGGCGACCTCGGGGACGAACCGCAGGGCCGAGCAGGACACCAGCGGCGCGTGGCCGCGCGCGGCGGCCGCGAGGATCGCCTGGGCGTCGTCGACCGATGCGGCCAGGGGCTTGTCGACCAGCACCGGCAGCCCGGCGTCCAGCAGTGGCTCGGCCTGTTTCCGGTGGTGGCGTCCGTCGCGGCTGCTGACGATCGCCGCGTCGACCCGTCCGATCAGGTCGCTCGGCTCGTCGACGACGAGTTCGATGCCGCCGGTCTCGGACAACGCCGCGTTGCGGTCGGTCGGGCCACCGGCCAGGGCCACCACCCGGTTGCCGGGGTGCCGCTGCTCGGTGTTCAGAAAGCGAATGAAGTGGTCGACGTGCGAGTTCTCGGTGCCGATGATTCCGATCCGTCTCACGCGACTGCCCCTCTTCGACGTCGACACCCAACTGCCCCAAGCCTCGCCTGCAATCGGTTGCACGTCAAGAGGTCTTCCCGCCCGCCGAGCGGTCCTACCTGAACGGACATGCTGCACCTGAGCCGCACCCGATCGGCGTGCCGTGCGCGGGGGCCGTGAGATTTTCCGCGAGCAATCGATTGCAGTCGAGCTGGGCATGGCCTTACCCTGGCCCGGTGAACCCGGATGGTGCCACTGACGAGCATCACGAGCCGGAGCAGGGCCGGAACTGGTGGCGGCGGTGGCTGGGTGCGGTCCGCGATCCGGACGGGTCGTGGGAGATCGGCTCGGCGCGGCGGACCGCTGAGGGGACGGTGCGCTGTCCCGTCGACCTGACCTCGTACGGGACGACGATGCGGGCGGAGCTGGTCCGGCCGGCGGGTGAGGACGTCCGCCCGGCCGTGGTCGTGCCGTTCTACGAGGTGGCCACCCTGTTCGGTGAGCCCTGCGCCCGCACCGCCGGCCAAAGCGTCGCCCGACGGCGATCCCAGGCGTACGCCCGGCACCTCGTCGCGCGGGGCTTCGCGGTCCTCGCCGTGCCATGGTGGTTCGAGTACGTGCTCGACCCGGCGACGGGAACGGCCTCGCTGAGCGAACGGTACGGACCGAGCGCCGCGTCGCACGCGGACTCGTTGGCGATCACCGGTCTGGGCCGCAGCCTGGCCGATCTGTTCCTCGCGGTGGACGCCCTCGCCTGCGTACCGTGGGTCGCGCCCCGGCGGATCGGTGCCTTCGGCCACTCGCTCGGCGGGAAGCTGGCGCTGCACCTGACCGCGTTGGACACGCGGATCGCCGCGGGAGTCGCGCACGAACCGGGCCTGGGCCTGGCGTACTCGAACTGGGCCGATCCCTGGTACCTCGACGGCGCGGTGCCGCCCGACCGCGACCACGACGACCTGCTCGCCCTGGTCGCGCCCCGACCGTTCCTGCTCGCCGGCGGCGGCGCCTCGGACGGATGGCACAACCACCGTCTGGTCGAGCGGGCCGCCCGACGGTGGCCTGGACCGCCCGGCCTGGAGACCCTCTACCACAACACCGGACACGCCCACCCCGACCACGTCCTGGACGCCTGCTACGCGTGGTTGCGCGGGCGCCTGGCCGCTGTCGACACCCCCGAGGAGACCTGCCCGCCATGACCAAGCCGACCCTCTGCGTCGTCGTCGCCCCCGACGAGTACGACCTGCTGTTCGCGCCGGAGTCCCAGGAGCGACTCCACGACCACGCGGTCGTCGAGTTCGGCGACGGCGACCGGGGGACGGTGCTGCCGCCGGCCGCCGCCGACCGGTTCGACGTCGTCGTCACGTCGTGGAGCACGACGCCGTTCGACCCGGCTCGACTGCGTGGCGAGCGGCTGCGACTCGCCCTGCACTCGGCCGGTTCGATCCGCCGGCTGTTCCCGGCCGCGGTCCTCCGGTCCGGGCTGCGGGTCTGCCAGGCCGGCGCGGCAGCGATGGCGCCCGCCGTCGCCGAGATGGCGCTCACCCTGACCCTCGCCCTGCTGCGGAACCTGCACCGGCACGACCGCGCCCTGTGGACGGGACGTGACTGGGCGGCGGCACGGCAGCCCGTACTGGGCCGGGCGCTGGCGGCGCGCAACGTCGGGATCGTCGGTTTCGGTCGCACCGGACGGGAGTACGCGCGGATGGTGCGGGCGTTGGGCGCGTCGGCGCTGCGCGCGTACGACCCGTACGCCGACCCGGCGGTGGCCGCGGGGCACGGGGTGGAGCTGGTCGGGTTGGCGGAGCTGTTCCGGTGCAGCGACGTCGTCGCCGTGCACGCGCCGTCCACCCCGGAGACCCGGCACCTCGTCGGCCGGGGCGAACTCGCCGCGCTGCCGGACGGCGCGATCGTGGTCAACACGGCCCGCTCCTGGGTCGTCGACGAGGAGGCCCTGCTCGCGGAGCTGGTGCCGGGCCGGCTCTCGGCCGGGTTGGACGTGTTCGACACCGAGCCGCTGCCGGCGACGAGTGCGTTCCTGGGGCTGCCGAACGTCGTCGTCACGCCGCACGTCGCGGGCGGCACGGTCGAGGCGCGACAGACGCAGGGTCGGATCGTGGTCGACGAGCTGTGCCGGTTCGTGGCCGGCGCACCGCTCGAACACGAGGTGAGCGTGGAGTCCTACGACCTGCTGGCGTGACCGGGCCGGCGGGCGCGTCGCGGTGCGGGCCGGGTGCGGACCCCGGCGGGACGGTGGCCGCTCGTCGGTCGTCGACCGGCCACCCTGCACCGACGACCCCCGCGCGCCGGGAACGGTTCGGCCTATCGATGCCCTTGACCGGTGGCGGTGCCGACGCTAGGTTCTCTGCAACCGATTGCACGATAAAGAGCAGGCGGGGGCAGGCTGTTTCAGAAAAGAGGGGGCGGCATGAGCGGTAATTCCAGACTCCGATTGGGCGCCATGGTGCTGACGGTGACGCTGGCCGTCGCCGGCTGCAACGGCGGGGACAGCGCGATGCCGACGGATCCGGGTGCCGTCGAGGGTTCGGTGACCTTCTGGACCTACCCCATCGGGGACAGCGGCAAGGACAGCTACTGGGATCCGGTGGTCGAGCAGTTCAAGCAGAAGTACCCGAAGGTCGACGTCGACGTCGTGGTGCAACCGTTCACCAACCGCGAGGAAACCCTCGTCACGGCGATCGCCGGCAAGCAGGGCCCCGACGTCGTCTACTTCAACCCCGACTTCATCCCCAAGTTCGCCGTCGAGGGCGTGCTGGAGCCCGTCGAGGACGTCATCGCCGACGACCGGGACGACTTCACGCCGGCGGCGCTCGACGCGATGTCGTGGGACGGGAAGCTCTACGGTGTGCCGCTGCTGATGCAGGCGCTGATCGGCGTGTGCAACAAGCGGGTGCTCGCCGCGTCCGGGGTGGAGAAGTGCCCGGAGACCTGGGCGGACATCGAGCAGATGGCGCCGAAGGTGAAGGCGGCCGGATACGTCCCGACCGACTACGTGGCCGCCCAGACCCTCACCCTCAACCACAGCTTCTACCCCTACCTCTGGCAGGCCGGCGGTGAGGTCCTGACCGCCGACGGCAAGAAGGCGGCGTTCAACAGCCCCGAGGGGCTGCGGGCCCTGGAGTTCGTCAAGAAGCTGGTCGACAACGGGTGGACCTCGCAGCAGAGCCTGACCACGGCCGAGACGCTGGAGCAGAGCGCGCTGGGGCAGGGCAAGCAGGCCTACTCGCCCAACAACACGACCGCCAGCCTGGCGAAGCTGTTCAAGCCGGAGGAGTTGGTGGTCAGCCAGCCGCTCACCGACAAGGTGCAGGTCGCCGCCGGCTCGGTGGGTGGCCTGTCGGTGCTGGCCGGCAGCGACGCCAAGGCCGCGTCGAAGGCGTGGATCGACTTCCTGACCAGCCCGGAGCACATGCGGTCCTTCGACCAGAAGAACGGCTACTACGCGCCGAGGAAGTCCGTCACGGGGCTGTACGCGGACAACCCGGGGATGGCCGAGGGCGAGAAGCACCTGGACGTCATCCGGTCGGGCGTCATCCACCCGAAGGCGCGGGAGATCATGAACCTGATCAAGCCGCACCTGCAGGCCGTGCTGCTCGGCAAGACCGCACCCGGGGATGCGCTCGCCGCGGCCGAGAAGGACGTCAACGCGCTCCTCGAGCGCCGCTGATTCACATACGACGGTCGCAGGCGTGGCCGCATCCGGCACGCCTGCGACCACCGGCGAAGGAGGTGTGGTGAGCGAGCAGGCCGTAGGGACAGTCCAGCCAGTGCCGCAGTCGGGGGCACGACGCGCGAGAAGGCCCTGGTGGCGCTCGCGGGCCGCCTTCGCCGGCTACCTGTTCATCCTGCCGTACGTCCTCTTCTTCCTGGTGTTCCGGATCATCCCCGCGGTCATGGGCATGTTCCTCAGCCTGGGCGACTACGGGATCGCCGGCACCTTCACCTTCGTGGGGACGGAGAACTTCACCCGCCTGTTCGGCGATTCGCTGTTCTGGAACTCGCTGAAGGTCACGGCCTACTACACCCTGCTCACCATCCCGCTCAGCATGGGTGTGTCCCTGGCGATGGCGACGCTGTGCGACCGGACCCTGCGCGGCATGAGCATCTACCGCTCCGTCTTCTTCCTCCCGGTCGTCACCAGCACGGTCATGTCCGGCATCATCTGGGTGTGGATCTTCGAGGTCGACGGTCCGCTCAACTGGCTGCTCAACCTCGTCGGCATCCCGAGCGTGGGCTGGTTGCAGAGCGAGGCCATGGTCATTCCCGCGCTCGCGATCGTGAGCGCGTGGAAGGGCTTCGGCTACAACATGCTCATCCTGCTCGCCGGAATGCTCGCCATCCCCAACGAGTACTACGAGGCCGCCCACGTCGACGGGGCCGGGTGGCGGCGCCGTTACTGGCACGTCACGCTGCCGCTGCTGAAGCCGGCCCTCTTCTTCGTCCTGGTCCTGGAGATCATCGGATCCTTCCAGGTGTTCGACACCATCTACGTGATGACCGGCGGCGGCCCGGTACGCGCCAGCTACTCGCTGACGTACATGATCTACGACCAGGGCTTCGGCTACTTCGACTTCGGTTACGCGAGCGCCGCCGGCGTCGTCCTGCTGGTCATCACCCTCATCACCTCGCTGATCCAGCACCGCCTGATGAACAAGGGGAAGTCGGCATGAGCACCACGGTCGCGCAGGCCCCCGCCCCACCGGCGACCAGCACACCGCAGCCTCCCGTGCGGCGGCCCGACCGGCGGCGGCGCCGGGCCCTGTGGATGCACGTGCCGCTGGCGCTCTGCGCGGTGGTGACGTTCTTCCCCTTCTGGGCGATGCTCGTGCTGTCCCTGCAACCGAAGCAGGGCGTGGAGCTGCCGGGCTCGTTGCTGCCGGACAGCGTCTCGTTCGACGCGTACGCCGACGCCCTCGGCAGCAACCAGGTGTACGAGTGGGCCCTCAACTCGGCGGTCTACTCGTTGGCGTCGGTGGTCCTCGTCCTGCTCTTCGCCTCGATGGCGGGCTACGCGTTCGCCAAGAAGCGGTTCCTGGGCAGGGAGTTCGTCTTCTGGTTGTTCGTCGCGATGCTCATGGTGCCGGGGCACCTGACGCTCATCCCGCTGTTCATCATGGTGTCGGAGATGGGTGGCCTCGACACGATGTGGGGGATGGTCGTGCCCACCATCGCCAACGCCCAGGCCATGTTCCTGATGCGGCAGTTCATCCAGGAGATCCCGGACGAGCTGCTCGAGGCGGCCCGCATCGACGGGGCGAGCGAGTTCCGGGTCTACTGGTCGATCATCCTGCCGCAGACCAAGCCGATCATGGCCACGCTCGGCACCTTCGTCTTCCTGTGGCACTGGAACGACTTCCTCTGGCCGCTGGTGTCCCAGCGCAGTCCCGGCAACTACGTGCTGACGGTGGGTCTGAACAGCCTCCAGGAGCAGGACACCGAACTGGCCACCACGATGGCCGCCTCCGTCATCACCTTCGTCCCCACCGTCGTGGTCTTCGTCCTCCTGCAGCGGTTCTTCGTCCGCGGCGTGATGATGAGCGGCCTCAAGTAGCGGCGTCACGCGCTCAGCGGCACGCCCCTCCCCCTGTCTATGCCATCGATTGCAGTACCGCGAGGCGCAATCCGGACGAACAGAAGAGGTGCCCTCATGCGATCGCTCCTGCCCAGCGGACTCCGGCGAGGCTCGGTCGTCCTCGCCGCCTGTCTCCCGCTTCTCCTGCTGACGACCACCGCCGCCCCGGCGGCACCCCCCGCTGTCGTGGCGACCGCCGGCCAGGTCACCGACCTGGGGCCGGCGCTCTACACCGTGAACGTCCGCAACGCCGAATTCGGCACACTGCCCGACGGCACGCCGGTGGCCTACGCGATCTCCAACGGCACCCCGGCCAGCTTCACCGTCGTCGACGCCCGCGACGGCACGCGGATCACGGCCATCCCGCTCGACGGCTACACCGTCGGCGGCTGGGTGGAGCTGGCGGCCGACGGCACCGTCTACTTCTCCGTACGCGCCCCCACGCCGGCGGCCGTGTTCCGCTTCCACCCGGACACCATGCGGCTGGAGCAGCTCGGCGGGATCGCCGGGGAGACCGCCCTCTACTCGGCCACCTTCGACGCGAACGGCGTCCTGTACTTTGGCACCTACCCGCACGCGAAGCTCGTGTCGTTCGACCCGGCGACCGGCCGGTTCCGCGACTACGGCAGCCTCACCACCGACGCCGCCTACGTCTTCTCGGTCGGGATCGTGGCAGGCAAGATCTGGGCCGGCACCGGACCGGTGCCCCACCTCTACCAGGTCGACCCGCGATCCGGTCGGACCACCGAGATGTCGGTGCCCGCGCCCCTGCTCGAGAACACCGACTGGTTCATCGGCATCGAGCCCCGCGACGACCTGGTCTTCGTGCGGCTCTCGCCGCGAGGCACGTACGACATGGCGGTGTACGACCTGAAGCGCGAGCGGTGGCTCGACCAGGTCATCGGCAACACCTTCGGTGCGGAACCCACCGCCCAGGGGCGCGACGGCACCTTCTACCTGATGGCCGGCGGAACCCTGACCGGCTACCAGGTGCCCGCCCGCCGCAGCGTCTCGACCGGATTCGAGGACAGCGCCCTGCCGGCCCAGCTGGCCGACGCGGTGGGCACGTACGGGATGAGCCTCGTCGACCTGCGCGAACCGCTCTTCCCCGGTGAGACCGTGGCGGGCATCGACACCGACGGCCGCCTCTGGCACTACAACCTCGCCACCAGACGGTCCCGGATCGTCCCCGCCGACGTGCTGGGCTCACCCGCCGGGGCGCACAGCATGGGCGTCGGCCCCGACGGCACCGTGTACCTGGGCGCCTACCTCAGCAGCGGCGTGATGAGCCGGATCGACCAGGAGTCGCAGCAGGTCGAGCAGATCCGTGGGCCCAAGCAGGCGGACGCGATCGTCAGCCACAACGGGACGATCGCGGTGAGTTCCTACCCCGGCGCCGTCGTGCACACCGGCGATCCGGCGCAGCCCTGGGCCTGGGGCACCAATCCCCGCGAGGTGCTGGAGCTCGGCCGGGGCGAGCCGCACTTCCAGGACCGGATCTTCGCCATGACCTCGGCGGGGGAGCGGCTCGCGGTCGGCAGTGTCCCGGACTACGGGCAGCTCGGCGGCGCGCTGACCCTCGTCGACCCCGCCACCGGGGCCGCCGAGGTCCACCGCGACGTCGTCGACGACCAGAGCGTCGTCTCGCTCGCCTACCGGGACGGGGTCGTCTACGGCGGCACGTCGATCCACGGCGGGCTGTCCAGCGAGCCGACGCAGGACCAGGCGCGGCTGTTCGCCTGGGACGTGGCGGCCGGCCGGCTGGCGTGGAGCGACGTGGTCGTGCCGGGCGCGACGGTCATCCACGAGCTCGAGTTCGGCCCCGACGGCCTGCTGTGGGGGATGGCCGACGACGGCACCGTCTTCGCGTACGACCCGGGTCAACGGAAGGTGGTCCGGTCGGTCGCGTCCGGCCTGCGCAACACCAACACCTGGGGCCGGGTCTCGTCGCTGTACCACCGCCCGGCCGACGGGCTCTTCTACGGCAACGCCGGTGGCCGGCTCTTCCGGTTCGACCCCGGGACGCTGGCGATCGAGGTGCTCGTCGAGACCGGCGTACGGGAGTCGGCGATGGACGGGCAGGGCCGGATCTACTTCGCCGACGCCACCCACGTCTACCGATTCGATCCCGCGACGACACACCAGTAGCGCCCACCCGGCCCGCTCGCCTCGGCGAGCGGGCCGGCCCGTTTCGCCCATCGTCCCGTCCCGCGTCGACCGAAAGGTGCCACCATGCCAGGTTCATCCAGACCCGGCCCACGCATCCGTCGCAGGGCCCTGCTCGCCCTGCTCCTGGGCGTGACGTTACTCGCCACGTCCGCCGGGCCCGCACACGCGTCGCCCGCCTCCGATACGAGCGGCGCCGCCGCCGCGCAGCACGACCCGATGGCCGAGTTCGTGGACCTCGGCTCGATGTACACGGCCAACGTGCGGCTCGCGGCGATGGACGTCCGCCCCGACGGCACGCCCGTCGTCTACGGCTTCAGCGACGGTACCCCGGTGAGCTTCAACGCCATCGACGCCCGCACCGGCGAGCTGCTGCACACCACGACCTTCCCGGGCTACACCGTCGCCAGTTCCATCGTGGTGGACGACTCCGGGCTGGTCTACTTCAGCGTCCGGGCGCCCAACGACGGCACCCTGTGGCGGTACGACCCCGCGACCGACCAGGTGACCAAGATCGCCACGGGGGTGGTCGGTGAGGGGATGCTGCGGACGCTGCTGATCAGGGACGGCATCCTCTACGGCACCACCTACCCGGACGCCAAGGTCTACTCCTACGACCCCGCCACCGGTGCGTTCCGCGACTACGGCGGTATGACGACCGACGGGGACTACGCCTGGGGCTTCGACGAGGTCGACGGCAGGCTCTGGGTCGGCACGGGCGCGGTCCCGCACCTGTTCAGCCTCGACCCGGCGACCGGCGGGAAGACCGAGATCCCGCTGCCGGAGCCGGTGGCGTCCAGGGCCAGCTTCATCAACCGGGTCACCCGGCACGGCGACCTGGCGTTCGTGCAGTACTCACCGAGCCTGGACGGCCGGAACCACCTCGTCTACGACCTGTCCGCCGGGCAGTGGTGCTGCACCGGCACGATCGGGCAGCCGATCGCCTTCGGCCACATGACCCGCGGCGCCGTGGACGGCCGCTTCTTCTACGCCTCCGGCGACAAGGTCCAGGGCTACGACACCGCCACCCGGCAGACGACCTCCATCGGGTGGGAGGACAGCCCCCTCGCCGCGGCGCTCGGCACCACCCGCGCCTTCGAGCCAATGCAGCTCGGCACGCCCCAGTTCCCCGGCACGACCCTGGTGGGCATGCGCGGCGACGGCACGATCTGGCGGTACAACCTGCAGAACCGCACCGGCGACATCCTGCCGAACGTCATCCGGAGCACCCCGGCGACGGTCCACTCCGTCGGCGCCGGCCCCGACGGAAACGTCTACTTCGGCGCCTACCTCAGCGCCGGCGTCATGGCCCGCGTCAACCGCGGGACGGGCCAGCTCGAGCAGTTGTCGGGGCCGAAGCAGGCGGACAGCATCACCACCCACGGCAACCGGATCGTGGTGGGCAGCTATCCCGGCGCGGAGTACTACGCGGGCGAGGTCGGCGGCGACGCCGCCTGGGACTGGGGCAGCAACCCCCGGCACCTGTTCTCGCTCGGCCGCGCCGAGCTCGGGCAGGACCGGCCGGTGACCCTCGTGTCGGCGGGGAACGTGGTGGTCGGCGGCACCGTCCCCGACTACGGGGAACTGGGCGGCGGCCTCGTGGTCTTCGACCCGGCCAGCGGGGCGTACCAGTTCCACCGCGACGTCGTACCGGACCAGAGCGTGACCGCGCTGACCACCGTCGGCGGGCTCGTCGTCGGCGGCACCTCGATCCACGGCGGGCTGTCGAGCACCCCCACCCGGGACCGGGCCGAACTCTTCGTCTGGGACGTCGAGGCCGGTAAGAAGGTCTGGAGTGCGCCCGTGGTGGGCGGCGGCGCCGTGGTCCAGGCGCTCACCGTCGGCCCGAACGGCATGGTGTGGGGCCTGGTCGGGGACGGCACCGTCTTCGAGTTCGACCCGCGTACCCGCACCGTCACCCGGTCCTTCGACCCCGGATTCGCCGACGGCAACCTGTGGGGCTTCCGCACCGAGCTGTTCTACCGCGCCGCGGACGCCCGCTTCTACGGCAACGCCGGCGGGAAGCTGTTCTGGTTCGACCCGCAGACCCTGGAACACGGGCTGGTCCTGGCGCAGGACGTCCGCATCGCCGGCATGGACCGTGACGAGACGATCTACGTCGCGAACAACACCAACGTGTTCCGCTGGGAGCCCGCCGACGACCCGCGCGACTGCGACGCGACGGTCACCGGTACGCACGACGGCCCGCTCCGGGTCACCGAAGGCAAGACCTGCGTCACCGGCGCGGTGGTCGACGGTCCCGTCCAGGTCGGCGCCGGGGCGAGTGTCCGGATCGAGGACTCCCGCGTGCACGGTGGCGTCACCACGGACCAGGCCCGGGTGGTGAGCATCGCCCGGTCCCGCGTCGACGGGGCGGTGTCGATCACGCGTACCAGCGGACGCGTGCTGCTGTCCGGCAACACCGTCGACGGCGTGCTCGCCTGCGCGGAGAACGGCTGGGCGCCGACCGACGACGGCGTCCGCAACGCGGTGACCGGGCAGGTGTCAGGGCAGTGCGTCGGACTGAAGGGAGAGTCGTCGTGAGCGACAACCGACGGAGCCGGGCCTGGGCCCGGTGGATGCTGAGCGCGGTGGTGCTGGCGCCGGTCGCGCTCGTGGCGCCACCCGCGAGCGCCGGTGCGACCGGCGTGACCGCGGGCACGAGCGGGAACCTGCTGGCGAACGCGAGCTTCGAGGAGGTGGGTCCGGACGCCCTGCCCACGGGCTGGGCCCCGGTGTGGCCCGGCTCGGAGAAGTACTACTCCCTCGACGACACCGACGCCAGCGACGGTGCCCGGAGCCTGCGGGTGCGCGACGCGAGCACGACTGCCGGCGCCGGCCTGCGACCCGCGCGGGTGCCGGTGACCGGGGGCACGAGCTACACGTTCTCGATGGACCTCAAGCTCGCCAGCGGCGTCCTGCAACCGACGGTCTACTTCTACGACTCCGCCGGTGCCAGGGTCGCCCAGCCGTACCAGGTGCTGCGCCCGGCACCCGGGGCGTGGGACCGTCAGGCGGCGACGTTCGCGGCGCCGGCCGGCGCGGTGAGCGCGGAGCCGGTCATCTACTCCAGTTCGGTCGGCACCGTCGACGGCCTCGTCGACTCGGTCGCGTTCGCCGCCACCGGCCCCGGTCCACAGCCGCCGGCCGGTGTCGAGCAGGATCTGGGCGAGCCGATCGCCGGCATCACCAACGCCGGGGCGGGCTACACCACCGACTCGGCCGGACGGGACATCGGGGTGGTCATCGGCGGTGGCAGTCCCTCGACGTTCAGCGCGGTGGACATCGTGACCGGTGCGCGGTTGATGAGCCGGACGATGCCGAACGTGATCATGTCCTGGTCGTTCGTCACGACCCCGGACCGCGACATCTACATCGGCACCCAGACCAAGGGGGAGGTGTGGCGGTTCGACCCGGACGACCTCACCCTCGAACTCGTCGCCACCGCGCCGTTCGGTCAGACGCACCTGTGGTCGGCGACCCTCGACGACCGCGGCCGGCCGGTGTGGGGCACCTATCCCGACGGCAAGGTGATCGCCTACGACCCCGCCACGGGGCAGTGGC
Source organism: Micromonospora sp. NPDC048063 (assembly GCF_043202855.1). NCBI lineage: Bacteria > Bacillati > Actinomycetota > Actinomycetes > Micromonosporales > Micromonosporaceae > Micromonospora > Micromonospora sp. NPDC048063. The sequence goes on along the minus strand of NZ_JBIDBG010000019.1, from coordinate 24,777 downwards.
AGGACTACGGGGTGCAGGTCGACGGCAACATCTACGTGCGCAGCATCGACTCCGACGGTCGGTACGTGTACGCCGGTGGCGGCGCGCTGCGGGCCAGCCTCACCCGCCTCGACACGCACACCGGCGAGATCCGGGAGATCCCGCTGCCACCCGGGCACGACGCCGACACCTTCCTCTACGACGTGACCGTCTCCGGCGGGCTGCTCTTCGCCCGGCCGACGCCCTCGATCGACCTGCTCGTCTACTCGCTGGCCGAGCAGGCGTGGGTGGACGTCGTACCCCAGGTCGTGGGTCTGGCCGTGTCTCCCGAGGTGAGCACCGAGGACAGCGGCGTGCGCCGGCGCGAGGCGCTGATCGCGCCGATCGACGGTGCGGTGATCGCCTACGACCTCGACACCCGGCAGCAGCGCCGGATCTCCATGAACCTCCAGGGATCCGCGGCCCGTGGCTGGGCCCTGATGGAGTTGGGCACCGACGGGTTCCCCGGCACCTCCGTGGTGACCGCGACCAGCAAGTCGATCTTCCACGCCTGGAACCCCGCCACCGGGCGGACGGCCGCGGTACGCGGCGACGCGGAGCTGACGCCGTTCCTGATCCGGTCGATGGCGACCGGCCCGCGCGGCGACGTCTACGTCGGCGGGTACGGATCCCCGCCGGGGATCGCCCGGGTGGACGTGGACAGCGGCGCGACCGAGCCGCTCAACGGTGTCGGACAGACCGAGGGGCTCGTCGCCCACGGCGACCATCTCGTCTTCGGCACCTATCCCGGTGCGCGGATCTACGCCTACGACACCACCCGGCCGTGGGATCCGGCGACGAACCCGGTGACGGACCGCGACCGGGTCGTCTCGCTGGGCAGTCACCAGGATCGACCACTCGGCTGGGTCAGCGCCGGTGACGTCGTGGCCATCGGCTCGATGCCGGACTACGGGCAGCTCGGCGGAGCGCTGTCCCTGTTCAACCCGTCGACCGGTGACCTGCGGGTGTTCCGCGACGTCGTCAAGGACCAGACCCCGCTCGCCCTGGCCTACCGGGACGGCCTCGTCTACGGCGGCACCGGCATCTGGGGCGGCATCGGCATCGAACCGACCACCCGCGAGGGCAAGCTGTTCGTCTTCGACCCGGCGACCGGGAAGGTGGTGTTCGAGACCGTGCCCGTCCCGGGGGAGGAGAACGTCTCGGCCCTCACCTTCGACGACGACGGCAACCTGTGGGGCTTCACCGCGAACGCGCTGTTCAAGTTCGACCCGGACACCCGCACGGTGGTGCTCCGCAAGACCTACTTCGGCGTGGACGACAGCAAGATCTACGCGACCGGCCGGGAGCTCTTCTGGCACCACGGGAAGCTCGTCGGCACCTCGACCGGCCGGCTCTTCGAGATCGACCCCGCGACTCTGGAGATGACGGTCCTGCAGAGCGGGACGCAGAACCTGGCCATCGACCGCAACGGCACCTACTACTACAACCGGGGCAGCACCCTGTACCGGTGGGTGCCGGAGCCCGTGGCGCCCGCCTGCGACCGGACGGTCACCGGAACGCACCACGGCGACCTCGCGGTCGCGGCCGGGACGACCTGTGTCCGGAACGCCGACGTCCGGGGCGACATCGTCGTAGGCCCCGGCGCGGGCGTACTCGTGGAGGATTCACAGCTGCAGGGCGGGGTGGAGGCCGACCACGCGCGCGCCGTGTGGCTCCGCCGGGCCCAGGTCCGCGGCGCGGTGAGCGTGGCCGGCACCGGCGGCTGGGTGGTGCTGTCGGGCAACCGGATCTCGGGATCACTGACCTGCACCGGGAACGACAGCGACCCGACCGACCGGGGCGAGCCCAACAGCGTCACCGGCGACAGCCTGGGGCAGTGCGCCGGCATGTGACGGCGGCGTCAGGTCGAAGTCGACGGTGAAGGTGTACGACCAGGGCAGCCGCGCGTTCGTCACGGTCCAGCCGGACAGCGTCCGGGTGCCGGTCGCCCACCGGTGCAGATCCCGCGTGATCCGCGCGTGCACGTCGGGCAGCTCGTCGAGCGGTGGGTCGGTCAGTCCCCGCCGCGTCGCCTCCTGTTGCAGGCGTCGCCGCACGACCGGCAGGTAGTGCCCGTCCTCGATGATCTTGCGGGCGAGGAACCGGTCGCGGGCGTCCTGCGAGCGCGGGGTGACCGACAGCGCCGGCGTGACACCGGCGGCGAGGGTGGTGCCGATCGTGTTGCCCGCGGTGTTCCAGCCGCCGTAGGACACGAGCCGGCCCAGCAGGCCCCGGTCGTCGAGCCCGGCGAGCAACTGGGGGTCGCTGCCGTTGGCGAAGCGGATGTCCGCCACGGCCACCCGGCGCCCCGCGGCGACGTGGGCCGCGACCGCGTCCGCCACGGCCGTCCAGCCGGTGTCGGCGGACGCGTCGGGTGGGTCGAGCACCCAGTCGCCGGGCTCCGGCGCCGGCGGGTGCACGACGACCACCAGGTCGGCCTCGTCGGCGTCCGCGACCTCCACGGCTCCGAGGGCACGAACCTGGTTGGCGAGGCCGAGCCGCACGGGCCGGTCCTCGTACGGGGCGATCCGGTCCAGGCCGTCCGCGTCCGGGCAGTCGACGGCGATCTTCGGGGTGATTCCCCGGACCTGAGCCGCCACGCGCGCCACGAGCACGCTGGGCACCTCGTCGGCGCCGGGGTAGGTGAGGACGTCGACGCCGAGCCGCTCGATCCAGCGCTGCAACTGTCGCCGCTCCGCCGCCGGCAGCCCCCGCGGCGCGGTGTCGTCGGACGAGATCACGAGGGTGTCCAGGACCCCGTCGGAGGCCATCTCCAACGCGGCCAGCAGCACGGCGTGGTTGCGCGCGCGCCGGCGCACCAGGTCGGTCACGTAGGCGTCGGGCACCTGCCCACGAGCGGCGGCGACCGCCTCGGCCGTCGCCTCGCCCAGGTCGTGCGCGTCCCAGACGGTCGACAACGCGCCGAGCCGCGCGCCGTGCGTGGCCCAGTAGGCCGGTTCCTGGCGGGAGCGGGCGGCGTTGTCGTACGACGGCAGTCGGGTCACCACGCCGAAGGCGGTGACCGGCACGTCGATCTCGCGTAGGACGTCGAGGCGGGGCAGCACCTGCCCGATCCGGTCGTCGGTGTTGCGCGACGGGATCAGCCCACCGTGGACGAGCAACTCCAGGGAGACGACGACGTGGTCGACCTCCGTGGAGATCTCCCGGAGCCACCGCGCCAGGGCTGCGGTGTCCGCCGGCCGCCGGAACGACGGCATGGCGGCGGGAGGTGGGGTGACGACGTCCAACCCGGCGCACGCCCCGATGGCGACCGCGTAGCCACGGGTGTTGGGTCTCTCGTCCGGCGGCAGCAGGGCGACGCGGGTCATGTGGTCCTCCTCGGGATCGCGGTCGGTGCGGCGTCAGTAGATGCCGGGTGCTGGTTGGTCGAGGACGACCACGCCGTCGTCGACGGTGACCAGGGACGGCTGCCGACCGGCGAGGTCGCGGTTGCCGGTCGGCGCGTACTGGCGGCTGTTGTACTCCAGATGCGGGGCGGAGAGGTCGAACACGCTCGCCAGGCGGGCCGAGTGGGCGAGGGCCGCGTCCACCGCCGTGAGGTCCTGCATCGTCACGAAGAGCCCGCGAGCGCGGGCGAAGGCGTACGTGAGCAGGGCGGGCGTCTGGCCCTTGCCGGCCTTCACCACGACTCCCGACCAGCCGTCGCTCCGCACGTGGCGAAGTTGCGCCGGGTCGTGCAGGCTCTCGTCCATCAGTACGGGCCTGCGCCGGCTCTGCTCCCGCACGGCGGCCGGATCCGGGTTGCTGTCCCGGGGCCAGGGCTGCTCGACGAAGGCCACGGCCTGGAAGGCGTCGGGTGCCGTCGCCGCCAGGGCGTCCAGCATCGCTCCGAGTGCCGCCGGCCCGGGGTAGCCCTCGTTGGGGTCCACCGACAGCATCACGTCGGCCGTCCGGGCCGATGCCACCCGATGCACGTCTGCGATCCGCCGCGCGTCGGCGTCGGGATCGCGACCCGTCACCTTGATCTTCACATGGCGTACGCCGTCCCGGCGCAGCCACTCCTCGAGCGACCACTCGCGACCGGCGTCGCCGGGCCGCAGCGGGTCGGAGGTGCCGACCACGTGCTGGACCGGCAGCCGCCGGCGCGGTGCGGTCAGGAACTCACCCGGGTAGCGGCCGGCCAACGTCGGATCCACGCACGCGCCGAGGTCGTGGGCGAGGTGGTCGCGGGTGTACATGGTGTGCGCCGGGCGGCCCGCCGCGCGTGCCCACGCGTCGTGCAGGGCGTTGTCGACCGCGCCGAGGCACAGCAGCGCCGCCAGCCGGGGTATCGGGGCGTCCTCGACGGCGGCACTGGTGTCGGCCACCGTCCCGTGCAGCCGGAGCCACATGCCGACGGGGTCGGCCGGCTCGGCACCCAGCGCGGCGTGCGCGAACCGCTCGGTGAGGCGGCGCAGGGCGGCGTCCCGTCCTCTGACGTCCAGCCGCGATGTCGGCCAAGCCCACGGGACAGAGAGCACCGAAGCACCCCGGCCGGTCGCGGCCTCGCCGCGGCGGTTCGTGGCGACCACGTCGACCAGGGCGAGGGTGAACCAGGTGATGGCGCGACCGCTGATCATGAACGGCTGGTCCAGGTCGATCTCCCGGAAGCGGACCCGGGCGTCGCGGACGGTGATGTCGGTGTCAGCGGTGGCTGTCAACTCCGCACCTCGGCACCGAGTTCGACCAGTTGCATGAGGTTCCGGGCGATGTGGAAGGGGTCCTTGACCGGCAACGCCACGACCTGGTCCAGCGGGCGTCCGCCGCGGTCGCGGATCTGGACCCACTCCTCGCCCTCGTCCCGGCCGGGGAACGTCGCGAGGGTGTAGTCCCAGATCAGCTCCGCCCACCGACCGGCGTCGCGGTCGCCGTAGCGGCGTGCGGCCAGCGCGGTGGTGTACGCCGCCTCGGTGTGCACCCACCACAGCTTCGTGCTCCAGGTCGAACGGACCAGCCTCTCGTAGGGCGTGTCGCCCCCGGTGCCGCGCGGCTCCGTGGCGCCCTCGGCGTCGACGTAGCGGAAGAGCCCCCCGTGCCGGCTGTCCCAGGCCGATGCGCAGAGGGCCTCGATGCTGGTCAGCAGCTCGGCGTCGGTGACCTCGTCGCTCTCGCCGAGGAGGTCACCCGCCTCCAGGGCGACCCAGACGCCTTCGAGGGCGTGCCCGGGAACCCGGTGCCGGGCGACGAGGGACGTGTCGTCGGGCCGGTCGGGAATCATCTCCCGGAAGGTGCCGTCGGGCGTGCGGTGGCGGAGCATGGCGTCGCGGTCGGCGGCGAGGTCGGCCAGCGTGTCCGAGGTCATCCGGTCGAGGTGGAGCAGGGCCCGCGCGTGTTCCAGGCGGGTGTTGAGCAGGATCATCCGGGGGCCGAAGGCGGCGTGCCCGTCGGGGACGGCGTACGGCGGCGTCGCCGCGCGGTTCGCCCGGATGTCCGCGGTCGCCCGGGACAGCAGCGGCTCGGCGACCTCCAGCCACGCCGTCGACCCGGTCGTGCGGGCCAGTTCGGCCAGTCCCATCACGACGAAGCAGTCCGCGTAGACGCTGTGCGTCTCGCCGGCCGGACCGTGGGTGGGGGTGCCGTCCGTGGTGACCACGAAGTGGCAGGTGCCGTCGGGTCGGATCACATGGTCGGCGAGGAACCGGGCACCGCGTTCGGCCAGTGCCACCAGGCGGTCGGCGTCGACGTCCAGCAGCCCGTCCGTGGCCAGCCGGGCCGCTCGCGCGAGCAGCCACACGAACCGCCCCTGCGACCAGGTGAACTTCTCGGTGGAGACGAGCCGGCGGCCGCGGTTGTCGAAGCAGGTGTGGAAGCCGCCCCGCCGCTCGTCGACGCCGTGGCGCAGCCAGAAGGGCAGGATCACGTTCTCGAGTTGGACCCGGGCCTCAGACGTCATCCGACCCCTCCTGGTGCAATCGCTTGCATGCCGTGTCGGTGGCTAGAGTAGCGGCACGCTTCACATTCAGCGAGCGCGGCGACACCCGAAACAGGAGGACCGAATGAAGCGGCCGACGATCTACTCGATCGCAGAGGCGTGTGGCGTGTCCGCGTCGACCGTCTCGCGTGCCTTCAGCCGGCCGCACGTGGTCAACGCCGAGCTCCGGGAACGCATCCACGCCGCGGCCCGCGAGGTGGGCTACCAGCCCAACAAGGCCGCGCGCGGCCTGGTGACCGGGCGGACGGGCCTGATCGGGCTGCTCGTCCCGGACATCACCAACCCCTTCTTCCCGCCCCTGGTCCGGGCCATCCAGCAGGCGGCCGACAAGCTGGACTCCTCCGTGCTGCTCGTCGACACGGAGGAGAGAGCCGCCGCGGAGCCCCAGCTCATCCGTCACCTCGCCGGCCAGGTCGACGGCCTGCTGCTGGCGTCGCCCCGGTCCTCGTCCGGGCTCAAGGACAGGGTGAACGACCTGCCGTGCGTCGTCATCAACCGGCGGATCCGGGGGTTGCCGGGCGTGACCTGCGACAACACGCGCGCCCTGCGGGCCGCCGGCCGGCACCTGGAGCAGCTCGGTCACCGCCGGGTCGCCATGATGCGCGGTCCCTCCGCCTCGTGGGCGGCGCGTCAGCGGGCCGACGCGATCCACGCGTGGGCGGTCCGGTCCGACGTCACGCTGGTCGACCTCGGGCCCTTCGCGGCGTCCTTCGAGGGCGGGCTGGCGGCGGCGAGGGCGCTGCTGGACACCGACTGCACCGCCACCTTCGCGTTCGACGACCTGATGGCGTGTGGCGTCCTGGCGGGACTTGCCGACGCCGGGGTGCGGGTGCCGGAGGAGCGCAGCGTGATCGGCTGCGACGACGTGCTGCTGGCGCGTACCGTCACGCCCCGCCTGACGACCGTGACGGCCCCGGTGCAGCGGCTGGGACACGTGGCCGTGGAACTGCTGCAGCGCTGCGGCTCGGGTGAGCCGACCGCGGAGATCCGCCTCGACGGCGAGCTCACCCTCCGCGCCTCGACCGGTCCCGCCGCCTGACCGCCGCCGCAACGTGTTGACCCGCCGACGCTTCGTCGTTAGGGTCTGTGCAACCGATTGCAGAGCCTGAGGAGACGGAATGGGCATGCCGGCGGGGCTGAGCGCGGACGACGTGACCCTGCACGTGACAGCGGATCCAGCTGGCGCCGGCGCCGGCGCCGCACGCGTCGCCGCAGACGTCATCCGTGGCGCGATCGCGTCCCGTGGCAGCGCCCGGATCGTGCTGGCGGCGGCGCCCTCGCAGCAGGAGATGCTCGCGGCGCTGGTACGCGATGCCTCGATCGACTGGTCCCGGGTGCACGCCTTCCACATGGACGAGTACGTGGGACTTCCGCAGACGCATCCCCAGGCGTTCGGGCAGTGGTTGCAGGAGCGGTTGTCGGTCGCCGGGCTCGGGTCGTTCGCGCGACTGCGGCCCGAAGCGGACCCGGTCACCGAGGCCGTCCGCTACGCCACGCTGCTGGCGCAGGGCCCGATCGACCTCACCTGCATGGGCATCGGCGTGAACGGACACATCGCCTTCAACGAGCCCGACGCCGCCCGCTTCGACGACCCGGCCGCCGTGCGAGTGGTCGAACTCGACCCGGTCTCGCGTCAACAGCAGGTCGACGAGGGGTTGTTCGCCCGCCTGGAGGACGTGCCGGCCCAGGCGGTCACCTTGACCGTGCCGACGCTGCTGAGCGCGAACTCGATCGTCGTCACCGTGCACGGCCGGCACAAGGCGGCCGCGCTGAGGCTCGCCCTGACCGGACCCATCGGCCCGGCCTGCCCCGCGAGCGCGCTCCGGACGCACCGATCGGTGTCGGTGCACGCCGACGCGGCGGCCGCGAGCGGCCTGGACGAGCTGACGTGATCCCACCGGGGCAGCAGACGCGCATCGAGGGCCGGCTCGCCGACGGTCGCCCCGTACGGCTGCGGATCTCCGGCGACCGCATCTCGTCCATCGAGGAGACCGAGCCGACGCCGGACCAGCCCACGATCCTTCCCGGGCTGGTGGACCTGCAGGTCAACGGATTCGCCGGCGCGGACGTCAACGCCGACGACGTTTCGGTCGCCACCGTGGTCGAGTTGACCCGGTCGCTGTGCCGCCGGGGCGTCACGTCGTACTGCCCCACGATCATCACGGCCAGCCAGGAGAAGATCCTCTCCGCCCTCGACGTGATAGCCGCCGCCCGCGCGAGCGACCCCCTCGTCGCCGACGTCGTCGTCGGCGTACACGTCGAAGGCCCCTACCTGGCCGACGCGGACGGCCCCCGTGGCGCGCACGACCGGCAGCACGTCCGCGACCCGGACCCGCGGGAGCTCACGCAGTGGCTCGACGTCGCCCCGGGCCTGGTACGCCTCGTCACGCTGGCGCCCGAACGGCCGGGCGCGACGCGGTACGTCCGCGCCGCCACCGAGGCCGGGATCGTCGTCGGCCTGGGACACACCGCCGCCACACCCGAGCAGGTGCGGGCGGCGGTCCACGCGGGAGCACGGCTCTCCACCCACCTCGGCAACGGGTCGCACGCCGTCCTGCCGCGGCATCCCAACCACCTGTGGGCGCAACTGGCGGAGGAGGCCCTGACCGCGAGCTTCATCGCCGACGGTCACCACCTCCCCGCTGACACGTTCACCGCCATGGTGCGGGCGAAGGGCGTCGAACGCTCGGTCCTGGTCAGCGATTCGGCGGCCCTCGCCGGCTGCCCGCCCGGCGAGTACCACACCCCGGTCGGCGGCTCGGTCACCGTGGACGCCGACGGCCGGCTCAGCCTGACCGGCACCGACTTGCTGGCCGGCAGCGGCCGTTCGCTGTTCGACTGCGTCCGGTGGGCGCTGCGGCAGACCAGCTTCGGTCTCGCCGAGGTGTGGTCGATGGCGTCGACCGTGCCGGCGCGGCTGCTCGGATCAGCCGAGCGGGGAGTCGTCGCCGTGGGGGCTCGGGCCGACCTCGTGCTCGTCCGCGGACCCGACGGCCCGCCACGGCAGGCGGAACCCGGGCTGCTCGCCACGGTCGTCGGCGGCGTGGCCGTCCATGCCGGCAACAGCCCATCTGCTGAGTGCGCCGGGGCCGCCGGATGACGACCGATGCGGCTGTCGACCAGGGCCGGCCACCGGGCTGATCGGTCAGCCGCCCCCTGGCCGTGCTGCCGAACCTGCCGCCCTGCGCGGTCAGGTGTGCGGGCGGGGCGCCACGAATCCGGGAGCCGGCTGCGGGGACGTGCCGGTCACCTGCTTGATGATCTCCGCGGCGACGTCACGCAGTTTGCGGTTACGGTGCTGGGACGCCTGCCGGAGCAGGGCGAAAGCCTCCGCGGCGGTGCATCGCTGCTGGCCCATCAGCACACCGAGGGCCTGGTCGATGACGCTGCGGGAGGCCATCGCGTCGGTGAGTTGCCGATGCAGTAGTGCCTGGTCGGCCTGGCGGAGCATGACGGTCAGCGCGGCTGTTGCCTGGTCGGTGAACGTCACGGCCTGCCGGCGTGCCCGCTCATCGAAGGCGGCGGGATCGGTGCCGTACAGGTTCAACGCGCCGACGGTCTCGCCGTCGACCGTCATCGGCAGTGACAGCGAGCTGACAATGCCGAGCCGGAGCGCGTGTTCCCGGTAGCGGCACCAGCGGCCGTCCTCGCGCAGGTCGACGACCTCGACGGCCCGTCCACTGCGCAGGGCCTGGAGGCAGGGACCCTCGTCGGCGCCGTACTGGATCTCGTCGGCCTGGGCGGCGAGGTCGTCGCTGGCGGCGACGGTGAAGTCGCCACCGTCCCGGCGCACCGTCAGCCCGCAGGCCACGGCGGGGGTGACGACCTCGGCCGCGACCCGGACGACCTGGTCGAGGAACACGTCGACGTGAGGCGAGTCGACGAGCAGGGCGAGCAGCCGGCCGTACGCCGAGGCCAGGTGCGAATCAGCAGCATCGGACACCACCGCTACCTCCTGAAACCGTGTCCGTGGGTTCCCACTGAAGTGACGTACCGTCCTGGCCCGCTCCCTGAGGAGCGCCGGTCGGGTGTGTCTGATCAACGAGCGCACGCGCTCGGACGAGGGGGGTGCGCATCGGACGGGACGCCGCTAGGGTCGACGTGGGTTCGGACATGAGCCCAGGACCAGTGCCGCCCACCGACGGTGGGCCGAGCACCGACCCGGTCCGGACATCCTCACCGAGGAGCAGCTCATGTCCGTCCATCAGGCGCCGCACCCGGCACCGTCGGAAATCACCCGCCAGTCCATCCTGTCCCTCGCGGTCGTCGCGGAGGGCCCGGTGACGGTGGTGGAGGTCCGCGGGCCCATCGACATGGGCACCGTGGACCTGCTCGTCGACCTCGTGGACCGGGTGACGTCCGGCCGACCGCTTCCGGTGCTGGTGCTCGACCTGAGCGGGGTGAGCTTCTTCTGCGCGGCCGGGATCACCGCGCTGCTGACCGTGCGCCGGCGAGTCGCCGCACGGGGCTGCTCGCTGGTCGTACGCAGGCCGTCCCGGATCACCGTCGCCGTCCTGAACATGGTCGGCCTCAGGGACGAATTCACCACCGAGTGACCTGCCTTTCGCTCCGCTCTCCGGTCGTACGCCGGGCTGGCGGACCCGTGCTGCCCCTCGGCCACGGGTCAAACTCGCCTGCCGGCAGACGTACCCGAAGTTGATCAACCTAAACCTGGCGGATCGCCGAGCGGTCGCGCAGCGTTGCGCAGGCTCCGCCTGCGGCATTGGGGCCAGTGCTACCTGGCCTCCTGGGCGGCCTTTCTCAGGTCTGGGCTCGACGAATCCGTGTCGTCGAGGTCGCCGGCGAGCGAGTCCGGGGCGCGCATGCGCCACGCGTCGGTGACGAGTTCCGTCAGGCGGTCGACGGTCACCTGCGCCAGGCGCAGCATGACCAGGGGCAGCCCGTCGTACGCGGGCGTGGTGAAGAAGACCTCGGGCTCGCCGAGGAGCAACGCCTGCTTCTCCGCTTCGTCGCCGACGTACAGCACCGCGATGTCGGTGCGGATGAGGCGCGGCGCACCGGGCCTGCGCTCGGGGTAGGACCAGACGAAACCCTTGTCGGCCACCCGGAAGTCGAAGCCGTCACTGTCGATCTCGGCCACGTGAGGCAGCGCCAGTGCCAGGCGACGGACGTCGTCTGCGTCAGCCATCGAGGTTGCTCCCGGACATCGCCTCCCGCACCCGCGCAGACTAATCGCTGCGTCGAACGCGTTCGCCGCCGGCCCGCCGGATCCCACCTTCGGTCAGCTTGCCGAGGTGGTCAACAGGTTCCGGATGGCGGCGGCGATCACCGGGTCCACCGGGAACCGCGCCTCCAGCCATTCCAGGGTGACCCGGGCGGCCGCACGGTTCGCCCGGTAGCCGGGCACCATCGCGGCCAACGGCAACGCCTCCGCCGGATACGCCTGTTCCACCCGCCGGGCAGGATCGAACGGGTCGCGCCGGTGCGGGATGCCGGGGGAGGTGAGCCGGAGCAGGGCGATCACCCGGTCCACGGCGTACGACTGGATGAACCGCGACGCGGACAGCCGTTCGCCACGCAGCTCGCGGTGCAGGCCGACGTAGAGGTTGGTCAGCGCCTCGTTGAGGTGGAAGTCGGGCGTGTCGTACGGCGGGGGGACCGAGGGCTGCCCGCTCTCGGCGAGCCCGGCGGGCGCGTCGGGATGCTGCCAGACGACTCGGGCGCCGGCATAGGGCAGCCGGGTCAACTCGTCGACGGTGAAGACCGCGTACTCGACGAAGATCCCGTCGGCGTAGAGCGCCTTGCGACCGCGGCGGTCGTTGGCGAAGCTGTACGCCACCGGGCAGGGCACCGCGAGCCAGTCGATCGAGTCGACGTAGCGTGGCACGGCGCCGTCGGCGACGACCAGGAAGAAGTCCAGGTCGGAGTGTGCGTCGAACCGATCGTGTTCGTCCCCCGCGGAACCGAGACCGAGCAGGGCCACCGTGTCCGGCAGGGTGGCGAGGTAGGCCGCGAGGTCGTCCAGCCGTCGTAGCGTCGGGTGCACGCCGTCGTCCCTTCCGTGAAGAGTCGACGTTTCAGCCCGTACGGCCGTGGCCGCCGCCGGGGTCGCGACACCGATGTCGCGATGCTATGCCGAGTGGCGGGCGGCGTTCAACGGCGAGTCCCGAGTCGATCAGGCCGTCTCGGCAGCGGCACCACAGCCAACTCAGGCATAACCTCGGGCAAGAATGGTTCAAATCGGGCAATATGGGCAGCGTGGATCAAGGGGGCCCTGCGTCCGGCGATGATGCCGCCAAGACCCCACCCGAGAAACGAGGCGGCGCGCTGTCGATCGCCGCGGCCGCAGCGGTCGGAGGCTTCCTCTTCGGTTACGACACGGCGGTGGTCAACGGCACCGTGGATGCCGTGCAAGCCAGGTTTCACCTGTCCTCCCTGGTCCTGGGGGCGGCGGTCTCCACGGCGCTGCTCGGCAGTGCGGTCGGCGCGTGGTTCGCCGGACCACTGTCGGATCGGATCGGCCGGGTGCGGATCATGCTCATCACCGCGATCGTGTTCGCGGTCAGCGCAGTCGGATCGGCGTTGGCGGTAGGCCCGATCAGCCTCACCGTCTGGCGGGCCGTTGCCGGCATGGCGGTCGGGGCGGCCAGCGTGATCGTGCCCGCCTACATCGCCGAGATCGCTCCTGCGGAAAAACGAGGCCGATTCGGCTCGCTGCAACAACTTGCCATCGTGACCGGGATCTTCGCCGCGCTGCTTGCCGACTACGCCCTGGCAGCCTCGGCCGGGGGTGCCAGCAAGGACGTTCCATGGGGTGGCGAGGCATGGCGGTGGATGTTCGCCTCGGCCGCCGTCCCCGCAGCGGTCTACCTTGCCCTGGCGCTGCGGATCCCCGAGTCACCGCGCTATCTGGTCCGGCGCCGCCGCGGCGAGCAGGCCCGTGAGGTGCTGGAACGGTATGTCGGTGACGGTGTGCGGCTGCGCGAGATCGAGCGATCACTAGCCGGCACGAAGGAGACGATAGACCTGTCCGACCTGCGCGGCGCCACGGCTCGTGACCGCCGCTTCGGGCTGTTGCCGATCGTCTGGACCGGGATCATTCTGGCGGCGCTGCAGCAGTTCGTCGGCATCAACGTCATCTTCTACTACTCCACCACGCTCTGGCGCGCCGTCGGCTTCACCGAGAATGAGGCCTTGGTGACGAGCGTGATCACGAGCGTCATCAACATCGCCGGCACCTTCCTCGCGATCGCCCTCATCGACCGGGTCGGTCGCAAGCCGTTGCTCACCGTCGGTGCTGCCGGCATGGTCGTCACCCTGGGGACCCTCGCCTGGTGCTTCAGCCGCGCCTCCGGCACCGGGGAGAGCCTCACTCTCCCTCCCGGCGTGGATGTCGTCGCCCTTCTCGCGGCCAACCTCTACGTGGTGTTCTTCGCGGCAAGTTGGGGACCGACACTGTGGGTGCTGCTCGGCGAGATGTTCAACAACCGCATCCGCGTCACCGCGGTCGCGGTGGCGGGGTCCGCGCAGTGGATCGCCAACTGGCTGGTGACCATCACCTTTCCGAGCCTCGCCTACGTCAGCCTCCCACTCACCTACGGCATATACACCGCCTTCGCGGCCTTCGCCCTCGTCTTCGTCCGACGCTTCGTCCGCGAGACCAGGGGACGGGAACTGGAGACGATGTAGCGGCCTGAGCCGCCACGGGTGCTGCCGTCGCTGGCGCGACGAGGACGGTCACCAGGGCCAGGGCGATCATGATCGGCGAGGCGCCCAGGGGCAGGCGCGGTCCTGGAAACCGGCGGACACCGGCGTTCCTCCGCTCATGAGTCGGTGGCCTGGCGTACGGGCCGACGACCCGGCGCCGCCTGGCGCGTCCGCGCTGGTCAGGCCACCGGCTGTCGGCGGCGCGCGGGGCTTGGACGGATCGGCGGGAGGACGCCGGTTCGGTGACCGACCATGGGAACCGAAGCATGCCGCCACCCGTCTCAGCGGTCAGACGCGGGAGAGGCGGTACGCATGCGGACGGTTGGCAGGGGAATACTGGTCGCGCTCGTCGGAGTGGCGCTGACCGGCTGTGCCGCGGCGCGGACGGACTCGACCCAGGGAGTCCCGTCCGGCGATTCCGGCGGACAGGGGCGGTGGACCTCGTGCGCCGAGGCGGCACCAGAGATGGCCACGCCAGGATTCACGATCACCGCCAGGGACGCGGCCGTCCTGCCCCGCCTCGGTGGCGACCTCACCCCGGCCGCGGTCGTCATCTGCGGACACGAGCCGCAGCGACGCGTCGACGGAGGTGAGGACATGGTGGCGACGGAACGTCGTAGCGACGACGTCGCCGCCCTCGTCGCCGCACTCCGCCTGCCGGACGAGCCGCGCACCGACGGGCCATGCACGTCGGAGATGCCGTTGGCGCCCTGGCTGGCGGTCGTCGACGCCGACGGCCGGTGGATGCGGCCCGGGATACCCCTCGACCCGTGCCGAAAGCTGCGGGCCGAGGTACGCGCAGCCCTCGACGCGCTGCCGCTGACCACCGTGGCGACCCGGGCGGTCGCCGAGATCGAGTCGGCCGAGGCCGCCGCGGCCGGTTGCAGCCAGCGCTGGGCCGACATGGTCTCGGTGGAGACGACGGCGAACCCGGACGCCCGCCGCGGAGCGCTGCCGAGGCCGTTCCCCGCCGGGCAGCAGGTCCGCCTCTGCGTCTACGACGTGCCGAAGAGTGAGCGGGGGAACGGCAAGCCGGCCGGCGAGTTCGCGCACGGGACGGTGCTGCCGGCGGACCGTCGGACGGCGATCGAGCAGGCTCTGCGGGCTGCCGGCCCGGCGGAGGCGTGCCGCACACACGCCAGCCGCTTCGCGCTGCTGTGGTCCGTGGCCGGTGGCGACCCGCAGACGTACGTCGAACTCGACGGCTGCCGCCGGATCATGGTCGTCGCCTATCCCGGCGGCCCGGTCATCGCCCAGGGCGACGCCGCTCTGGCCGAGCTGATCGACGAGCCGTGACCTGTCGGCGCGGCCACGCCGGCGACCCGCCCGGCCGGAGCCGCCCCCGATGGGGTGGCCGACCGGTACCCGCGATTCCGCTATGACGGAAGGCCCGGAGTGGGTCACCCGACAGAAACGGTGGGCAGTACGGGTGGCACCGGCGGGAACCGGCATGATGAGCCGGTGAAGATCCTGTCCATCCAGTCTTCGGTCGCCTACGGCTACGTCGGCAACTCGGCGGCGGCCTTTCCACTTCAGCGGCTCGGGCACGAGGTCTGGCCGGTCCTGACGGTCCATTTCTCCAACCACACCGGGTACGGCGCGTGGCGAGGGCCGCTGCTGGCGCCGGCCGACGTGGCCGAGGTGATCGCGGGCATCGCGGACCGAGGGGTCCTCGGCAGCGCTGACGCGGTGTTGTCGGGCTACCAGGGCGACCCGGCGATGGGCGCGGTGATCCTCGACGCGGTGGACGAGGTCAAGGCGGCCAACCCGGATGCCGTGTACTGCTGCGACCCGGTGATGGGCGACGCCGGCCGCGGGATGTTCGTCCGGCCCGGCATCCCGGAGTTCATGCGGGACGTCGTCGTCCCGCGTGCGGACATCATCACCCCGAATCACTTCGAGCTGGACTTCCTCGCCGGCCGTACGACGAACTCGTTGACGGAGTTGCTGGAGGCGGTCGACGTGGTGCGGGAGACGGGGCCGCGGCACGTCCTGGTCACCAGCGTGCTCCACGGCGACGTGCCGGAGGGGTCGCTGGAGGTGGTGGCCGTCTCGGACGAGGGCGCCTGGGCCGTGACGACGCCGCTGCTGCCGATCAGCCCGAACGGCGGCGGTGACGTCACCGCGGCGCTGTACCTCGCGCACCTGCGGACGACGGGCTCGCCCGCGACGGCACTGGAACGCACCATCGCCTCCGTCTTCGCCGTACTCGAGGCGACCCTCGCGGCGGGCACCCGGGAGATCCAGCTGATCGCGGCCCAGGACGCGATCGCGGAGCCGCCGACCAGGTTCACCGCCCGGCGGCTGCGCTGACTGTGCGCATAGCGTCGTACGTCTGACGCCTCGCCGGCGGTTCGTGGCCCGGCCACCGGAGAACAGCCGGCCGGACGGGCCAGAGCCCGTCCGGCAGGGATCGGAAATGGCAGGTCATCGAGCAGCGCCGACGAACGGTCGCGCAGACCCGGTGGCCGGCGACTGCGTGCCGGAGCGGCGCGGGAGCAGGAACGGCGTGGCCAGGAGCAGTACGCCGGCGACACCGATCGCGACGCGTACGTCGGTGGCCCCGGCCAGAACGCCCCACAGCGCGGTGAGCACCGCGATCACCAGGACCACGCCGGCCGCGCCGGGCATCACGAAGAACAGGCCGATCGGCCACAGCGCGCGCAGCGCCCCCGAGACGAGCAGGACCCGGCGGCGCCCGTAGCGGGCTTCCAGACGCGGGGCGTTGCGCGGACCCGTGCCGACCGGTTCAGCCCACATGACGTCGAGCTGCCGGCGCGCGGCCCGCGAGGCGCGCCGGTACGTGGCCGGCCCGGCCCGTTCCATGATGATTCGTTCCGTGGTCGGTGCGGCAGGGGCCGGGCCGGGGTTGACCCTCTCCCAGGGGGAGGGGCGAGGCTGGTTGGAGGCGTCGGTGACGGGGTTGATGCCGATCGGGGTGTTCGCGCGAGCGACCCGGTTGTCCATTCGAGTGCTGCGTAACTATGACCGGCTGGGTCTGCTCGTCCCGGCGTCGGTCGATCCGGACACCGGCTTCCGCCGGTACAGCGTCGACCAGTTCCCCCGAGCGGGACTGGTCCGGCGGCTGCGAGAGCTGGAGGTGCCGTTGCCCGAGATCGCCGAGATCCTGGCGGCCGAAACCCCGGAGCAGACCCTCGCCGTCATCGAGCGGCACCGGGAACGCGTGGCCGCGCGGGCGGCCCGGCTCGACGAGATCGCCGGGCGGTTGGGGGCCGTGCTGGCCGATCCGGGCCGCGTGCCGGGCTGGCTACACGTGTACGAACGGTGGCGCGATGCCCAGCCCACCGCCCGCATGCTGGTGCGTACCCCGCTGAGCGGACTGGCCGAGGCGCTGGCGCCCGGGTTCGCGCGGCTGTTCGCCGGCCTCGCCGCGCAGGGGATCGCCCCGGCGGGGCCGGTCGGGACCCGATACCTCAGCGACGACCTCGACGCGGCGGAGTTGGAGGTGGAGCTGTTCGCGCCGGTGGCGCGCCCGCCCCGGCCGACCGCGACGATTGCGCCCGGGGAACTGCCGGGCTGCCTGCTCGCCGCGAGCGTCCACGAGGGCGGCTACGACGACATGGAGACCGCCTACCGGTCGCTGGGACGCTGGATCGCCGAGCACGACCGGGCGCTGGCGGGCCCAGCCGAGGAGCGCTACCTCGTGTCGCCCGCACCCGGCACACCCACGGCCGCGCTCCGCACGGAGATCGCCTGGCCGGTCCGACCCCCGTCCGGCCCGTCCCGACCAGCAGACCAGGAGACCGAATGATCATTGAGAACGTGGCGTTCCCCGCCGGTCGGCACTGCGAGACCACCACGCTCGGTGCCCTGCTGCGCCACGAGGGCGTCGACCTGTCCGAGCCCATGCTGTTCGGCCTCGGCGAAGGTCTGGGCTTCGTCTACTGGGATGCCAAGAGCATGGACTTTCCGTTCCTCGGCGGCCGCACCAAGCCGACCACGATCACCCGAACCGTGGCCGACCGGCTGGGCCTGACGCTGCACATCCAGGAGACCGCCTCGCCCCGTAAGGCCTGGCAGAACGTGGTCGCCGCCCTCACCGCCGGACGCCCGGTCGGCCTGCAACTGGACTCCTACCACCTGGACTACTTCAGCACGAAGGTCCACTTCGGGGCCCACTTCGCCGCGATGTACGGCTACGACGACACCCGCGCCTACCTGATCGACACCGCTCAGCAGGGCGGCGCCGTGACGACCACGCTGACGAGCCTGGAACGGGCCCGCAACGAACGCGGACCGATGACCGCCCGCAACCTCTCCTACACCATCGCCAGCCCCACCGGCCGGCCCGATCTGGGCCACGCCATCCGGGCGGCCATCCGCAACAACGCACACGCCTTCCTCAATCCACCCATCGCCAACCTCGGCCATCGAGGCATCGACAAGGCGGCCCGACAGGTGACACGGTGGCTCGACCGCTCCCGCGACCCGTCCCGCGACCTCCCGCTGGCCGCAACGCTGATGGAACGCGGCGGGACCGGCGGCGCCCTGTTTCGCGCCATGTACCGCGACTTCCTCGCCGAATGCGCCACGATCGTCGACGACGACGACGTCCGCCTCGGTCACCGGCTGTACGCCGAGATCGCCCCGTCATGGACCGAGGTCTCCCACCACATCACGGCCGCCGGAGAAACCGGCGACCCGGACCACCTGACCCGAGCCTCGGTACTCCTCACCGAACTCGCGGCCAGGGAGCGCCACGCCATGCAGATCCTGGCCGGCCTTCGCACCGACTGACCACCGTGGGACCGTTCGGAGTGGGCGGAACGGACCGGCCCCCTACCACGATTGCCCAGCCGACCTCTCAGCCGGGCACGCGTACGATCGCCCTGCCCGGCTCCGGCACCGACCCACGCGAAGCAATGGAGGCTCGTGATGACAGAAGAGATCCCACCCGGCGGACGGGTGCTGTTCATCGGCGACAGCATCACCGACGCGGGACGCAACCGCGAGCGGTCCGACGACCTCGGTGGCGGATACGCCATGATGGCCTCGGCCTGGTTCACCGCCCGGCACCCGCAGCACGCCGTCACCTTCCTCAACCGGGGCGTCAGCGGCGACCGGGTCCGCGACCTGCGTGCCAGGTGGGACGACGACTGCCTGCGGCTCGCGCCGCAGGTGGTGTCGGTGCTGATCGGCATCAACGACACCTGGCGCCGGTACAGTGCCGACGACCCCACCACTGTGGAGGAGTTCGAACGCGACTACCGGCACATCCTCGACCTGACCCGACGGCGGCTCGACGCCGCTGTCATCCTGATCGAGCCCTTCCTCATCCCGCTCGACGACGGACAACGGGCATGGCGCGAAGACCTCGGGCCGAAGGCCGACGTGGTGCGCAAACTGGCCGTCGACTTCGACGCGACGTTGGTGACGGTGGACCACCTGTTCGGTGCCGGAACAGCCGACGAGCAGGTCTGGACGGCGGACGGCGTGCACCTGACGCAACCGGGTCACGCCCTGCTGGCCCAGCAGTGGCTGCGGGCGGTCGCCGCCCGGGACCTGGCAACCGCCCCGACAGCCGTCCCGTGACGATCCGCGAGAGGAGACGGCGGGACCAGGGATGTCCGCCGACGACCTCTCCACCGGGCTCGTCGGCTGGCGGGCGCTGACGGGATCGCTGAGCGGATGGACGACGACCAGCGCGGAGTTCATCACGTCTCGGTCGACAGCCGCGCGTAACCGTCGGGCCGCTACCCGTCGCCGGCGGGGCGCTCGCGCACCACCAGTTCGTCGATCTCCAGCCGGCCGATGCGCAACTCCCGCACGACGGCCCGGCGGATCGCCAGCCGACCGATGGCCAGCGCCCCGACGGCGACGGCCCCGACGGCCAGCGCGCCCACGGCAAGCGCCCCGAGCGACGCCGCGCCCGCCGCCCGCGCGCCCGCCGCCGTGCCGACGGGCCCGCCCGCCCGCCTGCCCCGTACCGCTCGTGTCATCCGCTCATTGTCCGTGCGGCGCCGGCCCGGCGCGCCCGAATCGCGCACCGACGGGCGTCCGTGTCCGCCCTGGGCGTTATCGGGGCGCGGCCGGGCCTGGCGAACGCGGCGGAGCGGACGTGACGCGAGGTCCGCGATGTCACCGCCTGGCCCTATCCTCGGGCCCGTGACCGCCGACCTGCGCCTGCGCCCCGTACGCGACGACGACCTGCCCCACTTCTTCGACCACGAGCAGGACGTCGAGGCCAACTGGATGGCCGCCTTCGGCCCGGAGGACCCGACCGACCGGGCGCGGTTCGACGCGCACTGGCGCCGGGTCCGCGCCGACGAGCGGATCGTCGCCCGCACGGCCGTCGTCGACGACGAGGTGGTCGGCCACGTGACCGCCTTCCCGGTCGGCGACAAGACCGAGGTCAGCTACTGGATCGACCCGCGCCGCTGGGGCCGGGGCTACGCCACCGCCGCGCTCGCCGCCCTGCTGCGCGAGCTGCCCCAGCGGCCCGTGCACGCCCGCGCCGCCAAGGACAACCGGGCCTCGCTCGCCGTGCTGCGCAAGTGCGGCTTCGTCGTCATGGGCGAGGACAGGGGGTACGCCAACGGCCGCGGCGCCGAGGTGGAGGAGTGGGTGCTGGAGCTCGCCGACCGCTGACCCGGCCCCGCGCCCACCGAGCGGGCCGACCCGGGTGACCACTACTCTCGCGGGGTGGACTGGCTGGAACTCATCGGCTGGACCGGCTCGGCGCTGCTGGTCTGGTCGTTGCTGCAGACGCGCATCCTCCGGCTGCGTGCCCTGAACCTGCTCGGGTGTCTGATCCTGATCGGCTACAACGCCGCGGTGCAGGTCTGGCCGATGGTCGGGCTGAACGTCGTGCTGGCCGTGATCAACGTTTGGTACCTGCGCGCCATGCTCGCCACCCGCCACGACGAGGCGACCTACCAGGTGGTCGAGGTCGGCGTGGACGACCAGTTCCTCGCCCACACGCTGCGCGTCCACGGCACGGACATCGCCCGCTTCAACCCCGGCTTCCGCTGGCCGCCCGGCACCCCCGCCGAGCGCTCCGCCTTCCTGGTGCTGCGGGCCGACGAGGTGGTCGGCGTGGTGCTGTCGCACGCCGAGCCCGACGGCGTGGCGCAGGTCGACCTCGACTACGTCACCCGGCGGTTCCGGGACTTCACCCCGGGCGAGTTCGTCTACCGGCGCAGCCGCCTCTTCACCGATCGGGGGTTCCGCCGGGTGGTCACCCCGCCCGGCATGGTCGCCCCCTACTACCACCGGCTCGGCTTCCGCCCCGAGGGCCGCTCGTACGTGCTCGACCTGACGGCCCCGCCGGTCGCCGAGCGAGCCTGACCACTTCCCCGGCCGGGCGAGGATTCACCGGCCGGCCCGGTGGGCACAGACTGGCCTACGCCGGCCGGGTCCTTCGGCCGGCGGTGCCGGTCGTGCGACGGGCACCGGTGGCGCGTGAGGAGAGCCGGGCGTGCAGAGCATCTGGAGCCAACTGGCCCTGGTCGGTGTCCTGGTCGTCCTCAACGCGGTCTTCGCGGGCAGCGAGATGGCGCTGGTCTCGCTGCGGGACAGCCAGGTCCAGCGGCTGGAACGCACCAGCCGCGCCGGCCGGGTGCTGGCCCGCCTCGCCAAGGACCCGAACCGGTTCCTGGCCACCATCCAGATCGGCATCACCCTCGCCGGCTTCCTGGCCTCGGCCGCCGCGGCGGTGTCGCTGGCCAGGCCCCTGGTGCCGCTGCTCGGCGCGCTGGGCGGCGCCGCGGAGACCGTCGCCATCGTGGTGGTCACCCTCGCGCTGACCTTCGTCACCCTGGTCTTCGGCGAGCTGGCCCCCAAGCGGATCGCCATGCAGGCCGCCGAGCGGTGGGCGCTGCTGGTGGCCCGCCCGCTGGACCTGCTGGCCACCCTCACCCGGCCGGCCGTCTGGGCCCTCGGCGCCACCAGCGACCTGGTCGTACGCCTGGTCGGGCTCAATCCCGAGCACGAGCCCGACGAGATCGGCCCCGACGAGCTGCGGGAGATCGTCTCCGGCAACCACGGCTTCACCAAGGAGCAGCGGACGATCATCGCCGGGGCGGTGGAGATCGCGGACCGCCAGCTGAAGGCGGTGCTCGTACCACGGTTGCAGGTCTTCACGCTCGACAGCGGTACCACCGCGGAGGCCGCGCGGCTGCTGCTGGCCGCCACGGGCCACTCCCGGGCGCCGGTGGTCCGGCACGGCGGCCTGGACGACGCGGTCGGGGTGATCCACCTGCGCGACCTCGTCGGCGTCCGCGACGACCGGCCGGTCGACGAGTGCCTCCGCCCGCCGATGCTGCTGCCGGACTCGCTGCCGGTGGTCGACGCGCTGCGCCAGTTCAAGGCCGAGCGTCAGCACATCGCCCTGGTGGTCGACGAGCGGGGGGCGGTCGACGGGATCGTCACCCTCGAGGACATCCTGGAGGAGATCGTCGGGGAGATCTACGACGAGACCGACCGGGACGTGCGTGCCGTGCGCACCGAGCCGGACGGTGCCATGCTGCTCCCCGGCACCTTCCCGGTGCACGACCTCACCGACGTCGGGGTCGAGCTGCCCGGCCGCCCCGGCGGCGACTACACCACCATCGCGGGCCTGGTGCTCACCTGCCTCGGCCACATCCCCACCGTCGCGGGGGAGAGCGTCGCCGTGGACGGCTGGGAGCTGGAGGTGGCCCGCATCGACCACCGCGCGATCACCGGCGTCCGGCTGCGCCGGCCGGCCGCGCCGCCGCGCGACGACGCCGGGGAGCCGGTGCTGGACGAGGTCCGCGGCTGAGCGTCGCCACCGCGCCCCTGGCCGGGGTGCGGGTCAGGCGGGGGAGAGGTTCTGCAGTCGCACCTGGCCGCGGGCGACGAGCTGGGCGTCGGCGTCGGTGATCTCCACCTGCCAGAGCTGCTGGCTGCGCCCCCGGTGTACGGGGGTGCCCACGGCGGTCAGCTCGCCGTCGCGGACCGCGCGCAGGAAGTCGGTCTGGTTCGACACGCCGACGACCCGCCCCCGGTCGCCCAGCCACACCGACCCGCCGACGCTGGCCGCGGTCTCGACCACCGAGCAGTACACGCCGCCGTGCTGGATCCCGAACGGCTGGTGCAGCTCGGGGCGGACCTGCCAGCGGATCACCACGCGGTCCCCGCTGACCTCGTCGAACTCGAGGCCGAGCAGGGCGACGAAGCCGCCCGTCAGATCCGGCATGTCCACGGCGTTCCCCTTCCCGATCATGGCGTCGCCAGCCTACGCCGCCGCCCGCTGCGTAAACCCGCTACGGCGGGTGCCCGGTCATGGGGGAGAATGGGTGACCGTGACCGACAGCAGCCTCCCGCCGCCCGGGCGGGACTCCCTGACCGATGACCTGCGGTGGCGCGGCCTGATCCAGGACTCCACCAACCTCGACGAGCTGCGTACGCTGCTCGACGGGAGTGCCGCCACCTACTATGTGGGTTTCGACCCGACCGCGCCGAGCCTGCACGTCGGCCACCTCATGCAGGTCACCACGGCCCGTCGGCTCCAGCTCGCCGGGCACCGGCCGCTGCTGCTCGTCGGCGGCGCGACCGGCCAGATCGGCGACCCGAAGGAGAGCGCCGAGCGGACCCTCAACCCGCCCGAGGTGGTCGCCGGCTGGGTGGCCCGGATCCGTGACCAGCTCGCCCCCTTCGTCTCGTACGAGGGCGAGAACGCCGCGCAACTGGTCAACAACCTCGACTGGACCGGCGAGATGTCGGTGGTCGAGTTCCTCCGCGACGTCGGCAAGCACTTCCCGGTCAACAGGATGCTGGCCCGGGAGGTGGTCAAGGCGCGGCTGGAGAGCGGGATTAGCTTCACCGAGTTCAGCTACCAGCTGCTCCAGGCGAACGACTTCTTCGAGCTGCACCGCCGGCACGGCTGCCAGCTCCAGTTCGGCGGCTCCGACCAGTGGGGCAACATCGCGGCCGGGGTGGACTACATCCGCCGGCGCGGCGCCGGCCCGGTGCAGGCGTTCACCACCCCGCTGGTCACGAAGTCGGACGGGACGAAGTTCGGCAAGACCGAGGGCGGTGCCATCTGGCTCGACCCCGAGATGACCAGCCCGTACGCGTTCTACCAGTTCTGGGTCAACGTCGAGGACCGGGACGTGAGCCGCTACCTGCGCTACTTCAGCTTCCGTTCGCGGGAGGAACTGGAGGCGCTGGAGAAGGAGACGGCGGAGCGGCCGGCCGCCCGGGCGGCACAGCGTGCGCTCGCCGAGGAGCTGACCACGCTCGTGCACGGCGAGCGGGAGATGGCACAGGTGGTCGCCGCCAGTCAGGCGCTCTTCGGTCGGGGCTCGCTGGAGGAGCTCACGCCGGCGACGCTGCGCGCCGCGCTGACCGAGGCCGGCCTCGTCCACCTCGACGAGCTGCCCGACGTCGCCGGGCTCCTGCGCGATTCCGGGCTGGTCCCGAGCCTGAAGGAGGCCCGCCGGGTGATCGCCGAGGGCGGTGCCTACGTCAACAACAACCGGGTCACCGAGACCGACGCCACCGTGAGTCCGGAGGCCCTGCTGCACGGCCGGTACCTGGTGTTGCGCCGCGGCAAGCGGTCGTTCGCCGGGGTCGAGCTGCGCAGCTAGCCGTACGCCCGTGCCTGTGTGACGGGCGACGCCCCCGGCGGATTTGACGATCAATCCGCCGGGGGCGTAACTTTCTCTCTGCCAGCGCGGAACGGACGAAACGGGGCGAAAGTCCTGGAGGCCGGAGCGTGGCAACGAGCTTCCGGTTCGAGGGGTTGCACTCCTCGGGTTCGGGACCGGGCGGTGCCCCGGATTCGCCGCGAGGCGGATTTGGTGAGGCGGAGTCGACCGGGTAAGGTTCGACGCCGGCAGGAAACCGGGCGAGTTCGCGGGAGACCGCGGCGGCCGGTCTGTCGGAAGCCGCGATCGGAAACGGTGGAAGCCGGTCTGGTCATGGTGCCCGGAAATTGGGTTGAAGTGGTGCGGGTCGCGACAGAGCGGTTTGACACGGCGGAAACCGCCGGGTAACGTAGTAAAAGTGCCCGGCGCGAGAGCGGCGGGGATGTGAACGAAATGCCCCGGGTCGGGGCTCCACGGTGTGGGGTTTCCGGGCGGTGTGTGGTTGTTCTTTGAGAACTCAACAGGGTGCTTGATAAGCCAGTGCCAAATTGATTTATATCCCGGGACTGGTCAGGCCTATTGGTTTGG